>NZ_RKRD01000001.1:1434321-2151482 GCF_003814745.1 Hydrogenoanaerobacterium saccharovorans | reverse complement strand
TCCACCCGTTCCCATACCGAACACGGTAGTTAAGCTCATTTGTGCTGAAAATACTTGGTGGGAAGCTGCCTGGGAAGATAAGTCGATGCCGACACCATCAGTTGGTGCTTATGACGATGAGGTTCCACCCGTTCCCATACCGAACACGGAAGTTAAGCTCATCAGTGCTGAAAATACTTGGCGGGAAGCTGCCTGGGAAGATAGGACAGTGCCAACACAAAAGAAGTTATGATCGTTTGGTCATAACTTCTTTTTTTATATGATAAAGATATCTGGTTCGTATTGAAATATAGTGGTATAATGAACATTGTTAATTTGGTTAAAATAACAGTATTGACTTGAAATGAGTGATACAGTTGAATTGTTATGAGGCAGTAAATACAACAATTGAAATCGGATATCAGCTTTTAAAAAGCGGAGCAGAAATTTACCGTATTGAAGAATCTATGCGTCGGATTTTTGAGGCTTATGGTATTACACAAAATGAAGTGTTTGCTATCCCATCTTGTATCATCGTTACAATTCGAATGGATGGTGCAGAGCCTGTTTCTCAAATTAAACGTGTCTATTCTACAACCACAAACCTTGAAAAGGTGCGTCGTTTAAATGACCTTTGCCGCTGTATATGCAAAGATACTCCTGATTTTACGCAGGTACAGCAGCAACTTGATGAGATTAAAGGTATTCCCGCCTATAGCTATGGGGTTCAGATCATCGCATTTGCTTTAATTGCTGCGGCTTTCACGTTGTTTTATGGTGGAAACTTTGCGGATTCTGTTTGTGCAGCGTTTGGCGGTGCAGCCATTAAAATTGTAAGTTATCACATGAAAAGATTTCATACCAACTTGTTTTTTACAATTATTATTTCAAGTATGACGGCAACCGTGCTTGCACTTATTGCGGTACATTTGCGGCTGGGTACAAATTCCGATAAAATAATTATAGGTACATTAATGAATTTGGTACCGGGTGTTGCCGTAACCAATTTTATGCGGGATATTATTGCGGGAGATTTGATTTCGGGAATAATTAAACTTACCGAAGCACTGCTGAGTGCTACTGCAATCGCACTGGGCGCCGGTATCGCTTTGACGGTTTCTCGTTTGATATTTGGTGTATGATGAAAGTGGTGTAGGCATGAAGATGGAAAGCATTTTATCGTGTATCTATGTGTTCATTGGCTGCTTCGCATTTTGCTTTGTGTCCAATCTGCGTGGTAAAATGATGATTTTGGCTCCGCTGGGCGGTTCGATGGGGTGGCTGGTATATTTGCTTTGTGGCAATTTAAATAACCCTATATTTCAAAGTTTCGTTGCTACTTTGATTATATCACTGTATTCCGAAGTGATAGCACGCATTCAAAAAGTTCCGGTTACTGCTTGTTTGCTTATATCCATTCTGCCGTTAGTACCGGGCGGCGGACTTTATTACACGATGGAATACTGCATCCGAGGAAATATCCCTATGTTTATTGAGAAGGCGGGGTATACCTTTGGAACCGCCGGGGCTCTGGCACTGGGAATTTTAATTGTATCATCGGCGGTTCGTCTGTGGTATTCTGTACGATATTTTGCTGCGAAACCTTTTCGCAAAACTCCATAACAAAACGCCCGAATAAATTTCATATTCGGGCGTTTTTTCAAGTATCTGATTCGTTTTCTTGCCAAAGATGAATTTTCCCTGCTGACTGCAAATCTTTAAGCAAGATTACAGCAAGCGGGAACACAAACATACCAACAATCCCCATTACATGCAGCCCCAGGTACATAAAGATTAGAGTAACTAGGGGGTGCAACCCAATGCGCTTGCCGATAATACGCGGTTCTAGAATGTTGCGAATTACAGTAATGATAACATACAAAACGAGTATGGCAATTCCGAACCCGGTTTGCCCCATAATCAAGCTGATAAGCCCCCAAGGAATCAATATAGTACCCGTTCCGATGACCGGCAGAATATCTACCAACGAGATAATCGCAGCCAGTAAAATTGCATAATCTACCTTGAGCAAAACCAAGCCGATGGAAAGCTCAACAAAAGTGATAAACATAATGAGCAGATACGAGCGAAGCATTTGCAATAGTGTTTTGCCAAATGTATCCCAAGTATTCGTTACCTGTATAAGATATTTTTGCGGAATTTGCAGTTTGAAAAAATGTTTTAGATTGTCGAACTCTACACTGATAAAAAAGGTTGCTACAATTGTAATAATGATGGAAATAAGCATAGCAGGCAGTAAAGAGGCTTTATTAGCAAGCCATGTAACAGCTGTACCAGAAAGAGATATCAGTTTTTGTTGTGTTGTATGGATTATGTCTTGTGAAAATTGTCCTATTTGCTGTTCTAATTCGTTCGGCAGTCGCTCCAGCAAATTATCCATCCTGCTGCTCAATGCATCGGCAACAGCAGGTGCTGTTTTTTGGTACCACTCGGGCAGATGTACCACAATATCTGCCACTTCGTTAATTGCATTATAGATACAAAGAACGCATAAAAACCCAATAATCGTCAGCAAGATAAAAGCAAGAATGGGTGCGACAATGCTTTTATTAAGCCGTGTTTTTTGTGTAATCCAGTTGATGGGGCGCTGCAAAAACGCTGCAATTGCCAAACCGATTATGAAGGGGAGCAACCATGCTGCTAAATATTTAAAGCAGAAATATAAAATTACTATAATGCAGGCCGCAAATGCGAAATTAATAATAAATCGCTTTCTTTTTTCTAATGTCACTTCAAATTCTTCTTTCTGTTGTGGCTTTTTCGTCAAAAACCTCTATATTTAGTTATTGTAAAGTAGTAAGCGTTTACTGTCAATAAATATACCGTTAAGAATTCATAAGTTAAAACAATTCTTTTGTTTGTAATTATGCCACCAATATGATACTATAAATCTGATTCGATAAACAATGGAGTGTATTCATGAAAGACTTTTTTAAAAAAGAAAATATTTACTTTATTGCAGTACAGAGTCTCTATCAAATATCATTTTGTGCATACAGTGCTTTTTTGGTGATGTATTTGCAGATGAATGGTTTTACAAATATGCAGTGTGGGCTGGCTATTACTTTGCAATACCTTACTTGCCTCATTTTACAGCCGTTTTATGGGTATATTACCGATACATATATATCTTGCAAACGCTTTTTGATGATCGCAACAGTTATTACGATACCTGCGGCTTTTCTTTTGCCTTTAACAGTTAAAATTATCCCCCTTGCTATGCTTTCGATTGTGATCTATTCTTGCTTTTACAACTCGAACGAAACAATTATAGCCGCTTGGATACTTTTACTCCGCGATGAAAAGCCCTATATTAACTACGAAATATCTCGTGGATTTGCTTCATTTTTTTATGCTTTTTTTGCATTGGGCTTTGGCGTACTGCTTAAACGCTATGGTACAAACGTAATGTTTATTTCTTATGCGTTGCTTGCATCGGCTTTGTTTTTGGTTTGTATTCCAATCCCTGAGGTTGCTTGCCAAAACAGCAAGCACCTTAACAAAACGGCAGGCAATCAGTCATTATCTACACTACAAGTGGCAAAAACACTTGCATCCAACAAGCCGTATATGTTGTTTTTAACAAGTGCGCTGTGTTACCAAATCGGGCTGAAAGCTACCAAAACTTTTGTGTCAAACTATGTTGCGGTAACGGGAGGAGCAGAACAAGAGCTGGGAGTATTGTTTTTTGTCTCTGCTTTGATTGAATTCCCCGCCATTTACCTTATCGGCAGAGTGACAAGACGGTACAAAGCGGAATATTCTTACTTAATTGTACTATTTGCATTATTTTTCGACTTGCTTTTCTTAAAATTTATGCCTACCATGACAGGGCTGACCTTTGCAATGATTTTCAGCGGGATTGCATATATCGGGTTTCTTGGGGTGTTTATGGATTTTGTAAAACTTATGACCCCGCGCAAGATGAATTCATCTGCAATATCTTTGGGGATGGCACTGACCAACGCGCTTGGAGCGATACTCGGTTCTTATTTTGGCGGCTTAATCATTGACTTATGGGGACTGGACAGCATGACAGTTGCATGCTTTATTACAACCGCATTATCTTTTCTTGTTTTTTTACCTTTGCTGCGGTATAAAAATGAGGTAACACAAATTTGATGGAAAATTACAGCACCCTATTGCAAAACGGCTGCAAGCAGTATATAATATGTTTAGTAGAATAGTCTGTTTCAGGGCGAGGTGTAAATCCTCACCGGCGGTGAAGCGCTGATAAGCGATAAGTCCGCGAGCAAATGCATGAATCGGTTAGAATCCGATACCGACGGTATAGTCCGGATGAAAGAAACGGGTGCGGTTGATTTAAAACCCATTTTTCCCTGATGATTTTTTCATCAGGGATTTTTTATTTTGTCGCACCGCCTACGCAAAACCCTTCTGACAGCTATCTAACTTATTTGTCCGAATTTCGGACACAGGAGGTACACCCATGAATACATCTGTAAAAAAGCTTACTCGTCTTGGTATGTTGGCTGCAATATCTATTGTATTGCTGCTGGCAGTGCGCATTCCTTTTCCGCCTGCACCGTTTTTAGAGTATGATCCGGCAGATATTCCGCTGTTTATCAGCGCATTTGCGTATGGGCCTTATTCGGCGTTGATTCTTACACTGGTAGTTTCGGTGCTGCAGGGTACAACAGTCAGCGCTGCAAGCGGTATTATTGGCATTGCAATGCATTTTTTTGCAACAGGAGGATATGTGTTGGTTGCGGGTGCAATTTATAAACGCAATAAATCCAAAAAAACAGCAGTAATTGCTCTTGGCGCCGGTACCCTTACCATGACAGCACTGATGATAGTTATGAATCTTATTTTTACTCCGCTATTTATGGATGTTCCTATAAACGCTGTGTTGGGGATGCTGCTTCCTATTATTATTCCGTTCAATCTTATGAAAGCAGGCATTAACTCAATAATCACCTTTTTACTGTATAAATCGACTGGTAAACTACTTGGAGTATAAAAAATTTAAAATAATTGTTGACAAAATGCTATATTTTATACTATAATAGTAGCTACAAACTGAATAACCCCTTATCAAGAGTGGCGGAGGGACAGGCCCTGCGATGCCCGGCAACCTGCATTTTAGCAAGGTGCCAAATCCTGCGGGAAACCGAGAGATGAGGATCACATAGAATCTCGGTATTGCACCGAGATTTTTTTGTTTGCAGGCTTTCATCTGCGGCAAAATTAAATTTAGGTGCTGTAAAACAGTAAGTAAACAATCATAGGAGGATTTTTTATGGCAAGACATCTTTTTACTTCCGAATCGGTGACCGAGGGTCATCCAGATAAAATCTGCGACCAAATCTCCGATGCAGTCCTTGACTCCATCATAGAGCAGGATCCATCTGCACGTGTTGCGTGCGAAACCACTGTCACTACCGGAATGGTGATGCTGATGGGCGAGATTACCACCAACTGTTATGTTGATATCCCCAAAATTGTGCGCGGAGTTATTTCAGACATTGGATATGACCGTGCTAAATATGGCTTTGACTGCGATACCTGTGCCGTAATTACCACAATCAATGAGCAATCCGGTGATATTGCACTGGGTGTTGACCGTGCGCTTGAGGCAAAAAGCGGCAGCAGCAGTGCTGCAGAGGATGAAACCGGAGCAGGCGACCAGGGAATGATGTTTGGCTATGCTTGCGATGAAACCCCCGAGCTGATGCCTATGCCTATCTCTTTGGCGCATAAGCTGGCAAAACGTCTTACCGAGGTGCGTAAAAACGGCACGCTTTCTTATCTTCGTCCCGATGGAAAAACACAGGTTACCATTGAATACGAAGAAGATAAGCCTGTACGTGTAGATACGGTGGTTGTTTCAAGCCAGCACGGCCCTGAAGTTGCGCTCGAAACCATCCGCGAAGATATCATCAAGCACGTAATTCAACCAATTGTTCCGGCTGATTTGCTCGACAGCAAAACCAAAATCTTTATCAACCCCACAGGCCGTTTTGTAATAGGCGGCCCGCAGGGTGACAGCGGACTGACCGGAAGAAAGATTATTGTAGATACCTACGGTGGTTATGCAAGACATGGCGGCGGTGCATTTTCGGGCAAAGACCCAACCAAGGTTGACCGCAGTGCAGCTTACGCGGCAAGGTATGTTGCAAAAAACATGGTAGCAGCAGGGTTTGCAAAAAAATGCGAAATTCAGCTTGCCTATGCAATTGGTGTGGCTGCACCTGTTTCTGTAATGGTAGATACCTTTGGCACAGGCACAGTAAACGACGACTTGCTTTCTCAGGCAGCAACCCATGTGTTTGATTTGCGCCCTGCGGCAATTATCCGCGAGCTGGATCTGCGCAAACCCATTTATCGTCAGTTGGCGGCTTATGGGCATGTCGGCAGAGAAGACCTTGATGTTCAGTGGGAGAAAACAGACCGTGTAGATGCACTGAAAAAATATATTTCCGAACACAAATAACAACAGGCAGCGGGTGAGGATTACCTCACCCGCTTTTCACATGATTTGCCGTTTTTTCATAGAATAGGGTACTCTACTTTATTAAAACGGAGGTAAATTATATGAAAACGGCTATTCTCATTGCCATCGGTCTTATGGCATCGGTGGGCCTTGGTTATATTTTGGTTGCCTTACAGCGATGGATTTTGAAGCCGCGCTATCCAACGCATGTAGCTGCGGTACTGCCCGTATTCGGTAACGAGCCGGATATAGAACAACAGCTCCGCAGTGCCTATACCGACCTTTTGCAGGGTACTTTCGGAACCAATCCCATTCTTTTGATAGCGGATTTCGGTGCAGACGTTGAAACACTTACAGTCTGTACGATCTTTTGCCAAGGGTGTTCGTATGCACGTATTTGCAGCGGAGATGACCTGCCGAGCGTGCTGAAAGGTTTACAAAATAAGTAGCCTGTATTATACTTATAAGAGCCTATCGGCGTTTATCAGACAAATTAATACAAAAAAAGTAAGGAGGTGAAGCACGTGAAAGAACAGGAACTGGAGAAACTGGAAGGCACAGTAGAGTATATAAGCTTTCACAGCGATGACACGGGCTTCACCGTACTGGGGCTGGCGGTAAAAAACGAAACTGAGTTGGTCACCGTCGTTGGTGAGATGGTAGAAATCTCTGAGGGAGAGCAACTTTCGTTACTGGGGGAATACATAGCGCACCCCACTTACGGGCAGCAATTTCGCGTATCGGTATGCCAAAAAACTTTGCCCGCTACCGCCAATGCCATTTTAAAATATTTATCATCCAAGTCCATTAAGGGGATAGGGCCTGTGCTGGCAAACCGTCTGGTTACTCATTTTGGAGATACCACTCTTGATATTATTGAAAAGTCACCCGATCGACTTACTGAAGTCAAAGGAATCTCACCCAGAAAGGCACAGGAGATCGCAGAAGATTTTAAGCGTATCTACGGTGTACGTATGGTGATGATGTTTCTTTCAAAATACAATGTGCACCCATCTGTTTGTGTACGTGTGTGGAAAAAATGGGGTGGTGCATCGGTAGAAGTTTTAACCGAAAACCCCTATCTGCTTTGTAACGGAGATTTAGGGCTTGCTTTTGTACAAGCCGATTCGATTGCAATGGAAATGGAGTTTCCTATGGAGCATCCGCATCGCATCTGCGCGGCTTTGGCGTTTGTTTTGCGGCACAACCTCGGCAACGGCCACACCTGCTTACCTGAGTCAAACTTGATTCGAATTTCTACCGAGCTGCTGGGGGTTGACCGCGCGTTGGTGGAACAATGCCTGTTTGAACAGATATCATCTGAAGAACTTGTGGCACTAAAAACAGGCAGCAGAACACTTATTTATTTACCCGAACTTTATTGTGCTGAACGATACATCTCTGGACGTCTGATTATAGCACGCAGTGCTTTTGAAAGCCCCGATATAGATTATTCTCAGCAAATTGATTTGCTGGAACAGAATTTGTCCATCAAATACGAAAGTTTGCAGCGTAAGGCGATAACAGCAGCACTTAACAATGGGGTGTTTATCCTTACGGGCGGGCCTGGTACCGGTAAAACAACCACGATCAATGCCATCATCGAGTTGTTTGAACAGATTGGAGAAAAGGTTTTGCTCGCCGCCCCCACTGGCAGAGCCGCCAAACGTATGGCAGAGATGACAGGGCGCGAAGCCAAAACCATCCACCGTTTATTGGAGGTGGACTTTAAAGCAGGCGATGCGCTTACGTTTAAACGCAACGAGCGCAACCCACTGGATGCCGGTGTACTGATCATTGATGAGATGTCGATGGTGGATACCCTGCTGTTTGAGAGCCTCTTGCGCGCTATGCGTCTATCTTGCAGGCTGGTGATGGTGGGCGATGCCGACCAGCTGCCCTCGGTGGGTGCGGGCAACGTTCTGCGCGATATCATTGATTCGGACATGCTTTACACGGTACATTTGCAGGAGATTTTCAGGCAGGCAGCGCAAAGCCTGATTGTAACCAACGCGCATCAGATTGTGCGCGGCGAGTACCCCGATTTGAATGTGCGCGATAACGACTTCTTTTTTATGCGGGGAACCAGTCATCAAGCGATTACGCAAACACTGGTTGACCTAATCAGCCGCCGTTTACCCAAGGCGTATGGCTTTTCTCCCAAGTGGGATATTCAGGTGCTTTCGCCTACTCGAAAAAGCGAACTGGGTACGATGGAACTCAACCGCTGCCTTCAGCAGAGTTTAAACCCACCTGAAAAAGGCAAAAATGAGTTTAAATTCGGTGGTTATATTTTTCGCGAAGGCGATAAAGTGATGCAAATTCGCAATAACTATGATATTGTTTGGGATAAAGAGGATGGAGAGAACGGGCTGGGCATTTTTAACGGAGATATCGGTGAGATATTGCAGATTGATAAATCAAGCCGTATGATGCTGCTGCGCTTTGACGATAAGCAGGCGGAATACAGTTTTGATATGGCAAACGAATTGGAGCTTGGCTATGCCATCACAGTGCATAAATCGCAGGGCAGTGAGTTTGAAGCGGTGATTATCCCGCTGCTGCATGCAACCCGCAACCTGTATTACCGCAACCTGCTTTATACCGCGGTAACACGAGCCAAACGCCTGCTTATTCTTATCGGCGATGAAAACAGTGTGTTTTATATGGTTGATAATAATAAAAAAATGATGCGCTACACTAATTTGGCACAGTTTTTAAGCGAAGAGCAATTAATCGGAGAAGAATCATGAAAGAGAATTTATGGAACCGATTTTTAAACCTGTTTTTCCCGCGAAGATGTGCTTGCTGCAAGCAGGTGATTGCCGAAGGGGCACTTTGTGAAAGTTGCTTGCCCTCGCTTAAAACGCTGCATTCTCCTGTGATTCCATGCGAATCGCCTTTGGATGGTTTGACTGCAGTGTTTTACTACAGCGGGGCAGGTGCCGCGTTGATGAGGGAGTTTAAATTCCACCGTCAGTTTCAGTGCTATCAACTTTTATTGCAAGAAACTTTTGAAAACCAAATCGATGAATTATACCAAAAGTTTAATTGCAGCATAATTATACCAGTTCCTATGTATATCGATGCAAAAAGAAAAAGAGGTTTCAATCAATCAGAGTACATAGCCTCTCGTTTGGCAAAAAGTATGAGTTTGCCATATCAGCCAAGTGCCATCAAAAAGATTAGAAGCAACAAGGTACAGCATCATTTATCAAAAGCAGAACGAGCCGAAAATGTAAAAAATGTTTATAAAGTGCAGTTGCCCCATACGGTTGCAGACAAAACAGTGCTTTTGGTTGACGATATTACCACAACAGGTGCTACATTACAGGAATGTGCTGCTGTGCTTAAGGCAGCCGGCGCAGCCAAGGTATATGGGGCAGCTGTGTTTTTTACCCCGCATGTGCAGCCTTTGGATAAAGTTTAGAAAATTATGTTGAATCAAGTAAAAAAAGCAGATATACTGATAGATGAGATTGTAGCAGTGGAATCTGCATCGGAGGATATACATAGATGAGTAACGTTGATATCGGAATTGATCTTGGCACGTCATCGGTGATAATTTACACCAAAGAGCAGGGTGTTTGCTTAAAAGAGCCATCGGTTGTAGCGGTAAATTCTTATACCGGTGAGCTGCTTGCAGTAGGCACCGAAGCGGCAAAAATGCTGGGCAAAACACCTGATAAAATTAAGGCTGTCTGCCCGTTGGAAGATGGCGTTATTGCCGACTATGAGCTGTGCGAAAAAATGGTAAAGTATTTTCTTAAAAAAGTAAGTGAAAATATAGTGATTAAACCGCGTGTCGCAATCTGTGTTCCATCCGGTATTACCGATGTAGAAAGCCGTGCAGTTGTAGAAGCGGCAGTGGTTGCAGGCGCACGCAAGGTGTTTTTGGTAGAAGAGCCTGTGGCTGCTGCAATTGGTGCGGGAATAGACCTGAACAAGGCGAAAGGCAACATTATTCTTGATATAGGGGGCGGCACAACCGATGTGGCGGTGCTGTCGCTCAACGGTATTGTCACCAAGGCATCGCTTAAAATAGCGGGCAATAAGTTTGATGATGTTATTATTAAATATATCAGAGATAACTACAATGTGCTGATAGGGCGCCATACTGCCGAAAGCATTAAAATTGGTGTGGGCAGTGTTGCCCCGCGTTTGGTTGATGCTGAGATGGAATTTAAGGGCAGAAATCTGCTCTCGGGTTTACCTCAAAAACGTAAGGTCAAACGCAGTGACATCCGCGAGGTACTTATGGAACCCGTGATTCAGATATTACAAGCTGTCCGCTCGGTTATTGAGCGTACCCCGCCGGAATTGGTGGGCGATATGCTTGAAAATGGCATAGTGCTTACGGGCGGCGGCGCAAAACTGGACGGAATGCCGGAGTTGGTGCATAAGGTGCTTAAAATAGATGCATATTTAGCGCCGTACTCGGAAGAATGTGTTGCAATCGGCACCGGCAAGCTGTTTGATTTTACAGATGATATGAGCGATGGAATCATTGAGTCAATTCTTTATCCGCATCACTAAATTAAAAAAAGATGATAAATTAGATAAAATGTCTATATGGCTGCGCTTTCTGCTTTTGGCAGAGGGTGCAGTTTTTTTACTTATGTATTGACAAGAGGCATATTAAGTGTTATAAGTGTATATATAGTATATATACAATATCGCAAGAGGTGAACTCATGAATATTATTATCAGCAACTCTAGCGGCAGACCAATTTACGAACAAATTGCTTCACAAATAAAAAATCAAATCATTAAAGGGGAGCTGCAAGAAGGAGAGGCGCTGCCTTCGATGCGTCTGCTTGCAAAAGAATTGCGTATCAGCGTTATTACAACAAAACGTGCCTACGACGATTTGGAGCGCGACGGGTTCATCGAATCGGTAACCGGAAAAGGCAGTTTTGTGGCAGGGCGTAACCTTGAACTGATACGGGAAGAACACCTGCGTATGGTAGAAGACGCATTGCAAAAAGCGGCAGATGTAGCCAAAATGGGTGGAATATCTCTTAATGAACTCATAGAAATGTTAAACCTGATTTATAAGGAGGATTAGTGATGGATAATATATTGGAAGTACGTAATTTAAGCAAGCAATACAAAGGTTTTGAACTCAAAAATGTAAGCTTTTGTTTGCCGAAAGGCAGCATAATGGGTTTTATCGGCGAAAACGGAGCGGGCAAAACAACGACTTTAAAGCTTATTTTAAACGAGATTCAACGCTCATCGGGTGAAATTTTTGTTTTTGGTAAAGATATAATCGATAATGAAAAACAAATTAAACAGGATATTGGCGTGGTATTTGACGAAAACTTCTTTTACTACGCGCTCAAGCCGGTTCAAGTGGGCAAGATACTAAAAGCAACTTACAGTAATTGGGATGATGCACTGTACGAACGTTATTTAAATCAATTTAAACTGCCAAAAAATAAACCCATTAAAGAGTTTTCGCGCGGTATGAAGATGAAACTTTCTATTGCCGCAGCGTTATCGCACCACCCCAAACTACTGCTGCTCGACGAGGCTACCAGTGGGCTTGATCCGGTAGTGCGCAGTGAAATATTAGATGTTTTTCTCGATTTCATCCAAGATGAAGAGCATGGAATTCTTCTTTCATCGCATATTACAAGTGACCTTGAAAAAATTGCAGATTACATTACTTTTATCCATGAAGGCGAAATTTTATTGAGTGCAGGGAAAGATGACATTCTAGAAAGCTATGCCATTGTTCGCGGTACCGATGCAGAACTTGCAAGAATTGATAAAAAGTATATTGTCGGAAGCCGTAATAACCGCTTTGGCTGCGATGCCTTGGTAAATAACAGAGCAATGGTAGCTGCAAAGCACCCGCACTTGGTAATCGACAATGCAAAGCTGGATGATATTATGATGTATTACGTTGGAGGTGCCGCAAAATGAAAGGTTTGATTTTAAAAGATTTTTACAATTTAAGCAATTACAAAAAAGTTTTATTGTTTTTAATATTATTTTACGGTGTATTGGGTTTTGCAACAGATAGTATTGCCAGTATGTTGGGTGTAATTATTGTTTTAAGCGCCGCTTTAACCCCAACGCTGTTTAGTTACGATGAGTTTTCTAAGTGGGATTGCTATGCGCTGTCAATGCCTCTAACACGAAGAGACGTTGTTTTGGCACGCTATATTGTTTCTGCAACACTTGTAGCTGCCAGTACAATCCTTACAGGAGTTATGATTGTGATAGCGGGTATTATTAAACCCGATACAAATACCGGAGAAGCTTGGTTGTCACTTAAACTAATGCTGGCTTTTGCTTTGTTTTTTATTAGTATTATGATGCCTGTTTGTTATAAAATTGGTCCCGAAAAAGGCAGGCTTTACATGATGGCATCCATATTTTTGCCCATTATAGGCACATTTATTTTTAAACATATGGGCTTTTCTGCACCAACAGAGCAACAGTTATTGCGAGGCAGTAATGCATTATTGCTGCTTGCAGTTTTGTTTGTGGTAATATCGTATATAATTTCGTGCAGGATATTTGAAAAAAAGGAATTATAAAAGTGGTTATAAAAAGACTTGCTTTTTAAGAGCAGGTCTTTTCTATTTTAAAAATTAAAAATTGGCAGACATACAAATGAAATGTTAGGTTAAAATAATTTTGTGCCTGTTGAGTTTTATTGTTATGTTCCAATATGAGCATTACGATAAAATACAAACAGACACTTCGGATTAATGGGCTGAAAGCCCTTACGAAAGGAAGATCAAGCTATGGCCAATTTAACATCAAAGGAATTATCCGCAATCGAAGATCAGCTTAATGTTGAGCAAGTCCTAATTAAAAAGTATAAAATGTATTCGCAGGCATCTACCGACCCTCAGCTGAAAGCAAAATGTGAACAGATTGCATCAAAGCATCAAGATCATTTTAATAAGCTGATGGGGCACTTAAGCTAAAAAGAGGAGGAAGCATATCATGCAGATTAATACAAACCAATTCGGCGACAAAGAGATGATGGATGATGCTCTGTCCTCTCAAAAGTTTATAACAGAAGGCTACAATACGTTTGCCAACGAATGTGCAACCCCTGCCCTAAAAACCGATTTTATGAATATCTTGAATGAAGAGCATCAAATTCAGCACGAGCTTTTTATGGAGGCACAAAAACGTGGATGGTATCAGGTAGAGGCAGCAGACCAGAATAAGGTTACACAGGCAAAACAAAAGTATATGGCTCAAGCAAACGGCTAACGAGCAGCACAGGCAATTAAAAAGGAGCGCAACCGCGCTCCTTTTACATATGTGTTTATTTTATGTGTACATCCAATTGATTGTATGGAATAGAGATTTTTGCTTCATCAAGCTTTTGCTTTACAAGTTCCATCATATCAAAATAGAGGTCCCAATACTTTGTGCCGTCTACCCAAACCCGCGATACAATAATCAACGCACTGGGGTTGTGCTTATACAGGCGAACCATCGGTTCGGGTTCTTTTAGTGCTAATGGGTGCTGCTCGATAATTTTTGCAATGATGGCTTTTGCTTTTTCAAAATCCTCACTGTAGCTGATTGAAAACTCCAAATCCAGCCTACGCAAAGGTGCTGCCGAATAATTTACTACAACTGCATTGCTCATTTTGCCGTTTGGAATAAAAATCTGCTTATTATCTACTGTTCGCAGTAGGGTATGGATGAGGTCTATTTTAGCAACTGTACCGCCTGTGCCGTCGGCTTCGATGTAATCGCCCACTACAAACGGTTTTGATGCGAGCAGAATCAAACCACCCGCAAGATTTGCCAAGCCATCTTTTACGGCGAGAGATAGTGCCAAACCCACCGCACCCAGTGCAGTAACAAGGCTTGTGCTTGGCAAGCCTAACATCGTAGCAATAGAAATAGCCAACAGTACAATGAGTGTGATTTTAACCAAAGATTTGATGAAAGCATGAAGCGTAACATCTATTTTGCTGCGTTTAAGCCCTTTTGAAAGTATTTTTATCAGTAATTTTATTAAAAACCAACTGATAATAAAGATAATGATTGCAGCCACGATGGTAGGGAACTTATCATCCAACCACTTTAAAAATTTTGTTCCAAGCATATTAAACGTCATCCAATAATCATCCTTTGCAAGTTGATAAAACCAATCCATGCGAACCCATCCTGCATCACAAATTACACTTTACAAATAAAGGTGTATCATCAGCATATGTAAAAAAATTAAACGGTATGCTGCTCTGTTTGGGAGATATAACGGCTGGGTGCCACACCTTTAAATTTTTTAAATACTCTCGAAAAATAAAGCTGGTCGTCAAAACCCACCGAGTTTGCTATTTCGCCGATAGACAGCGACGAATTGCGCAGCAAGGCACAAGCCTCGTTAATGCGGAATTTAGCGAGATACTCATTGGGAGACATAGCGAGGTGCTTTACAAAAATGCGGTACAGGTGTGAGCGTGATACACCGATATTGCTTGCAATATCACAGATATCAATTTTGTTGGAGTAGTTATGCTGAATAAATTTTAAAGCATTTTCTACATACAAAGCGCCGGATGATGAGTATTTTGCACCGCTTGCCGAGAGGCCGATGAGATGAGATAAAAACAGATACAAATACCCTACCATACGTGCTTCATGTGCGGGGCTGCTGCCTGCATTATTGTAAATATCGAGAAGCGCAGATTGAAATACGTCGTTACCCTTTGTATCAAGCACAGGGTTTTCTTTCGAAAATGGTGACAGCTTAATCATACGTTCGGCATCCGCACCGTTAAAGCCCACCCAGTAGTACTCCCATGGGTCATCTGCATCTGCCGAGTAGCTTACTACAGAAAGCTCAAATACCGCAAACATCATGCCTGCATGCACTTCATAAGTTTTATTGTTTACTTTGTAAGTGCCCTTGCCCGCTGTAACATAATGAATCAGAAAATGGTCGCGCAGAGCAGGCCCCCAAGTATAACCGCTCTCACATTTTTGAAAGCCACAATTGTAAACGGTAAGCCCGAGGTTTTCGCGTATCTTAGGCTTAAAAGAGTGTTTGTAGGAGTCTTTTTCCAATTATTCCACCTGCTTTCTATCGCTATAAAATCAGTATAACCTAAAAAACTTCAAATTGCAACAATAATCCATAAACTTGAATGGTTATGGGGTTGCATGTAAATATGCATAAGTGTTACTCTAAAATAAAAGAAAAAATACAATTCATTACATAAAAAACACATCACACGGAAGGAGCTTTTAAATGAATACGGCAAAAGCAGCCCAAAGCATGCAGGCAGGCAACTACAACGAGTTGTTTTCTTACATCTATTCTACCGATGATGCAGGTGCTTTAAAACAGGCAAAACGTTACGAGGGTGCCATTGCAGAATTTGAAACACTATACGGTAAAGGCAAAGAAGTAGAGTTTTTCAGCGCACCCGGCAGAACCGAAGTTGGCGGAAACCACACCGACCATCAGCACGGCAGAGTACTTGCCGGCAGCGTAAACCTTGATGTCATAGCAGTATGTGCTAAAAACGACGAGCGTATTATTCGCATTAAATCCGAAGGCTATGCGATGGATACCATTGATCTTTCTGATTTGACGGTTCAACAGCAGGAAATTAACAAAGCGTCAGCGCTTATTCGCGGCATTGCCGCTCGATTTAACGACCTGGGCTATCAAATCGGCGGTTTTGACGCTTACACTACATCCAATGTGCTCAAAGGCTCAGGGCTTTCCAGTTCGGCTGCGTTTGAGGTGCTTGTGGGTACAATTCTTAACCATGCATACAACAGCGGAGCAATCAGCGCAGTTGAAATAGCACAAATCGGCCAATATGCCGAGAACTATTTCTTCGGCAAACCCTGCGGTTTGATGGACCAGACAGCATCTTCGGTTGGTGGTTTTGTGGCAATCGATTTCAAAGATCCGGCTCATCCCGTTGTAGAAAAAATAGATTTCGATTTTGCAAACTCCGGCTATGCTCTTTGCATTGTGGATACCGGGGGCAATCACGCAGACCTTACCGGAGATTATGCCGATATCCCCGCAGAGATGAAGCAGGTTGCTGCATTGTGCGGCAAACAGGTTCTTCGCGAAGTTGAAGAACATGTTTTTTACGAAAAACTTGCCGAAATCCGCAAAGAAGCAGGCGACCGTGCGGCACTTCGCGCAATGCATTTTTTTGCTGATAACGAAAAGGCAAAAGAAGAAGCCGAAGCGCTGAAAGCAGGAGATTTCGAAAAGTTCAAAAGCATTTTGATTGCTTCGGGTCAATCATCGTTCAATTACCTGCAAAACGTATTTACCCCCAAAAACCCCTCAGAGCAGGGCTTATCACTTGCGCTTGCTATTTCTGAAAAACTGCTTGCAGGCAAGGGTGCATGGCGCGTGCATGGCGGCGGTTTTGCGGGTACCATTCAAGCTTTTGTACCCGTATCTTTGTTAAACGAGTACAAAGCGGATATAGAAAAAGTATTTGGTAACGATAGCTGCCACGTGTTGAGTATCCGTCCCGTTGGCGGAATTAAAGTGGATAACAGCATTCTTCGTTAACGCAACGCGATATCTTACAAGGCTTATATTGCGTAACTTGGTATATAATTCAATTGTTAAGGAGTATAAAGATACATGGCTGAACTTAGATGGCATCCCTTTACAAAAGACTGGGTGATGATTGCTTCGCACCGTCAAGCACGCCCCCAAATGCCCAAAAACTGGTGCCCCTTTTGCCCGGGCTCAGGTAAAGTCCCCGACGATTACGATGTATATAAATACGACAATGATTTCCCGGCATTGTGTCAAAATCCTCCTGTCCCTGATGATGTTGCAACGGATTTTTTCAAAACAGAAGGAGCTTACGGCAAATGCGAAGTAATTCTTTATTCACCCGGCCACACCACCACACTGCCCGAGTTGACCAACGAGCATGTTACAAAATTAGTGGATTTATGGTGCGAGCGCTTTACAGAACTTTCTAAAGATGAAAAAATTAAATATGTTTTTATCTTCGAAAACCGCGGTGATGTAGTCGGCGTAACCATGCCGCACCCGCATGGGCAGATTTACGGCTATCCGTTTGTGCCTAAAAAAATTCAGCTCGAGGTAGATTCTGCGAAAGAACACCTTACAGAAAAAGGGGAATGCATCTATTGCCGTATGCTCAAGGAAGAATTGAGCTTTAAAAAACGTATCATCTTTCAAACCGAGCATTTCACGGTGTTCCTGCCGTTTTTTACCGAATATCCTTACGGCGTATATATTTTCAGCAATCGCCATGTGGACGATATTACACAGCTTTCCGCTGATGAGAAAAAAGATTTAGCTGTTTGTTTGAAGCAGACCGTGGGTATGCTGGACAATTTGTTTGGTTACCGCTTCCCGTACATGATGTGTATGCACAATGCACCTGTGAATGGTGATGACACAAGCGAGTATTGGCATTTTCACATCGAGTTCTTCCCGCCGATGCGTGCAGCAGATAAGCAAAAATTCAACGCATCCAGCGAAACCGGCGTGTGGGCGCACTGCAACCCAACTTGCCCGGAAGATACCAGTGAAGAGCTGCGTCAGGCACATAAACGTTATATAGACAGTACAAAATAATTGCAAAACACATAAGGGACGGTAACATCGCCGTCCCTTTAATATTTGAACGTGATATAAACTTTGTTAAATTTTTTTCAATTATTTCATTGCAAATAGAGACCGAATATTGTATAATATATGCAGTTTCGGCTTTTCTTAAGGTAGAAAAGAAAAGCAATTGATAGTGTAAATTTTTGGTAAGGAGATAGATACTATGGACTACACATTGGCAGGCACCGTTGTACTTTCCGGCTTAAGTATTGTTTTTATTGTGCTGATTTTGCTCACCCTCATGATGATGGCGTTTGGCAAAATTATGGACAGAACCTCCGGCTCAAAAAAAAACGATGACGGGCAGGCTCCCGCAGTAAAAGAAGCTGTTCCTTCTCCCGCAGCAAAGGCAGCCCCTATGCAGATTGAAGAAGGTATTTCGGATGAAATTATTGCCGTGATATCCGCTTCGGTTTCAGCTATGATGGGCGGGACGAAAAACTTTGTCATCAAAAGCGTTAAAAGCGCGCAGAATGGACGTTCTGTATGGAGCATGGCGGGTATGCAGCAAAACACCAACCCGTTTTAGCAATAACAACCTTAGGAAAGGACAATTGATATGATTCAAGGATTTTTTGAAGCAATCCAGGGGATCTGGGCAAACTCTGCTTTTGTAAATATTACTTGGCAGCAAGGCATCATGTTGGTTATTTCGTGCGTTCTGCTTTATTTGGCAATTGCAAAGGGCTTTGAGCCGCTGCTTTTGCTGCCCATTGCATTTGGTATGTTACTTTCAAATCTGCCTATGGCAGGTTTATACCACCCAGAATTTTTTCAAATACAGGCGGACGGCTCGGTAATGAATGCCGCCGAGATTATGAACCACGGTGGTTTGTTCGATTTACTGTATTTGGGTGTTAAATTGGGTATTTATCCTCCGCTTATCTTCCTCGGTATCGGCGCGATGACCGACTTCGGCCCGCTGATTGCTAACCCCAAAAGCTTTTTGCTCGGTGCAGCGGCGCAGTTGGGTATTTTCTTAACCTTCTTTGGTGCTTTGGCACTCGGCTTTACCGGTCCCGAAGCAGGTGCTATCGGTATTATCGGCGGTGCAGACGGCCCGACCGCTATTTTTGTTACAAAAACGCTGGCACCGCATCTGCTCGGCTCTATTGCGGTTGCAGCATACTCCTATATGGCGTTGGTTCCCCTGATTCAACCGCCGATTATGAAAGCGCTCACCACCAAAAAAGAGCGTATGGTTGTTATGGAGCAGCTGCGTCCTGTTTCAAAAGTTGAAAAGATTGTATTCCCCATTTTGGTTACGATTGTTGTTTCATTTATCGTTCCCGACGCTGCGCCACTGGTTGGTATGCTGATGCTCGGTAACCTGATGAAAGAATCCGGCTGCGTGGATAGACTTTGTAAAACCGCTCAGAACGAGCTGATGAACATTGTTACAATCTTCCTCGGTGTTACGGTTGGTGCAACCGCAACCGCAGATAACTTCCTGTCCGGTAAAACCTTGGGTATTGTCTTACTCGGCTTGATTGCATTCAGCTTTGGTACTGCCGGCGGTGTGCTGTTTGGTAAAGTGATGTATTTGGTTTCGGGCGGCAAGGTCAACCCGTTGATCGGTTCTGCCGGTGTGTCCGCAGTTCCTATGGCAGCACGTGTATCTCAAAAAGTTGGTCAGCAAGAGAACCCATCCAACTTCTTACTTATGCACGCTATGGGGCCCAACGTTGCAGGTGTTATTGGTTCTGCTGTTGCGGCAGGTGTACTGTTGGCAATTCTTAAATAATTTACTGCAAATATTGCTTTTAAGACCATCTGTTTCTACAGATGGTCTTACTTTTTGCCATTTTAAAGTAATGTGCTTTGTGGTATAATAGAATACGAATTTAATTGGCGTTTTGCCATTGGAGGACTTACATGAACCAAACTATTTCAGTCAACGAATATACATCTTTAAAACAAAACGCCCTAAAACAAGCTTTTTACAAAATGAATGCGAAACAGCAAGAAGCGGTTTTGCAAACCGATGGTCCTGTACTCATCCTTGCGGGTGCCGGCAGCGGAAAAACTACAGTTTTGGTTAATCGGGTTGCCAATATCATTCGTTTTGGCAGGGCGGCGGTTTCGTCTGATGTACCGCAGTGGCTTACGGATGATGACCTGAGGTTTTTAAAAGATTTTGCAGCAGGAACTGAGAACGATCAAAATCGTCTTTCCGAAGTGATCGGGGTTGATGTCCCAAAGCCGTGGAATATTCTTGCTATCACTTTTACCAATAAAGCTGCCGGTGAGCTGAAGGAGCGCCTTACCAATATGCTTGGCGAGTGTGCCAACGACATTATGGCAGCAACCTTCCACAGCGCTTGTGTTCGTATTCTGCGCCGTGAGATAGAGGCACTGGGGTACGGCAAGAGCTTTACAATTTACGATACCGATGATAGCTTGCGAGTAATTAAAGACGCGATGAAAACGCTCAATGTCAACGATAAAAACTTCCCGCCTAAATCGGTGCTTTCAGCCATTGGCAGGGCAAAAGATGAGATGCTCACTCCCGAGCAGTTGGAGCACAATAACAGCGGTGATTTTAGAATGGGCGTCATCGCTAAAATATATAAATCGTATCAGCAAACACTTAAAAGCTCCAATGCGGTAGATTTCGATGATATCATTGTATTGACAGTTCGTTTGTTTGAAGAACACCCCGATGTACTGGAGCATTATCAAAATCGTTACAAATATATTATGGTAGATGAATATCAGGACACCAATCATGCCCAATATAAGCTTGTAAGCATGCTTGCGGGGAAACACAGAAATCTTTGTGTGGTAGGCGACGACGACCAAAGTATTTACAAATTCCGCGGTGCAACCATCGAAAATATTTTGAGCTTCGAAAACCAGTTCTCAGGCGCAAAGGTGATTCGTCTTGAACAAAACTATCGTTGTACGCAGCGTATTTTGGATGCGGCAAATGCCGTAATTGCAAATAACACCGAACGAAAAGGCAAAACCCTATGGACAGACAACGGCGAAGGGGAACAAGTAAAGCTTTACCGTGCCTGCGACGAACAGGGCGAGGCGCGCTTTATTGTTGACACGGTGTTAACCAATGTTGAAGAAGGCGGTACATACAAAGACCACGCGGTGCTTTATCGCATGAATGCGCAGTCCAACATGATTGAACGTGCATTTGTAAAAGCAGGAATTCCATATAAAATTATAGGCGGCCTGCGTTTCTTCGAGCGCAAAGAAATTCGCGATATGATTGCGTACCTGAGTGTTATCAACAACCCCAACGATGCCGTTCGCCTTAAGCGTATCATCAATGAGCCTAAGCGCGGTATTGGCGACAGTACGGTTGCTTCGGTAGATGAAATTGCGCAGAACTTGGGTATTTCTATGTTTGAGGTCATTACAAATGCAGACAGTTATGCCCCAATTCAAAAAAAAGCAAAGCCTTTGCAAGAGTTTTCGCAAATGATTCTTGAGTTGGCAAAAATTGCTCAAACCGAGCCGTTGGGTGACTTGTTGGATGCATTGCTTGAGAAAACCGGCTACTCCATCTTTTTGCTTACGCAGGGATTTGAAGGGCAAACCCGAATGGAAAACATCGAAGAATTGAAATCTACAATGATAAAATTTGTTGAAGAAAATGAAGACGGAGATCTGTCACAGTTCCTTGAAGAGGTTGCACTCTACACGGATATGGACCGCACGGATTTGGATGATGATGTGGTTGTTATGATGACCCTGCACTCCGCCAAGGGGTTGGAGTTCCCGTATGTATTCATCTCAGGATTTGAAGAGGGAATCTTTCCGGGAAGGATGTCGATGTCTTCACCTGCCGAAATCGAAGAGGAGCGCCGGCTTGCCTACGTAGGCATTACTCGCGCGAAGAAGCAGTTATACCTTACCACGGCCGCACAGAGGCTGCTTTTTGGACAAACCACGCGCAATCGTTTATCCCGTTTTGCAGGTGAGATACCCAAAGATTTGGTGGACGTTCAGGATGCAACAGTGCGTGTCAACCATACACCAGCCGTAGTGGATACCGTTAACCCTCATACTATCAGCACAGGCGGGCTTTCGTCCGTTTCAGCTTACAAAGCCCCGCAGACAAAGATTGATATTAAGCCGGGCGACCTTGTAAGCCATAAAGTGTTTGGTGAGGGGATGGTGCTGTCGGTTACACCAATGGCAAACGATTTATTGGTAGAGGCAGCATTTGATAAAGGCGGAACGAAAAAGATAATGGCTAATTTTGCTAAATTGAAAAAGATATCAATGTAATATCATTTTTAGATAAACATGACCGTAAGGAGTGATGATGATGAAATTTTGTCCCTTCTGTGGTGAGCTGCTGCCCACCCCCGAGGCGAAATTTTGCCCTGAATGCGGGGAGCGTTTGGTGTTGCCGGTAACACCTGCGCAACCTCAGCCTACCCAACCCCAACCGCTAGAACAGATACCCAAAGACGAGACAAAACGTCCGACTCCCGAGGAATTGTGGCAGCAGGCCATCAGCGAAGACGAAGAAATGATGCACCAGCCTTTGCAACCCGAGCCTGCACAGCAGCGCGCATCGGTGCAAAAAGTGCAGGTAAACGTTGCCTTAGATGAAGATTCATCTTTTACCGAAGTTGAGAAAGATGATTTGTATCCAGACGATGATTATGCCCCCGAAGTTGAGCATGAGTTCATTGACGAAAACTTTGAAGATGAGCTTGATGAGTATGCACCACAAGAGCAGCCAATACAAAATCAGGGCAATCAATTTTTTGGCAGCTCGAAACCATCTAAAATTAAAAAACACAGTAGCGGCATAACCAAAGTTTGGCTCATTATTCTTTTTGTAATTATCATTTTAGCAGGAGTTGCAGGTTTTGCAGGTTTAAAGATAAAAGCAAAAAATGCCCCCGAAAAAGCGGTGAATGCATTTGTTGATGCGGTTTCTTCCGGCGATACAAAATACGTACTGGCGAATATTGAGACAAGCGGCAGCGGTTTAACCTCGGCAGATGACGCCAAAAAAATGTTGTCCTCTATGGCAGAAAACCTGGATATGAAAAAACTCAAAGGGCATTTGCTTGCATCGCAAGGCGATTGGGTGGGCGGAAACGACGAAAAATACAATTGCTTTTCACTCAAACAAACGAAAGATAGTTTATTCAGCCAAAAGTTTATTGTAAAAATCAGCCCTGTGCAGCTAACGGTGCAAACAGATATTAAAGATTTAACACTCTATGTAGATGATAAAAAAGTAGATGCTCAACCGACAGATGGCGGTGTGGTGCTCAAGCTTGCTCCCGGTTCTCATAAAATCCGCGCAACTTATCAAAAATATGGCCCTGAGTATGAACTGGGTAAAACCGAAATTACAAGCTTTTCTTCTACCGAAAATCCGACAGTTTCTATGACCAAAAATTTAGCCACTGCAGAAATAGAACTTGCGGGTATAGAAACAGGGTTGCAGATTCTGGTGAACGGTTCAAAAACAGATATCAAACCGGATGATGGTTTCGTTGTTATAAATCCTGCATTTACCGGGATGAAAATTACTGTAAAATGCGATCAATACAGTCAGGATTTTGATCTCGCAGCGGATGACCAAACCTACTCTGTTGATTACATCAAAGAGTTGGAAACAAAATACCCCAATGCAGAAAACCCCTCTGAAATGACAAACCGCCAGCTGATTGTCAGCCTTGCCCCGCGTTTTTATGCGTTTTACCAATCTTACCTTGAGGCGATTAACCGTTGGGATAAAAAGTTAATTAAAAATGTAAGCGAAGCATATTATGCAGACCTTGTTACAAAGATGGAAGCTTACAATCAAGGCTTATTGTTTGATTTTCACGGGCTTACATTTGACCGCCGCAGCATTTCGCGCACGATAAAGGAAGGTGAACTGTACGTTACTTTTGATGTACAGGCAGATTTTAATTATGCCGAAAAAACCGACAGCGGAAAATGGTTTGCCGGAGGGAATTTTCAAACGGTAACCATGCACTACAATGCTTCTTCTCAGAATTGGGAAGTATCCGGTACTGTAATAAAAGATAAGATTTCTTTCTCTTCAGATACATTTACAATCAAGCCATGATGAAAAAGGACGCAAATGCGTCCTTTTTCTTTCACCAAAATTGCCGAACCTCATATTATGTTATTGAAGTGTATTCTTTAATAGAAAGTAATAGGAGGATTACTATGGCAGAACCAAAAGTAACTACCAGCAATATCAATTGCAGCGGCGGTAATAATTTGTTCAAAGAGGCCGTGTGCATCGATACCAAGCGGATTTACGACAGTTGCAGTGCCAAAGATTGTCTTGAGGACCTTCAAGTTTATTTTGTACCCGAAGATCAAACCATCGTTGACAATTGCAACAGCATCAAAGCAAAAAGCGCTGAAATTCTCAACGTTTTTCTGGACGTAGAGCCTGTGCCATTCAACAAAGGCTTTTATTCGGTGGATATCACCTTTTTCTTCTGTGTGAAGCTACAGGTATACACCGCCTCGTGTACAGCACCAACTGTTGTCAAAGGTCTCGCAATTTTCACTAAAAAGGTAATTCTGTTTGGCAGCGAAGGTAATGTTCGTGTCTATAGCTCAGAAAGTGTAACCCCAACCGAGTACAGCAGTAACATGCCCATTGCAACCGTATCGGTTGTTGACCCCATTGTATTGTCTGCTCGCGTTTGCCCCTGTCACGACCACTGCCCATGCCATATCGAAGTACCGCAAGACATTTGCAGCAGATTTAAAGGAGAATTTTCGGGCTGCAGACCTGAAAAATGTGTTTACGTCACGATCGGTATGTTTACCATCGTACAGTTAGAGCGTAACGTCCAGATGTTAATCCCAGCTTATGATTTCTGTGTTCCTGATAAGGAATGCGTAACCACTACGGATGATCCTTGTGAGGTATTTAAGGCGATTAAATTCCCAACAAGCGATTTCTTCCCGCCTCGAGAGCAGGATTGTCACTGTAAGGACTAATTTCTGATTTACAATTGTACTTATCGTCAAAAATCCACAAAAACCGTCTGTCTTAATTGATAGGCGGTTTTCTTTGTGGTATAATGTTATCCGTATGATTGTTTTAGAATATTCGGAGGATAAACATATGCCAAAGGTTACCTTATTAAGCTACACCCCTAACCCAGAAAAAACAGTTGCTGCGGCGGCTAAGCTTTGTTACAGCCGTGTGGGTGTCGATGATTTGCTTGCCGGTTTAACGGATGAAAAAGCAGAAAACTTTGTGCAGATGTTGTCGGATATCGGGCACGAAAGCCCGATTGAACACGCAAGTTTCACATTTGGTATCGAAGGGGTATCACGCGCATTTTTGGCGCAGATAACACGTCATCGTATTGCATCTTACAGTGTTCAAAGCCAGCGTTATGTAAACAAAGCTCTTTTTGAATATGTTATTCCGCCTGAAATTGAAGCAGATGAGCAAGCAAAATCGTTGTTTTTAAACGCGATGAGTGAGACGGCGGAATATTATGACAAGCTTTCAGCGATACTAAAAGAAAAGCATACTGCAGCATTTATTGCAGAAGGTAAACCCCAAGCGGAAGCAGAAAAACTTGCTGCAAAAAAGGCAATTGAAGATGCGCGATATGTTTTGCCAAATGCATGCGATACAAAAATGGTTGTTACGATGAACGCACGCAGCTTGCTTAACTTTTTTCGTGAACGCTGCTGCAATCGCGCTCAATGGGAGATTCGTATAGTTGCAGAGCAGATGCTTGCGTTGGTATATGAGGTTGCGCCCACGCTGTTTGCAAAGGCAGGCCCCCCTTGCTTGCGCGGTGCTTGCCCCGAAGGCAAAATGAGCTGTGCGAAGCAAACAGAGGTACGGGCACATTATGCCGGCCTGAAAGGAAAAGGCAAATGAAATTCATTGAAATAGAAGGGCTGGACGGAAGCGGTAAAGAAACGCAATCGAAGCTGTTAGCGCAGCATTTTAATGAGTTGGGTATTCCGGCTTTGCGCATCACCTTTCCCGATTACGAGCACTCATGGTCTGTTTTTGTTAAGATGTACCTCGGCGGCGAGTTTGGTAGCAATGTAAACGATGTTAATGCCTATACAGCAACATCGTTTTATGCACTGGATCGTTATGCAAGTTACAAAAAAAACTGGGAGCAGATCTATAAGAGCGGTACGGTTATTATTGCCGACCGTTACGTCGGCTCAAACTTGATTCATCAGATGAGTAAACTGCCACGCGAAGAATGGTCTGCTTTTTTTGAGTGGCAGCAAGATTTTGAGTTTGGTAAGCTTGGCTTACCCCGCCCCCATGAGGTTTTGTACCTGAAAATGGACCCCAATACCTCAAAACGCTTAATGGAAAAACGCTACCAGGGCGACGAAACCAAAAAAGATTTGCATGAACGCAATCTGAGCTATTTATTAAAATGCCGCGAAACTGCACAATATGCGGTAGACCGCAGCGAATGGAAAGTAATTCGTTGCTGTGACGGAGAAAATCCATATACGATAGAAGCAATCCACCATAAAATTTTAGAGGCACTTGGTTTATAATAAGATTTATTCGGTTGTGAGAATTGATATAGATGCGGGAATTGCCTGCAGGAAGGATGGATAGTTTGTTACCTTTTAAAGATGTAGAACTACAAGACAGAGCTTGGATTGAAGAACGCCTAAAGCAATCTGATTTTAAAAGCTGTGATTATTCTTTTGCTAATAATTTTATATGGCGTAAGCCCAATCGGATTGAATGGGCAGATGTAAACGGGTTTTATTGCCTGAAGAGCGGGGCAGAAGGGCAAATTGCCTATACTTATCCCGCAGGCAGCGGCGACATTAAACCTGTAATATTGGCATTGATGGAAGATGCTGCCGAGCGTGGTATGGGGTTTCGTTTGCGTGGCATGAACCTCGAAACAGTAAAATTGATGCAAACGCTGTTTCCGGATCAGTTCGATTACAGCAACCACCGCGATTACTGCGATTATATATACAGTGTAGAGCGCCTTACCACGCTGCGGGGGAAAAAGCTCCACAGCAAGCGCAACCATATTGCGCGTTTTAAGGATAACCCGGACTGGGCATATGAAGACATCAACGCTGAAAATATCAACGATTGCTGGGATATGAACACCGAATGGTGTAAAATATACAAGTGTTATGATGATGAAAGCCTAAACCACGAGGCGTGCGCTGTAAAACAGGCGTTTAAATATTTTTTTGAACTGGGTTTGCGCGGCGGTTTGTTGCGCCTCAACGGCAAGGTAATCGCCTATACCATGGGTGAACCGCTTTCGTCCGATACCTATGTCATGCACATAGAAAAGGCTTTTCCAGAAATTCAGGGCGCTTACCCGATGATTAACCAACAATTTTTAATCCACAATTGTCAGGATTTTATTTATGTCAACCGCGAGGAAGATTTGGGAGACGAGGGCTTGCGTAAAGCAAAATCGTCTTATTATCCTGACTTTTTGCTTGAAAAATATGAAGCTACACTAAAAAATCCCCAAGCGTAAAGTGAATGGGGTTATCGGCAGAGGTGTTTTATGATTACTTTTGCAAAACCCGAAATGCTCCTTGCGCTCAAAGCTATTTGGAAAGAGTGCTTTGGTGATACGGATGAATACATTGATTTTTACTATGCCAATCGTTTTCGCTGTGAAAATACTCTTGTATGGCTAGATAATGGCACGCCTGTGGCAATGCTTACTCTTTTGCCTGCAAAGTTAAAACAAGGCGGAGTTTTTGTAGACGTACAATATATCTATGCTGTTGCAACCCTTACAGCGTGGCAGGGCAAAGGCATCAGCAGTAAATTATTGGAGTATGCAAACCAACTAATAAAAAATCGCGGTGAAGCTTTATCCTTGCTTGTCCCTGCTGAGGCGGAACTGTTTGCGTTTTATAAAAAACGTGGCTATGCATCCGCTTTTTTTCTTAAAACATCTCGTTTTTCTGTCAACTTATCAGAAAACAACAATACTCACTTTGCTTTTGCCGATATTTCGCCAAGTGAATACAAACAGATGCGTGATAAAGTGTTTGATCGCGAAGGATATCTTTGCTGGGACGAAACGTCGATTGCTTATGCACTGGATGAAAACAAATTTAATGGCGGCTTTGCATGCAAAATTCAATCAGAATATGGGCAAGCGGCAGCGTTATGCTATAAAGCGGGGCAAATGCTGTTTGTGCGAGAAACAACCCTACAAGATAACACCTTGCACTCAGCGCTGATGCAGCTTGCACAATGTCATGGGTGCAACAGTATCACGGTGCGCTTGCCATCAGACAGTACGCTGGAAGGCGAGGTTCACCCTTTTGGGATGACAAGTATGGCACAGCCTGCAAACGGTTATTTAAACTTGGTACTCGATTAATATAAATTGAAACCAAAAAACAAACACCAAGGGGTTGTCTGTTTTTTGGGCAGCGACGGTCGAAGGAGGAAATAACATGATTTATATATTTTTAGCAGACGGCTTTGAAGAAATCGAGGCACTCACAGCGGTGGATATACTGCGGCGTGCCGAGCTTAATGTGCAAACAGTGGGGATTTCCTCCAAAACGGTACGCGGTGCCCATGGTATTTCGCTTGTTTGCGATATTATGGATACGCAAACCGACCCCAAAAATCTTGAAATGATTGTTCTACCTGGGGGGATGCCCGGTACACTGAATCTTGAAAAATCACCGGTTGTACAAACATTTATTGAATATGCAATGCAAAAGAACCTGCCGATCGGCGCCATTTGCGCTGCTCCGTCTATTTTGGGGCATCTTGGGCTGTTGGACCATAAAACCATTACCTGCTACCCCGGGTTTGAATCGCAAATGCCGCTGGCAAACTATACGGGCAATGCATGCGAGCAAGACGGTAACATCATTACGGGCAGCGGTGCAGGTACTGCCATGGAGTTTGCACTAAAACTCGTAGAACAGCTGAAAGGCAGAGAGCGGGCAGAACTGTTAAAGGCGGCAGTTTTATGCAAATAACCGATATCCGTATTTATAAAACCACTCTGCGCAACAAATATAAGCAAATGCGACGGGACATGCCCCCTTCTGTAAAAGTACAGCACGATGACAGCATCCGCAGGCGTGTGCAGAGTCTATACCAATATAAAAATGCAAAAACGCTGCTTACGTTTGTGTCTACCGATATTGAAGTGGATACCCGTATTCTGATTGCCGATGCCCTCAAAAATGGCAAACGTGTGGCGGTGCCACGCTGCATAGACGGTACCCGGGAGATGGAGTTTTACCTCATAAAATCACTCGATGACCTGGCACCTCGTACCTTTGGTGTGTTGGAACCTGACCCTGAGCGCAGCGAGTTGCTTACCGATTTCTCAGACAGCATATGCATTGTTCCGGGGCTTGCGTTTGATTTTGCAGGTTACAGGTTAGGCTACGGCAAGGGCTACTACGACCGGTTTTTATCCCGCTACCCGCAAACGAAGGTAGGCATTGTTTACTCGTCTTGTATGACACAAAGGTTGCAGCATGGCAGATATGATGTTGCAGTTGACCTTTTGGTAACTGAAAGATATCTTCGCAAGGTTAATTCACCCAGCCGCTTTTCTCAGCGAAGATAAAGCCCCCATCTTTCGACAGGGGCTATGTTTGTGGTAAAATACTAGTTGCAGCAGCACAAGATGATGATAACCAAGATAATAATCCACCAGCAATTGTTGCCACCAATAAAGGAGTTGCAGCAGTTGTTATCACAGCAATTATTATTACAGCAGCTCACACGTATTCACCTCCCTGGCAATGCCAATTTTATCTGCCTTGCAGATGTTATATACTATGAAAATCGGCAGAACGGCGTTACAAGGGAAGTTATGTTTGGAGGAACTCTTATGGATATCAACGATAAAGAAAATGACGGAATAAACGGGTTTGAGGCGAGTATACCACCGGTACCCCCGCCTCACCGCCCTGTAAAACACAGAGTGCCGCAGCAGCCTTCAGGGGCGCGAAACAATCGCCCCCAAAGAGCCAAGCAGCCCAAACCAAAAAAGAAATATCGTGTTATGCGTGCGCTCCTCATCACGGTCGGTCTGGTTGCACTGGGTGCATTTTTGGCATTTTTTGCGTTGGAGAGTGCAAGCGACATGCTGGGGCTTGCTCAAGACGATAAAACCATAACCGTCAAAATCCCGGAGGGCTCCGGTACGGGCGATATTGCAAAAATTTTAAAACAAAGCGGCGTCATAGAAACTCCCTTGACTTTCCGCCTTTATTCCAAATTTAAAAAAGCAGACGGAAAATACCAGTTTGGTGAATATATTCTTAATTCCAATATGAGCTATAGCCAGATTATTATTGCGCTAAAGAGCGGCAATGATAGGCAGGACGTTGTCAAAATTTCGTTCCCCGAAGGGCTGACCATTTGGGAAATAGGTAAAAAACTGGAAGAAAACAATGTTTGCACCGCACAAGAGTTTGCAGATACACTTCAAAAAGAACCCTTTGAATACGATTTTATGAAGGATATCCCTGCAAACAATCCTTCGCGCTTTTATAAATACGAGGGTTATATTTTCCCCAACACTTACGATTTCTTTGTGGGCGAAAACCCTGTATCGGTAGCTAAAAAATTCTTTAACAGCTTTAACGAAAATATTACTGCCGAAATGTACGACCGTATGAAAGAACTTGGTTTGACGTTGGACGAGACGATTACACTTGCATCCATCATTCAAAAAGAGGCAAGCTACCCGCAGGATATGAATGCGGTATCGGGTGTATTCCACAACCGTTTTGCACAAGAGGATACCTATCCGCAAATGCAGTCTGACGTTACGATTTTCTATGTTGAAAAGTTTATTAAACCACGGCTTACCACGGCAAATCAAGCGATGTACGATGCATACAACACCTATAAATGCACCGGGTTGCCCGCAGGCCCCATTGCAAACCCCGGAGTTGATGCAATTAAAGCAGCGCTCTATCCCGATTCCAATGAATACTATTATTTCCTTACCGACAAAGAAGGCAAGTTCTATTATGCAAAAACCATGGCGGAGCATGAAAAAAATATTTATGCGGCAAGCAAAGTTGGCGATGTAAACGGAATTGCCACTGATTAATAATCGGTTGGCTATGCATATGGGCGCGGTAATAGCAAAAAGGAGAAACAATGGCTGATTTAATTAGACCCGAGGTGCTTGCGCCAGCGGGGGACAGAGAACGACTCAATGCTGCGGTGCTGTTTGGCGCGGACGCGGTTTACGTTGGCGGTAAAGAATTTGGTATGCGTTCGTCACCTATGAACTTTTCGCTGGACGAGCTGAAACAGGCGGTGGAGTATGCCCACCAAAACGGTGTGCGCGTTTACCTTACCTGCAATACGGTGCCCACCAATGATGAAATGGACAGGCTGCCGCAATATTTGCAGGATGCCGCTGCCTGCGGCATTGATGCACTCATCGTAGCGGATATGGGCGTAATGATGACGGCAAAACGGGTGGTACCCGATTTGGAACTGCATATGTCCACACAGGTGGGCATCGTAAACTATGTAACTGCACGTGAACTGCACCAAATGGGGGCAAAACGTGTGGTGCTTGCGCGAGAATTGAGCTTTGATGATATCCGCCGCATTCGCGATAAAGTGCCCGAAAGCCTTGAAATTGAATGCTTTGTGCATGGTGCGATGTGTATGTCGTTTTCGGGGCGCTGCCTGCTGTCGCATTATATGGTGGGCAGGGACGCCAACCGAGGTGAATGTGCACAGCCATGCCGTTGGGGGTATCACCTGATGGAGGAGAAACGCCCCAATGAATTTTACCCTGTGTATGAGGATGAAAACGGCTCTTATATTTTAAATGCCAAAGACCTGTGTATGATTGAACACATCGATAAGCTTGCGGATGCAGGCATTAACAGCTTTAAGATAGAAGGCAGAGCTAAATCTGCTTATTATGTGGCAGTGGTTACAAATGCTTACCGCAACGCGGTAGACAGCTATCTGCGTGACCCGCGGCATTTTCAACTCGAAGCATGGATTGAGGAAGAAACACGCAAGGTAAGCCACCGTGAGTATTCTTCAGGATTTTATTTCGGCGCACCCGAAAACGGGCAATGTTACAAAAATGGAGGTTACGTACGAAGCTACGATGTAGTTGCAACGGTTGATGAATGCCGCGACGGCAGGATGTATATTACCCAACGTAACCGCTTTTTTGCAGGGGATGAATTAGAAGTACTCATGCCTAAGGCAGGGTTTGTCCCGTTTGTTGCACGTGAAATTTTTAATGAGTTTGACGAACCGATGCAAAGTGCCTGCCATGCCATGCAAAAGCTGTATATCCCTACTCACAAGATATTCCCGCCGGGCAGTATTCTTCGCAAATTAAAATAGAATTAAACATATTATTCAGCAGAATTCATTCATATTCAGCCGTATTAGACTGATTTGGGCGATATTCTGCTGATTTTTCTGTTTTCTGCTTAAAATCTAGCGATATCTCTTGCAAACATCACATCATGTGGTATAATAGTTAAGTTGATACTTATGCCCAATGTGGCAAATCGGCGGTAATTATTACAGGAGGTGACGTTGTGAATCCGGACCCTAGCCCTCGAAGTACAGGTTTGAATCAGAAAATCAAATATTCGGCAGAAGCAGCGTTGCTGATTTCTGCCCCATAGAAATGGGGATATACTATGATAAACTACTACAAAACCATCGATAATCGCATTACTCAAATTGAAGCTATTGAAGAAGGCTGTTGGGTAAGCGCTATTTGCCCTACTGAAAGTGAAGTTGTATTCCTCACTGAAAGCCTGGGGATTGACCAGGGCTTTATTAAATCGTCTCTTGACGAAGAAGAGACTTCGCGCATTGAGCAGGAGGAAGACCAAACTTTGTTGATTGTGGACTTACCTCTTGCAGAAAAACAGACTGAAAACACCATTTTATATACTACAATGCCGATTGGTATTGTGATGCTGCCGAAACAGTTGGTTACCATTACCCTCAAAAACAATCCGCTCATCAACGAATTCGCGGATGGTATGGTAAAAAATGTGCAGACAAAGTTAAAAAATCAGTTTTTGTTCACCATGCTTTTGCGTATTGCGGCACGTTACCTTCAGTTTTTAAAACAGATTGATAAATTGTCAATGCGTATGGAGCATCAGCTGCACAAATCGATGAAAAATAAAGAACTTATTCAGCTGTTGGGTTTGGAAAAATCACTTGTTTACTTTTCAACATCGCTTAAAGCGAACGAATTGACCATGGAGAAAATTCTGCGTGGGCGTATTATTAAGCTGTATGAAGAAGACCAAGATTTGCTAGAGGATGTACTAATTGAAACCAAGCAGGCAATTGAAATGTGTAACATTTACGCCAGCATTCTTTCCGGTACGATGGATGCGTTTGCATCGGTCATTTCCAACAACCTGAACATTGTCATGAAAGTTCTTACATCAATCACTATTTTAATGGCAATCCCAACGATGGTATCCAGTTTTTACGGTATGAATGTCACTGGGCTGCCCATGCCGTACTTCTGGTTCCCTTGTGTGCTGGCTGCAGTGTTAACTGTAATTGTCGCGGTGATTCTTGTCAAAAAGAATATGTTTTATTAACAAACCCTTAATTTTAGCCATCTGCTGTATGCAGGTGGCTAAGTTTTTTGTGTAATTACATTGTTTTACAGTAAAATCAATGTTATAATGAAAAATAAAGCTATATTGTACGGGGGGAATATAAGCGTGGAACGACAGACCACTTTTAAAACGAGTATGTTCGGCGGATTTCATAAAAAATCTGTTTTAAAATACATAGATGAACTTTGTGAACAAAATCAAACTGCAATCGATGATTTGAACAAAAAAATTGCAGAGTTGGAAGAGCAAAATCAAGGTTTAACCGAAAATATAAATCAGTTGGGTGAGCAGATTCAAGGTATGGAAGATGATGCAGCCAAACAGCTTGAACATGTAAAAAGTCTAGAGACGAATATTGCCGATTTAAACCTGGAAGTTCTTCGCCGTCAGCAAGCTTTGGATGACAAAGACCGCGAAATCAAAGCATATCAAGAGAAGTGCCGCCAGCTTACTTTACGTGCTGAGAGTTTGGAATACAAAGGCAAAAAATACGATGAAGCTATGGTGAAGATTGGCAATGCATTTATGGACGCTCGCCAGAGTGCAGATGATATTATTAAGGCTGCCGAGCAGAAGGCGAGCCGCATTACTGCCACCACAATCGAGAGTATACAAAGTTTAGCACAGCAGATCAGCACGTTTAAGGGCGATGTTACTACGCTGCGTGTAACTTTGCAGTCATCCATCGAAGAACTGGAGCAACGGTTGGATGCGATTGACAGCTCGATTGAAACGATTGATGCTGCCATGAAGTCGGTTGAGTTTTGCGACGAAATCACAAATGAGACTGAGTCTTCAGAAAAAAAAGAAATAATCGAAGAACAGCAAGAAGATAAAAAACAACCTTTTCAAGCCCAGCCTAAGGGTGCAAAACCCAAGGCGCAACCGACTGAATTTTTTTGGTGAGCCGCAGCCTTTCTGCAGCCCGCATACTGCAAAAAGCATAAGCGGCATTTCAATGCGCAGCTATAATGACTTTGCCCGCCGTAATTTTTGGGGTAGGCGCGCGGCAGAGGGCATTCTGCGATGGCTGAACAATAAAATATAAAAAAAGAACCTCGTATGAGGTTCTTTTTGTTATTTATTTGTTGGTTTAGTAAGTATAAAATTGCTGAAAAAGTTTGGTAGATGAAAATCAGGTTTTTCGGATGTAATGGGCATAAAACTTGCAAAATGCAAATTCACATCGTTTTCACCTACTTTAAAAAAGTTGCCGCGAAGCACCTGCGCCTCTTCAAAATCACATCTGCCGTAAACAGCTTTTATAAATGTAAGCGGAATCATCAGCTCCAATTCCCAAAAAGAGGCTTCCAGTTTCACTTTGGGCACAGGCGGTGTAATTCCGACATCGGTTATGTATTGACGGTTATGGCGAGATTCTCCGTATGCACACAATAATGCGCCGTTGGCGTTCATCTCAAAGTTGATATAACCGCTTTTTTCCGATCCCGGATAAAATGATAAAAACGCTTCCATGCAACTGTCGGTATAGACAGGATCGTTTGCTTTGGTATAACGGCGCAGAGGGTCTGATTCATCGCATCTCATATGCAGAAAAAAACCTTCTTCTTTTATAAAAACAAGAGATCCTATGGTTTTTGGGCGATAAGTTCCGCCCCAGTTGTAGCAAGACACTTCAAAAGTATGCCCCAGTTTCAATTGAGATTTATCATCTAAAATCGCTATTTGATACAATTTGACTCCTCCCATTAATCTATTTTCTTATATTGTAACGGTTTGCTCCAAAAAAAGATAGTATAAATTTGTAGGCAACAGAAAAGGAACCTCATAAAGAGGTCCCTTTTCCTAGTAAATGCCTTTTAGGACATTTATTTGATAGAGTTCTCGTAAGCTTCGATCATTTTCTTAACCATCTGACCGCCGACAGAACCAGCCTGTTTCGAGGTAAGGTCGCCGTTGTAACCTTGTTTCAAGTTAACGCCTACTTCGTTAGCAGACTCCATTTTGAACTTATTAAGAGCCTCTCTTGCCTGAGGAACTACAAGTTTGTTACTGTTTGCCATAATTGATACACTCCTTAATTCATTGTTCAGTTTTTTTCTATTTACTGTTGCGTTTGTGGTATTATTATAGGCTTATCCGTCAAATTAATACTTGGTAAATTCTTTAAAAAGTATTAGAATAATCTGCAAATCGACATTTTACAAAAAAAGCGTATCCAATATATCTGCTTTATCGGCAAGAAGTACGATTGAAACAATGCACATAAGCGCGTAGCTATCGATGGGACGGGACAGTTTTATAGGGATTTCGAAGGGCTCAATTATAGTTCCGTATAAGGTTGGGATACATCGTTGCAGGCAAACTACTGCATCATCGGGGCCGATGCTGGAAAGAGTAAGTGTGTCGGTTATAGACATTCCGCATGAAATTACCGGTATCTTCCACCTGCTCAAAGTTTCGGCGGCCGGCAGGTTGTCCGATTGAACAACACCAATCGTATTGTTTTCACCAATATGTTTAAAGCTGCTGTATTTGGTTTTTTTAGAAAAATTATTTTTGCATAAAAAAATTGTGTGTCCTTTGTTTTCGTAAGAAAGTTGTTTGCAATCTAGGATTAAAAAATCGAGGGTTTTGCAGTGATTGTTTGTACCTGTTGTACAATTACAGGCAACTTGAAAATCTTTTGCAAGTACATGATAAGTGGTGCCGGCAAGTGCGCTGTCACATGAATCGCCTAGAAAGATCAAGTTTATCAAATTTTTCACCTCAACTTATTTTTGAAAAAAGCCGCATGTATAAATCCTAATAACTAATCTCTGTAAAAAAACTGTAATTATGTACTTTTTTTAAATTAAAATCAGCCAACTTGACAGGTATAAAAAATCACCCTATAATTATTAGTTGGAGACCTTGTTGATGACAAATATCGGGAGGAATATTCTAAATGATTAAAAAATATGCAAAATTTTTTGCATCTGTTTCGGTTTTATTAATTACTATAATTACAACAGCTGTAACTGCTTTTGCAATAAACCCCAACACTGGTGATAATTCAAATGTGCCGCTTGTTATGGGTATTGCCGGCGGTGCACTGCTGCTTATTATAATTGCTTTGGCTGTTACCGGTAAAAAAGGGAAGAATAAAAAGAAATAAAAAAAAGCGGTAAGATTAAATAATCTTACCGCTTTTTTAAATAATTTATTTTATGATTTCACCATAGAATTCGCCAAATGCAGCTGCAGCATTTGCTTCGTCGGTATCGATGTGCATTGCAGGCGAGAACTTCGGAGAAACTCTCACGACAACATCACCAAAAGTAAGTGCTCTGTCTTTGCCTGCGCATTTAACAGAAACAATTTCCTTATCAGAAACACCAAATTCGGTAGCAGCTTCCGGAGTAAGATGGATGTGACGTTTAGCAACGATAACACCCTCAGTAAGCTCAACTTCGCCACAAGGGCCAACCAATTTGCAGCCTGCACTGCCCGCTACATCGCCCGACTCTCTGACGGGAGCAGACAGACCAAGAGTTCTTGCATCGGTGTAAGAAACTTCTATTTGGGTAGCAGGTCTTGTCGGGCCAAGGATTGAAACGTTTGGAATCGTCTTTTTAGGTCCTACAACATCCAGTCTCTCTACACAAGCGTATTGCCCCGGCTGAGATAAATCTTTTTTCGGTGTAAGTTTAGCACCTTTGCCAAACAGTGTTTCAAGGTCTGCCTCAGTCAAATGAATGTGACGTGCAGAAGTTTCGATTAATATTTTTTTTGCCATAACAGAATACCTCCATAGAATCTTTTTTGCACAGGCAATTTTTTGCCGATAGTGCTGAAACGCTACCCTTTATTATACAAAAATTACGACTGAGCCGCAAGGGAAATCGACAAGAATCTTTAAAACTCTTGCAAAATCTATCGGAATTGTTGTTAAAATATGATATAATAACGGCAGTGTATGAAAAATTAGAGTTTTAATGGGAACCAAATGTCTGCTATATTAATGTAAAGTATTATATTTATTCTAATATGCGGTGCGAAATTTGCCTTGCGGCAAAGCCGCACATCGCCAATTATATCAAAGCACTTCATGTTTATGATATAATGATGATATGTTGTTTCTTTTACACCTAAATGTAAACATATTTTTTAAAATTAATACAGTGAGAGGTTGTGGCAGTTGATGCTAAATTCTTGGGAGACATTGCGTGAAACGGTTATGCAATGCGAAAAATGTGAGCTTTGTAAAACCAGAACCAATGTAGTGTTTGGCGTTGGTGTGCCTCATGCAAAGATTATGTTGATTGGTGAGGGCCCCGGTGAAAACGAGGACTTGCAAGGTGAACCGTTTGTAGGACGGGGCGGCCAGTTGCTGGATAAAATGCTGAAAGCGGTAGACCTTTACCGTGATAAAAACATTTACATAGCCAATATGGTAAAATGCCGTCCACCCCAAAATCGAGACCCAAAACAGGAAGAAACCGAGGCATGTATTGGTTTTCTCCGTAACCAAGTCGCTTTGATTAAGCCAAAAATAATTGTGTGTTTAGGCAGAGTAAGCGCCATGAAAATTATAAGCCCCAATTTTAAAGTAACAAAAGAGCATGGGCTTTGGTTTGAACGAAACGGAGTTCTGATGATGGGAACATTTCATCCGGCTGCTTTGCTGCGCAACCCCAACAATAAACCCGATGGGCTGGAAGATTTTATTAAAGTAAAAGCAAAAGCAATGGAGCTTTGCCCCGAAATTTTTGATTGATTTATAAAAATAAAAACCGTACTCCTGGTACAAATGTATCAGGAGTACGGTTTTTTAATATGATTTTGTTATTATCCGATGCCGCCGTATACAATGCCTAAAATAAATACTGCAGCGGCAAGAATGATATAAACGTATTTGCCAAAAAAGTTGAACACTTTACCAATCGGTTTTTTACGGCCGAGATTTAATTCTTGGTTGATTTTTTGCGTACCCAACACCCAATAAATCATAATTGCGCCCAGCAGCGCGCCAAACGGCACAACATACACGGTGATTGCATCCATCCATGCCCCCATGTAAGGCTCATATTCTATGAACACACCCACCGCAAATACCAAAGCACCAACCAGCAGCACGGCAGGAGTACGGCGCAGTTTTAATTTTTTTTGCGCTGCTTCGGCACATACTTCAAACATATTTACTAAAGAAGTAATACCGGCAAATAGTACCGAAATAAAAAACAGGGTTGCAAATAATTTACCCATAGGCATTTGCGAAAATACTTTTGGCAGAGTAATAAACATCAGCGGAGGTCCGCTTTTAGGGTCCATACCAAACGCAAACACTGCGGGGATGATGGCAAAACCGGAAAGGAGTGCGGCACAGGTATCTAAAAATGCGGTCATACCTGCAGAGAAGGGGATATCCTCTTTTTTGCTTAAGTAACTGCCATAAATAATCATGCCCGAACCGGTAATTGATAGCGAGAAAAAGGCTTGTCCCATTGCCATAATCCATGTCATGGGCTTCAGTAAAAATTCCCACTTGGGTACAAGCAGATACTGATATCCTTCAATAGAGCCGGGCAGAAAAGCGACGCGTACAGCAATAATCAAAAATAAAATAAAAAAGGTAGGCATCATAATTTTATTTACTTTTTCAATGCCTTGCAAAACACCGCCGAGTAATATAATTACCGTAAGTGCAATAACTGCAAAGTGCCATGGTACGCTGCCGAACGCACCTGTCATTTGCGAAAAATACTCGGCAGAATCGGTAGTAAAAAGGCTGCCCGATAGGGAGCCCCAAATAGTACGAAGTACCCACCCAACGATGATGGCATAACCAATTGCAATGCCAAGGCTGCCGAACAAAGGGATTGCGCCGAAAAACGCCCCGCCTTTTTTACCGCGCGTTTTCATGGCGTAATCGTAAGAGCCAATGGGCCCCGTTCCGGTTAAGCGGCCAAGCCCAAACTCACCTGAAAGGCCTACAATACCAAATAAAATAACAAAAAGAAAATAGGGGATTAAAAACGCTGCGCCGCCGTAAGAACCCAAACGGTAGGGGAACATCCAAATATTACCCATACCCACTGCCGACCCAACGGATGCCAGTATAAAGCCAATTTTGCTGTTAAAGTTGCTGTTTTCAAGCTTTGGCTTTAGATTTTTGTTTTGACCCAATGCCTACACCTCAATCTTAATAATCATTTTGCTTAATATTTACTTTAAAGCGTTACGATTTAAAGCAAAAAACAAAATCAAATCCTATTGTATAACAGATTAAGGTTTTTGACAACCCATTTCAAATACTTAAGGTAATGAAGGATAGAAAGAAGAGTTTTTCAGCTGATTTACCAGCTGTTCTAAATTTTCTATGGTTTTTTCATCAAAAAAATGTTCGATTTGTTCCACTTGCTCAATTTCATCTTTGGTGTGGTTAATCAAGCACAAAAACTCGTGCAAAACATCATGGCGGTATAAAAGGTAGTTGCCCAGTTCCCAACCCTTTTGGGTAAGTTTTATAATGCCGTACGGCTCGGCATCTACATACCCTAATTCTTTTAGATTACCCACCATTTTGGATGCCGAAGAAGGCCTTACGCTTAGCATAGAGGCAATATGGTTGATGCGGGCATATCCATCCTGTTTTGCGTAACGGCAAATCATTTCAAGATAATCTTCCATCGCGTCGGTTATTTTACGGTTATTTTTAAGCTTGTATCCCTTAAGTGTCCGATATTCATTGTTTTCCATGGAATCATCTCCAAAAAAGTTGTAGCACATGTGCAGTTTACGGAATAAATTAGTACAGGGAAACAAAATTGCCCAATACTAAAATATTAACAGGAGACAACGATTATGAATGAAAATGTATCGACTTTATATACAATTCCTGAAGGAAAAACTGCAAAAGTGAATTATTTGCTTGCCACAGGCAGCATGCGCAGGCGGTTGCAGGATATTGGATTGATTGAGGGCACCGATGTTGAGTGCCTGCAAAAAAGCCCCTCGGGTGACCCGGTTGCCTACTTAATCAGAGGTGCGGTAATTGCACTGAGATCGGAAGATTCTTCTAAAATTTTAGTTACTTGTAACTGAATTAACGGCTGCAAAGCCTAAATACATAGCGGGTGGGGCGCTTTATGAGTGCATTCTCACCCGCCGTGTATATATAATTTTATAAAAACAATTATTGGAGGATATGAGCAATGGGTTTAACAGCAGACTCAACTGGAATAAAGGCTGTGGATAGCGGGCTTATCATACAAAAAGAACCCGGAGATAAGGTAATAGCCTTGGCAGGAAACCCAAATGTAGGCAAATCAACCGTATTCAATGAACTTACCGGATTAAAACAGCATACCGGAAACTGGCCGGGCAAAACAGTTACTAACGCGCAGGGCAGATATGTACATAACGGCAACGGTTTTATTTTGGTGGATATTCCCGGTACTTATTCTTTGATGGCACACTCGGCTGAGGAAGAAGTTGCACGCGATTTTATCTGTTTTGGCGAACCCGATGCCGTGGTTGTGGTTTGCGATGCAACTTGCTTGGAGCGGAATATGAACTTGGTTTTGCAAACCATTGAAATCACCCCAAATGTGGTGGTATGCGTCAACTTGATGGATGAAGCAAAGAAAAAAAACATTCGCATTGATTTTAAACAGTTGGAACAAAATTTGGGCGTTCCCGTAGTAGGGACGAGTGCACGCAGCCGCAAAGGGCTGGATGTACTGATGAACCGAGTTTCTCAGCTCACTGCGTATCATCACATAACCGATCCCATCCACATTCGATATAACACCCCCATAGAAGCAGCGATTGCCGTTGTAGAGCCCGTTATCAAACAGCAGCTGAATGGGCGCTTAAACTCACGCTGGGTGGCGCTGAAGCTGATTGACTACGACGAAACGCTGTCAAATACATTAGCAGAATATCTAGGCTTTCATTTGCTGGATGACCCGTTGGTGGTACAAAGCATTCAGCAAGCGCGCGAGCTGCTTGCCGAGCAAGGATTGGTGGAAGACAAACTGCGCGACAGCATTGTTTCTTGCATTGTGCTTACGGCAGAAAGCGTTTGCGGTGATGCGGTGTTTTTTGAAAACAGCAACTACAACGCGCGCGACCGCAGGCTCGACCGTATTTTTACAAGCAAATGGACGGGAATTCCTGTGATGCTCGCTTTGCTGGCAGGTACGTTTTGGATTACAATAACAGGTGCCAACTATCCGTCTCAGCTGCTTTCAAACGGGCTGTTCTGGCTGCAAGACCGATTAACCGAGTTTTTTTTATGGCTGGGCACACCGGAATGGGTACACGGTGCATTGGTTTTGGGGGTATACCGAGTACTGGCATGGGTGGTTGCCGTAATGCTGCCGCCAATGGCAATTTTCTTCCCGCTGTTTACGCTGTTAGAAGATTCGGGTTATCTGCCGCGTGTTGCATTTAACCTCGATAAAAGCTTTAAAAAATGCAGTGCCTGCGGTAAACAGGCGCTAACCATGTGCTTAGTTGGTAAAAGGATTTTTCAGCCTGCATAGAATTAGAAAAGACGCCGTCTAACAGCAGATAAACGGCGCCTTGTTAATTTACAGCTTATCTTCGCTTTTACTTAAAATTGCGGCGAGTTCTACCTGGGCAATCGGGCAGCCGATGGATGACTGGATTGCAGCAAGAATGGCACCTTCTACCAGCGGGCTGTCTGCAATGCGGATATTGCCGCCATGCCTTTCAATCGCCATTTCGGCGGTCATTACGGCGCTGCCCATATCTACCAATACCAGTACCCCATCTTCGCTGTAAACCGATTCAATTGCACGGTAAACACGTTCAAAACAGGTGCCAAGGCTCCCGTCGGGCATACCGCCTGCTGCGGCAATCGGCGCATCTTTTGCCATCTCATGCGCCAGTTCTACTACACCTTGTGCCAGCTTTTCGCTATGCGATACAATAACCAACCCTACCATTTGCACAACCCCTTTACAAAGAATTTAGAATGGCGCGAAGCAGCAGCATTGCCGATGTTGCGCCGGGGTCCTGATGCGTTAAACTGCGCTCGCCAAGATAACTTGCCCTGCCTTTGGTTGCGATGATATGCTTGGTATATTCCACCCCCGCGGCGGCAGAGGTTATCGCCTTTTCCATTGCAGATACAAAGTCTTTGCTTCGCTTATATTCATCCGCGAGTGTTTCATAGGCGGGAATCAGTGAATCCAGCATTGTTTTTTCGCCGCGATGAGCTTTACCGCGGTATTGTATCCCATCAATGGCTTCTTTCAGCATGTTAATAAAGTTTTGTGCATCAATATTTGTCTGCCCCTTTACTACCGTTGCAGCTTTTAAAAATGCAGTGCCATACAACGGGCCCGAGGCTCCGCCAACGGTAGAGATGAGCGTCATACCGATGGCCTTTAGAATATCATCCACATTGCTGCTTTCAAGAGACTTTAGTTTTTCGCTTACCGCCTGAAAGCCGCGGTCCAGGTTAATGCCGTGGTCACTGTCCCCAATGGCGCTGTCCAGTTCGGTTAAAAACTCTTTATTTTCATGCATCACCTGTGCAATGGTTTCTATCACTGAAATAAGCTTTTTAGAATCTGTCATGTCATTCCCTCCGGTTAGCGGAATGCGGGTGTATCAGCCGGTGCATCAAGCAACTCTTTGAGCTCATCATCCAGCCGCAGCAGAGAGATGGAAAACCCGCACATTTCAATCGACGTCATATAATTGCCGACAAGTGTTTTATAAATGCGGATTCCTTTTTTTGTAAGCACATCATGTACGTGGTTGTTAATCACAAACAGCTCCATTAAGGGGGTACCGCCCGAGCCGTTGATTAGTACAGCAACTTCTTTGCCGCTGTAATCAATATCTGCCAATATTTTTTCAAGCAGATGCTCCGCTATTTCGTTCGCCTTTTTCAGCGGTTCGCGATGAGTTCCGGGCTCACCGTGGATTCCGATGCCAATTTCCATTTCATCTTCACCCAGCTCAAAACCCGGTTTGCCTGCTGCAGGAACAATGCAAGGGGTAATTGCCATTCCCATTGTGCGCACATTGTCAATCACTTTTTGTGCGGTTTGCTTCACTTCCGCCAAAGTTGCGCCCTGTTCTGCTTTTGCACCTGCAATTTTATGTACCAAAACGGTGCCGGCTACGCCCCGTCTGCCAGTGGTGTACAAGCTGTCTTTTACGGCTACATCATCGTTTACCACTACGTAATCTACCGCAATGTCGTCCATTTGAGCCATTTCGCTTGCCATTTCAAAGTTCATCACATCGCCGGTATAGTTTTTTACAATCATCAGCACGCCTTGACCTGTTGCAACGGCTTTGATGCCTTCGTAAACTTGGTCGGGGGTAGGGGAGGTGAAGATCGCTCCTGCTACGGCGGCATCCAGCATACCGTACCCCACGTACCCGCCATGTGCGGGCTCATGTCCGCTGCCCCCTCCGCTGATGAGAGCCACTTTTCCTTTCTTTTTTTCAGTACGTACTACCACACCCGTGTCTGCCAAACGGCGGACATATTGCGGATAGGCTTTGCACAGGCCGTCGATCATTTCGGTCTCTGTGTTTGCAATATTGTTAAGAAGTTTTTTCATATTAATCCCTCCATATTAGTGCGGTTGAACTTTTTATTCGGCTGCCTAAAACTCCTTTGTCAAACGTATACAGCAAAGAAACTGCTTTGAGCGTCCGAACAATTTCTTCAATTGCTGTAAATTCAACAAACTACCAAACTTCTTTGGTTGCCACTACATCTATGCCTGTTTCACATATGTTCGGTACAATCACATCGCCAATGCGGATGGGCGGCATAACACGAACGCTTGCAATTTCTTTTAGGCTGTCAAAAACTTTGCTTTTATCAATGGGTTTTGCGGTTTTTACCGAGAGTGGCAGTTCTCTTCCGTAAACCTTTACCAGCGAAGTGACCATGCGGGTGGGCAAGGTTAGTTCTTCGCGTGCATATTTTTCGCCGATTTTGCATTGCCACCCTTTGATGGAAAGGATAGTTCCGTCTTGTATTTCTGCGCTGATACGGCACCCCTTAGGGCAGCCGATGCAGGTCAGTTCCTTTTTCATTTTGCCACCTCCACCCGAACGGTTATCTTATCGCCGTTTTTCGCGTACATCAAATATTCGGGTTTCAAATCGATGCTTACCATCTCACCCGGAGCTAAAATACGTTCCCGCTTGGAGAACACTATTTTATCGCCTATATCAATGCAGACACGGCTGTTTTGGTAAATCCCTCTCGGGCGGAACATCATCGTAATTGATTCTTTCATATCCCGCTGGATAAGCTGTGGGACAGTACCGCTAACGCCAAAGCCGTCGACAACTTCAAATAAAGCCGATTTATTGCAAACACCACTATCAGCGGCATACCGGGCGGCATTTCGCCCCGCTTTTTGTGCTTCTTCCGAAACAAAATCCACCAAATCGTGTACGTGCAGAACATTGCCGCAAGAGAAAATACCATCGACAGAGGTTTCTAACGTTTCTTTTACCACAGCGCCGTTGGTTGATGTGCAAAGCTCCACACCAGCCATGTTCGAAAGCTCATTTTCCGGTATTAAACCTACCGAGAGCAGCAGGGTGTCGCAGGCAAAATCGCGCTCTGTACCGGAAATGGGCTTTAAGGTTTGTGGGTCAACTTCTGCAACCGTCACACCTTCCAAGTGTTCTTTGCCTTTAATATCAACAACGGTGTGGCTGAGCAGCAAAGGGATATCATAATCATCCAAACACTGTACAATATTCCGTTTTAAACCGGACGAATAGGGTAAAAGTTCAACACAAGCTTCTACTTTTGCGCCCATAAAGGTCATACGGCGCGCCATAATCAAGCCAATATCGCCCGAGCCCAAAACAACAACCCTCTTGCCGGGCATAAGCCCTTTCATGTTTACAAATTTTTGTGCAGTGCCTGCGGTATAAATTCCTGCACAGCGCCACCCGGGTATGCCCAACGCACCGCGCGGGCGTTCCCTGCACCCCATAGCCAAAACAATTGCTTTTGCCTTAAATTGCTGCAATCCGCACGAACGGCTGACGGCGGTTACGCACTTTTGCGGGGTAATTTCAATTACCATAGTGTCGCACTGGTAAGGGATACCGTAGTCAATCAGTTTTTTGATGTAGCGGTCTGCGTACTCGGGGCCGGTGAGCTCTTCACCGAACATATGCAAACCAAACCCGTTGTGGATGCACTGTTTTAAAATACCGCCCAAGCTGTTTTCGCGCTCCAACAACAGTATGCTGCGGCACCCGCTCTCATAGGCTTCGATAGCAGCTGCAAGCCCCGCAGGGCCTCCTCCGATAATGAGTACATCCACATCAATCACAGCGGGCACCTTCTTTCTCAAACAGTGCATGGTCAAGCAGATAAGAGTTCCCTCCGAATTTGCTTGCTTCCATCGGAGATATTCCAAGTTCTTCGCAAAGGATATCCACTACCAGAGAGGTGCAAAAACCTGCTTGGCAGCGCCCCATACCCGCTCTTGTACGCCGTTTGATACCGTCTAACGTGCGTGCACCCACAGGGCGGCGGATGGCTTCGCGAATCTCCGCCTCGGTGATAGTTTCGCAGCGGCAGATGATTTTTGCATAATCGGGGTTGGAGCAGATGGCGGCAGCACGCTCTGCATTGGTCATCTCTCTGAATTTGGGTATGGGCTTGCGGATGGGGTTGAAAAACGGTTTTTTATCTGCATTCAGCTTTTGTGCAATATCTTGTGCTAGGTGGCAGGCGATAGCAGGAGCCGAAGTAAGCCCGGGAGATTCAATGCCCAAAGCATTAAAAAAGCACGAGACGTCTGGTGCTTCGCCAATTACAAAATCGTTGCAATCGCAATGTGCACGGATGCCGGAAAAGGTAGTGATAAAGCTGCGGTTGGGGATATTCTCCCATGTGAGAGAGCCAACGCGAAGTGCTTTGTCCAGCCCCTCACGCGTAGAGCGGGTATCATCTTTATCGTCAATATCCTCGGCGGTTGGGCCAATCAGCAAAGTGCCGTCCACAGTCGGCGCAATAAGGATTCCTTTGCCCATTTTGGTGGGGAGCTGAAAAACAGCCGAGTTGAATTTGCCGGCAAGAGCCTTATCAACAATGTAATACTCGCCTCGCCTCGGGTAAATGGTGTATTTCTTTTCAGACACCATGTTATTGATATTGTCTGCGTACAAGCCTGCCGCGTTTACCACCGCTTTTGTGCGGAACAAACCCGAATTTGTAAATACAGTAAACCCGTCGTCGTCTTTTTGCAGCCCGGTGACCTCGGTGTTGCGGCGGAACTGAACACCGTTTTGTGCGGCATTTTCTGCATAGCCTACGGTTAGTTCATAGGGGCACACGATACCGCCTGCCTCTACCACCAAAGCTTCGTAAGCGTCTTTTCCGATATTGGGCTCGCGGCGCCTCAGCTCGTCCTCTTCAATCAGATAAAGCCCGCCTGAAACCCCGTTGGTAACCCCTTGCTGCAACAACTCTTGCAGTTTTGGCCTGCCTTCTTTCGAAAAAGAAACCACCAGCGATTGGTTGTTTTGATAAGGAACGCCCAGTTCGGTACAAACTGCCTTCATCATTTGGTTGCCCAATACATTGTATTTTGCTTTTAATGTTCCCGGTGTTGCATCGTATCCGCCATGTACAATGGCGGTATTGGCTTTGCTTTGTCCGTTGCATATATCAGCGGTTTTCTCCAACAGCATAATGTCCAGTTGGTACCTTGCCAATTCTCTTGCAATAGAACAGCCGATGACGCCGCCGCCTATCACTAAAACATCAAGCATATTACTTCGTCCTTTCACCATTTACCGGCTTTTATTGAGAAATATGAAAAAGCAGGTAAAAACTTTAGTAACACTATTTAAGTGATTTTTTAGAGCTGAAGCGGAACTGCAACAGTTCCGCTTCAAATTCTATATGATTCTGTTTAAATGTTTAGAATACCAAGCCGTAAACCACAGCAGCGAGTGCACCGCCTATGATTGGCCCAATTACAGGTACCCAAGCATATTGCCAGTTTGAGTCGCCTTTGTTCTTCATTGGAATAACGGCATGGGCGATACGAGGGCCAAGGTCACGCGCGGGGTTGATTGCATAGCCTGTGGTTCCGCCCAACGACATACCAATGGCTGTGATGACGCCGAAAGTATAAAGGTTGCCAACGCCCGAAGCACCTGCGCCTTCCACATTACCAAAACCGAGTACGGAGAATACGAGTACAAATGTGCCTACTGCTTCGCAGAATACGTTAATGGGTTTATGATCCACTGCGGGAGCTGTGGCAAAACAGCCGAGTTTGGTTCTGCCGTCTTCCGTTGCATCAAATTGGTCTTTAAAGAACAGGTAGACAAGAATAGCACCGAAGAATGCACCCAGCATTTGAGCAGCTATGTAACCGGGAACCAATGCCCAATTCAGGTTGCCCTTAATTGCCATTGCTATGGTCATGGCAGGGTTCATATGAGCACCCGAAGCTGCGCCGAAAATGCAGGCAGGTAACAGCACCGCAAGGCCCCAAGCGATTGTAATTTGAATGGACCCTGCACCCTTCATACCGGATTTGTTTAAGCTGACGTTTGCTACAACGCCATCGCCCATTAGTATCAGCATGGTTGTTGCTAAAAATTCCGCTAAGTATACCATAACTACACTCCTCTACATCATTTTGACAAAGGCTGTAAAACAAGCCTTAATCATGTTCAGGTTTGAAATAAGCGTTCTATTTTGCCCAGCCAAACGAGTACTTTACAGCTTTTTGCCAGCCTGCAATTAATTCATCACGAACAGCCGCATCCAGACTGGGGGTAAAGGTGCGCGAAATCTGCCAGTTTTCCACAACATCCTCTTTGTTCTTCCAGTAGCCCACAGCCAAGCCGGCGAGGTAAGCCGCGCCCAGTGCTGTGGTTTCGATACAGATTGGCCGGTCAACAGGTGCGCCGATAATATCGGATTGGAACTGCATGAGGAAATTATTGGCACAGGCACCTCCGTCTACCTTTAACGATTTCAGTGTGATTCCCGAATCTTCTTGCATCGCTTTGAGTACATCGTTGGTTTGATAGGCGAGCGATTCGAGCGTTGCGCGAATAACATGGTACTTGTTGGCTCCTCTGGTCAGCCCTACAATGGTTCCGCGCGCATACTGGTCCCAGTGGGGGGCACCCAAACCTACAAATGCAGGTACAACGTAAACGCCGTTGGTATCCTTCACCTTGCTTGCCATGTACTCCGAATCAGGTGCTGTATCAATGAGTTTCATTTCGTCGCGCAGCCACTGGATTGCGGCACCGGCTACGAAAATCGAGCCCTCCAGTGCGTAATTTACTTTGCCGTCAATGCCCCAAGCAATGGTGGTGAGCAGCCCGTTTTTTGAATATACCGGAGTTTCACCTGTATTCATCAGCATAAAGCAGCCGGTACCATAGGTGTTTTTGGCAGTACCCTCGGTAAAGCAGGTTTGCCCAAACAAAGCAGCCTGTTGGTCGCCTGCAGCACCTGCAATGGGGATTGCACCGCCAAACAGCTCGGGGTCAGTCTCGCCGTAGATGCAGCTGGATGGTTTTGCCTCGGGGAGCATACACTTGGGAATGTTCATTTCCGCGAGAATTTCCTCGTCCCATTTCAGCTCTTTAATGTTAAACAGAAGTGTTCTGGATGCATTGGAATAATCGGTTACATGCACTCTGCCTTTTGTAAGCTTCCAAATCAGCCAGGTGTCCATAGTACCAAACAGCAGTTCGCCGTTTTCAGCCCTTTCGCGCACTCCCGGTACATTTTCCAAAATCCAGCGAACTTTGGTGCCCGAAAAATAAGCGTCAATCATTAGCCCTGTTTTTTCGCGGAAGCTATCAACCAACCCCTTTGCCTTTAGGCTGTCGCAATATTCGGCTGTACGCCTGCACTGCCATACAATGGCATGGTAAACCGGCTCGCCGGTTGTTTTGTCCCACACAACGGTGGTTTCGCGCTGGTTTGTAATACCGATTGCGGCAATATCCTTTGCCGTTGCGCCTGCTTTTTCCATGGCCTCATGTGCTACACCAATTTGCGTTGCCCAAATCTCGGTTGCATCATGTTCAACCCATCCCGTGTGCGGATAATACTGTGTAAACTCTTTTTGAGCCACACTCACCATATCCCCCTTTTCGTTGAACAAAATGCAGCGCGAACTGGTGGTTCCCTGATCCAGTGCCATGATATACTTACTCATTTTAAATACCTCCTTAATATTTGTATTTGACCCCCCGGACTTAACATCCTGCTAATGTATATGAGGACAACTCTTGAAATGATTACTTATTATTCATATAAAAAAGTATTATTGATAAAATATTTCTTATAAAATTTGTTGATTAGAGACAATTCTTTCACTATCCGTTGGTTTTCGAAAAGCTGATGTAGGAGCCAAAACAAATTAGAACCATTTATTTATGCTGTTTACCGGCTGATGAACAGGCTTTTGCATAACAAATCAAGTACAAACAATAAAAGCAGATGAAAGTATAAATCATCTGCTTTTTTATGGGATTATTTATAGGTGATGCCGAATATTTGCCCCCATGATAAATTTACATATTGTACAAGTATGATTTCATAAGATGAATCGACGGTTTCTGCCGTTTATAATACAAAGCAAGGCGGCGAAGTAGTGTTACAGTTTACAGAAGAAACAAAGGTAGATGCCAAAGGTGATAACTATACGGTAACCAGCATTTATCACGATGAAAGACCTATAAATGAGCTTTTAAAAGAGTATTTGCTTAGTACAGTAAATACTCAGTATCCCCCGAGGTTTCAACATTTTTAAGAGAATACCAATCTAATCTAACTGTACAAAGGGGAGAGTTTCTTGAAAAGCGGTACAACCCGTTATACGGCGGGGCTTTACCTGCGCCTTTCAAAAGATGATGACAGCTTAAAAGAAAGTGCAAGTATTGCAACCCAGCGCAAAATGCTGTACTCGTTTGCAAAAGAGCATGGGTACAACGTTTACGGCGAATATGTAGACGATGGATACAGCGGTACAAATTTTGACCGACCTGCCTTTCAGCGGATGATACGGGATGTGGAAGACGGCAAAATCAATATGGTTATTACCAAAGATTTATCTCGTTTGGGGCGAGACTATATTACAGCGGGGCAGTATACAGAGCTGTTTTTTCCATCGAAAAACATACGTTATATCGCTATCAACGATGGTTACGACAGTGCAAGCCCCTATAATGACATTGCGCCTTTTAAGCATGTCATCAATGAAATGTATGCAAGGGATACCTCAAAGAAGATACGTTCTGCCATTTTAACTAAAATGCAAGCGGGCAGTTTTATCGGAAACTTTGCCCCTTATGGATATCTAAAAGACCCCGAAGATAAAAACCACCTTATTATTGATGAAAACACTGCACCCGTTGTACAGCACATATTTAAAATGGCACAGTGTGGATGCCGCCCCATAGATATTGCCCGAGACCTTAACGCAAAAAACACACCAACTCCTGCTATGTATCGGTGCCAGACGCATCCTTATCTGGATGTGACCAATTACTCGAAACGCTTGGAATGGACTTCTGCTACCATCTGCAAAATGCTGCGCAATGTTGTTTATCTCGGGCATATGGCGCAGGGCAAGTCAGGTAAGATATCTTTTAAAAGCAAAGCTGTTATCGGTAAACCGCCCGAAGATTGGATTGTAATAGAAAATACCCATGAGCCGCTTGTTTCGCAAGAAACTTACAATTTGGTGCGGCAACGCACACAGTCGCGTACTTACCGCAGTACCGGCGATTTTCAGAATATGTTTTCAGGTATTGCTAAGTGTATGGATTGCGGGCGGAATATGTCTGCAACGGGAAGTATGAATCAAGGTACACCCTATCGGCTTGCTTGCGGGGGATATAAACTCTATGGAAAAAAAGAATGCACAAATCATTTTGTTGATTATCAAACACTTTACGATATTGTATTACAGCAGCTGCGTAAGCATATTTGTTTGGACGAAGGGGAACGTTTAGAATTAGTAGAACAGCTCACCGATGAAAAATCGGCACCCAAAGAAGTTCAAACAGATAAAAAAGTGATAGCTGCGTTGGAACGCCGCAAAAAAGAACTGGATGAAATCATTCGGCATCTTTACGAAGATAACCTGTCGGCAAAAATAAGTGATGAGCGATTTGAAAAAATGCTTGCTAATTATGAACAAGAACAGCAACAGGCAGATGAAAAAATAAACGAATTGCGAGCATGCCTCTTAAATAAGGATGAGCAGGAGGAACTAACGCAAAAAATATATAAGTATTTTTCACAACGGTTATATGAGTGCGAAAATATGAGCCAACTACCCCCGCAACTGCTGTACCACCTGATTGACCATATCGAAATAGGGCAGGGGTATTACGAAAAAACAGCGGCAGGGCGTATAAAGCATCAAGAAATTAAAATACACTATCGGTTCGGCATGCCATCGGCTCACGCATAGGTACAAAACAGCATTTTATTAACCAACCATGTGTATGGGGTTTGGCTGCAACGCTGCAGGCATTGTAGGGGCGCGAATCATCGATTCGCCGCGTGAGCGCCTCATTGCTATCATAACCAACAACTTTGTACCCTGTAACGGGCGGTTCCCAACACTGATTGCTATCATCACCATGTTTTTTGTTGGTACAGCGGGCACAGTGGGGCAGTCACTGCTGTCTACACTGCTGCTTACCTGTGTGATTGTATTGGGCGTAGTGATGACTTTTTTTATCTCTCATCTGCTCTCAAAAACAATTCTAAAGGGTGTACCGTCTTCGTTTACGCTCGAGCTGCCGCCTTACCGCCGCCCGCAAATCGGCAAAGTAATTGTACGCTCCATCTTCGACAGAACCTTGTTTGTACTGGGCAGAGCGGTTGCCGTAGCTGCGCCCGCCGGGCTTGTTATTTGGATTATGGCAAACGTCATGGTTGGGGATGCAAGCCTGCTTTCACACTGTGCCGGATTTTTGGACCCGTTTGCCCGCTTGCTTGGATTAGATGGAGTTATCTTAATGGCATTTATACTTGGTTTTCCCGCTAACGAAATTGTCATCCCCATTATCATTATGGCTTATATGGCAACGGGCAGCATACTGGAACTCGAAAGTTTGTCAGAGCTAAAAGCACTGCTGGTGAATAACGGATGGACTTGGCTTACAGCTGTTTGCACAATGCTGTTTTCGCTGATGCACTGGCCTTGTTCCACTACCTGCATTACAATAAAAAAAGAAACGCAAAGCCTAAAATGGACTGCGGTATCGTTTTTGGTGCCAACGATTACAGGAATGCTTATTTGTTTTGTATTTGCGGGTACAATGCGTTTATTAGGGGTTGCATAGCGTCTTTTGTGTCAAACAGCGCCGTTTTTACATAGGATAAAGCGGAAAGATATTAATATTTTGCAGGAGGAATTGTCTTATGGAAAACGGCAAAAACGCGGTGGAGTTCTTTTTAGGAGCAAACACACCGCAAGGCTTTGTTTCTAGATTCGACCAACTGGCAGATCCTGCCGACGGCTGGCGCCAATTCATTATTAAAGGCGGACCCGGTACCGGAAAAAGCGGACTGATGAAAAAGCTTGCAGCAGAGCTTTCACACTGCTGTAATCATTTGGAGCTGATACATTGTTCATCTGATGTTAATTCACTGGATGCGGTGATTGCGCGGGACATAAAAACTTCGATAGCGGATGGTACCGCGCCACATGAGAGGAGGGCGGATACACACAAAAGCATAGCGTGACAAAACCTCCTGTTTTCGATATAATAGAACCTACGATTTCATTTTGGAGGTTTCCATGAGCATATTAAATGTAGAAAATGTAACGCACGGTTTTGGTGCGAGAAGAATTTTAGAAGATGCGTCGTTCCGCCTGTTAAAAGGGGAACATGTGGGATTAGTGGGTGCAAACGGTGAGGGTAAATCCACATTTCTCAACATTATAACAGGCAAGCTGATGCCCGATGAGGGCAAAGTAAGCTGGTGCAATCATATCACCACCGGCTACCTCGACCAAAGCAGCACCCTTACCAAAGGCAAAACCATCCGCGATGTACTGCGGGAGGCTTTTGCGCATATGTACCAAATGGAGCAGGAAATGCTGGGCATGTACGAGAAAATGTCCGATTGTACCGATGAAGAAATGGCACAGTTGATGGAGGATGTAGGCGAGATACAGGATATGCTGGAACACAGCGGATTTTATGTGCTGGATTCGCGCATTGAAGAATACTCCAACGGTTTGGGATTGGGTGAAATTGGTTTGGATAGAGACGTGGGAGAACTCAGCGGCGGGCAGCGCACCAAAGTACTGCTTACAAAGTTATTGCTTGAAAACCCCATGATTTTAATATTGGACGAGCCTACCAACTTTTTGGATGAAAACCACATTACCTGGCTTAAAAACTTTTTACAAAACTACGAAAATGCTTTTATTCTGGTGTCACATGATATTCCTTTTCTCAATTCGGTTGTCAACGTGGTATATCATATAGAGGATGCAATATTAACGCGCTACAAAGGCAATTACGATGATTTTACAGCGATGTATGAACTGAAAAAACGCCAGCTGGAGCAGGCTTACGAAAAACAGCAAAAAGAAATTGCACATCTTGAAGATTTTATTGCCCGCAATAAAGCACGGGTAGCCACAACCAATATGGCAAAAAGCCGCCAAAAAAAATTAGATAAGATGGAAATTATAGAACTCGGCAGAGAAAAGCCAAAACCAATTTTTGCTTTTACGCCTGCCCGTTCAACCGGCAGAGTGGTTATAGAGACAAAAGACCTTGTACTTGGCTACGATGAGCCGCTTACCGCCCCCCTGAACCTGCTGCTTGAAAAAGGGCAGAAGGTTGCAATTAAAGGTGTTAACGGTTTGGGTAAATCTACTTTACTTAAAACGCTGCTTGGTATCCAACCACCTATATCGGGCACAGTAGAGCTTGACCCTTACGTAGAAACCGGCTATTTCGAGCAAGAACATGCAGCAGGTAGCCACACTGCACTAGATGAAATTTGGCGGGAGTACCCCGGTATGACCAATGCTCAGGTGCGCGGAGCACTCGCTAAATGCGGGCTGACCACCGAGCATATCGAGAGCCAGCTCAAGGTGCTAAGCGGTGGTGAAAACGCCAAGGTAAGGCTGTGTAAGCTGATGCTGCAAAGCATTAATCTGCTGGTACTTGATGAGCCGACCAATCACCTTGATACCGATGCCAAAGAGGCACTGAAAAGTGCTGTGGCAGATTTTAAGGGCACTGTTTTGCTCGTAAGCCATGAGCCGGAGTTTTATTCGGATATTGTATCGGATGTATGGAACTTAGATGAATGGACTACGAAAATTGTATGATTAAAAGCGGCAGAGAAATTTCTCTGCCGCTTTTGTACGGAATACCATTACAGAACCTTATTTACATTGTACATCGATTCCAGCACCTGCCAGTTTTGCGGGTAAAGAGTGTTGATATTCCAGTAGCTTACACCGCCGAGATTGTATTTATCCGCAAGGCTCAAACGTGCAGCTGTGCTGCGCACATCATCAAACCATACAACATGCTGTTTGCCGTTGCTGTCGTAGTAGGTAAAAAACGGCGCCTGCACGCGGGTATCGTACTGAATTTGGGCGCCTACACGTGAGGCAAGTTCAACAGCCTCCAAGATAGAGAGTGAGCGCGCTGCACTGCCTTGAACAAACGGCAATGTCCAGTCGTAACCATAGTTCGGCATGCCCATCAGTATCTTTTTACTCGGTATAACAGTAACCGCATATTTGAGCACGCGCTCCACCTGGTCGATGGGTGCTACCGCCATAGCAGGGCCGTATGTATAGCCCCATTCGTAGGTCATGAGAATGACGTGGTCTACAATTTTGCCGTGTGCGGCATAATCATGTGCCTCATACAGCAAACCTTGTTGTGTTTCGCTCAATTTTGGAGCAACGGCGGTGGATACCGTGTATCCAAGCTCATGCAGGCGGTTGGTTACTTTTAAAAGGAACTGATTGTAGGCTTCGCGGTCGTTGGCGTAGATGTATTCAAAATCAATATCCAGCCCATAGTACCCTTTTTCTTCAAGCACTTTTATAACATTTTCAAGCAGCACATCCTGTACTTTCTTGTCGTTGAGAATGGTATTTGCAATGTCACTGTTAAATCCCCCTGCCTCCTTAATGTTTGTAATTACCATTAGGGGGGCGACTTTTTTTTGCTTGGCAGCCGTAATAATCGGTTCATCCGGTATAGCAATCAAGCTGCCGTCGGGCTTTACCTGGTAGCTGAAAATACTGATATAAGTAAGATGAGGCAGGGTTGCTTCAAGTACGTCGCTGCCAATACCGGGTAAGGCATAGCCGTTTACATCAATACTCCCCAGCTTTTGCGATGGAAGGGGAATGATGAGAACCTGACCAAGACGAAGCTTTGAAGGGTCGGTAATAGCGGGGTTTGCCACTAAAATTCTCTGTATGGTTGTACCGTAGCTTTTGGCGATGGAATACAGCGTCTGCCCAAGTGTAACAACATGGCGAGCGCTTTCTGCGGGAATAATCAAAGACTGTCCAATCATCAGCCGCTGCACATTTTTCAACTGATTGTCATCAATAATCTGTTGAGGAGATACCCCAAACTGACGTGCAATCGAATAAACGCTGTCCCCTGGCTTTATTGAGTATAATACCAAAAAAATCACACCTTTGCACAGAATTAGTCCTTACAGTATATGAATTACAAAAAGCTTTTGTTACCTAAAATAAAGTACAACCCCCAAAACATAGAAATAGATTATATCAGCAGTTTTATTACTATTTTTGTGGGGGACTGTCATGAAACAAGCAAAATTGATTGTAAATGAAACCTTTCATTCCAAAGATGAAGAAGAAAAAAAAGCTTTGCTGCAAAAAAAGATAGAACGCTACCTTAAAAATAAGCTGAAAGCAGCTGAAAAATAATAAAGTTTTGGAGGAACTTGACGCATGCTTGCTGCAATTTATTGCCGTTTAAGCAAAGAGGATATGATACCCTTTGGACACGGAGAAAAAGTGCAGGAAAGCGAAAGTATACAAAACCAAAAATCGTTATTGACAGAATATGCAACCGAGCACGGGTGGAACATTTATGAAATTTACTGCGATGAAGATTATTCGGGTATCGACAGTGAACGCCCCGCTTTTTGCAGATTGCTTGAGGATGCCGAGCAGCGTAAGTTTGAGATTGTGCTTTGCAAAACACAATCTCGCTTCACCCGCGATATGGAACTGGTGGAGCGTTATATTCACAATCGGTTTGTGCTGTGGGGCATCCGTTTTATTGCCGTTGTCGATCATGTTGACACAGAGATAAAGGGTAATAAAAAAGCACGGCAAATCAACGGGCTGATTAACGAGTGGTACCTCGAAGATTTGTCGGAGAACATCAAAGCAGTTTTTCGCCATAAGCGCAGTACCGGGCAATACATCGGTGGTTTTCCCGTATATGGGTATCAAAAATCACAAAGTGACAAAAACAAGCTGGTTATTGATGAACAAGCAGCTGCTGTTGTGCGCAGGATTTTTGCTCTGTATCTTGCAGGAAACGGCAAGCAGCAGATTGCATCGTTGCTGAATGCAGAGGGGATCGCGAACCCTACCAAATACAAGCAGCAAAAAGGCTGGAACTATGTAAACGGTGCTCAGCGTAATCATTTAGGTTTATGGAACAAAACGTCGGTAGGGCGAATTCTCAAAAATCAAATGTATATCGGCGATTTGGTACAAGGTACACGCAAAAAAGTTAATTATAAATCGAAAGAACTGGTTGCTGTGCCCAAAGAAGATTGGGTGATTGTACCCAATACGCACGAAGCAATTATCGATCGTGAAGTGTTTGCATCGGTAGCCAAACTGCTTGGCGAACACACTAAAAGCAGTGGTAACGGAAAAACCCATTTGCTTGCAGGCAAGGTACGATGTATGGATTGCGGCAGCGCGATGCTGAAAGTTTCAAACAGTTCTGCCAATTATGCTCGGTGCTACTTGCGGTGCAAACTGTACGCTACCGACAAAAGCTGTTGCTCCAATCACTCTATACGGCTCGATCGGTTGGAGAAAGAGGTGAGCGACCGACTAAAAAAATACATACAGCTTTACTACACCCCTTGCTGGGGTAATTTGCTTTCAGATACAGATGGGGAGGAGAAACACATTGCAAGCCTGCAAAAACAGATTGCCTGCCTGCAAGCAGATGTACTGCGCCATGAAAAAGCATTGCAAGATTTATATCTTGATAAATCGGCAGGGGTAATTGAGGCAGAACAGTTTGCTCAGCTGAACCGTGCTTATCTAAAAGATTCTCAAAGGTTGAAAAGCCGGATTTTTGTGCTTGCCCAAGAATTAGACAAAACAAAAAGCAATACAGACAAAACTGCATTGCAGGGTAAGGTGCTGCAGTGGCTTGATTTTGATACTGCCCCGCGAGAACTGATTAACGTTTTTATTGAGAGCGTTGAAATCGGAAAACGAAATTTGCAGACAAACGAACAAAATATCCTCATTCATTGGCAGATTTGATAAAAGCAATTTTACCTTATAATACACCAACGGTAAAGATGCCATCTCTCTTAAAACAGAGATGGCATCTTTACCGTATTGCAAAGTTTATTTTGCGGCGGCAACAACCTTTTCTGCAAAGCTGTTGTTTACAATTTTATCGTGTGGGGCGGTTTTAGCAAGCTCACCTGCTTCGGTCATCACTTTTTGTAAAAGGTCAAACGACTCGGCAGTCAATACAGGGGTGCTGCTCCAAACCTCAATCTCTTTGTAGCGCTGTATAACGGTGGTAAGCAGTTTTATGTCGGTATCGGGGAAGGATGGCGCAACAACTTTTGCAATTTCTTCTGCACTGTGTTTTGCTACCCACTGTTGGCCTTTGTAAATTGCTCTGGTAAAGCGTTCGATTAAATCGGCATTTTTTTCGATGTAGCTTTTCTTTGCAAAATAAGCGGTGTAAGGCAGCTCTCCGCATTCTTTACCGATAGAAGATACTATGTATCCTTTTCCTTCGGCTTCCAGCATGGATGCTGTGGGTTCAAATAAAGTTACATAATCACCTGTACCGCTGGTAAATGCACCTGCCATCAGCGCAAATTGAATGCTGTTATCCAGTGTAACGTCTTTATAAGGGTCTAAGTTGTGTTTGCGTATTACATACTCCAAAGCCATATACGGCACACCGCCTTTGCGCCCTGGTATAACTACTTTTTCGCGCAGTTTATCCCATGTAAAGTTGGGGTCTGGTTCGCGGGCTACTAAAAAAGAACCATCACGCTGTGTTAATTGTGCAAACACTTGAGTGTAATCGTCTTTGCCCTCGTTGTAAACATAGATGGATGCTTCGGGCCCCGCAAAACCGATGTCGATGTTGTTGGACAAGACGGCAGACATCACCTTGTCGGCACCCTGACCGTTTGAAAGTTCAATTTCTATGCCTTCTTCTTCAAAAAAACCAAGATTAATTGCGGCATACTGCGGTGCGTAAAATATGGAATGGGTTACTTCGCATACGGTAACTTTTTCTTTTGCATTTTTTTTTGCACAGCCTGCAAACAAAGTGAGTACCATGACAACACTTAGTGCAGCAGCAATGAACTTTATGTGTTTTTTCATACTCGTTGCCCCTTTCAAAAATTGTTTTATTCAATGACCATACCATTTTAAGACGAATTTTTGCAGCAGTACGACAGCTTCGTACATCAGTGCCGCAACGATAGAAAGTATGATGACACTTGCCATCACAAGATCAAGTTTAAATACCTGCCCGCCGTAAACAATCAAATAACCCAGCCCCGCCTTTGATACCAAAAATTCACCTGCAATTACGCCGACCAAAGAAAGCCCAATGTTGATTTTAAGCGAATTAAATAAGGTTGAGATATTATAGGGGAACACTATTTTAGTGAAAATTTGGCGTTTTGTAGCACCAAACGTGGCTGCCATTTTCATGTATTCTTTATCGGTATTGTGAAAGCCGTTGAGCATTTCCAATACAGTAACAATAAGAGAAATAGCAAGAGCCATAAAAATAATTGCTTCGGTTCCCGCGCCTACAATAATTATGATTACAGGGCCGAGTGCGATTTTTGGCAGGCTGTTAAGAACCACCAAATACGGTTCGCTTACTTTGGATATAAAACTGCTCCACCATAGGATGACGGCGAGCAGCGTACCCAATAGAACACCCAGCACAAAGCCTACCAAGGTTTCGTATACCGTTACCCCAATATGCATCAGTAAATCGTTTTGTGCCATGCTGACGTATGTGTGCAATATACGCGACGGTTGGCTTAATATAAAGCTGTCGATGAAACCAAGTCTCGCTGAAATCTCCCAAACAGAGAGAAATAAAACCAATATACCAATTTGACATGTAGCAATCATTCTTTTACGCTGTTTTTTCTTTTTTAAGTATAGTAGTCGTTCTTGTGAAATTTGTAAATTACTCATTCATCCCCAGTTCTTTCCATATATGATCAAAATATTTGCCGAATTTTGGGCTGTTTCTGCAGGATAGTGGTGTTCTGTCTTTATCTTCAAAGTCAATCTCCAAAATTTCCTTTATAGTTGCCGGTCTGGCACTCAGAACCATGATTCGGTCGCCCATGCTGATACTTTCGGGAATATCGTGGGTAACCATAATGGTAGTAACTTGCTCCTGCTTTAATATGCGGTAAACATCATTGGTTACATTGAGTCTGGTCTGATAATCCAAAGCGGAAAAAGCTTCGTCTAAAAGCAAAATATCCGGGTTGATTGCCAGAGTTCGAATCAGCGCGACTCTCTGTCTCATTCCGCCGGACAACTGTGAGGGGTACTTATCTTTAAATTCGTATAAACCATATGTTTTTAAAAGATGAATTGCCCTCTGCACGTTTTCAGGGGTCATCCTATGCCTTATTTCCAATCCAAACATCACATTGTTGTAAATGGTGCGCCAATCCAAAAGATTATCCTTTTGCAGCATATAGCCGATGTGTGTAGATACGCCTGTTACCTTTTCGCCGTTTACAAAAACTTCGCCTGCTGTTGGCTTAAGCAACCCTGCAATGATAGACAGCAGAGTGGATTTTCCGCATCCGCTGGGGCCGACAATGCTCATAAATTCGCCTTTTTTCATAGAGAAGCTGATATTTTCCAGTGCTTTTATCTCTCCGTTTTGAGCCTGATATTTTTCTTCTATATCCTGTACTCTAAGTACGTCCAACAGTATCACCTCTTCGTTCGCTAATTCCTTTTTGCAATTTTTTCTATTCTTCTGCAATAGCAAAGGGGGCTAAATAACCGCGTCTTTTGATATGCAATGGCTGTTATTATAATTATAGTATGTTAGCCAGCTTTTGTTGGTGAGAGCGCCAAAAGAGCTTTCACCCATAATATATGTTACTTTACACTTGATTGCTTATAGTAAAGCAAACCTTTTGGTAACAACCATATAAAAACTGCTCGTTCATTTGATGAGCAGTTTTTTTGTTAAGGCATAAAATATAACGGATACTAGTATCCGTTACGAACAGGAGGTACGAAAATGATTGATGATTATGATGCACTAATGAAGGCTAGAGGTTACACTAAAGACCCAAGATCCGGCCCGAATGTTAGAGTTTATTATATTAAATCCACTGGTAGCCCTCAATACGAGATGGGGGCAGCAAATTCCAATTCTATGCAAATGGTGAATAACGAGAATATTGAAAATTACCCTTGCTGTTACAATACAAAAAAACAATATGATATAGACACCGAAAAAATTATATCGCCGCAATATGGGCAAGTGCCGGTACAAAATATTATTTCTTCCGGTAGCCCTTATAAAGTTGAAAAACAAACTGAAACCCAAAAGACGGTTGTGAAAGTAAACCCGTATACAGAAAAAGAAAAGAGTATCCCAGAAGAAAATGTGGATACAGAAATTACCGATGCAAAAGAATTCTTCGGCAAAATGGATATTTACCCGCGCCCTGATATTTTCAATGAGAATTTTTTCGATTCGGTTTCAACGATGGAAGATCAAAACAATATAACTGAAGAAGTTTCTGCAGCTGAAAAACAAGCTGAAAATGAGAATGCAGTTAATCAAACAAAACTTGGTACAGAAAAAGAAAAGAGTATCGCGCAAAAAAATATAGATACAGATATTACCGATGCAGAAGAATTCTTCAGCAAAAAGGATATCTATCCGCGCCCTGATATTTTCAATGAGAATTTTTTCGAACCGGTTTCAACAATGGAAGATCAAAACAATATAACTGAAGAAGTTTCTGCAGCTGAAAAACAAGCTGAAAATGAGAATGCAGTTAATCAAACAAAACTTGGTACAGAAAAAGAAAAGAGTATCGCGCAAAAAAATGTGGATACAGATATTACCGATGCGGAAGAATTCTTCAGCAAAAAGGATATCTATCCGCACCCTGAAAATTTCAATAACGATCCGCTTCCAACGATGGAAGATCAAAACAATAATAAAAGTAAAAAACTTTCAGATATTTCTGCCCGCCAAGAAACAGATTCGAACAGTACCATTAATGCTGCTGTTCCCAAGCAGGAAAAAATAGTTGCACCCACAGAAGCTATTAAAAGTGAAGAAAAACAGAATATCCCGATGATTAAGAATTTTGAAGATACTACCAAGCCGAACAATTTTAAACCCGAATATAGCAAAGAACTTACTGAGCCTTTGTGCCCTTCAACAGGTGAGCTGATTATAAACGGTACGATGGAGAACTTCTCAAAGAATGTCCCTATCGGATGGACTACAACAACGCCGTTTGCAGTATCAATACAAAAAAGCCAGGGGAGAGTGCATTCGGGTTACGCCTCTGTTAATTTAGCAAATGATGCCGCTTTGGTACAGGTAATACAGGATGTAAAAAGCGGATGCTTTTATGAATTATCGTTTTTTGTTCATGGAGAAGGATCACATGTAGGCTTTGAGGTATTTGTAATTTTTGAAACAGATATCGGAGATTTTTTGGGTGGGTATCTCGCTGTGAGAAAACAGGATATGGTAGATAACAGCCGAAACTTTGCCTATCATAAATTAATTACAAGCATTACACCCAACAATATCAAACAGGTTAGAGTACAATTTGTTGTTTCAGCAAATGAAGGTCAATCAATGGATTTGGATGATGTAACGTTTAGGGTGCTTTGATGCAATGAATAAAAGAGCTGCTCATTTTTGAGCGGCTCTTTTTGTGATATTTTGCATCAATTTTTATTGTTAAATTAAGGATAGAAAGCTAAAGTTTAAATTTGTGTTTATTTGACGAAATATGAAATTTAAGGTATATTAGATACATAATTTTCCACTGAAAAAATTGCATTCGGGGGATCAAATATGCTGCAATTGACTTCGGAATTGTTCACTGACGATGAGAAATCCACTTACGAGAAGCTTTACAACCGCTATAAAAGAATTATGCTCAATTATGCTTATTCAATATTAAAAGATAGGAGCTTGGCAGAAGACGCAGTGCATGAGGCTTTTATTAAGCTGGGAAACAATTTACAAAAAGTTCACAATTTAGAGTGTAATAAAACACTCAACTATTTGGTTACTATTGTGAAGAACACATCCCTTACCATTTTAAAAAAACAAAATAAAAACAAAACAATGGATTTTGACAGTTTGGAATATGAAATTATCGACGACAAAATAGATATCCAAGACGACATAGTCAGTTCGGAGAAATACAACCTTATCATGGAAATAATTGATGAATTGAAAGACGAACTGAAAACACCATTTTTGCTCAAAATGGGACAGGGATATTCAAACAAAGAAATTGCCGAGATGTTAAATATATCCGACAATAATGTAGCAGTAAGAATTTACAGGGCAAAGAAAAAAATTGTAAAGCTGCTAGAATGTAAGAGGGTGAAGGTGAATGAGTAAACAGAATATTAATGTAGAACTGTTTGACTTAATGCTAAAACGGGCAGCCGAAGACTATATTGAGCAGGAAGGAGAAAAAATCAAGCAGGAATACGATACTGTTGATGAATTTGAGCCGTCAGCCGAGTTTGAAAGAAAAATGCGTAAGCTTATAAAAAAACATGAAAAGAAAAAGCGCAGGTTACCCAAACCTTTGAGAACAGTGGCGGCAATATTTGCGGTTATCATTGTTGGCTCTAGTACATTGATTTTATCGGTTGATGCTATTCGTACAGAGTTCTTCAACTATGTATTGTCTTTGCGCGATAATTACGGCGTGGTTTTAAACGACAAAGTTACTTACGCCGATTTAACCTACGACATTTCAGAGATGCCGCAAAATTGGGATTATATTTATGTTCCCACCCGTCTGCCAAAGGGCTTTACCAACATTACAATGAAATGGCAACAAGGATCTTTAAGAATCTCGTATATTACGAAAGATGGAGAAAGAATATCTTTTCTTGAAGAGAAAATAACGAATAAGCAAACATTTTTTGATACAGAGAATGTAGATTATAAAAAAATAGCTGTGGGCGATAACATTGCATTTTTAAACAGCAAAGATGGAAGACATACTTTGGTACTTGAAATTGATGGTTATAAATTTGTTTTAAAAGGAAACGACCCTCTTACAAGCAATGCTTTAATTAAAATTGCAGCAAGTATCGAAAAATATAAATAAATTTTTATAGTGTAACATTTTGTGGTGTTTTGTAGTTCCATATATGACACATAATTTTAAGGAGGAAGTAAAATGAAAAAGTTTCTTTGCATCGTTCTCGCAGTCGTTCTCTCTTTAGGGATGGCTACAACCGCTTGGGCACGTTTGTCTTATCTTGATATTGGGTCATACGGGTTAATTATTGAAGACGGTGAAGCAAAGGTTGAGGGAAGTCTTTTTGTCAACAACACGAATTCCTGCGGCATCAAAGTAGTCCTCAAAGAAAGAGCAGATATGACAAAATCCTGGAAATCGGTTAAAACATTTGAAATAAAAGAACATGATTATTCAACAGGTATTAGTCGTACATATACTGCTAAACCAGGTTATTTCTACAAGGCTACCTTTACGTTTTATGCGTATGACAGTTCTTACAATGTCCTTGAAAGTATAACCGAAGACACTACGATAGAAAGGGCATAATCCCCCCCTTTTTATAAATCCCCAAAAAGGCTATGGTACCACCCCCTTAAGGTACCATAGCCTTTTCTCCTGCATTTTTTTAGTTTTATAATTGCTATTTCTAAGCCATTAGCGCAAATTCAGCATACCTTAGTATTTTGCTGTATCATATTCATTGGCAACTTTTTGCTCCTTATACTCATCAGAGGCTAAAGAATGAAATATTTTAGCATCCTTTTTGAGTTTAAAGTTGCTCACCAATTCTTTAAGCATCTGCGCCTGAGAAGACAACTCCTCTGACGATGCGGCACTTTCTTCTGCGGTTGCAGAATTCATCTGAACTACAGCGGATATTTGCTCAACACCCTGCGTTACTTGTGTAATGGAGCTTGCCTGTTGGTCTGTTGCGCGTGCAATGCTTTCCATCAATTCGGTGGACTGCTTGGAGCTTAGCATTACTTCCGACAAAGTATTGGCAGTATTTTGAGCAATGGTCGTGCCGTTTTTAATGGACAGTATTGCATTTTCAATTAGGTTTGTGGTGTTTTTTGCCGCATCTGCAGATTTACTTGCAAGATTTCTGACTTCATCGGCAACTACTGCAAAGCCTTTTCCGGCAGCACCTGCTCTTGCTGCTTCTACTGCTGCGTTTAGAGCCAAAATATTCGTTTGAAATGCAATATCGTCGATTACCTTAATTATTTTTCCGATTTCTTTTGATGAATTGCTGATTTGCTCCATAGCGACAATCATTTGCTTCATTTTCTCATTGCTATCCATCAGTTGTGCAGCCGCTTGTGTAGTTATAGTATTTGCCTGATTTGTGTTTTGTGCATTCATTTTTACTTGTTGAGAGATTTCAGTAATAGTAGCAGACAGTTCTTGTACCGAGCTAGCCTGTTCGGTTGCACCTTGGCTTAGTGCCTGTGCACCGCCGGATACTTGCTCAGAACCTCCTGCTACTTGATCGGCAGATTGGCTTATTTGGAAAAGGGTCTCGTTTAAAGATTCAATAATTTCAACCATTGACTCTCTGATAGGTTTAAAATCACCAATGTAGTCCATGTCAACTTCCGCTGTTATATCGCCATGTGCCAATAATTTGAGCTTTTCAGAAATATCACTGATGTACTTTTTGATTTCATCTTTGGTGGAGATAATAGAAGCCACCAGCATTCCAATTTCAGAAGTATCCGGCTCTAAAGCAAAATAAGATGAGAGGTTCCCGTTGGCTATTTCCATCATTTCACTCTGTACCGCAATAATGGGCTTTATTACTTTTTTACGAATGACTACAAATGATAGAATTTGAATTAGTACAACAAAAACGATAAATACGATAGATAATAATTCCAATATATTATTTGTTACAACAAGGTTATCAATTTTATCCTTAGATCTTTTATCAAGCATGCTGATAAAATTTGTTTTCAACTCAGAAATTTTTACATTACCGCTTTCATAATCCTTACCAAAAACAGATTGAATTGCATCTGCTTTTTTTCCTGCTTTCACATCTTTCATCGCTTGGTCTTCGAGCGTTACAAGATTGTTGGAGATGGTAGCCATCTCATCAATCATCGCCTGCTCTTCTTGTGTAATACCGATGCTTTTCATATTTTCAACACCGATATCACGATTTTTAAGGTTGTTTACTTCGTTCCAGTAGTTGTCGTAATGAACGTTATCTCCTGTAGCTGCATATGCACGGACTTCAGATGTTAAATAGTCTGATGCACTTAAAAATCGGTTTGCGTTGAAAGCCAAATCATAACGATCTGTGTTGGCTTTATCAATTTGCTGATTAAATCTAACATTTATAAAAAATGTTGTCATCACGCCGATAACCAATATAATCGAGACTGTGTTTAAAAGAAAGACCAGCGTAGATTGCTTAATTGCTTTTTTCATTTCGTTTCTCCTCCATAAATTTTTTCTTGTGAAGCCGCAATAGTAGAGCTAGATACCATCAAGGGGATTGTACTTGCCAGTGAGCAGAGTTGCTTATCTAACAATTTACCATTATATCGACATTAATCGACAAAATATTTAGAGATAACACAGAATATATTTATTTTTTAAAAGGATTCTACTATTGTAACAAAAAACAAGTAAGCAGTTGCAATTTTTATGTGCAGCTACTTACTTGTTTTAACGTTAACTTATTTTACTGTATAAAAAGTTTATTCGGTGATTACACCTTTTTTCAAAATAATATTGGCATACAACGCCGTTTCACTGGTAGTGACCACTGCATATGCTTTTTTTGCTCGGTCGTAAAAATCAAACTTATTGATGGTTATGTCGCGCAAGCCCTTTTTTTCGTATTTATTACCGATTTCTTGATATACAGGCCAAATTTCGGGAACGTAAGGGTCATCGGGCAATACCGCCATAAAAACTGTGGGGTGGTCGACGTAAGGGTCTAGCGGCATAAATTTCAGCACAGCATCCAGTATTTCCGGTATGTCATGACCATCCAAGCGGACTACCCGTTCGGGATGCGCAAAACGGGGGAAGTTGCCGTCTGCAATTACCAGTTCATCGCCGTGCCCCATTTCCATCAGTATTTTCAGCAATTCTGGGGTGAGAATACTCGGTATTCCTTTTAACATACAGCAAGCCTCCTATTTTGTAATCACGCCGTCCAAATCCCATAAATCTTCCCAACCTTTTGCGCCTTCCCACAAGAAAACCTGGCCTTTTATGAGGCGGCAGTTTTTATCTACCGTTTTCAGGATTTCCATTTCTTTATCAGTTAATGGGTCTTCTATGGTGCAGCGCAAATTGCTGACATATTCCTTTTCATGGATAGAGAACGGAATGGGAATTTGCCCGCGCTGTACAGCCCACTTTAGGCAAATAACGGCGGGATGAACGTTGTGTGCTTTTGCAATTTCCACAACCTCAGGCACTTCAATATCTGCAACGTCTGTTTCGGTTTTATCACGGTCGGGGCGGGTGGGGGAGCCGATGGGGCAGAACCCAATGGGCTGAATTCCGCGAGCAACACAGTAATCGTACAGCTCGGGCTGCTGGAAGCAGGGGTGAAGTTCCATTTCGATAAGGGCGGGTTTGATGCGGCAAAGGGGCAATACAGCTTCTAACTTAGGGATTGTCATGCTCGACATACCTATGGTTTTTGCAAGCCCCATATCAACCAATTTTTCCATCTGCCGCCAGGTTGCCATAAACCGGTCAACCGAGAAAGGCTTTGAGTCAGGGTTCCTTGCATCGCCGTCACAGCCTGGTGCATGGTAGTTAGGGAACGGCCAGTGAACAAAATAAGCATCAATATAATCCAGTTGCAAATCTTTGAGCGTTTTTGCGCATGAAAGAAGAACATCGCCTTTGCCATGCATGTCGTTCCAAACTTTTGAGGTTATAAACAGCTCCTCGCGTTTTACTGTACCTTCGGCAAAGGCTTGTGCGAACACCTTGCCAATTAAATCTTCGTTGCCGTAAACAGAGGCACAGTCAAACAGACGATACCCCACTTTGATGGCGCCTGCCACCGCTTGCGATACCTGGTCCGGAGTAAAGCGGTCGGAACCAAAAGTACCCATGCCAATGCAAGGAATTTGCGTACCGTTATAAAGTGCTTTTTGGGGGACTTTTTTTGGATCTACGAAATTTGTCATCGAATTGCCTTCTTTCTATCATTTATTATATTTTTTTACTTCGACCTGAGTAAGCAGCCAATCCAAATCTTCCTGACGAAAACTGCCAGTCTCCATGGTGAGTGCATTTGCAGTAGATACTGCCATGGCAAACCGAATGGTTTCTTCCATCGTGTATTTGCGCGATAACCCCACTGCAAAACCCGCTACCATGCTGTCACCGCATCCAACGGTATTTACTACGGGGATATCGGGAGTAATTCCCTGATAAACTCCCTCTTTGCAAACAATCAGCGCGCCGTCTTTGCCAAGCGAAACCACAACAATGGCAATTCCGCTGTTGTGCAGGCGTTGTGCTGCGTCTATAAGCTCCTCACGTGAGTGAATATCTACATCTAGCAGTTGGCGGATTTCATCGGTGTTTGGTTTAATCATGGTAGGTTTTGCTTTTATTGCTTCTTTCAGTGTCTGCCCGCTGGTATCGAGGATTACGTGTTTGCCATTGTCTTTTGCAAGGGCAATCAGCCTTTTATAAAAATCGGTTGGTACGCCTTTAGGCTTACTGCCTGAAATGGTAACCACATCCGCATTTTCAATGGCTTTTATATAATCTTTTGTAAATTGCTCTAGTTCTGACTCACTAACAGAACAGCCCGGCTCTAAAAATTCGGTGCTGTGATTTGTTGCGGTGTCTCGTATATTAATGCAGCAGCGAGTTTCGCCTTGAATTTTGGTAAAAGAGGTTGTAATGTTTGGCTGTGTGATGAGCGACTCGAAAAGCTGCCCGTTATAACCACCTGTAAAACCCGTAGCAATCACCTGTTCGCCTGCTAAAGCCGCCACACGCGATACATTCAGCCCTTTCCCGCCTGCTGTATTGTTTACCTCGTTTACGCGCATAACTTCATATGGCAATAGGCTATGGACTATGTATAGTTTATCAATCGCGGTATTTAAAGTAACGGTTGTAATCATTCTGCCACCGCCTATTCGTTTATCAGCAAAATTTTACCATGCACTTGCGATGGGTTTTTATACAATGCAAACGCTTCGTCAACTTTTGCCATCGGGAATTTTCTAAAGATAAATTCAGGGTCGAACTTCAGCTGCCCAGTGGCAAAATAGTGCGCGGTGAGCTCCCATTCTCTGCCAGGGAACGGTGCACTGTAGCTCATCCACGAACCGGTAAGCTTAAACTCTTTGCGGTTCATGTTTTCCCATTGTTTGGGGGTAAAGGTCATATCCACATGCGGTGTACCAATAAAGCAGACATGTGCCTTATTAGCGGCTACTTCAAATGCCATGTGCATGGTTGCGGTGTTGCCTGCCGCCTCAAATACATAGCCGTAACCCTTGCCTTCGGTAATCTCCATCGCTTCGTGCAGGTAATTTTCTTTGGTGGTGTTGATGACTGCATCTGCGCCCAAACGTTTTGCCAAAGCCAGCCGTCCTTCATCAATATCGAATACAACAATCTTTTTAGAGCCGAAGATTTTAGCCCATTGCATAGTAAAAATGCCGATGGTTCCGCCCCCTAATACTGCGACGTACTCACCGCCCTGGTAATCGTTGCACATTACCCCGTGCAATGCTACGGTAGAGGGCTCAAACATGGCAGCCTGTTCGTAAGGGATGGATGCATCGTACTTTACCGCGTTGATGGCAGGCATTACCACATACTCTGCAAAGCTGCCCTGCTCGCGTGAACCAATAAAACTGTAGTGCTTGCACAGCGAATAGTTGCCGTTTTGGCAGTCGCTGCACTTTAGGCAGGGCACAAGCGGTGCACCCGACACCGTATCGCCCACCTTCACGTTGGTAACCCCTTCGCCTATTTCCACCACATCGCCAGAAAATTCGTGCCCCAGTACAACGGGGTAGAAGTGGGCACCGTTATGTAACACACGCGGTACATCGCTGCCGCAAATTCCGGTTGCACGTACTTTTACTTTTACGGTGCCCGGTTTCACCTCGGGGGTAGGGTATTCATCGTATCGGATATCCTCATTGCCGTATAAAACTGCTGCTTTCATTGCAATACCTCCTATTGATGCATGATATCTTTTAACTTTTCGTACAAGGCAAGATAAGTTTTATAAACCTTTTGATAAATAGCATGATTTTGCGGGTTGGGCAGATGTTCACGCTTGACAGCAACTGTTTTGCTTACAGCTTCGTCGAAGTTTTTGTAAATACCCGTGCCCACGCCTGCCAAAATAGCTGCGCCTAGAGTGGTTGCGGTATCCGAAGAGGGAACAACAATTTTTTTATTGGTGACATCCGCCTTGATTTGCGTCCACAGCCTGCTGTTGGCTGCTCCACCCATTGCGCGTAAAACATCGGCGCGAACGCCTGCACTTTCTGCAATATCTAAATTATGTTTCAGCGAAAATGCAACGCCCTCCATACTGGCACGGATGAAATGTGCGCGTGTTTTTGCAAAATCAATACCGTAGTAAACACCTTTTGCCTTACTGTCCCAAATAGGGGAACGTTCCCCCGCCATATAAGGCAGAAAAACCAAACCGTCGCTGCCCGCGGGGATGGAGGAAGCTGCTTGATCCATTTCATAAAACGAGTTGGTGTGATTGATGGAAGAAACGTTTCGCTCTTCGGCGCAGAATTCCTGCTCAAACCAGCGAACCACCCCACCGCCGCCAACCGTTCCGCCCTGCAGCAACCACAGGTTAGGCACCACATGGCAGCCGAGTATTAAGCGTTTATCGGCATGGTAAGTGCCCATACAGATACTCATTCCGCCTGCCTGCCCGCCTTGTTCCTGCGTTTCTCCTGCATGGATTACCCCTGCACCCAGTGTGCCGCATGCGGCATCCAAGCCGCCTGCCACAACGGGAGTTCCCTCGGCAAGCCCCGTTGCCAGTGCTGCCTGTTGTGTAACGCTGCCAATTACCTGGTGACAAGGTACTATTTCGGGCAGCATTGCCGCGTCGATGCCGAGTTCGTTGCAGATGTCAAGGTTCCAGCAGCCGTTTCGCATATCAAAACAGTGTAAGCCGTAGCCCTGCGAAACATCCTGCGTAATTGCCCCTGTCAGCCGATAAGCAATAAAGCTGTTGGATTGAAGAATTTTATATGTATTGTTGTACACTTCAGGCTGATGCTTTTTGTACCATAAAATTTTCGGCAGGGTATAAGAGGGTTGAAGTGGGTTCCCGCAAAGTGCAAAGAGCTTTTCTTCGCCCACAGTAGCTTTTAACTCCTCGCAGATGTCTGCTGCTCGTGTGTCCATCCAAATAGGGGTATTGTAAAGCACATTCCCATTTGCATCTATGGGGATTGCAGACCAACTTTGCCCGTCAATGCCAATTCCTGCAATAGCGGAGGGGTCGATGCTGTTTTCTGCAAGCATTGTGCGGATGGCATTGCATACCGCTTGCCACCATTCCTCAGGGTTTTGCTCTGCCCAACCCTGTTGCGGGTAATACACCTTGTAGTCACCGCTGCCTTGTGCAGCTACCTCACCGTTGTGGGTAAACAATGCAACTTTGCAAGCAGAGGTACCAATGTCGATTCCCAATAATAAGTGTTTCATATTTCACCTCATAACGTAACGTTTCGCTATCGGCTTAAAAGAGATGGCGCAACGCGCCGTGCTCTTAACTATTTGTTTGGCATATTCACCGATTCGCCAAGCTGTAATTGCGTAGAAAGTGTGATAATATCGGGTTGATAATCACCGTTGCTTAAAAGTCGTGACAGCATTACTTTTGCAACTTGCTCGCCGATTTCTTCAAGCGGCTGCGTAATGATGGTAAGTTTCGGCTTAACCACCTGAGAAAGCTGCATGTTGTCAAAACCGATGACAGACAGCTCCTGAGGTAGTTTGATACCAAGCTCATTGATTGCGATAATTGCACCAAGCGTCATTTCGTAGTTGGTTACGAACACTGCAGTTAAATCGCTGTGGCGCGCAAGCATCAACTTCATACTTTCGTAGCCGCCCTGTACGGTGTAGTCGCTGTATTCTACCAGCCCATTGTCGGGGATCAGCCCATTTTTGATAAATGCCTGATTGTAGCCCAGCAGGCGCTGCTGCGAAGTGAATATCTCGCGCGGACCGATGACGATGCCGATTTTTTGATGCCCGTTTTCTATCAGATGACAAGTTGCCTTTTCAGAAGCACTTACGTTATCCACAACAACTGCATCCACACGAGCTTTCAAATTATTAATCATACGGTCGATAAGCACAACGGGGATGTTTTTTGCAAGCGCGGGCTCCAAATGTTCGCCGTCTTTGCAAACCGGCATATTAATGATTCCATCCACCATTTTATTTACTAAAAACTGTACGGATTCTCTTTCAAGAGTTTCATCGGTGCGGCAGTCGCACACAATCACACCGTAACCTTTTTTTCTCAAAATATCTTCAATGATCGTAATGATGTTGGTTACGAAAATATTGCTGAGTTCTGGGATTATCACACCAACTGTTTTGGATTTGCTGGTTTTTAGCCCGCGTGCAAATTCATTTACGGTAAAATCTAGTTTTTCAATTGCCTGTTCAATAGCAACCTTGTTTTTTTCAAGTACATTGCCCCCGTTAAAGTATTTTGAGATGGTTGCCAAGCCAAGACCAGTGTAATTGGCAATGTCTTTCATTGTGGCTGCCATAGATATCAACTCCGAAGTTTAGTATTTACCCGTACATCCGCATACCGTCATCCGGTTCTTAACCAGTTCTTTTACACGTTCTCTGCCGGCTTTTCCGTATGCTTTCGGGTCAAAGGTATCAGGTTTTTCGCTCAGTACACTTTTTACACCGTCGCTGAATGCAATACGCAGTTCGGTTGCAAAGTTCACCTTACAAATTCCTTCAGAAATACATTCTACCACATCTTTATCCAAAAGTCCTGATGCACCGTGTAAAACGAGGGGAATTTCCACAATTTTTCGAATCGCTTTCAGTCGTTCTACATCTAGTTTGGGGATACCTGAATAAATACCATGCGCGGTACCAATGGCAACCGCAAGCGATGAAATACCTGTACGCTCGGCAAACTCCTTTGCCTTTTCAGGGTCGGTATAGCCTCCGCCATCGCCACCGTCCAAATCATCTTCTTTACCCCCGATTTTGCCTAGTTCGGCTTCCACCGGTATTTCGTTGGGTGCGGCAACCGCTACAACGCGCTTGGTAAGCTCAATGTTTTCTTCAAAACTACCATGAGAACCATCGATCATAACCGAGGTGTAGCCTGCACGGATAGCACGCACAACAAGGTCGAAACTTTCTCCATGATCAAGATGCACAGCAATGGGAACCGTTGCTTTTTTTGCCAATGCGGCAATACTTGCATAATAAACTTCTAAACCTGCATAGCGCACGGTAGATGGGGTAGTTTGCAGCAATACGGGTGCTCGCATTTCTTCTGCAGCTTCAATAACAGCCTGCACCATCTCCATATTTTCAACATTAAAAGCACCTACGGCGTAACCTTCTTTTTGGGCACGCAGCATTATTTTTTCGGAAGTTACCAGTGGCATATGTATCCCTCTTTCCCCGAAACGTTTCGGATTTTGTGATATGAAAAAGCAGTTTTACTGCCGTTTACACAATATGTTGTTCGATAAAATAGTTTGAATCGATACTGTTGCTATTTTAAAAATATAACTTCAATATCGCTTAAGCGAAACGTTTCGCTTTAATAAAATAATACCACGCTAAATCTAAAGTGTCAATATAAAAAACCGATGTTAAACATGTGTTTTTTAACTTAGTTTAAGCTTTCGCGCATCTCATTTGGTGCTATTTTAAAATGTTTTTTAAAGCAATAGCTAAAGTAATGGGGGTCAGCGTATCCTACCGCCTCTGAAATCTCATAGTTTTTCAATGCGGTTGTACAAATGAGGTCTTTGGCTTTTTCCATACGTTGCTCTGTCAGGTAGTTACCAAAGGTAGCTCCAACTTCTTTTTTAAATACAGCGCGAAAATAACTGGAACTCATGTGCAGGTGTTTTGCAACCATATCTACCGAGAGTGTATCGTTTGCAAGTTGTTCGTGAATAAACTGAATTGCTTGTGTAACAGCGGCAGAACAGCTGTTTTTACGGTTTTGTGAAATGCACTTCATCATGCAATTGCAAACCTGCAGCAAAATTTTTCGCATTTCCTCAACCTGTTCGCATTCCAAAACCTTGCGGATATCACCGAGCTCGAGCAGTTGCTTTGTATCAAGGCGGATGTTATCTGCTTCGCGAATGACACAAAAAATAATTGTAATAATATAAGCACGCAGCGATTCGATACTCATATATTTACTGGCTTCAAGCAGTAGATTGTCAACTGCTTTTTCCAGTTTTTGTGGGTTGTTTATCTTCATACAATCCAACAGAAGCTGTTCCTTTTCTTTATCAAAAACAAGTGTGCTGTGGCGCTGCGGTTCAATATCTGCAATAAAAATTACTTTGTTGGTACCAATTGCCCAACGGTAACCCAACGCAGAAATAGCCTCATCGTAAGATACATGGATAGAACGGTATTCACTGCAGGTGTTTCCCACCCCGATGGTAATGGTAAACTTCAAATGTTTTTCAATTGCTTCCCGTATCTCCTGCAAAGCGAAAACTGTTTTTTCTTGCCAATGTTCTGTGTCAATGGCTGTACTTTTGCTTAAAATTGCAATGACAGCGCTGCCATTGAATATAGCTGTGCCAATATTTTCGCGTTCCAATATCTCTTTTGCAATGTTGTAAACAGCAAAGTTCATCAAATCTACCGAGTCATCTGTCCATTGTTCGCTGCGCATTCCGTCTTCTATTAATACAGCAACTTGAAACAGGTCTCCCTTAAGGTAATTTAGCCCCAAAAGCTCTGCTTTTTTCTTTGCCTCGGTATTTGAAATGCCCGTTGTAACCAAAGCATATAAAAAAACCATTTGCATAATCGATTCATTCTGCCGGTAAAAATCTTCGAGCCTGGAGCGATCGTAGTTCTGCTGGTACTCCGCATCAAGCATCTGTTTTACCTCTTGCAGGCACTCTGAAAGGCTCTGCGCACTTACCGGTTTTAAAATATACTTTAAAACGTTAAGGTCAATCGCCTGTTGCGCATAATTAAAATCGTTGTAGCCTGTTAAAAAAATTATCTTTACAGTGGGGAAATCGCGCCTCAGTTCTCGCGCTACGTCAATCCCGCTTACGAAAGGCATATTAATATCGGTAATTAACAAATCAGGCGGGTCTTTTTCCACTAAATCCAACACTTCGTGGCCATTGGCACAGCATCCAATCAATTCAAAACCAAATTTTTCCCAAGGTATCAATTTTGCTATGTTTCTGCGAACCGGTGCTTCATCATCGGCAAAAATCAGTTTGTACATCTTGTCCGCCTCCTTTTAATCTTATTTAGATTATAGCTGATTTTTGTAGAAAAATCACCGGATTTTGGTAAGATAAACAGAACAAAGTCTGCGGCAATTTGCCGCAGACTTTACGTTCTGAAAAGAAAAGAAACAAAAATGAAGATTTTACTGGTTGAGAATAACGTCCATAGCCGGTCTTGTATAGTTTTCAAAGGTTACCATAGTAACACCGGTGTCAACATCTTTTTCAGCGGGAGCTTTTCCGCCAAGAATATCTACTACAATCTGCACGCCCATCGAGCCCATCATGGTAGGCATCTGTACAGCGGTACCTTTGATGGTGCCGGACTTTAACCCTGCTTTGATGTCATCGGAGTTATCGAAACCGACTACCATAATGCTGTCGCCTTTGCCTTTTTCGGTTACAGCCTGGGCAACACCAACGGCGGATTGGTCATTTGCGCCCCAAATACCTTTAATATCAGGATTGGCGGTAATAAAGTCGGTTGCTTGGTTTGCTGCTTTTGTCGGGTCGGAATCGCAGTATTGCACGCCGACAATTTCAACATCTTTATGGTTGTTTTTAATTTCTTCGGTAAATCCTGTTTCACGGTCAATAGCAGTTTGGGTGCCTGCTGCAAAGTTTACAATTGCAACTTTACCTTTGTTGCCAATCAAATCTGACATTAGCTTAGCACATTCTGCACCAGCCTGTACGTTGTTGGTAGCAAGGAAAGCATCATATACAGGTTCCGAAATGCCCGAGTCAATCATAACAACCGGGATACCTGCGTCTTTTGCCTTTTGTACAGGGGCAATCAGAGCATCTTTGTCGCAAGCTGCGAGAATGATTCCGTCGTAATCGTCATTGATGCAGGTCTCGATAATCTGTACTTGCTTATCAATGTCGGCTTCGGTGGGTGGGCCAAGATGGGTAACTTCAACATTGCCCAACTCTTTTGCTTTTTCTTCTGCTGCTCTTTTTACGGTTTGCCAGTAGGGGGAATCCACCATTTTGGTTACAAGAGCAATTTTTATAGTCTCTTTTGCTGTAGCTTCAGAGGGTGCTGCTGAAGATGAATCTGCCGGTGCTGCTGAGCTAGGGGCGGGTTTGCTGCCGCACCCGGCGAACATAGAAACCACGAGAACCAGTGCCAAGAGGATACCAATTGACTTTTTCATAAATACAGCTCCTTTTTATTTGATTTTTACATATAATGTACCGCTATTTGCGGTTTGCCACGATTAAAAACCTTGTTTTTTTCTTCGTTTGGTGTCGTACCATACGCCAATGACTATAATTGTGCCTATAATCACCATCTGCACAAAGGCATCTACCTTTAGCAGATTGAGCCCGTTACGCAAAACACCCATTACAAATGCGCCGATAACAGTACCCAAAATGCCGCCTTCACCGCCCATTACAGAGGTGCCGCCAATCACTGCGGCCGCAATACCCTCAAGCTCGTAGCCGGTGCCTGCATTGGATTGTGCAGAGGCAAGGCGTGCAGCCAAAAGAATACCTGCCGTAGCAGCGGTTGCACCGCAGATAATATACGCTGTAAGTTTTGTACGAATCGTGTTTACACCCGAAAGTTTTGCAGCCTCTTCATTAGAACCGGTGGCATACAATCTTCGCCCAAAACCTGTTTTTGAAAGAATAATACCAAGCACGATTGCGGCAATAAGCATAATAATTGTAGGGAAGGGGATGTTGCCGAAAATGGTGCCTCCGCCGATAAATTTAAAAGATGCTACAATCTCTTTATTTTCCAGTGCCTGCACAGAAACAGGCTTGCCTTGGCCAACCAATTGTGTCAGCCCGCGAAATGCGTATTGCGTGCCCAGTGTGGCAATAAACGGAGTAACGTTTAGTTTTGTAACAAACAAGCCGTTGATTAAGCCTGCAAGTGAACCTGCCAACAAACCCGCGACAATGGCAAGAGGGATACCCATACCCATTGACAATACTTTGGCGCACACAATACCGCCGAATCCTACTACCGAACCGGCTGACAAATCCGTTCCGCCGGTAATCAGTACAAAAGTTAGCCCAAATCCCAGTACTGCATAGGGTGTTACTTGCAGCGCAATGGTAAGTAAGTTGTCAAGTTTTAAGAAGTTTCCTTTGGTGAGAACTCCAAACAGAGCAGCAAGAACGATTAAAACGCCAAATACTAAAAACTTTTGCAAAAACTCACTTTTATTTTTTTGCAGCCCTGTTTCTGTTTTGGAAGACGAATATTTTAACTGAGCAGACATATCAAGCACCCTTCCTATCTTCAATTTGCAGCCCCGCGGCATAGCGCAGTATTTTTTCTTGTGTTGCTTCTTCACGGCTGAGTTCGCCGTTTATTTTGCCGCCGTGCATAACCAAAATGCGGTCGCTCATACCGAGGATTTCCGGCAGATCGGATGAAATCATAATAACGGCAACGCCATTGTCGCTTAGCCGGTTCATCAGTTCATAAACCTCATATTTTGCGGCTACGTCAATGCCGCGCGTAGGTTCGTCAAAAATAAGCACTTTAATGTCGTTGCACAGCCATTTGGCTAAAACAATTTTCTGCTGATTTCCGCCCGAAAGGTTGGTTACTTTCTGGCGCATGCTGGGGGTTTTAATGCGCAGGCTGTCGATATACTCCAGCGCGTTTTTATCCGCCTCCGCTGCATCAACAAAGCCATTTTTACACAAGTTGGGGATATGCGCCAAGTTGATGTTGCGCTCTACTGTCATATTCAGAGCCAAACCGTCTTTTTTGCGGTCTTCCGTGATATAACCGATCCCGTTTTTGATGGCTGCGGTAATCGAATTGACTGTAACAGATTTTCCTTCAATAAAAATCTCTTTGCTCAATGTTTTATCCGCGCCAAAAATTGCCCTTGCAAGCTCAGTGCGCCCTGCACCCATCAACCCTGCAATGCCTACGATTTCGCCGGCTTTTACCTTAATATTTTCAACATTTACTTTGTTGTTTACAATGTTGCGGCCTTCAAACAGTACATCGCCTATGGTACGCTGATAAACAGGGAACTTAGCACTCAATTCGCGTCCCACCATCATTTGCACAAGGCGGTCAATTGTAACATCTGCATAGTTTTCTGTACCGATATACTGCCCGTCACGTATTACCGAGACACGGTCTGTAATCCGCGAAAGCTCCTCAAGGCGGTGAGAAATATAAATCATTCCCACACCCTTTGCTTTGAGCTTATGGATAATTGAAAACAAGCGCTCTATCTCCGATTCGGTAAGCGCTGCGGTAGGTTCATCTAAAACTAAGATTTTAGAGTTGAACGAAATGGCTTTTGCAATTTCTACCATTTGCTGCTCTGCTACGCTAAGTGTGCGGATACGAGCTTTGGGGTTGATAGAAAGCCCCAATTCGTTTAAAATCTCCTGCGTTTTTTCCATCAGTTTTTTATCGTTTATAAATGCCCCTTTTTTGGGCTGACGGTCCAACCAGATGTTATCGGCTACCGTTAAATGCGAGCAGAGGTTAAACTCCTGAAAAATGATGCTGATGCCCAGCTGCTGGGCTTTTTTTGTATTTTCGATTGTTACTTTTTCACCATTGATGTAGATTTCGCCTTCATCTGCCTGGTATACACCTGAAAGCACTTTCATCAAAGTAGATTTACCGGCGCCGTTTTCGCCGCACAGTGCGTGAACTTCGCCGGGATATAAAGTCAGGCTGACATCACTTAAAGCCTTAACACCCGGGAAAGACTTTGAGATACCGCACATCTTAAGTAGTTCTGTCATCACTCTCACCCCTTCTGTAGTTATGCGAAACGTTTCGCTTTATGTATATATCATAGCAAAGTCTTACAGCAAGTAGAATGTAAAAAATAACTGTCATGAGGTAAAATATGATTTTTAGTTCGACAATTTTTACGGTTTGCTGAATAACAGCAATAAAGGCGCACTTTTGCAGTGCGCCTAAAACGTGTCTTTGCATTTAATTAATAGAACGGAAAAATCAGTTGCTGCACCTCTTCAGAAAACATATTTTCTTTATCAACCACACAAACGTCTGTTGCAATGTTTTTCTCTACCAGTTCTTTTTTTAGCACCTTATAAGTGGTTTGTACGCTGAAATAGCCCATTAAGTAAGGGTTTTGCAAAACAGCAACCTTTAAAATGTCCTGTTCCATATAGGCAGCCTGCTCCACTGTGCAGTCAATCGCAGCCAAAAAAACATCTTTGCGCCCAAGCTCTGCAAGTGCACGGGCAGCACCAGTTGCAGCCTGCGCGTTTAGCCCGACAATAACGGTTATATCGGGGGAGTTTTTTATCATTTCCAGCGTAAGTTTGCGAGCCAAATCGATATCAGAATCACAATAAACAGTGCTTGCAATGCTCATACGTGTATTTTGCGTGATATAATTTGTAAAGCCGGAATAGCGTTCTTGGGAAGGCGAGGAGTTTTTTACAAAACTAATTACTCCGATTTTGGCATCGCTTTTATCTACCCGCTTTGCCACCTCGGCAGCAAGAACAGCACCGGCGTTGGTGTTGTCGGTGGATACAAAAGATTTCCATCGATCGCTATCAACAGCAGAATCAAGCATAATAACAGGAATTCCCGCATCAACTGCATTTTCCATCGGCTTTGTCATTATAGAATAATCTGCTGCAGCCAAAATAATTGCGTCCGGTTTGCGTGCTGCACTTTGCTCTATAATGCGTACTTGATTGCGGTAATTCTTTTCTTCGTCCGGGCCCAGGAAGCGCAGATTGATATTGTATTTTGCTCCGGCAGCTTTCGCACCGTCATACACACTGCCCCAAAAATCGGAGTCGGTTGATTTTACAATCAGATCAACCTGATACTCTTTTTTTACCGTGCTGCAAGAAACAAGTACAATCACCAGCAGCACCGTCATAAGTGTAGCTGTGATACGTCGAACCATTTTGCGAATCCCCCTTTACGTCTCAATCAACGGCAGCACAATGCGTACCTCGGTACCCTCATCAAGTTCACTTTTAAATTGCAGACCAAAGTCATTGCCGTACATAAGCTGAATGCGCTGATGAACATTTTTTACACCTACCCGCGATTTCGATGAGGAGTTACTATCCAAAATATGTTCTAGTTTTTCGGGTTTCATGCCAAAGCCGTTATCACGTACGGTATAAACTAATTTACCATTCTCAATTTCAGCAAAGATATCGATTGCACCGGGATAAGGCAGATTGCCCACTCCGTGAATAATGGCATTTTCGACGATAGGCTGAAGCATTATTTTTAGAGTTTTGCAGTTTTTTACCTTATCGTCCGCTGTAATGGTATAAGAAAACTGGTCATCGTAGCGCATTTTCTGTATTACCAGGTAATTTTCAACATGGCTCAGTTCATCTGCAACCGAGATGGTGTGGCTGCCGCCGCTAAGCGAAAGGCGAAAAAACTGTGCTAAAGCAGTAATCATCTTTACTACGCTTTGTTGGTCTCCGCTTTCCGCCATCCAAACAATAGAATCTAGGGTATTGTACAAAAAGTGTGGGTTAATTTGCGCATGCAGCGTATTCATTTCGCTTTTGCGCAGCTGTTTTTGTTCTTGAATTACCTGTTCCATCAGCTGTTTAATCTTATAAACCATTTGGTTAAATGATGTGGAAAGTTGGTTGACTTCGTAAACGCTGCGTATGGTAGAGAAAGTACTCAATTCACCAGCCTCCACACGTCCCATTAAGTACATTAAACGGCGAAGAGGGTTGCTGATTAAAAACGATACCGATACAGACAGTACAATAATTACAATAGCGGCGCAAACAACAACCAACGTAATAAAATTACGCAGTTCGCCGTCAAAGGTAAGCAACCCGTTCATCGAGCAAACGCCTACAATTTTCCAGTCGGTACTTTTCAGTTTCTTTACAGTCACAAGTAATCTGCCTCCGTCATCCTGCGGAACAATGATGCTGCCCTCGGTGAGGTTACATGCGATTGGTACAGAGCTGTCTGTAATGCCTGCGTAAATCATCTGCTGCCTGGGGTGGTAGATTAGTTTATTGTTTGCACCTACAATATAAAGGTAGCCGTTTTCGCCAATCTCTTTGGAGCAAAGCTCTTTCATATTGTTAAAATTCATATCTACAAGCATTACACCGCGATGCTTGCCATTTTCATCTTCCCATTCGATGCCTTTGCTTAAAGAAATAACCCAACGATATTCTTGCTCGTAAAGCCGCTGTACGTGGGGTTCGGTCAGTGTGTATATCCGGCTGCCGGGTGCTACGCTGCGAAACCATGCCTGCTGCTTTACATCTACGTGCTGTTTTAAAGGTCGCTGGTCTGTCTTCATAACAAGTTTACCCTGCTCGTCAAATACAGCAATTGTATCAATGTCATCGCGCAGCATAAAATGGTAATTTTGAAATACGCTGTTGACGTTATTGCCGCCAAGCAGTTTGGATATCGTATCGGATACGGAAATCATTTCTGCTAGGTAGCTGTCGATACTGGTTGCCACGTTGTCTGTAATTTGCATGTTGTTTTGCTGTAAGGTACGGTCAATCGATGCATCGAACCGATGGTTCATTACATATACAATCAACAGCATAGCAATTACTGCGATCACGGTGGTGGTTGCAGCAATTAAAATAAACAGGCTGTTCCATTTTAAGCGGGGCAGCATAAAACCGGTTGTCTGTTTCCATTTATTCCAAAATTTTTTCAAGTGCTCCGCCCCTCCTTTTACAATACCTTCAGTATAAGAGAATGAACTGTAATTGTCCATACAATATACGCTTCTCATAGGGTAAAAACGGTACATGCTGTTTTAAAAACCAGTTATCAGATGAACATCCGCCGCTTTACTGTTTGCAAAATTGCAGTTTGTTGTTAATTGAAACCCCGCCCCATGTTATCGAGCCTAAATACCCCGGAGCATTTGAATCATTGGTGTGTCTCAATGATTGCTGGGATGAGGAGGCGCTCCAAAAAGAACGTAACAAAATTATGGAGCTTTCAAAACAGAATGCACGCTGTCATGAGCGCTGCTGCCGCTTTCTTGCCGCAGCCGGCTCACTGCTGAACGATAGCTACCGCATTACAGCAGAGTATGTAGATGCAGGCAAAATTGCACGCTATGCCACTCGCTTGGCAGGCAAAGAGTTCCGCGCGCGCAAGCAGGGCAGGGGAACCGAAACCGTGCGTTTTCTCAGTGCGGTAACGGCGCAGGGCATTACTACATACAAAAACACTCCCCAGGCACTTTGTGAACGCATTTATTTGGTGGAAGATGAATATGGTGCGGTTTCGCGCTTACTGATGAATGCAATCCGTTCGCACGCGCTTGCAGCAGGGCTTGATATTATCTCTTGCTACTGCATTTCGTCTCCTTTTGAAAAGCTAGAGCATGTTCTTATCCCAGAAATCGGTGTAGGTTTCTTAACTGCCAACCGTTATCATCCGTTTGATATCGAATGTTACCGTCACATTCATGCAAAACGTTTTATGGATGCAGAAGGTTTGCGCAGCAAAAAGCAGCGCTTGTCGTTTAACCGCAAAGCTATCGGCGAGCTGCTTGGTGAAGCAAGCAGGCTGCTTGCAGAAGCAAAAGAAGTTCATGATGAGCTGGAAACCTGTTACACAACACATATGGATTTTGATAAAGTGAACGAGAAGTCGACACAACTGCTCAACGTGTTTAAGAGCATTTATCAGTCAAAAAAATAACGCAAAAAGCCCTCACAGAATTATCCGTGAGGGCTTTGTTTAGTGTTAAATCTTACAGGCTTTTTTCCCTTTGGCAGTTAGTTTGGCTTCGCCACGTTTGATGGCAGGAGTGTCAAATAAATATCCCGGTTTGTTTTTACCTTCTTGTACCAAATTGCACAGCAGTGCATAAACAGTGCTTTCGTAGTAAATTTTATAATCAGAGGCTGCGGTTACTGCCAGTGTATAGTTTACCGAAATCAGTTTTTCTTGTAAAAGACGCTGCAAAGCATCGCTGCGTAATTTTACAAGTTCCATCGAATCATTGGCATCTGTAATCCACACATAATTCAGCGCGGTAGAAATAATATCGCGCTCTTTTGAATTTCTAAGCTCAAAACGAGCAATTGGTAATTTGCCATTTGTATTCAAGGTTTTTAAGATTTCTTGTTCCAATTCGGGCATAAGTTGGTTCTCACTTTCTGTTTGATTTGTTAACTATTCCAGTTTAGCATACCCATATGAAATGCGCAATTGTCTTAAATACATAAATTAGTTGAATTTGCTAAAAAGTCAAATAATTTCTATTGATTTTCAATAGATTCATGTTAAAATCGAATTAGGTATTGTGTAACGACGGAGGTGCTTTCATCAGTTTAATGGTAATAAAATCAAATTATGTTAAAAAACATACAAAAAATATTAATTGAAATTTGATTGTAATAAATTCTTAAGAATTTTTTGAGGTAATTTTTAAGATTGGCTCGTTATAATAAGTGACAGATAAAGAACTTAGATTCGCGCAGGAGGTAAATATGAGTTTAGTACAACGTATTTACAACAGAATAAAAGCAGACCGTAACTTGGATAGAACATTAACGATACTTACCGTTGCTATTTTTCCGTTGATGTTGATTTTGGTAGTAGAAAATACCCATTTGCAAAGCTTGCCTGCTTTGCTTCGTTTTATGGTAGGTTCGGTAGGGGTGCTGATATATGATTACTTTTTTGTAGCCATTATTTTTGCGGCACTTTCGTTGATTTTAAGGCAAATTTGGCTTGCAATGTTTATAGAGGGCGGCGTGTTATATGTACTTTCACTGGTAGAGTACTTTAAGTTTGATGCCAACGGTACGCATTTTACACTTGCTGACCTTGTCATGGCAGGCAAAGTATCGGATATCGCCCGATTTACCAAAATTGATATTAATTATGTTATGGTTCTTAACTTAGCCATATTGATTATATATGTGCTGTGGGCTGCATTTTTGCGTATTCGTATTACGATACCGCCTATAAAATCGTGCGCGCTGGGGGCAAGTGCAATTGTATTTCTCGCAGCAATTATTTCTGTGCCCACGCTTTATACCAACATCTATAAGTTGTGCGGTATCGATTATCAACCATCATATAACCCTTACAGCAGCGATGAAGTATTCCAGAAAAACATGCAAATTGCTTTTTTAAGCCAAAACATGTCCGAGCGGATTACACAGAAACTTGATAAGCCGCAAAATTACTCACAAGAGGCAATTCAGGCACTTCTGCCTACGCAAAGCAAGCCCCAATCGGGTGATTTCCAGTCTCCCGATGTAGTCCTCATTATGTCCGAGGCGTATACCGATTTTCGACGTTTTGGCGGCTTACCCATATCGAAAGACACCTATGCCAACTTCGACCGCATTTCACGTGAAGGTTATAAAGGAAAAGCCTTGGTGCCTACTTTTGGGGGGTATACCTGTAAAACAGAATTTGAACTTCTGTTTGGGCTACCTGTAAAAGGCATTGGCAACGAAAACATTCCTCATCAGCTGTTTACCGATGGTAACCCCCGTCCCACTTTTGCATCGTATCTTCAAGAGCAGGGGTATGCTACCAGCTTTATTCACCCGTTTTCAGCCAGCTTTTACAACCGAGACAAGGCATATCGTAGCTATGGTTTTGATAATTTATATTTTGAAGACGATTTTACCGTAAATCAAACCCGCTTGGGCGGTTATATTGATGACAGTACACTTGTGCGCCAAATTCGGACAACATTGGAGCAGAAATCTGACAAACCCAATTTCATTTATGCGGTATCAATGCAAAATCACGGCCCTTACACCGATACAACCAAATACACAGTGAAAGACAACCGTCTTACTGCCGAAGAGCAGGCAGAAGTCGGGCGGTATCTGTACGGTATCAGCCAAACGGATAAAGCCTTGGATGAACTTACGTCTTATTTGAAGACGCGCAGTAAGCCTACTGTATTAATGTTTATTGGCGACCATTACCCTTATTTGGGCAAGCAAGGTGCGCTTTACAAAAAACTTGCTAAATCTATCAACGGTTATAGCCTCTACCAGCAGCCGTATCTGTTGTGGAGCAATTATAGCCATAACTATGCTTTACCGCAAGAGCGGGTTTCGGCATTTTACTTGCCGCACATTTTGGGCGATTATATCAATCTGCCGAAAGACCGTTTTATGACCGATATGCAGCGAATGATGAAGACAACACCCCAATACAGCTTTGATTTAGGGGAGAACAACGCCGATGCAGTGGCATTGCAAGAGTATTCGTATGACCGTACACAAGGCAAAGCCTATTCGGATGATATAAATAAATAATAACGAACGTTTAGAAAAAAAGCAGGCATTCGCCTGCTTTTTTTTATGGTTTCTGTACATAATAATGAACAAGCACAGATATAGCAAATTATACAAAATTTAAGAGATTGTTGTAGTAAACATCGTGATAAACATTGTTAAAAAAATATCAAAAATCTATTGACGAAATAAAAATTGCAAGATATAATATTGTTAAAGAATTAACAAAAAGTTGATTCATAAAAATACCGACCCAGTTCTTTAAAGATATGGAGCCCTTAATTAGTGCTAGGAGGAAAATACTATGGCAGAGAAAAAGGTTCAGGCCCCAATAGAAAAACCCGTTGAGACCAAAGAAATGATTGATACTTTGGTTGCAAAAGCCAATGTTGCACTGCACGAGTATATGCAGCTTGACCAAAAACAGGTGGATAACATTGTTCACGAAATGTCTCTTGCAGGATTAGATGCACACGAGCTGCTTGCAAAAATGGCTGTGGAAGAAACCGGAAGAGGCGTATACGAAGATAAGGTTATTAAAAATATGTTTGCGACCGAATACATTTGGCACAGCATTAAACATCAGCAGACAGTTGGCGTTGTTGATGAAAATGAGATGGAAGGCTATGTGGAAGTTGCCGAGCCTGTAGGCGTTATTTGCGGTGTTACACCTACCACAAACCCTACGTCTACCACATTGTTTAAAAGCATTATTGCAGCAAAAACCCGTAACCCAATTATCTTTGGTTTCCATCCCTCTGCACAAAAATGCTCCGCCGAAGCGGCACGCATTGTTTATGAGGTTGCTGTAAAAGCAGGTGCACCCAAAGACTGCATTCAATGGATTGAATTCCCCTCTATTGAAGCTACCAACTTGCTGATGAATCATCCCGGTGTAGCAACTATTTTGGCAACCGGCGGCCCGGGCATGGTAAAGGCTGCTTACTCTGCAGGTAAACCCGCATTGGGCGTAGGCCCCGGCAACGTGCCCTGCTACATTGAAAAAACCGCAGATATCGAAAGAGCATGTACCGACTTGATGATGTCCAAAACATTTGATAATGGTATGATCTGCGCATCCGAGCAGGCTGTAATTGTTGATAAAGAACTCAAAGATAAATTTGAAGCATACATGAAAGCGAACAACTGCTACTTTTTGAACAAAGAAGAAACCGAAAAGGTTTCAAACTACGTCATAAATAAAGACAAAATGGCTGTTAATGCTGCAGTTGTTGGTAAATCCGCTTACTGGATTGCAGAGCAGGCAGGTGTTAAGGTACCGGAAAAAACAAAAATCCTTATCGCTCCGCTGCCACAGCCTAGTCTCGATTATCCGCTGAGCCTTGAAAAATTAAGCCCCGTTCTTGCTTACTTTATTTCAAACAGTACCGAGCAAGGCTTTGCATATGCTGCTAAAATGTTGGAGTTGGGCGGCTTGGGTCACTCCGCTGTAATCCATACATCCGACAATGCTTTGGCTGAAAAATACGGTACCGAAATGAAGGTTGGTCGTGTTATTGTAAACTCACCGTCTTCTCAGGGTGCAATCGGTGATATCTACAACACCAACACCCCGTCGCTCACCCTTGGCTGCGGTTCTTATGGTAAAAACTCTGTTTCGCAAAACGTTTCTACCATAAATCTCGTAAACAAAAAGCGCATCGCCAAGAGGAGAGTTAATATGCAGTGGTTTAAAATTCCGCCGAAGATTTACTTTGAGGAAGATTCCATCCAGTACCTCGAGAAAATGCCTGACATCAGCAGAGCGTTTATCGTAACCGACCCGATGATGGTGAAACTCGGAAACGTTGATAAAATTCTGTACTACCTCAGAAAGCGCAAGGAATACTGCCACAGCGAGATCTACTCTGATGTTGAACCCGACCCATCTGTAGAGTGCATTATGCGGGGTGTTGACGCGATGGACGCGTTCCAGCCCGATGTAATTATTGCAATCGGCGGCGGTTCTGCAATCGACGCTGCAAAGGGTATGTGGCTGTTCTACGAGCACCCCGACACCTCTTTTGACGGATTGAGGCTGCGCTTCCTTGACATCAGAAAGAGAACGTTCCAGTTCCCCAAACTGGGTAAACGCACACAGCTCGTTGCCATCCCCACAACCTCCGGTACAGGCTCTGAGGTTACCAGTTTCTCGGTTATCACAGATAAGCAAAACGGCAACATTAAGTACCCTCTCGCAGACTACGAACTCACTCCGGATGTTGCAATCATTGACCCGCAGTTCTGTATGTCAATGCCTAAATCCATTACAGCCGATACCGGTTTGGACGTTTTAACTCACGCAATTGAGGCGTATGTATCCGTTATGGCATCCGACTATACGGACGGTCTTGCAATCAAAGCAATTGAACTTGTATTCGAAAACCTTCGCCGCGCATACAACAACGGCAGCGAAGACCGAGAAGCAAGAGAGAAAATGCATAATGCTTCTGCCATTGCCGGTATGGCATTTACCAACGCATTCCTTGGTTTAAACCACTCTATGGCTCATAAGCTGGGAGGCGAGTATCATATCCCTCACGGACGCGCTAATGCTATCCTGTTGCCATATGTGATTGAATACAACGCACAAAAACCCACCAAATTTGCGTCTTTCCCAAAATACAAAAAATTCGTTGCAGATGAGAGATATGCTAAAATTTCAAGATACCTTGGTTTGCCTGCAAAAACCACAGAAGAGGGAGTTGCGTCTCTCGTTAAAGCAATCCGTGAGCTGATGAAAGACCTCGACAGACCAACCTCCATCAAAGAGTGCGGTGTTGATGAGGCAGTGTTTAACAGCAAACTGGAAGAGTTATCTTATAAAGCATTTGAAGACCAATGCACCACTGCAAATCCGAGATATCCTTTGGTGAGCGAGATTCAAGAAATCTACAAAAAGGCTTATTACGGAGAAGCAAAATAATTTACGCCATACCTCTGCTAATATACCCTAACACACAACAGAAAGCGGCATCGACTAAAATCGATGCCGCTTTCTGTTGCCTATATCATTTTTTGCTGTTTTTATCCATAATAGAGTTATTTACCAAAATACCCGCAATACCTATGATGCCCATAAGAAGAAACATTCCAAGCGTTTTCCACCATTCACCATCTATAATCGTTTGTCCGGCATAAGTGGATGTGATGATTGACGGTATACGGGCACAAATGGATATGATAAAAAAATCGCGTGGCCGTATTTTAGTAAGAGGTGCCACATAAGTAAGAATGTCCTTTGGCGTACCGGGTATAAAAAAGAGGATAAAGGTGATCATCTCCAACTTTTTGTTGTCGTTTAAAAACGACAGCTTTTGCACTTTTTCTTTACTGAACATCCATTCAACAAACCCCCTGCCCAATGCACGTACCGAATAAAATATGATACAAGTACCAATGGTTAAACCCACCATACACAACAGCAACCCGCCCCACGTGCCGTAAATTATGCCTGCAAGTAATTCGACAGGTTCACCGGGAAATACGGCAATTACTACTTGCAATATTTGTATGCCCAGCATAACGAAGGCGCCTTTCCATCCCAATGATGAAATGTATGTTTTAAATTCATTACGCACTACAGGATTGGCAAGAGAAATAAACCATGGCATCAGTTTAAAAATCAAAATACCAAATATGATTATAACAACCAAAATTCCTGTTATCTTAAGTATTTTCTTCGATTTTTTGGTCAATTTTTCAACATTCCGTTTCTTGTTTTTGTTTTCATTATATCACCAAAAATAAAATTTTCATGGTTATCGTCAAAAATTAGCATTCTGTTTACAATACAGTAAAAAACATATTGAAATAGTAAAAACAATATGTTATAATATCTTCGTCGGAAAAAATTTGGGGGCGTAGCTCACCTGGGAGAGCGCTTGAATGGCATTCAAGAGGTAGAGAGTTCGATCCTCTTCGTCTCCACCAAGAAAAAGACCAAGAAACTGGCTTGTAAAGCGGGTTCTCGGTCTTTTTTGTTTTTATGAATAAACTCGTAAAAACTTAATAAAATTTGCGCTATTACGTATCGTATTACGTAGTGGTCTACAGGGTTTTATTTTTAGCGCTTTCAATTTTCTCTATGCAATTTTAGCTAAAAAACGCTTGATGATGTGGCAGTAAAAATCCTGTAATGAACAGCTTAAAATCAGCCGTCGTACTTGTTTAAAAGTAAAGCGAGAGACGAGCCAAAAAAGAAGCAGCTTTATCTATCATCAACTATAGTGCAGATAAAGCTGCTCCGTACACAACGACGTACTGTCACATTAATTAATTACAGTACCGCTGTTTATGTGGAATACCTGTCCTGTAATATCGGAAGAATCTTCGCAAGCTAAAAACACATACAGCGGTGCCATCTCAAAAGGTTGTGCTGCACGCTGCATTGGTGTGGTAGAGCCAAAGGTTTGTACCTTTTCGCGGGAAAAGCTTGAAACGATTAATGGCGTCCAAACAGGGCCGGGCGCAACTGCATTAACACGCACACCTTGGTTTACAAGAGACAATGCCATAGAGCGGGTAAAAGATACTATTGCCCCTTTGGTAGCCGAATAATCTATCAAGGTTGGGTTACCTTCAAATGCTGTAACAGATGTAGTATTGATGATAGCAGAGCCGGTGGATAAATGGGGGAGAGCTGCTTTGGTAAGATAAAAAGCAGAAAAAAAGTTGCTTTCAAATGTATGCAAAAGCTGGTCTTTTGTAATATCGCTAATGCTGTTTTGCGGGTATTGAACGCCGGCATTATTTATTAAGATATCCAGGTGACCAAGCTCATTGACAGCTTGTGTAAGAGCATCGGTTACTGTTTGCTCGCATTTTAAGTCAGCAGCTATTTTTATGCATTTTCGGTCGAGTTTTGTTACATCTGCCACCGTTTGGTCTGCATCGCTGTTTTCGTTTAGATAAATGATAGCAACATCGGCACCCTCTTTTGCAAATGCAACAGCAACAGCGCGGCCAATGCCGCTGTCTCCTCCGGTGATAACAGCGGTTTTACCTTGCAGTTTTCCGGCTGCTTTATAATTGGGGTTGTCGTATTGCGGTGCCGGATTCATTTCGGATTCTTTGCCGGGATGTTGATTTTGATGTTGTGGCGGAAACACATTTTTTTCTTGTGGCTGCATCGAATAAACTCCTTACATAATATAATTGGTTATTATTATTGCCACAAAAAAGATTATGATGTAAATAGTGTAATTACAAAAGCCAATCCTATATTTATCAAGATTGGCTTTTGGCACATTTATTTATCCTCCGTGGATGTATCTTCAGATAAGGCATGAATTGCATTGTAAGATTCTGTTATAATGTTTTTTATCATCGGACCATTCATTGGCTGAACTACATTGGTTTTTGAAAACCATGCCGAAACATAAGCAGATGCAAATTGCACTGCAAGCTCCTTATCTGACTGCAGCATCTTGTCGGACTTTAACATACAATCACCTCCTATTATAGTTTGCTACAACATTAACATCAATTAAAATCAAAGTACGGTAACCGACTTATTGTATCATAAACACGAAGTGTTTTGATATAATTGGCAATGTGCGGCTTTGCCGGTAGGCAAATTTCGCACCCCATGTGAGAATAAATATAATAACCGTACACGAATACATCTGCTTTTTGCTAAAACTCTAATTTTTTGTACTCTGCGGTTATTATATACATAATTGGTTGTATTAGGGCAATTTATTCTAAATTATGTTCGACATATTCTTTATTAAAAAATAATGCCCGCAGTTTGTAAATTTCAAACTGCGGGCTGAAAAAGAATTTATTTGGAATCTGTTCCTGTAGGAGCATTTTGAATGCCGGTGTTTGCCTCAGATGGGAACTCAAGCTTTGTAACACCTTTCTTTTTCGCCTTTTTATCGGTTGTTTCGAAAGATGATGGCTCATCGCGTTTAGGGAACTTGCATGTAGCGTTATTATGTTGGAGTTTGTCCATCATAATTTTTCCTTCCACTACAGCCCCTTTGGCAACTTCAAACACCGGTGTTGAAATATCACCAGTTATAACAGCTGTATTTGTAATCGTAATCGATTCTGCTGCGGTCAAATTACCGTCTACTTTTCCGCTTACGTTGATTAATGGAGAGGTGATGTTGCCACTTACAACCACATTATCTCCGATAATAGCAGAGGTAACGCAAGAGATGTCGCCTGTAATGGTTGCTCCGTTTGCAACCAAAGTTTTGCACTGTATATCTCCAAGAATAGTACCGTAAGCCTTAACTACACACTCACTTGAAATTGTTCCGTTTACATCACCGAATATATCAAGATTGTCTTTGGTTATAATTGAGCCGTTAATGGTGGTGTTTCTGGATATAGAGGCTACAAGATCAGAGTCATAAATAACGGGTTCGATTTTCTGTTGTTCTGTTTCTACATCATCATCTTTCTGAGCCTCAGCAGGGGTGACATCTTCCGCCGGTTCCTCTACAATCGATTCTACGGTTGAATTTTCAATACTGTCATCTGTAGTTTCTTCAACCCGGTCTGTGTTAAAGATAAATTTTTTCTCATTTAATTCATTTTTGGTCTTAAAAAACACTGCAAAACATCCTTTCTGTTCAGCGATGTAAATAGCATCTATCTATAATATCGGCACTGTTATCAAAGAGTTTAGTTTCAATGTCAGTAATCGCTTTTCAGGCAGTTAATTCTCAGTATAGATGTACTTAATTTGCAAATACTTTCGTAAAGCTTTTCGCTTTTCTTTCATGCTCGGTTGTGATACAATATTCTAAAATATTAAGATATGGGGGCTTAGCTATGATTTTAACCACTACTCCAACCATTCAGGGGAAAGAAATTATTGAATACAAGAGTATTGTTTTTGGCGAAATTATTTCGGGCGTAGATTTCGTGAGAGATTTTGCCGCAGGTTTGACTAATATTTTTGGGGGACGTTCCAACTCTTACGAAGAAGAATTGATTAATGCTCGTCAGCAGGCATTACAAGAGATGGAGCGCCGTGCTGCAAATTTAGGTGCAAATGCGGTAGTTGGTATTGATGTGGATTACGAAGTTCTGGGTTCGAACAATGGTATGCTTATGGTAACTGCTTCCGGTACGGCGGTGTTATATAAATAGTTTTGTTTAAGTCTGATACTCTACTTTTTTCTTTCTCACACCTATGCTATAATATAAGCGAGGTGACTTTATGATTTATATCTGTTCAAAATGCTTGTTTACCTTTAAACGTAAAGACGAGCCCGATCATTGCCCAAATTGTGGCAGTATAAATATACGTGAGGCAGCAGAAGAAGAAAAATCCAAGTTGAAAGACAATACAAAAGGCGGAGAAACTCAATAGCCCCGTTTTGTGCGCTTGGTTATAGCTAAGTAAGTTGTAGGCGCTTTTTATTACAAGTTTTTATTCCCTCAGTTTACCTGGGTATTCTGAGGGTTTTTGTTTGTTTTTTATACTGGTATTACGACAAGAAAAAACAATTTTTACAAATATTTGACTTCTTTTTTATTTCATAGTAATATTATAAAGTATGTTATAATTTCTTATAATGGTAAAATGTAACTAATTTGCCGTTAAATATATTTACAGTTGGGATTAAAGAAATGATATATGTTCCATTAAAACATTTAAAACCGGGTATGATCCTTGCGCGGGATGTTACCTGCGGATCATGTTTTTTTTCTCTGCTAGTTGCGGGGCAAAAACTATCGTCTTCCATTATAGCTAAACTCGCTAAAAATAATATTCAAGGTGTATATATTCAAAGCCAATTCTGCGGCGATTTAGAAGTGACTGAAGTTGTTGATTCTGAACTGAAACAGACAGTAATTACGGAATTGAAGCATTTTTACAATGATTATGCAAGCCATGCAACCATATCTCTCTCCTCAATCAAAGCTATTTCCAATACCGTTAATGATTTGGTTAATCATATTCTTTCGAAAGAAGAATGTTTAATTAATATTGTCGACATTAAAGATTACGATACCTATACCTACACCCACAGCATGTACGTGTGTATATTATGCATACTTATTGGCATCCAACAATGCTACCCGAAATCGACATTAACAGAGTTAGGTATCTGTGGCCTTTTGCACGATATTGGTAAATTGGATGTTCCGCTGGAGATTATCAATAAAAAAAGCGTACTTACAAATGAAGAATTTAAGGTTATGCAGTCTCACCCCGATAAAGCGGTTGTTCGCCTTAGCCCTTGCCATCAAATATCTTCAGCAGTGCTGAAAGGGATTTTAACCCACCACGAAAAATATAATGGAACCGGTTACCCTCAAGGTCTTATGGGGAAAAACATCCCTTTGTATGGAAGAATTACTGCTTTGGCAGATGTTTATGATGCATTAACTTCGCAAAGGTCTTATCGAAAGGCTTGGTCTTCCAGTGATGCAATCGAGTACATGATGGGCTGTGCCGATACTCATTTTGACTTTGAGCTTTTGCAGTCATTTTTAAAAACAGTTGCTATCTATCCGGTGGGAACGGTTGTAGAGTTGAGCAATGGGTTTATTGCAGTAGTAATACAAAACTCTGCGCAAAATATCTTGCGCCCCAAAATACGCTTGTTGCTTCCCCAAGAGCATACTGGTGAAGAAATAGACCTTGCTGATACCAACAACGAATACTTAAATGTTACAATTAAAGGTGTAGCCGATGATGAAATGGCTTTTCCTGAAATATTGTTTGTTTAGAGAAGAATATAATAAAAGGCGGAGCATTTCTCCGCCTTTTTTACATAAAAAATACACCCCGAAGGGTGTATTCATGTCCTTATTTTAAGCAGAAATTATCTCTGTTTGGAGAAGCAGTCGCTGCAATAAATCGGACGGTCTTCTCTCGGCTGGAAAGGAACTCTTGCCTCACAACCACAAGATGCACATGTAGCAGTGAACATTTCTCTCTGAGAAGAGTTGCCATTGGAATTCTTGCGAGAATTACGGCAAGCTTTGCATCTCTGAGGCTCATTGGTGAAGCCTTTTTCAGCATAAAAATCTTGCTCACCGGCAGTGAAGATAAATTCTGCGCCACAATCTTTACAGATAAGGGTTTTGTCTTGATTCATTAAATGGTATACCTCGTTTTTAAAATATATGCTGAATATATAACATTCAACATTATCTTTAAGTATATACGCAAATACAGCTAATGTCAAGCAAAATAAAAATATAAACGAGCAAACTTTTTATATGCGGCATATGTTGCATATAGGAGGGATTGTAAAATGTTTTACGATAGTGTTTTAATTAAAAGCATTACTATCCAAAGAAAAATGTACTATAAAGAAAATCTTTTGCTGAGTTACAAAATTGAGTACCCGCAATTTGTGTCTGCAAAGTTTCAGTCAGCCGTTATCCGGATGAATGTTCATTACAAAAGAAAAGCACTGGAGTTTCAAAAATACTGTGAAAACAAACTATTTAAAATGGCAGTGGAACAATATGAATATTCTGTAGAAAACGGCTTTCCTGTCAGGGCATTTGAGGCAATTTTAAATTATACGGTTACCTATAATCATGACTGTACGGTGAGTATGTACTTTCAGCAGTATGAGTATACCGGCGGTGCACATGGTAACACCATTCAATACTCAGATACATGGAATTTGCAAGATGCACGCCGCATGAAATTGTGGCAATTTTTCTCTCGTTCTGTAAATTATCGTCACTATATTCTTACGCAAATCAATTTGCAAATCGCAAAGCAAATTGCGAACGGAGAAAATATCTATTTTGATAATTACGAACAAAATGTCGCAAATTATTTTAATCAAGAAAGTTTTTATCTAACACCAAAAGGGGTGGTTGTTTACTTTCAGCAATACGAAATTGCCCCGTACGCAAGCGGAATACCCGAATTTACCATACCATATTTAAAGGGTGTTGTTCTGCGCCCCAGATGCCACTGACACAAGTAATACATGAAAAGAGGGCGGTAACCGCCCTCTTTGTACTTATGCACCCAAATACGCTTTGCGCACTTTGTCGTTTTGCAGCATTTCTTTTGCATCACCGCTCATAACCATATTGCCTGTCTCCAATACATAGGCACGGTTGGCAATTGAGAGCGCCATTTTAGCATTTTGTTCTACCAGCAAAATGGTCATCCCTTTTTTGTTGAGCTCCTTAATAATAGCAAAAATTTCTTTTACCAACAGGGGAGAAAGCCCCATAGATGGTTCATCCATCAAAAGGATTCTGGGTTTACTCATCAGTGCGCGGCCGATAGCCAGCATTTGTTGTTCGCCGCCCGAAAGTGTACCCGCAAGCTGCTTTGCACGCTCTTTTAAGCGGGGGAAATATCCGTAGATATCATCCATATCTTTTTCTATTCCGTCGTTATCATTTCGAATAAACGCACCCATTTCAAGGTTTTCCGCCACTGTCATCTGCGAAAAAATGCGACGACCTTCGGGCACATGCGCCATTCCGAGTTTGACAATTTTTGGGGGCTCAATGGCGAACAGGTCGTTTTCATCTAACACAGCCGAACCGGAGGTGGATTTTATCAGCCCGGTAATTGTTTGCAAAACAGTGGTTTTGCCTGCACCATTTGCCCCGATCAGCGAGACAATCTCACCTTCGTGTACCTCAAGGCTAACCCCATGGATTGCATGAATTGCGCCATAATGCACATTTAAATCTTCAACTTTCAGCATACGATATCACCGCTCCTTTCGTTATTCTTCATCAGCGCCTAGATATGCCCCGATGACCTTAGGATTATTTGCAATTTCAAACGGTGTACCCGCTGCAATAATATGGCCGTAATCAATTACCACAATGCGCTCACACACGCTCATAACAAGGCTCATATCGTGCTCAATCAGTAAAATTGAGATTTGGAATTTTTCACGGATTGTTTGGATCGCATCCATCAGCTCTACGGTTTCGGTTGGATTCATGCCTGCCGCGGGTTCGTCTAGCAGCAATATTTTTGCACCGGTTGCCAGTGCGCGGGCAATCTCTAATTTACGCTGCTGGCCATAGGGCAGGTTTGCGGCAACGTGGTCGGCATAGTCTTCCATTTTAAACACACGTAACAGCTGACGTGCTTTTTCATCAATGGCAAGTTCTTCTTTCCAATAAGCAGAAGTGCGGAAAATGCCCTGTAAAACAGAATATTTCATATTCTGATTAAATGCAACTTTTACATTATCCAACACAGTTAATTCTTTAAACAAGCGGATATTTTGAAAGGTTCTCGCAATGCCTGCAGCAACCATCTGATGAGGCTTTTTGCCTGTCATGGGTTTACCATCGAGATAAATAGCGCCTTCGGTAGGCTGATATACTCCGGTAAGCAGATTGAATACAGTGGTTTTGCCCGCGCCGTTGGGCCCGATTAAACCAACCAGTTCGCTTTTGCCGATTTCAACATGAAAGTCTTCAACTGCTTTCAAACCGCCAAAGGTGATGCCCAGATGTTCCACTTTTAAAACAGGTTCTTTCATGCCTCGGCACCGTCCTTTCCGTCTTTCTTTTGCTTGGGTTGAGTTTTTTGAGTGAGATGTTTCAGCAGTTTGGTAAGTGAAAACTCATAACTGCCAAACAAACCGGAGGGCTTAAAGATCATAACAACGATAAGTGCCAGCGAGTACACCAGCATGCGGTACTGCGAAAAGCTGCGCAATGCCTCGGGCAATACGGTAAGCCCCAATGCCGCTACAATCGAACCTGTGACCGAGCCCAAACCGCCTAAAACCACAATTACAAGAATATCGATAGACTTTAAAAAGTTAAACGTTTTTGCGCCCAAAACCGCCATCTGCTGGGCGTAGATAGCACCGGCGATGCCTGCAAAGAATGCCGACATAGTGAAAGCCATAACCTTGTAATAGGTGTTTGAAACGCCGCATGCCTCCGATGCAATGTCGTCTTCACGGATTGCTTTGATGGCTCTGCCGTGCCGTGAATGCGCAAAAGCAAATATAATTGCAATAATAGCCGCCGTTACCCAGTAAACGCTGCCAAAGCTTGCAAGGCGGGGGATGCTGCGCAGACCTTGTGCGCCGCCTGTAAACGAAACATTTTCGATGACAACGCGAATGATTTCACCAAAACCCAATGTGATAATCGCAAGGTAGTCGCCCTTTAGGCGCAGAGCGGGGATGCCGACGATTAAGCCGAAAACAGAAGCGACCAAACCGCCAATGAACAGAGACAGCAAGAAAAAACCGTACCCTGCGGCGGTGGGCACCTTGGTTGCTTTATCTATTAAAACTATTCCCGTACTCTGTACATATTTTACAAATAGTGCAGCGGAATATGCACCCACAGACATAAAGCCTGCATGCCCCAAAGCAATCTGCCCCAGCAGACCGGTGGCTATAATAAGCGATACTGCCAATATAATGTTAATCATCACAAGCATGATGACACCTGTGATATATTTATCAATAATACCTGTCGAAATCAATAAGGTTAAAACAGCAAATAACGCAGCCACTGCTGCCAGATTTACCAAATAGGATTGATAAGTTTGTTTTTGTGATAAAGACTGCCCCAAAGCAGGCTTTTCAGATTTTGTTTTCATGGTATGTCACCTACACTTTCTCTCCAACATTTTTGCCCAGAATTCCGGTTGGCTTAACCAAAAGCACAATAATCAGAATACTGAATACGACAGCATCTGCCAGTTGGGAGGATATGTATGCTTTCGTCATACTCTCTACAAGACCGATGACAAACCCGCCGAGCATAGCGCCCGGGATGATGCCGATACCACCGAGAACCGCTGCAATAAATGCCTTTAGACCAAGCATAGAGCCCATGTAAGGGTCTGCAAGGGGATAAGCAGAGCAATACATGACTGCTGCAATCGCAGCAAGACCTGAGCCGATAGCAAAGGTAACAGAAATTGTGGTATTGGAGTTGATACCCATTAATATAGAAGCACCGCTGTCTTCGGATACCGCACGCATTGCCTTGCCCATTTTTGTGTTTTTTACAAACATCTGCAAAGCAAGCATGGTAATAACCGATACAACAATCGTAAATACGGTTACACCGCTGAACTGAACCCCGCCCCAATTAAACTGGTTTTTGTCAAACACCGCGGGGAATGGCTTTGGTGACGAAGAGAATACAAGCATAAATAAGTTTTCTAACAGCAAGCTCACCGCAATTGCGGTAATCAGCGCAGTTATTCGCGGAGAGTTACGCAAGGGTTTGTAGGCCACGCGCTCGGTTAAAACGCCCAGTAACGAGCATGCTACCACGGCAAACACAACGCAAAGCCATGCAGGCAGCCCCATACTTAGCAGTAACGGGATGGAGAACAGAGAAACATAGGCACCTACCATAATAAAATCTCCATGCGCAAAGTTTATTAGCTTTACAATGCCGTATACCATCGTATAGCCCAATGCGACGAGAGCGTAGATGCTGCCAACCTGTACTCCGTTGATGATTTGGTTGATAAATAGAATTAAATCGTCCATTTGGCACCTTACCTTTCCATGCGGGGATTTAAAATTGTTGTTACGACAAACAAATGTATTAAAACTTATTTTACACTAATATAAGCAAAAATACTATAAAACGTTGAATAAATATATGTTGTTTTAATATAAATTTTTTAATTTTGTCGCTATAATAAACACAAGATGGGGCAGAGCATGTTTGCTCTGCCCCACCTGCTTTTTGTCAAAATGATTATTCGGCAGTTACTTTGGAATCAAAGTTTGCCTCGCCATCCATAAGCTTGAGAATGGTAGCATCTTTAATGGGGTTGTTGTTTTCATCAAACGTAATATTACCGGTAACGCCTTTGAACTGGATTGCTTTCATAGCATCGACAATGGCTTGAGCGTCGGTACTACCTGCAGTAGTAATTGCCTGCGTCATCATATAAGCTGCATCGTAGCCGAGTGCTGCAAAAGCATTGGGCGTTTCGCCGTATTTTTCAGTGTAAGCTTTTACAAAACCGGCAACTTTTTCGTCGGTATCCTGTGCAGAGTAGTGATTGGAAATGTAGGAGCCGTTGACCACAGATTTGTTTGCATCATCCAAAGTGCCCAATACACCATCCCAGCCATCGGCACCCAGCATCGGGCCGGTAAAACCAACTTCGCGAGCTTGTGAAGCAATTAGGGCAACCTTGGTGTAGTAATCGGGTACAAACAAAGCATCAGGTTTAGTAGACGCAATTTTTGTGAGCTGTGATTTAAAATCCTTATCATCAGCACCGTAAGCTTCCTTAATTGCAATATTAACACCTTTTGAGGCTGCCATTTCTTCAAACGCCGCTACCAAACCTGTAGAATAGTCGTCAGAAGTATTGTAGATAATAGCGATATTTTTTGCCTTCAGGTTTTCAGCCGCGAACTTTGCCATAATTCTGCCCTGAAATGGGTCTGTAAAGCAGGTTCTGAAAACGTTTGGGCCGTAGGTGGTGATAGGGAGTGCTGTACCGGTTGCGGTAATCATCGGCAGCCCGTCGGCAGCGGCAAGCTCTGCTACCGCCATAGTGGGTTTTGAGGTAACATCGCCGAGCAATGCAACCATGCCTTTGCTCATCAGTTTGTTATAACCGTTTACAGCCTCGGATACATCGCCTTTTTCGTCCTCTATCATAAGCTCAATTTGGCTGCCCAAAATGCCGCCTGCTTTATTAATTTCTTCTATAGCCAGTTCAATACCATTTTTTGCTGCAACACCGTAAACCGAAACCTCGCCGGTAAGGGGAGCAAGCACACCTAATTTGAGTGCCTCACCAGAAGCAGGGGCAGAAGATCCGGTAGCGGAACCATCACTGCTGTTGGATTTGGAAGCACAACCGGTAACCATTCCTGCTGCAATAACAGTGGCAAGAGCCATTGCAAGTAACTTTTTCATGTCTGATTTTCCTCCTTATTGGGTTTTATTGAAGTAGACCGCATTAGCACTTTCGCAAGTTAAACTTTAACAGTTGCTCACATTACAGTGGTAAAGTGTTACTTGTTTGTATTATAGAGCAATTGTAATGAGAATACAATATCTTATTTATATAATCATATACTGTTTTAATCGGAGTTTTTTAGACATATTCATAAATTGTACAAAAAAATAGGTGAATATTTTAACAATACACAATGTTCTTACTGTTTTTAAACAAAAAATCAGACAGTCTTTTAGACTGTCTGACGAAAGAACTTCTTATTTGAATTAGGAATCTTTACTTGCACGATGTTCTGCAAACGCGGCGATTACTTCGGCTGCGTTGTCTAATCCAATAAAATCGCTGTTCAAAGCAAGATGGTAATTTTCTGCACGTCCCCACTTATAGCTGGCATAATAATCGTGGTAGGTGGCGCGGCGTTTATCGGTTTTCAGCACAAGCTGCTCGGCTTTTTCAGCCGGAATATTGTAACGCTCAATGACACGTTTTAACCGGCTGCGCATATCGGAGTGAACAAATACGTGGATTGCATCGGGATTATCGGCAAGAATATAATCGGCACAGCGGCCTACAATTACGCACGAGCCTTTTGCCGCTATATCGCGGATAACCTTAGACTGGAACACATAAATACGATCATTCAGTGTCATACCGCTCAATCCGTCCGCCCGCCCTGCTGCAGAAGAATACATACCAAGCGAAAGCGAATAGAGCAAGCTGCTGGATGCCGATTCGTCTGCATTTTTAAATACATCCTCGTCAAAGCCGCTCTCTTTTGCTGCAAGCGAAATAAGTTCCTTGTCATAGAAGGGGATATTAAGACGTTCTGCAAGCATTTTGCCAATCGTTCTCCCTCCGCTGCCAAATTGTCTGCTGATGGTAATGATGGTGTTGCGCTTCATAAAAGTCCCGCCCTTCCATTAAATTAAACTTATCTATATTGTACCTTATTACGGTAAAAAAGCAAGGCTTGGGGTGCAATCAATCGTACGATAACTTAATTTGTTGACAAAATTTTCATACAAGAGTATCATTTAATTGTAAAAATTACCGGCATCGGGCAAATCCATACGAAAAGGTGCCTGTTGCCTTTTTAATTAATGCGGGGTGTTACAGATGAAAAAATATGTAATCTCACTCGACCAAGGGACAACCAGTTCGAGGGCGATTATTTTTGATAATCAGCAAAATGTAATAGGTATGGCGCAAAAAGAATTTACACAAATCTATCCCGAGGGTGGATTTGTAGAACATGACCCTATGGAAATTTATGCGTCACAGTATGGCGTTATGAATGAGGTGCTTGCCAAAAGCGGCATTGATGTGCGCGAAATTGCGGCAATCGGTATCACCAATCAACGAGAAACCACGATTGTATGGGATAAAAACACCGGAAAGCCCGTTTACAATGCCATCGTCTGGCAGTGCAGGCGCACAGCCCCAATCTGTGAGCAGTTACGCCAAGCGGGGTTGGCTGACTATGTAAAAGAGAACACAGGGTTGATTATTGATGCCTATTTTTCCGGTACAAAAATAAAATGGATTTTAGATAACGTAGAGGGAGCACGCGAGCGGGCGCAGCGCGGCGAACTGCTGTTTGGTACGGTTGACAGTTGGCTGATTTGGAAACTTACGGGCGGCGCGATCCATATTACCGACTATACCAACGCTTCTCGAACGATGATTTATAATATTAAGCAGCTTTGTTGGGATAAAACCTTGTGCGATGCATTGGATATTCCTATGTGTATGCTGCCCGAAGTACATAGCAGCAGCGAAGTTTACGGCAGTGTGAATATTCAAGGTGTTCAAGTACCTATTGCGGGTGCTGTTGGCGACCAGCAGGCGGCTTTGTTCGGTCAGGCTTGTTTTGAAAAGGGTGAGGCGAAAAACACCTATGGTACAGGCTGCTTTTTGCTGATGAACATCGGTGAAGAATTTTACCCGAGTAAAAATGGTTTGCTTACCACCATTGCCATAAGCTTAAACGGCAAGGTGCAGTATGCGTTGGAGGGCAGCGTGTTTGTAGGCGGAGCAGTGATACAGTGGCTGCGCGATGAGCTGCGGTTTATCGTAGAATCTGCCGATTCTGAATATTTTGCATCCAAAGTAAAAGATAACGGCGGGGTATATATTGTACCTGCATTTACGGGGTTAGGGGCGCCTCATTGGGATATGTACGCCCGCGGGACGATTTTTGGACTGACACGCGGGTCGAACTGCAACCATATCATCCGTGCGGCGTTGGAATCCATTGCGTATCAGACAAAAGATGTACTGGATGCTATGGTGCAAGACACAGGCATTGCACTGGAGGAGCTGCGTGTGGACGGCGGTGCATCTGCTAATAATACGTTGATGCAGTTTCAGGCAGACATCATTTCTCGTACGGTGCGCCGCCCTAAAATTCGCGAAACAACAGCATTGGGTGCAGCTTATTTAGCAGGGCTTGCTACCGGTGTATGGGGTAGTTTGGATGAAATTCGGTCACAATGGACATTAGACAAAGTGTTTGTACCTGCGATGAACGCGGACACCTGTGAAAAGCTGATGAAGAACTGGCACAAAGCGGTTGAACGTGCAAAAGGGTGGGCGGACATATAATATTTACATTTTAAGTCTTCCTTTTTGGTATATAATCTGATATACTAATATTAGGCAAAACAAACTAAATAGATTTTATTTTGCAACCCAATATAGATTATATTTTTGTAAGGAGGAAATCTTAATGAGCACAGAACAGAAATTTTTTATTTGTAAGCACTGCGGAAATTTGATTGGAATGATCAATAATGCAGGTGTCAAAATGATGTGTTGCGGTGAACCAATGGAAGAATTGACACCGAACACCACCGATGCTTCTCAGGAAAAACATGTTCCTGTTATTGAAGTGAAAGGTGATACCGTAACGGTTAAAATCGGTAGTGCACCGCATCCAATGCTAGAGGAGCACCACATTACTTGGATTTACCTGCAAACAGAGCAAGGCGGTCAGCGCAAAGAGCTTACAGTGGGCGGCGACCCATCCGCAACATTTGCTTTAACAGACGGGGACAAGCCAGTAGCTGCATTTGAATATTGCAACTTGCATGGCTTATGGAAAGCAAGTATTTAACAAAAGTACACAAAACAGCTGCTAAAAATTTTGGCAGCTGTTTTTTGTTTGCTCAAAGTGTTGCTGCGTGATATACTAAAAACAATAAATTGGGTGTAGGAGATTACAAATGATTGATCAAAAAATGATTGACCGAATCAACGAGCTGGCACGCAAATCACGTGAAGGGCAATTGACTGACGATGAAAAGAAGGAGCAGCAGGAACTGCGCCAAAAGTATATTGAGGCTTATCGTGAAAGTATGAAAGCGCAATTAAACAGCATCGTTTTGGTAGATGAGCATGGCAATAGAACAAAACTGAAACCAAAAAAGCCAAATATTCCTCACAGCTGAAACATCCCCCGCGATATTTATCGCGGGGGATGTTTCATGTATACATTAATTACAATTGTCAATAATTTCTTCACAGAGGCGTTTCATGTAATTGCCAAGCGAAGACATTGCCAACACAAGCAAGAGCTTTCGATGTGTTTCATCCAACCCGTCAAACTCATTTGCACCCAATAAAGTTTGCAGCAGTACAGGGGTTTCTTTACGCAATGAATTTTTGGTGGTGAGAAAGCGGTCATACAGTTCGGTAATCTCCCCGTCGCCGTTTGTCGCATTCAATACCGATTTAATATCCTGTATGGAGAGCGTTTGTTTTAAATTGTAAATCAGCAAAATTTGAATAATGTGCTCTTTCGAATACTTTTTGCCTTTAATTTGGTGCAGCAAACCCTCTTTACTGTAGTTGTTAATCATTGTCTTGGTAAGCAGCTTATCTTCTGGGCGGCGTTTATTACCCGAAAGCTTGCCTTCAAACAAGGTAATAATTTGGTCCATATACAAATCAATGTCGGGTATTTCTGTACTGTGAATATCACTGTCGCACAATACTTTATTTACAAAGCCGTTAAGCTCGGTATTTTGCAGCTCCATTCTAGTTTTCCTCCTCAAGCCGAATAAAACAACCTTTACTGCTATTAGTTTACAGTATAATTGTAAAATTTTCAACATGTGCTTGATGTTTCTATTTTAAGTGGTATTATTATTAATATAAAGTAGTAACAATAACTACATATTGAAGTAATGGAGAGGTGTATTGGCAACATGACAAACTATATTAAAAAAGCGAGAGAGCCTATCAGTAGTTTTACGCATTTGATTGGTGCAATTATTTCGGGACTGGGGCTGGTGCTTCTGCTTGTAAAAACAATTGCTTTGTCTGAATTATCTTTGGTAAATATAGTATCATCGGCTTTGTTTGGTTTATCGTTAATAGCCTTATATACCGCAAGTACCGTGTACCATTTCTCCAATGCCAGCGGCAAAACAGTACTGATGCTGCGAAAGCTTGACCACTCGATGATATTTGTACTGATAGCCGGTACTTACACTCCAATTATGCTTAACTTTTTGCCCAGCCCGCGCAATATAGCGTTTACTGTGTTTATTTGGGTGTTTGCAGCGGTGGGAATCACCCTTAAATTATGTTGGTTTGGTGCTCCGCGTTGGCTGCAGACGGTGATGTATTTAACAATGGGGTGGGCGATACTGCTGGATGTTTCGGTGTTTCAGCGTATGAGTGCGGGTGCGTTAACCCTGTTGATTCTCGGAGGTGCCAGCTACACAATCGGCGGCATCATCTATATGATTAAGAAACCCAATATTTCGCGGCGATTTGGTTTTCATGAGCTGTTTCACATTTTTGTTCTGATTGGCAGTTTATTTCATTTTCTGCTTGTATTTCGTTATATAGCATAAAAAAAAGAGGGCGCATATGCGCCCTCTTTTTAACCTTACAGTGCCAATTTATATATTTCGTAAACATCATCTGCGGTGAGTTTTTTAAAGTTGCCGTCCGGCCCGTTTGCACAGCATTTTTCTGCCATAATGCGAAGATTTTTGTCATCGATGGAAACATCGCTCAGGCGTGTTGGCATGCCGATTTCTTTATACCAGCGCTCCAGTCGGCGGATACCCTCCGCGACGATAAGTTCTTTTTCACCAAATGCAAAATCCACGTCAAACACGCGAACCGCAAACTGTACAAAACGGTCCATATCTTCGTGGCATACATATTTTTGCCATGCGGGGAATACAATGGCAAGCCCTGCACCATGTGCAATGTCGTAGATGGCGCTCAATTCGTGCTCAATGTGGTGTGATGCCCAGTCGCCGATACGTCCGGTATTAAGCAGATTGTTGTGTGCAACAGTACCTGCCCACATTACCTCTGCACGTGCATGATAATCGGTTGGGTTTGCCAGTACCAGCGGAGTATTGTTGATGATGGTCTTCATGGTTGCTTCGATCAAGCGGTCGGTGAAATCAACATGATCTACCTTTGTGAAGTAACGTTCCATCAGATGCGCAAGTATATCCGATGCCCCACAGGCGGTTTGATAGTCGGGAAGAGAATATGTAAACTCGGGGTTCATAATAGCGAATTTAGGGATGACGTGCTCACTGCCGAACGAGCGTTTGAGCAGCCCGTCTTCTTTTGTGATAACCGAACCGTCGCTCGACTCGCTGCCTGCCGCAGGGATGGTGAGTACAACGCCTACAGGCAAAGCTTGCTGAACATCTGCCTTACCCTCAAAGAAATCCCAAACATCCCCATTGTACAAAGCACCTGCGGCAACTGCTTTGCCTGTATCAATCGAGCTGCCTCCGCCAACAACCAAAACAGAATCCAGTTTCTGTTCTTTACACAGGCGAATTCCCTCGTTTACAAGACCGAGGCGCGGGTTGGGTTTTACGCCGCTCAGCTCGGTAAAATAAATGCCTGCATCATTCAAAGCTTTGACAACTTTATCGTATAGCCCGATGCGCTTGATAGAGCCGCCCCCATAAACAAACAGTACACGGCTGCCGAGCTTTTTCATTTCACTGCCGACCTGATCTTCTGTTCCTTTACCGAATATAATACGTGCGGGGTTGTAGTAAGTAAAGTTAATCATTGTAAATACTCCTTTATTTTTAAATATTATATGCCGCCAAACAGTACGCTCAGTGCAATCAATGTTTGCCCTGTGTAATATACCACTGCGCTTACTGCATACAAAACAGGATGTGATTTTTCACGAAACAGGATGAATGCGTAAATTATATTTGAAACAAGAAACAAGCCTGCACCTGTTGCCACCATGATATTGCGAATCGAAGTATAATGCCCGCCGTACAGCAGCGACAAAGATTTTACAAACATCAGTGTCATTGCCATAGCATAGGCAAATACGTAATTGTCCATATTAAGAAAATCCAAATGCATTGTTTTAGCTAGAATCACCAGCAGGATTAAAATTGCCGCTGTTGCAAAAAAATCCAACGAATATACCCCTGTAATACGGCAGAACAAAACCAAAAAGGCAATATGTGCGGTGAAAAATGCGCTTAATGCATAAACAAAGTAGTTGATGCCGAGAGAATCGTGTTTTGCTATTTCCAAAAAAACATCACCAAAAGTGCATAAAATCAATGCAATAATAGTAAAAACAAAATAACTTAAATTGCCGTTGCCTGCCCAATGTGCCAGTATTGCAATTGCAATAAACACCGCGCTGGTAAATGCTTTTAAAACGACTCTGGTAAGCAATCGGCAGCGATATACTGAGTAAATGTAAAAACTTAAACTGATAAGCATCAGCGGCAGAAGCAGATAGGTAACCACGATTAATGCTCCTCTCGATGGCTAATTTGTTTAATTTTAGGTAAATTAAAACTAAAATATACACTTGCAAGGCGAAATATAATCACAAATGCAATACAGATATAACCGGTGACAAGCTGCCCCGCAAAGCGATACAATGCCCAAAACAGCAATGCCCCTGTCAGCGATGCTGTTGCATAGATTTCTTTACGAAAAATAGTGGGGACGCGGCTGCACAAAACATCGCGTATTACACCGCCGCCTACCGCGGTGATAACTGCCACAAAAACAAAAGCCAGCAAATTATAGTGCGATGCAATTGCCTTCATGCACGTATCCACCGTGAATACAGCAAGACCGATTGCATCCATAATAGTGATGATAAACGTCCATTTATGATAGTTTTTAAGAAAAATTACTAGAGTTGCGGCGATCAAAATAATAAAAAACGAGCGGTAACTCGAAAAAAACACAGGTACACCCCGGCTCATCACCACATCGCGCGTAATACCTCCGCCCATAGCAGTAATGATTGCAAGTGTATATATCCCGAATAAATCCATATTCTTTTGAATAGCCACATATGCGCCCGACATGGCAAATGCAAATACCCCAATACTTTCAAGAACCGTCAATACACCCATAATTTTTTCCATCCTTCAAAAAACCTACTTCTATTTCATCACATAAACAAGAAAAATGCAATATGATTTGTTGCGCGGACAAGAATTTTTCATAGTATTGAAGCATAGCTATCGTAGTATTGCTGCAGCTACCTTGCTGTATTGAGCAGGTAAGGCGTATTTTTTTGCATACAAGCATTGATTTCTGGCAGAAACGCTAGCAATTTTTACAAATATGTTAACTTTTATAGATTTTTATTAAAAATTAAAAATATCTATTGCAATTTTAGAAAAAATGATTAGAATAGTATTTAGCACTCCAATATAAAGAGTGCTAAACAAATTGTCTAAAAAATATTTATATAATTGGAGGAGTAAAAAATGACAATCAAACCTCTTGCAGACAGAGTTGTAATCAAAATGGTTGAGGCAGAAGAAACCACAAAAAGCGGTATCATTCTTGCCGGCGCAGCAAAAGAGAAACCACAGGTGGCTGAGGTTGTAGCAGTTGGCCCGGGCGGAGTTGTTGACGGCAAAGAAGTAAAAATGTACCTAAAAGTTGGCGATAAGGTTCTCATGAGTAAATATTCCGGCACCGAGGTAAAAATTGACGGCAACGAGTATACTATTCTTCGTCAAGACGATATCCTTGCAATTGTAGAATAAGCATACAAATTAACGTAAACATTTAGGGCTAAACCCCTATTTTACCACAAACAAAATGCGAAACGCACAACACACTAACATTATTAGGAGGAATTTACTATGGCAAAAAAGATTATTTACGGTGAAGAAGCCAGAAAAGCGCTTCAGGCCGGTATTGATAAGCTTTCTGATACCGTCAAAATAACAATTGGCCCCAAAGGACGTAACGTTGTTCTTGACAAAAAATTCGGCGCACCCCTTATTACCAATGATGGTGTAACCATTGCCAAAGAGATTGAACTGGAAGATGCATACGAAAATATGGGCGCACAGCTTGTGAAAGAGGTTGCTACCAAAACCAACGATGCTGCCGGTGACGGTACCACAACCGCAACACTGCTTGCACAGGCATTGGTACGTGAGGGTATGAAAAACGTTGCTGCCGGTGCAAACCCCATGATCGTTAAAAAAGGTATGGCAAAAGCAGTGGAAGCTGCAGTTGCATCTGTAATTGAAAACTCGAAAATGGTTTCGGGCTCGGCAGATATTGCAAGAGTTGCTACCGTTTCTTGCGGAGATGAAACAATCGGAACCCTTATCAGCGAGGCTATGGACAAGGTGTCTGCCGACGGCGTTATCACCATTGAAGAATCTAAAACGGCAGAGACCTACAGCGAAGTTGTTGAGGGTATGCAGTTTGACCGCGGTTATGTTTCCCCCTACATGGTTACCGATACCGAGAAGATGGAAGCTGTTATCGATGATGCTCTCATCCTCATCACAGATAAAAAAATCTCTGCAATTCAAGAGATTCTCCCTCTGCTTGAGCAAATTGTACAGTCCGGTAAAAAACTGGTTATTATCGCCGAGGATATTGAGGGGGAAGCACTTACCACTTTGCTCGTAAACAGATTGCGCGGTACCTTTACATGCGTTGCTGTAAAAGCCCCCGGCTTTGGCGACAGACGTAAAGAGATGCTCCGTGATATTGCTACACTGACAGGCGGTCAGGTTATCAGCGAAGAGTTGGGTCTTGACCTCAAAGAAACCACTATGGATCAGCTTGGACGTGCACGTCAGGTTAAAGTTCAAAAAGAGAACACCATCATTGTGGGCGGTGCAGGCGATTCGAACGAAATCAAAGCCCGCGTTGCACAAATTCGTGCTCAAATCGAAACCACAACGTCTGAATTTGATAAAGAGAAGCTGCAAGAGCGCCTTGCAAAATTGGCAGGCGGCGTAGCAGTTATCAAAGTAGGTGCTGCTACCGAAATTGAAATGAAAGAGAAAAAACTCCGCATAGAGGATGCTTTGGCTGCAACAAAAGCTGCAGTGGAAGAGGGCATCGTTGCAGGCGGCGGCGTAGCACTGATTAACGCAATTCCTGCTGTTGAGAAAATCCTCAACAACTGCGAGGGCGACGAAAAAACAGGTGTTAGAATTGTTGCCAAAGCGTTGGAAGAGCCTATTCGCCAAATTGCTGTTAACGCAGGTGTTGACGGCTCGGTGATCATTGATAAAATTAAACGTTCCCGCAAGGTTGGTTACGGCTACGATGTTTACAAAGAATTGTACTGTGATATGATTCCTGCCGGCATCGTTGACCCAACCAAGGTAACACGTTCTGCTTTGCAAAATGCTGCATCGGTTGCTTCGATGGTTCTCACCACCGAGAGCTTGGTTGCAGATATTAAAGAGGAAAACCCCGCACCTGCAATGCCTGCAGGCGGTATGGGCGGCATGTACTAATCGCCGGTTAGTAAGCCGAAAAACTATATTTAAAAGCAAAAGACCATCTGCTCTCTGTGCAGATGGTCTTGCGTTTTTAATGGGTAGAATAAAGTTTATTATTTCTTGTTCAAATTTAAGCTTTACAGGAGTTTATCATGAAAATTCTGATTGATGCAGATGGCTGCCCTGTGGTGGATTCCGCTATCCGCCTTGCTAAGCAACATGAAAAAGAGGTGATTATCTTGTGCGACACCTCGCATGTATTCGAACGCGAAAATGCCCGTACCATCACCGTATCCAAGGGTGCGGACAGCGTTGATTTTGTTTTGGTAAATATGGTGCAAAAAGGTGATTTGGTGATTACACAAGATTACGGGCTTGCCGCCATGTGCCTAGCAAAAGGCGCGGTGCCGCTCAACCAAAACGGGCTGATTTACACAAACGATAACATTGATTCACTTTTGCTCGCTCGCCATACCGCCAAAAAAATCCGAAATGCGGGCGGCAGGCTCAAGGGCAGTGCAAAGCGTACCTGCGAGCAGGATGAGGCATTTACAAATGCTCTTTCTTCTTTGCTGTCGTCCACACCTTCATAACAGCGCGGTTTGGCAGCAGCTTTGCGGTGAGCCTGTGCAGCTTGTTAAAACAACCGCATACCGAAATATCTTTGCGCTTGTAAGTATCGTACAAGGCTTTTGCAACAACCTCTGCCGGTTCTTTGATAAATGCAAAATTGCTTACCGCTTTTGGGTTGGCAGTGGCTTTGGCTGTCTCAAAAAACTCGGTTTTCATCCACCCGGCGCACACAGCGGTACAAGTAATACCGCGTGGTTTTAATTCAAAATTCAGTGCACGTGAATAGCTTACAACAAATGCCTTGCTTGCTGCATATACCGCCATATCGGGCAAGGGCTGAAAAGATGAAGTGGATGCCATCTGCAAAATGTGTGCACCGCGCTTCATATAAGGCAATACGGAGTTTGTCATAGCAACCAAAGCTCGGCAGTTCAGGTCAATCATACCAAGTGCCTGTTCTTCGCCGATTTCGGCATAGCTACCGAATTTACCGTATCCTGCACAGTTTACAAGCAGATGTACGTCGGGTTTTAACTGTGCCAGTGTTGTTTTAAAATCAGCAATGCTTTGCGGCAAAGCAAGGTCGTAAACAAAAGTCCTCACGGGGATTCTAATATCCTTTTTCAGCTGTACCAAACGGTTTTCACGCCTTGCAATTACCCATATTTCGTCTAAATTACGGGCTTTTACAGCGATATACTTTGCAAACTCCCTGCCTATGCCGGAAGATGCCCCGGTTACAATTGCAATTTTCAATTATCCCACCGCTTTCTCTGTATATTTCTCTGTTAAGTTGCGTCATATGACTATTACTTTGCATAGCAAAATTTATTTTTAATGTTATTATACCACAAACGTAACGCGGTTGTGGTATAATAACGCATCGGGGTGGCAATAAAATCATTATGGTTATGGGATGTTTTTCTTTACATCAACTGCTCGGCTCAAAAATGGTTTTGTTTCCATTTACCGTAATATTATGGTATAATAACGGCGATGCGATTAAATAACCGCGTTTTGCGTAAAGGGCGCTGTGCCGATCATACTATTTGCCCCGATGCGCAATGGTATCATGTCTATATTATGAATAAAGACAGGAGATGTAGAAATGGATAGTACATGGGATTTGCTGCTTGCTCTTGCATTTCTGGCATTGGGTATTGCATTTCGCATGGGTAAGTGCGCAGACTGGGTTCTTGGCAAGGATGAAACCGTGCGAGCAAAGTACAATGAAGAAACCTCAATGCGCTTTTTTTCGGTTCTGATGTTTATACTTTCTGCCTGCAACTGGGTTTCTGTAATAGGCAATAACATTGGCAGTACAGCTATGGTTATGGTGGGCATAGCACTCAACCTGATTGTACTTATTATTGGTATGGTTTATTTTTTAAAAAGCAAAAAGTTTAGGAAGTAAACTTCCTTAGTTTTAAATCAAATGCCCTTTGCGTGTTTATGCAGAGGGCTTTTTTCTATACGGACATTCTCTGAAATATAGCATATCCATAAAATTTTTCGCAAAAGAAAACGAAGCTTTCCTTGCCAAGGTCGTGTTTTTTATATGCATAATGTCTAAAAATTACTGATAGCAAAATGCACCTAAATTACGACAAGACGGTGCTTAATTTGGCAAGTGTATGAATAGAACAACTGTTCTGTGAGTGTTATAATAGTATTGTGTCGTTATTTGTCAGTTTATAAAACACAACAGAATGATTAATAAATATAATAAACTGCATCAAACCAACAGGTTGCAGTAATTTTGAGTGATGGTTCGTTTTAATTTATGGGGCTGAAAATTGCCGCTACATCATATACTTATAAGAAGCTGCGTGCAGGATTATAAAAAAGAAGGTGTATATATGAGCCTGAGCATAGGAATTGATATTGGTTCCACAACGGTAAAAGTTGTGGTAATGGATAATGATGAAATACTTTTTAAGCACTATGAGCGCCATTATTCGCAGGTGCGCCAGAAAACCGCAGAGATATTTAAAAAAGCCAAAAATGCAATTGGTACGCGCCCTTTTAAAGTTGCTATCTCCGGCTCGGCAGGCTTTGGTGTTGCAAAGGCTGCAAAACTTGAGTTTATTCAAGAAGTTTTTGCAACGGGCGAAGCTGTTCGCCATTCCGGTAAGCCTATCGACATTGTAATTGAACTTGGCGGAGAAGATGCAAAAATATTATTTTTAACCGGTGGTGTTGAAGAACGTATGAATGGTACCTGCGCAGGAGGTACCGGTGCGTTTATAGACCAGATGGCAACGTTGCTGGATGTTTCTATGGATGAACTTGACCGGCTCAGCTTGCAGGCTCATCGTATTTATCCCATTGCTTCGCGGTGCGGTGTTTTTGCAAAATCAGATATTCAGCCGCTGCTCAATCAAGGTGCTGCAAAAGCCGACATAGCCGCGTCCATCTTTCAGGCAGTAGTAGACCAAACCATAACGGGGCTTGCACAAGGCAGAAGAATAGAGGGGCGCATCGGTTTTTTTGGCGGACCTCTGTTCTTTTTCAAGGGACTGCGAAAACGTTTTGTTGAAACATTAAAACTTACAGAAGAAAATGCTATCTTCCCTGAACTTGGCCAGTTTTCGGTTGCGATTGGATCTGCGGTGTTTTCTCGCAATAATACCGAAGAGATGACTTTTAAAGAACTAATTGAACGAATGGAAGATACTGCCAATGAAGTACGCAGTTCGCATTATCTTGAGCCGCTATTTTCGAACGAAGACGATTACCGCGCGTTTGTTAACCGCCACGCCAAAGCAACCACACCCCAAATTGCGATTGAAGAATATAGCGGAAATGCTTACCTCGGCATCGACTGCGGAAGTACCACCACAAAAGTGGTGCTGATTAGTGAACAAGCCGAGATTTTATACAGTTACTACAGCTCCAACCGAGGCAACCCTGTGGATATTATACGGGATCAGCTCATAAAAATATGGCAGCTATGTGCAGATCGCGTGTTTATCCGTGCAAGTGTTGTAACAGGGTACGGCGAAGAACTTATTAAAAGCGCTTTTGATATGGATGCAGGCATTGTTGAGACGATGGCGCATTTTAAAGCAGCAAAATTCTTTTGCCCTGAGGTAGATTTTATTCTTGATATCGGCGGACAGGATATGAAGTGTTTTAAGGTGAAAAATGATTCTGTCGATTCCATTTTGCTCAACGAAGCATGTTCTTCGGGCTGTGGCTCTTTTATCGAAACTTTTGCGCGCAGTATGGGCTATGAAATTGAAGATTTCTCGAAGCACGGTATTTTTTCGCAGTATCCCGTCGATTTGGGTTCGCGTTGTACTGTTTTTATGAACTCATCGGTAAAACAAGCACAAAAAGAAGGGGCAAGTGTAGAAGATATTTCTGCCGGTCTTTCCATGAGTGTAGTTAAAAACGCCATCTATAAGGTAATTCGTGCCCATAGTGCCGACGAATTGGGCGATAAAATTGTAGTGCAGGGCGGTACTTTTTATAACGATGCGGTACTGCGCAGCTTTGAAAAAGAGCTTGGCAAGCATGTAATCCGCCCAACCATTGCCGGCTTGATGGGGGCTTATGGTGCGGCACTGCACGCGCGAGATATGAACCTCAGCGCATCCACAACGATGAAACCGGACAAACTCGCCACATTTAAGCACACCTCCAAAGCGGTACAGTGTGGGTTATGTAACAATCGCTGTAATCTTACGGTCAACACCTTTGCAGACGGCAAAAAATATATTTCTGGCAACAAGTGCGAGCGCCCGTTGGGTGTTAAAAAAAGTACACCGCTGCCCAATATGTATACATATAAACTCAACCGCATTAAAGCTTTACAGCAGGTGGAAGGCAAGCGTGGCAAAATCGGTATCCCTTTAGGGCTGAATATGTACGAAAATATACCGTTTTGGCATGAGTTTTTCACGATGCTTGGTTTTGAAGTGGTGCTTTCAGATATTTCATCCACTGAACTTTACAATAAAGGGCGTTATTCCATCCCGTCCGACACAGTTTGCTATCCTGCAAAACTGATGCATGGGCACATTGAAAGCCTGCTTGAAAAAGGGGTGGACACCATTTTTTACCCCTGCCTTACCTACAACTTTGATGAAGAAAAAGGCGATAACCACTACAATTGCCCTGTAGTAGCTTATTACCCCGAGCTGATGCGTGCAAATATTGCAAAGCTGCAGGATATAACATTTATGTACCCTTACTTCGGGCTGCACAGACCAAAAGATTTTGTTAAAAAAGCGTATGCCTATTTTCATGGCTATTATGCCGATATGACGCAAAGTGAAATAAAGGTTGCTGTAAAAAAAGCATACGAGTGCTACTATAAATGGCAAAATGATTTGATACTTGAAGGTGCAAAGGTAATTGAATACGCGAAAAAGAATAAACTGCAAATGGTGGTGCTTGCCGGAAGACCGTATCATATCGACCCCGAAATCAACCACGGCATCGACCAACTCATCAGTTCGTTCGGCATCGTGGTGCTTTCAGAGGATTGTGTATCTGATTTGGTGCTGCCGCAAAGAGTGAACGTGCTCAACCAATGGACGTATCACTCGCGCCTTTATAACGCGGCGAAATATTGTACCTTGCATCAAGACACCGAATTGGTGCAGCTGGTATCGTTCGGCTGCGGTATTGATGCCATTACAACCGACGAAGTACGCGATATTTTGGAGCGCTCGGGCAAATTGTATACCCAACTGAAAATAGATGAAATCAATAATCTCGGTGCGGCTAAAATTCGCATCCGCAGTATGCTTGGTGCCATAGAAGAGCGCCGTAACACAGCAAAAGGGGGAATGCATCATGCTGCAAGGCAATAAATCATCTCATCCTGTTTTTACAGAGGAAATGAAAAAAACTCATACTATTTTACTGCCGATGATGCTCCCAATCCACTTTACTTTTATGCAGAAAATTCTGCAGCAGCACGGCTACCATGCAGAGCTGCTCATCAATGACAACCGCAGTGTGGTTAATGAGGGGCTTAAATATGTACATAACGATACCTGTTATCCTGCACTGCTGGTAATAGGGCAGATGATTGACGCGCTGAAAAGCGGAAAGTACGACCCGAACAAAGTTGCGCTGATGATTACCCAAACGGGGGGCGGCTGCCGTGCATCCAATTATATTTTTCTGTTGCGCAAGGCACTGCAAAAGAGCGGGTTTGGAAATGTACCTGTTATTTCGCTCAACTTTAAGGCGCTCGAAAACAGCCCTGGGTTTAAGCTTACTTTGCCACTGGTGATTCGTTTGTTATACGCAGTGGTGCTTGGCGATTTTCTTATGCTGCTCAAAAACCAGTGCAAGCCTTATGAACAACACCCCGGTGATACCGATACCATCGTGCAAAAATGGATGGACACTATTTTAGCAAGCTGGGGAGAAAATGCAAAGCTGGTCAACTATAAAAATTTGAAAAATTTATATCCCACTATTTTGCAAGACTTTGCATCCATTCCGAAAAACGACGAGAAAAAGATTAAAGTGGGTATTGTGGGCGAAATCTATGTAAAATATTCTCCTATGGGCAATAACCATCTTGAAGATTTTTTGCTTGCCGAAGGGGCTGAAGTGGTTGTACCCGGACTTATCGACTTTTGCCTGTATTGTATTTATAACGGAATTGAAGACAGACATCTTTACGGCGGAAAGTGGCTGCCTTATGGTGCACATAAAATCGCATACCGTTATTTTATCAGCAAACAGCGCGATATGATTACAGCAATCGAAAAACACGGAGTGTTCGACCCGCCAATGTCTTTTGAAAAAACCAATCAGCTTGCCGAGCAGTATATCAGCCGCGGGGTAAAGATGGGCGAGGGATGGCTTCTCACCGTAGAAATGGCAGAACTGATTGAAAAGGGTGTGCAAAACATTGTTTGCACCCAACCGTTTGGTTGCCTGCCCAACCATATTGTGGGCAAAGGTATGATTAACGAAATTAAGTCGAAACATCCCGATGCAAACATCGTAGCCATCGACTACGACCCCGGTGCCAGTGAGGTGAATCAGCAAAACCGTATTAAGATGATGCTTGCAAATGCCGGACGAAACGCGATTGCAGAATCAGTTTAGACTTTTCAAAAATAGTATTACCGTTGGGGGAGTACCGTTTTGTTTTATTTCTGTAAGTTGATTTTATATTTTTCTTTCTACAGCTTTTTGGGGTGGGTATGCGAATGCATATACTGCTCTGTTATTCAAAAAAAATTGGTAAACCGCGGCTTTTTAACAGGCCCTGTATGCCCTGTTTACGGCTTTGGCGCATTGCTTGTTATTTTTCTTCTGCGTCCTTTTACACAAAATGCGTTCCTTGTATTTTTTTGCGGGATGCTGGTTACCAGTGTGCTTGAATACTTTACCGCCTTACTGTTAGAGCGGCTGTTTCATATGAAGTGGTGGGATTACTCCCAGTTTCGGTTTCATATCCACGGCAGAGTTTGCCTGTTAAACTCGGTATTGTTTGGTTTGCTTTCTGCCGTTGTTGTACTGGTCATCCATCCTTCTGCTGCATATGTGGCAGAAAGACTATCTGTTACGGCAATCTACGTTTTAGGTGGTATTCTTGTAGTTTTGTTTATGGCAGATACCTTACTTTCTGTTCGCACCACTCTGGAGATTTCGGGCAAGTTAGAGCAATTATATGCCGCTGCAGAAGAACTGCGTGAACGCAGCGAAAGTTATAAACAGCAGTTCCAGCAAAATATAGAAAGTAAGTTTGAAAATAAACTGCAAAAGCTGCGTTCTGCAGCCGATTTGGAAGAATACCGTACCGAATTTGAAGAAAAACGTGCAGCAGCGGCTGAGCATATCGAAAAGTTGAAAGCACGCATTGCAATGCTCATACGCAGTAACAAATTGCATCGGCGTCTCATCAATGCATTCCCTCACTTAAAATCTTTACGTTACCAGAACACTTTTGAGAAATTTCGTGAGGCAATCAAAGAAAAGCGATGGAATACCCGTAAATAATAGGACATTTTAAATTTTACACAAAGAAAGTTTGGGTTTATGAATTATTTTTTGGAATATCTCGCGATTATTAACGTGGTTGGCTTTGTAATGTTCGGTTACGACAAATTTTTGGCTAAAGCTCGGCAGCGTCGTATCCCTGAAAGTACGCTGATGACAGTGGCAGCTATGGGCGGTTCGGTGGGCTGCTATGCTTCTATGATGCTGTTTCGTCATAAAACGCGTCATTTCAAATTTAAAATAGGCATACCGTTTATTATAATACTGCAAGCCACGCTGTACGTTCTTTATAAAATCTATCTGTAAACAAAAAAGTCCGGTAATGGAGCACCCCATTACCGGACCTTTTTATGTCTTCTTACCACAAATGGCAAGCCATTCGCAGTTTATGCACACTCCTGAGAGTTTTTGTTTCTGTAAAATATGTAGTTGAATCAATTGTCTAAACTGTTTCCAACTCAGTATATCACCTTCCCGCAAACCGCATAGGGCAAGGCAGGCAGCATCGTAACTAGCCACTTTTTGCCCTGATTTACATCTGCTGTGCAGATTGTGCGGGCAACGGCTGCAAAGAATATCGGTTGTACATTGCAACTGCACCGTTTGGCTGGGATGTTCGGAGAGATGCTTGAGCACCAATGTCATATTTTCTACAAATTCTTTGCTATAGCCACTGCCTTCAAAGTGTTGCAGGCATAACCCGTGGTGCGGGCGTAAAATGATGGGGTGCTTTAAATCTTGTATCATCGTAACGTCATCCTAAACAAAGCGCTGCAGGCGCTTAACCAAAAACGCTGCCGCTGCAATTTTTAGCGCGTCACCAATTAAAAAGGGGACAACGCACATCATCAGCGATTCTATCAATGCATTTTTTGTTACAACCATAAACCAAGCAGTACCTAATGTATAACACAGCACCAAACCTGTAATCATGGCAAGCACTAAGTTGAAAAATGTTCTGCTCGTTTTTGTAACAATCAAGCCAATCAGCCATGCAGCCGCAATGTACCCGATAATATACCCGCCGGTAGGGCCTAAGACAATTCCTATTCCTCCGGTTAACATAGCAAAAACAGGTAAACCTACTGCACCCATCAGCACATATACTGTTTGGCTGAGTGCAGCTGCACTGCTGCCCAATAATCCCCCTGCAACAAAAACAGAAAGCATGGCGAGGTTAATAGGTATAGGGCCGATTGGTATTAAAAGCTGAGACATTACAGCTGTGAGTGCCGCAAACAATGCGCAAAGAGTTAGTTTTTTTATAGAGATTTTTGTTGTCATTCCTTACTCTCCTAATGTAAACCATAAAATTAAAACTAGTTTACAATGAGTATAGCGAATCAGCACGAAAATGTCAAGGACATATTGCCGTTTTGTAGCATAACGTGTGCTGCGCCCATATAATAAAACGGAGATGTAAAACCGACCCATAAAAGAGGTGAAGATAATGCCTTTCGATAGCAGGGAGATGTTGGCAAGGCTGATTAAATGTGAAGCAGGCGGAGAAGGCGACGCAGGAATGCGTGCTGTGGCTACCGTAATTATGAACCGAGCCACCGTGCCCTACGGTGAATTTTTTCGTGTCAGCAACGGGGGAGATGTGCGCCGAATTATGGAGCAAATTGGGCAGTTTAACTGTATGACCGATACGTTGGGTGGCAAATACAATGCACAGAACATATGGAATATGTCGGTAGACCAAATACATTATGACATTGCAGATTGGGCTTTAGGTGGAGGCAGGCTGTCTGCCATTGATAATTCGCTGTTTTTCTATAACCCTTACAGTGTGGTGTGTATCGATTATTTTCCAAAAGGCGGTGTAGGGGTAATCCATAACCGCGTTAATCAGCATTGTTTCTATATTCCTACATCAAAATATGCACAAACATAAATTTAGTTAAAGGAGAGTACCTATGAACGATATTATAAATCAAAACCCGTGGCTTTCGCCGGCACAGCAAGGCACGTGCCCAAACTGCCCCCCGCCATTCATGCCTCCCCCGTCTGCTGCCCAAAGCGATATGTTTCCATTCAGTGCAGCGCCGTCTCAAACAGTGCCCCAAAGCAACATGACAAGGCAGATACCTCGAACCCCAGAACAACCAAACCCGCCAAGATCAATCGTAAATACATTTCCGGGCTCGGCTCAAAGCGGATTTTTGTCCCCATCCGCTTTGATGCCTCCGTCAACGTCTAATGTTGGCGATATGGGGCCGTTACCTCAGCTGCCTACAACGGTAGACGGAAACTCACCTAACGTTTTGCCCGGGCTTACCGCTATTAATCTGTTTAACCAGCCGGCAGCAGTTAATGTTGAAAGCCTGCAATATCTCAACGGTTTTATGCTGACGCAAATAGGACGAATGGTGTCGGTTGAATTTTTAATTGGCACCAGCACGATGTTGACCAAAAACGGCAGGTTGGTTGGAGTAGGTGCAAACTACATTTTAATTAATGAATTTGAAAGCGACGATGTTATTGCGTGTGATTTTTACAGTATCAAATTCATTCGATTTTACTACTAATGAAAAAGCTTCGGAAGTGTTCCGAAGCTTTTTTATTTATCTATAAAACTGTTATTTTATATGGTTGCCTTCATCTTGATGGCGAATTTGCGCCCGTTTGATTTTACCGCCAATCGTCTTGGGCAGTTCGTCTACAAACTCGATGATGCGCGGATATTTGTAGGGCGCGGTTGTGTGTTTTACATGGTTTTGCAGTTCTTTTTTCAGCTCATCGCTGGGGGTATAACCCTTGGCAAGCACGACGGTTGCCTTTACAACCTGCCCGCGGATAGGGTCGGGTGCACCGGTAATGGCACATTCTACAACCGCAGGGTGCTCTACCAACGCACTTTCTACCTCAAAAGGCCCAATGCGGTAACCCGAGCATTTAATTACATCATCGTTTCTGCCCACAAACCAGTAGTACCCCTCACTGTCACGCCAAGCTACATCGCCGGTATCGTAATATTTACCGCCAAGGGCCGCCTTTGTTTGTTCTTCGTTGTGGAAATAGCCATGGAACAAACCAACGGGAATTTCTTTGTCAATGCCAAACACGCAAATGGTTCCTTCCTCACCGTCTTCACATTCTTCGCCATCTGCGTTCATGAGCCGAATATCATAAAGCGGGGAGGGCTTTCCGGTAGAGCCGGGTTTTGGTTCGAACCACTCAAAATTTGCAAGCAGTACGGTCGATTCGCTCTGGCCGAAGCCCTCGGTCATGCGGACACCGGTGAGTTCATACCATTTACGAAAAATTTCGGGGTTAAGCGGTTCGCCGGCATTGCAGCAGCGTTTTATAGAGGAAAGGTCGAACTTGGTAACATCCTCTTGCAGCATAAACCGGAACATGGTGGGAGGGGCACAAAAAGTGGTTACCTTATAGCGCTCCAGCTTTTCTAAAAGGTTGAGCGGGACGAATTTTTCCATATCGTATGCAAAAATAACCGCACCGCAGCACCATTGCCCGTAAATTTTACCCCAACCGAATTTTGCCCAGCCAGAATCTGAAACGCTCATGTGCAATTTGTTTTCTTGCACGCGCTGCCAGTACTTTGCGGTTACAATGTGCCCAAGCGGGTGAGTAAAGGTATGCTGTACCATTTTGGGGTGGCTGGTAGTGCCGGAGGTAAAGTATACAAGCATAATATCATCGTTGTTGTTGGCTTCGTCACCGGTAGGGCGGACGAAGTCCTCACTGTACTTTGAAATTTCCTCGTCAAAATTCATCCAGCCATCGCGTTTGCCGCCTGCCAGTGCAAGGTGTTTGATGCTCGGAGCCTCTTCGCGGGCACCCTCCACTTGTTCGATTACAAAATCATCATTTACGCATACCATCATAGAGATTTTTGCGGCATTTGCACGGTAAATAAGGTCGTTTTTTGTAAGCTGCAAAGTGCCGGGGATGAGAGTTGCCCCAATTTTATGCAGAGCTACGGCTGCTACCCAATATTCCCAGCGACGGCGCAGGATGAGCATGACAACCGTCCCTTTTTTCACTCCGCAAGCTTTAAAAAAGTTTGCAGCCTGGTTGGATTTTTTGCGGATATCTTCAAAGGTAAAGATTCGTTCTTCGCCGTGGTCATCGCACCAAACCAAAGCTTTTTTGTTGCTATCCTCTTTTGCCCAGGCATCCACTATATCAAAGCCGAAGTTAAAGTGCTCGGGTACATTTACCTTATAGTTTTTTTTAAAATCTTCATAGGAGTCAAACTCCTGTCTTGGTAAAAAACGTTCCAACATCGTTCGGATTCTCCCTGTTTATTAGATTTCATGCATTGCCTGCTAAATTGCACTTCGATAGAACATCAAATTTTACAGCAGTAAACCTGTTTATTCTGCAATTACGGTGAGAAAGGTAGCCGGCTCACTCCCCACGCAAGATTGACCGTGCGGATGGCGCGGATTAAAGTAGATGGTATCGCCTGCATGCAAGATAATCTCTTTTTTGTCGAACGTTACCTTAACCGTACCGGTAAGCACCATATTAAACTCTTGCCCACTGTGCGTAACCAAATCAGCAATATCGTCTGACGGGTCAAGCGTTACCAAAAGAGGCTGCATAATTTTGCGGCTGTACCGGTATGCCAAATCTTTAAAGTGATAACCGGGGTAACGGTCGGCATTTTTACCTTCACCTGCTCTTACCACGTGGTAGGTATCAAGTTTGCCTGCTTCACCGGTAAGCAGCTCGTTAAAGTCAACGCCGAATTTGTTTGCTATTTGAAAAATAATGTTAATGGGGATATTAATTCCATCATTTTCGTAGCTGAGATATGTGGCTACGTCAATGTTTAGCTCGTGTGCTAACTGCTCAACACTGTAACCGCAAACCTCACGCAGTTCTCTAATGCGGTCGGTTAGCTCTTTAATCTTTTGTTCCATGCATACCATCCTTTCAAATTAAAAAAAGCCCGCCTTAAGCATATTGCTTAGGGCGAACTATCCGTTCGTGGTACCACCTAAATTCAGAGATTACTCTCTGCACTTTGCCAATACGGGAAATTAAATCCGATATTGCTTTCCTGATAACGGCGGAAATTCCGTTGAAGCCTACTAATCATTGTTCGGTTCAAAGCTCAAAGGCTACTTCCATACTTCCCTTACGAAGATTTTCACCAACCATCTTCTCTCTGTGCTGCGGGTGAGTATGTACTCCTCCTTGTCAACGCTTTTGCTCATATCATTAATTTTTATTCATCATAGCAGATGAAATACGAAAAGTCAACACAAAAAATCGAGAACGCCGAGTGTTAAGGCGGCATATTCTATGAGTGAGCAATTCTTTTGAAAGGAACACGATCTTATGAGATACGAAATGCGTGAATTTTCTTATGATCGAGAAAAAGCTGTGGCTTACGCACATCAGTGGGCATATTTTCGCAACCCAAATTATTATGATTTTCAGGATATTGGTGGAGACTGCACAAATTATGCGTCCCAATGTATTTTTGCAGGCAGCGGCATTATGAATTATACGCCAACATTCGGATGGTATTATATCAGTGTAAATGACCGTGCGCCCGCATGGACGGGGGTACAGTACCTTTATAATTTTCTTACCACCAACGAAGGGGTAGGCCCCTACGGGCGAGAAGTTACGATCGATGAGATTCAGCCCGGAGATGTAATCCAGCTTGCTTTAGACCGAGACGAATTCCATCATTCCCCTGTGGTGGTTTCCATCGTCGATAACACCCCAACGCTTGACAACATTCAAATTGCTGCCCATACCAATGATTGTGATTGCCGTCCTCTTTCCAGCTACAATTTTAGAAAAATCCGATTTATTCATATTCAAGGTGTACGGTACTTACAAGCCGTAGAGGATTAGTAAAAACCGAGCCGAAAGGCTCGGCTTTTTTCTTGAAAAATGGTATAATAGGCTGTAACGATTTTGAGGATGAGGTGACACAATGTTTGAAATCAGCAACCTAAAATTTATGAATATTCTCAATATTCCCAATTTGATCATCGACCGCCAGGTAACCTGCATTATGGGTGCATCGGGCAGCGGAAAAACAACATTTCTTCGTATGCTTAACCGTTTAAATGCTCCCGATGAAGGTACCATCTTATATAACGGCGAGGATATTTCTTCTTTGGATGCGGTAAAACTTCGCCGCCGTGTGGTAATGCTTGGGCAGACACCGGTTATTTACAGTGGAGATATCCGCGATAATTTACAAATCGGGCTGGAATTATCTCAAAAGCTGGCTGCAACGGAACAGATGCTCAAGCAAAGCTTGGAACGCGTGGGCTTGAACAAACCCCTTGATGAGCCCTGCGGCAAACTCTCGGGCGGTGAAAAGCAGCGGCTGTGCCTTGCTCGTGTACTGCTCATGGATGCAGAAACTTATCTGCTGGATGAGCCATCTGCGGCGTTGGATAGAGAAACAGAGCATTTTGTGATTCACAACCTTGCCAATTATGTACAAGAGAAGGACAAGCAATTGGTGATGGTAACACATTCTCAAGCGATTGCCGAGCATTATCGTGATTGCACCATACTGTTTGAAGCAGGCAGAACAGGGGGGTATCAGCAATGAATGATACGGTGATAAATTTATCGGTTATTCAGCTTTCGTTTGCCTATATATTTGTGTTGGTTCTTTTGGTGATTTTTAAAGCACGCGGTATCAAGCGAGAAAAGCAAATTTTAATTGCCACCACACGCATGACGGTACAGCTTACCGTTATGGGTTATGTGCTCATGTATGTATTTCAAAAACCCAGTTGGTGGCTTACGCTGGTAATGATTGCGGTTATGGTGGCATTTGCAATTTATAATGCGCTAAAACGTGTAAAAACAACGATGTCGCAGCCTCTTAAGCAAATAACGGCTGCTTCTATGGTCTTTGGTTTTACCATCACTGCTTTAACTTTTATTGTTGGCGTATTGCAAGTGCGTCCATGGTATCATCCGCAATATTTTATTCCCATATCGGGTATGATTGTCGGCAACTCCATGACAGGCATCTCGCTTGGCGCAAACAGGCTTTGCAGCGATATGGTTGACAAACGCCCGATTATTGAAAACTCGCTGATGTTGGGGGCAACCCCTTCACGTGCAACGCGCGATATTATCAACGGCGCATTTGACAGTGCTATTTTACCCACGATGAACAATATGCTTACTATGGGCATTGTGTCGCTCCCAGGCATGATGACGGGGCAAATTTTATCGGGTACTTTTCCGCTTACGGCAATAAAATATCAAATCGGCATTATGCTTGCAATTTTGGGCAGTACGGCACTTACCGTGGTAATGTTTGTAACGCTTGGGTACAAAACGTTTTTTACAAAAGACGGACGCTTAAATTATTAAGCCTTTAAAATAACAATTTGTATAAATGTGCTTTAACCAACTTTATATTTTAAATTTGAAAAAAGAATGAAAGTACACATAAGTCAAACAATATATTCGAATCACTTTGTAAGGAGATTTTTATGCGTAGCTGCGGAGTTTTATTGCATATCACCAGCCTGCCGTCGCAGTATGGTATTGGCACAATGGGCAAATGTGCATATGAGTTCATTGATTTTTTAATAAAGGCGGGGCAGCAATATTGGCAGATTTTGCCCACCACTCCCACAGGTGAGGGCAACTCGCCCTATTCGTCTTATTCTGTATTTGCGGGCAACCCGTTGTTTATTGACCTTGAGCTGCTGATAGAAGAAGGACTTCTCACAAAAGAAGAATGTGATGCTGTTGATTTTGGAGAGAACCCGCTTCGCGTTGATTACGACAAAGTAATTGCAGGCAAATACAACCTGCTCAAAAAAGCTTATACCCGCTTTTTAGGCGACAAAACGGATTTTGAACTTTTTTGCAGCCGACACGCGGTTTGGCTTACCGATTATGCATTGTATATGGCGTTAAAAGAACAGTTTGGCAACTCGCCATGGTATTCTTGGCAAGAATCCATCCGCCTATATGAGCCTGAGGCTGTACAGCTGTGGAAAAGCAAACTTGCCGAGGAAATAAAATTCTGGTGTTTTGTACAGTATGTTTTTCATCGGCAATGGTGTGCGCTCAAAGCCTATGCCAATCAAAAGGGTATCGGTATCATTGGTGATATACCCATTTATGTTGCAATGGACAGTGCGGATGTTTGGGCGGGAAAACAACTGTTTCAGCTTGATTCCAAAGGGCTGCCTACCGATGTAGCGGGTGTGCCGCCCGACGGATTTTCGGCTACAGGGCAGCTTTGGGGCAACCCGCTTTACAACTGGGCAGGGATGAAACAGGATGGTTATGCTTGGTGGGTACGGCGTGTACGGCATACAGCCGAGCTGTGCGATGTCATTCGGTTCGACCATTTTCGCGGATTTGATGAGTACTATGCAATCCCTTACGGCGATAAAACCGCAGAAAATGGGCAGTGGAAAAAAGGCCCTGGTATTGATTTGTTTCGCCTAATCGACAAAGAACTGGATAATCCCAAAATCATTGCGGAAGACTTGGGGCTGCTCACCGACGGTGTACGTAAATTGCTTGCAGATTCCGGCTATCCCGGCATGAAGGTGCTGCAATTTGCATTTGATTCCGATTGGAAAAACCCCTATTTGCCGTACAATTATATCACCGACAACGCGGTTGTTTATACCGGTACCCACGATAACGATACTGTTTGCGGATGGTATGCGGCATGTGCGAGTTCTACCCGCCGCTTTGCACGCAAATATTTGGATATAAGCAGGACGGATAAACCGAATTGGAAGATGATTGGCTGCGCCTACCAATCTCGTGCAAAGCTTGCCATGGTACAAATGCAAGATTTTTTGGCTCTTGGCAGCGAGGCTAGGATGAATATCCCATCGGTACCGAAAGGAAACTGGGAATGGAGAATGCTGGAGCAGGCACTGAGCGAAAAACTCGCACTTAAAATACGAAAACTCGTCTATAAGTATAGAAATTGAATCTACTGGGTTTTGGAGGATTTAACAAAGATACACTCTTGAAAATTGTCGGTAAAAAGGATATACTGTAGAAAAAGCAGACATGGCGGTATCGGTTCAATGAGATGCCGATTTAAATAAAAGAATTCTAATATTTTTATAGAGGATATAAGAAGAGCAGTCTGCCATAGGCAGATTGCCCTTTTCTTCGTAGGGGGCAAGATGAAGCATTATTTCATCATTAATCCGGCAGCGGGCAGAAAAAATGCCGCAGAAGGTCTGCGAGTACGTATACAACAGGCATTTGCTGCTTTAAATGACAGATATGAAATTTATATTACAAAAAATGTAGGCGATGCGGTTCGTTATGTTCGCAAAATCTGCGGCAGTACAAAAGAAGAACTTCGCTTTTATGCTTGCGGCGGCGACGGTACTTTAAACGAAGTAGTAAACGGGGCAGCAGGTTTTGTACATGCCAGTGTTACTTCGGTGCCTTGTGGCTCGGGCAATGATTTTGTGCGTAATTTTGAGCCAACCTCGTGCTTTCAGCAGCTGGAATTTTTAGCAAATGTTTCAGCACAGCCAATTGATTTGCTGTGCTTTTCCGGCGGTGCATACGGGGTGAACATGTGCAATATTGGGTTTGATGCAAATGTTGCTTTGCATATGTCAAAATTTAAAATGCTGCCATTTGTAAAGGGGCAGATGGCATATAATTTAGCGTTGCTTTATAGCTTGCTGAACAAGATGTCTACCCACTTGCGCATTACGGTGGATGGAAATGAGACATTTGAAGGAGAGTTTTTGCTCACAGCCATCGGTAACGGGCGCTTTTGCGGGGGAGGCTACAAAGGCACCCCCTTGGCAAAGGTGAACGATGGTTTGCTTGACCTATGTATTGTCAAAAAGGTATCGCGTTTTAACTTAGTTAAGCTGGTAAATGTATACAAGGCAGGCATGCATTTGCAAGATGCACAGCTACAACCTTACATTATATACCGCCGATGCAGGCAGATAGATATTGCCGCACCGCAGCCGTTTGCCATGAGTGTAGACGGTGAGAACACGCGTGTGCAAAGTGTTTCTGTAAAAATTGCTGAGCGCGCACTCAGTTTTGCTGCTCCTATGCAAGATTGTGCCTGCTCTCCTGCCTTAGTTTGTGCTGGATGTGGGGGAAATTAGCATAAAATCCATATTTAGAGAGTCTTTTTGCAAGAGACTCTCTTTTTTTGAGCATTTTCGCTTGCAATATGGCTGAAAAAATGGGATCACCCAAAACCATATTTGTAAGGTGTTACAATCTTTTTGAAATATGTATAAAAATGTCGAAATTATGAATTTTTTTCTTAAAATAGTTCAGTTTTATGCTATAATAGTTCGAAGTGAGTCAAAAAAGGAATACAAAACTATGGAGGTTTCTTTGGTATGGAGAAAAAATTAACCGCAACCAACCTATTGTTAGGTTTCCAGCATCTGTTTGCCATGTTTGGTGCAACTGTATTGGTACCCATCATCACAGGGCTAAACCCATCTATGGCACTGATTGGCGCCGGTTTGGGCACATTATTATTTCATTTTATTACAGGACATAAAGTGCCTGTTTTTTTAGGCTCAAGTTTCGCTTTTCTTGGTGTTGTCGGGGCAACCATCGCAGGTGATCCTGCCAACATTCCCCTTGCACAAGGCGGCATTATGGCAGCCGGTGTGGTTTATATTCTTCTTGCGGCACTTGTTCGTCTCATCGGCAGCGAAAGAATTGTTAAGCTGTTCCCGCCTGTTGTAACAGGCCCCATCATTGTAGTTATTGGCTTAACGCTTGCCCCTGTCGCTTTAACCAACGCCGGCTTAATTGTTCCGCAGGGTACAAGTATAGACTGGGTTACCGTTGGTGTTGCATTATTTTCTTTAACCGTGGTTATTGTGTGCACCATCTTTTTAAAGGGCTTTTTTAAGCTGGTGCCAATTTTATTGGGCTTTGCATCGGGTTATTTTCTATGCCTGATTTTAGACTTTACAATCGGAACACATTTTGTTGATTTTACCGCAATTACAAACGCAGCATGGATTAACATCCCTTATGTTACACCAAATTTTTTTACATTGCCGAAATTTGATTTGGGTGTCATTTTTTCCATTGCTCCTGTAGCCATTGTTACTTTTATGGAGCATATTGGTGATATCACCATCAATGGCTCGGTTGTAGGCAAAAACTTTTTTAAAGATCCCGGTTTGCATCGCACCGTTCTCGGCGATGGCTTGGCAACTCTTCTTGCTGGCTTTATCGGTGCACCGCCAAACACTACATACGGCGAAAATACTGCTGTATTGGCAACCACAAAAAATTACAGCACTTTTGTTTTAAAGCTTGCCGCAGTGTTTGCAATCATTCTTGGTTTGTTCGGCAAATTTGGTGCTATTATTATGACAATTCCTACACCTGTTTTAGGTGGTGTATCGATTCTTCTTTACGGTATGATTTCTTCGATTGGTATGAGAACTTTGGCAGAATCGAACCTCGACTTTTCGCACAGCCGCAATTTGATTATTGTCGCTCTGATTTTGGTGATTGGTCTTGGACTTTCGGGCGGTGTCGCCATTACTCCCAATATAACTCTTACCGGTCTGTTCCTAGCAGTTGTTGTAGGTGCTGCGGTTAATAAAATTCTACCGGAACATATCTAAAAAACTTCCCTATGAAATGAATTGTAACCCAAAACAGTTGGATAAATAGTTATAATGGATAAGGGCTTGTTGTCTGCGAAATGCAGGTGGCAAGCCCTTTTTATTTGCCGGCCCTAAGGAGCTACTTGGTTAATATATACAGTCCATCTGTGGATAAGATGCGTTCCAATCTTTAAATAACGTGGTGGTTGCCTACTTGGTATCGGTGCAATGCTTTTTTGTCACGAAACCTTCCCTTTCGGCATAAAAAACACCCCAATTGCTATTCAGTATATCGTACTGTCTAACAATTGGGGTGTAATTCAACTATACATCGGGGGGCGCCTATGCATTAATTTGTTTAAAGTACTGTTTGGCACAAGTACCTTCAAACAAGAACATAAATATCCAGCCAACCAGTGTTGCGTAACACACACCGCTTACACCAAACTTGGGTACCAAAATGTAAGATAAAATCACTCGTATCAAAATCTGCGAGCCGGTGGTAATCATAGTAATTTTCAGTTTACCTACCCCGCGGAAAAAGCCCTGCATAATGTAAGTCATACCTGCAAGGATATAGAAGAAAGCCATCAGCTGCAAATACTCGCATCCTACAGTGATAACCGAGGCGGATTCGTTGGCGTTTACAAACAATGCCATAATTTGCGGTGAGAAAAAGAAGAGCACCGCGCAAGCAACCAAAGAGTAAATTACATTGATAACAGTACAGATTTTGTAACCGCTTTTCATACGGTGATTCAGCCCTGCCCCCATATTTTGAGCACAATAGGTTGAAGTTGAGGCAGACATGCTGTCAAACGGGGCAAGCACAAACCCCTCTACGCGGGTTGCAGCGTTGTAAGCTGCAATTACACTGGTGCCGAACGGATTTACTGCACCTTGCACCAACAGCCTGCCTACATACAAAAATGTTTGCTGTACCGCTGATACCCAGCTGTAGTTGATAGTTTTAACAAGGATGCTTTTTTCAAAAATAAACTCGTTTCGTTTTAGTGCCAAAAGGGGTATTTTTCGGTATACATAAATGACACAAAGTATAGATGAAACTGCCTGCGATATTACCGTTGCGATTGCAGCCCCTTCTACACCGGTGTGCAATACTTTGATGAAAAAGATATCCAACACCACGTTTAGTACCGAAGACAGCAGTAAAAACAAAAAGGGAGTTTTCGAATCCCCAATGGCACGAAGTGCTGCCGAGTAATAGTTGTATAAAAACGAGAATATCAGCCCGATAAATATAATTTTAAGGTAGAGGTCAGCATCATTTAGTATTTCGGCGGGGGTTTTGGTAAGAACAAGTATTGGTTTGGAAAGTATGCAGCACAACACCGAAAGTACAACCGTAAACACAAGCCCTGCTATCAGCGAAGTGGAAGCTTCTTTTTTAAAGCCGCTGTAATCTTTTGCGCCGTAAAGCTGAGCCATCAGCACCGACATGCCCACGCAAATGCCAAAAATAAAAAAGATAACAATAGACATAATCGGGTTTGCCACGCCTACCGATGCCAATGCATTTTCACCGATAAACTGCCCGACAATTACGGCATCGGCTGTATTGTAAAGCTGTTGAAAGATGTTGCCCAATATCATTGGGATGGCAAAGGTTATAATTGCCCGGGTGGGGTTGCCCGAGATCATCGTATGTTTTTTTTCATGTTTTTCCTCTAATTCAGGTTTGCTTGTCGTTTCCATATCACGTTCTCTTTTCCTCAAGTATTTTAACACAACTCTTGTATGATAGCACAGTTTTTACTATAATAAAAATACAAATAATTGATATATACTATAACGAAATGTTATAGAAGGAGAAAATATGGATTTACAGCATTACCGCAATTTTGTATCCATTGTAGAAGAGGGGAGTCTCACAGCAGCATCAAAAAAAATACATGTTGCCCAGCCTGCACTCAGCAACCAACTTAAGGCATTTGAAAAAGAATTTGGCACACAACTAATGAAGCGCGGTTCGCGTAAACTTGAACTTACCGATGCAGGACAAATTTTATACAAAAAGGCAAAACATCTTTGTGAGCTTGAAAGTTCGGCATATAAAGAAGTTGCCGATTGTGTGAGTGGGGCGGCAGGCACTTTGCGTTTGGGGCTTACGCCGTCCAATGCGGCAACTTTTTTCGAGGGCTTGCTGCTCAATTTTCATAGAGACAACCCCGATATTCGGTACGAACTGCATGAGACAGTTTCCAACGAAATCATAGATTTACTGCAAAATGGGGTGATAGAAATTGGTATTGTGCGCACCCCATTTCAGATATCCAACCAATTTGAAGTGTTGCAAACAAAAGAAGACCCAATGGTTGCCGTATACAATAAAGACTGTGGTTGGTTTAAGGGCAAGTCAAAAAGTGTTTCTGTTGCACAACTGGAGGATGTGCCGCTGTGCATCATACGCCGTTTTGAACCGATGGTTTCGGAAGCTTGCTTTAAAGCAGGGTTTGCTCCGCACTTGATGTGCATCAACACACAGCTTATTACAAACATGATGTGGGCAAAAAAGAGCATCGGTGCGGCGATTATGCCCCTTTCATCGCTAAAAGACTTTGAAAATGACCGCTTAAACTACAAATTGATTGAGGATACTTCGCTTTGCACAAGAAGGGCAATTGTAACGGTGAAAGACCGTTATCTTTCGGTGGTTGCACAAAATTTTTTAAATCTTTGCAAAAAACAAATGATTTAAAAAAATAAAAATGTGTTCATATCCTTACATTTTTGTTCACAAATTTTGCCGTCTATTCTGCTAATATAGTGTGTGTATTAATGATTCTGCATTTTTTGGAAATACTGTAAAATACAAACGTAAAGCGAAAGGGTGCATAAATTGGCTTGGCACAATGAAAACAAAGATGACATTCTTAAAAAATTAGGTACCGACCCATCGCAAGGTCTCTCTCAACAAAGGGCAGCGCAGTTGCTGGCAGAGCATGGTGAGAACCGCCTGAAGGGCAAAGCGAAAAAAACAAATCTTCAAAGGTTTGCAGAACAGTTTAAAGATTTTATGGTGATCATCCTTATTATAGCTGCGATTGTTTCTTTTGTTGTGGCGCTTAACGGCCATGATAAAACCGAGTTTTTAGAGCCCATCATTATACTTGGCATTGTAATTCTTAACGCTGTTATCGGCGTAGTGCAAGAAAGCAAAGCAGAAAAAGCGCTTGAAGCTTTGCAAAATATGTCTGCACCCACAGCAAAAGCTTACCGTGCAGGTAAAATTCAAGTAATACCTGCTACCGAATTGGTTAGTGGGGATGTTATTATCCTAGAAGCAGGCGATTTCGTGCCCGCCGACGCACGTTTGCTTGAATCGGCAAGCCTTAGGTGCGAGGAGTCTGCACTCACAGGTGAGTCGGTCCCTACAGAGAAAGACGCAAATGCGCGGGTAGAAGAAAACGCCCCCTTGGGCGACCGTGTTAATATGGTATATTCGGGCACCTCGGTTGTATACGGCAGGGCAAAAGCGGTGATTACTTCTACCGGTATGGGCACCGAAATGGGCGTAATAGCTAAATTGCTTGATAACGAAGAAGATGAGCAAACACCGCTGCAGCATAAGCTCTCTAAACTCGGCAAGGTGCTTGGTTTGGTTGCGCTCGGCGTGTGCGCTGTTATATTTGTCATCGGTATTTTTTCGGGCATGCCGCTGATGGAAATTTTCATGACTTCCGTATCACTCGCGGTTGCAGCAATTCCCGAGGGGCTCCCTGCAATTGTTGCCATCGTGCTTGCCATGGGTGTACAGCGTATGGTCAAAAAAAATGCGATTATACGCCGCCTTCCCGCAGTAGAAACGTTGGGAAGCGCATCGGTTATCTGCTCGGATAAAACGGGTACACTCACCCAAAATCGTATGACTTTGGTGAAGGCGTGGGCAGGCGAAAGCGTTGAAGATATAACGGGCAGCGAAAGTGAGCGCATTAAAAGCCTGCTCATGCTCGGTACACTTTGCTGCGATGCAAGCATCGAAAACGACGGCGGAAAAGAAACATATATCGGCGACCCAACAGAGGTTGCTATAGTGGCAGCGGCACTGAAAAACGGAATAGACAAAGCGAGAATTAATGCCGACTGCCCCCGTGTGGCAGAGCTGCCGTTCGATTCGGACCGTAAATTGATGACCACCGTAAATATGATTAACGGCAAACCCGTTGCCATTGTAAAAGGCGCTTTTGATGTGTTATCCAAGCGCCTGATTGATTTTGACGAAACCGAAGCCCTTGCGATTAACGCAAAGATGGGTGAGGATGCTTTGCGCGTACTTGCGGTTGCGGTAAAACCTTTGGACGATGTACCGCAAAAACCTACCTCTGAAGAATTGGAGCAAGGGCTTACTTTTTCAGGCTTGCTTGGTATGATCGACCCACCGCGTGAAGAGGCAAAAGAGGCTGTTGCCACATGCATCAAGGCGGGTATCCGCCCCATTATGATTACCGGAGACCATGTGGTAACAGCAAGCGCGATTGCACGTCAGCTTGGTATACTTACCGAGGGCACTGAGGCAATTTCCGGCACAGAGCTTTCTGCTATGAATGAGCAGGAACTGGGCATTAACATCCGCAAATACTCGGTATATGCACGTGTTTCGCCCGAAGATAAAATTCGCATCGTTAAAGCTTGGCAAAATACCGGAGCAGTGGTATCCATGACAGGGGACGGTGTAAACGATGCCCCTGCACTGAAAGCGGCTGATATCGGCTGTGCCATGGGCATTACAGGTACCGAGGTTGCAAAAGGCGCATCGGATATGATCTTAACAGACGATAACTTTGCAACAATTGTAAGTGCCGTCAAAGAGGGCAGAGGAATCTACGATAACATCAAAAAAGCCGTGCAATTTCTGCTTGGTTCCAATATCGGTGAACTTTTTGCAGTATTTTTTGCAATGATTTTTTGGCAGAAATCGCCGCTTCTTGCAATTCAGCTGCTTTGGATTAACCTTGTAACCGATGGTCTGCCTGCTTTGGCGCTGGGTATGGAGCCTGTGGAATCCGACGTGATGCTCCGCCGCCCCAAACCGAAAAACGAAAGTATTTTTGCACAGGGCTTGGGTGTGCGGGTAGTGCTGCAAGGCTTGATGTTCGCTGCACTTACGCTTACGGGCTTTTATATCGGCTTTCAGGCAGGCGGTACGGTGCAAGCCGCACAAACAATGGCGTTTTTGGTACTTGCGGTTTCCCAACTGTTCCATGCTTTTAATGTACGTTCTACCCATTCGCTGTTTGTAGTGGGGCTGGGCAGTAACCCGTATATGCTGGGTGCTTTTGCCGTTTCGCTTCTTCTCATTGCATTGATCACGTTTATACCCCCAGTAGCAATGGTGTTTGGTTTAGTTGTACTAACCAAACAGCTGTACCTTACGGCTTTGGGTTTGGCATTTGTACCTGTTGTTATTATTGAAATTGAAAAGTTGGGCAAATTTGTTTTACGCAAAATGAGAGATAAATAATAACCCTTTCTTGTGTTGACGAACCAAATGCCCGGTATTACAATTGATGTATAAATATTTTCAGCAAGGAGCATGAGTATGATTCGTCACATTGTTTTTTGGAACCTCAAAGAAGAAGCTGATGGACGCAGCAAACTGGAAAACGCAACACTGATGAAAGAAAAATTAGAAGCTTTGGTGGGTAAAGTAGAAGGGTTGCGCAAGGCAGAGGTTGGCTTTAATTTTACCGATGGGGGATACGACCTCTGCTTGTACAGCGAGTGTGACAGCAAAGAGGCTTTGGCAGTTTACCAAAACCACCCGGAACATGTTAAGGTAAAAGAATTTGTGCACAAAGTTATTTTAAACCGTGCAGTGTGCGACAGCGAGTTTTAGCAAACACATCATTTATAAAAAGGGCTGCGGACGATGCGGCCCTTTTTGCATGCAGACAGCAAAATACGCTGGAAATAGAAGGAATCTTGTGGTAAGATTGACAGGTAAAAACCACATGTTGGCAAGGGGGCTGTTTGATGAAACAACAAATTGAAATATTCGATTCTACTCTTCGCGACGGTGCGCAAGCAGAGGGCATTTATTTTTCGGTAGATGATAAGCTGAATATTGTAAAAAAGCTTGACCAGCTCGGTGTAGCTTATATCGAGGCAGGGAACCCCGGTTCCAACCCGAAAGATTTGGAGTTTTTCGAGCGGGTTCGCAGCATCGAACTCCGCCATGCAAGGCTTGTGGCATTTGGCTCCACCCGCCGTAAGAATACCCCTGTACAGGAGGATAAAAACTGCACCGCCCTCATCAATGCGGATACAGATGTTATCTCCATCTTCGGTAAATGCTGCGACCTGCAGGTTACAGAAGTGCTTCAAACCACGCTTGAAGAAAACCTGAGCATGATTTACGATACGGTGTACTATTTTGTTTCTCATGGCAAAACCGTTTTTTTTGATGCCGAACACTTTTATGACGGATATAAGCGTAACCCGGAATACGCAATGAAAGCTTTGCAGGCGGCGGCGGATGCCGGTGCAGCCTGTTTGGTGTTATGCGATACCAACGGAGGGTGCTTCCCAAACGCAATTGCAGAAATGACCACCGTGGTGTGCAAAAAGTTTACGATTGCTGTAGGCATCCACTGCCATAATGATATGGGCTGTGCGGTGGCAAACTCGATACAGGCGGTGCAGTGCGGGGCGGTGCAGGTGCAGGGCACATACATCGGTTTTGGCGAGCGCTGCGGCAACACCAACCTATCTACCGTGATTCCTGCACTGCAGCTTAAACTCGGTTATGCCTGTATCCCTGAAAATAAGGTAAAACTCATCACCCATACAGCACGCTATATAGCAGAGATTGCAAACTATATTCTTCCTGCATCCACTCCCATTGTGGGCAAAAGTGCTTTTGCGCATAAGGGCGGTATGCATGTGGATGGTGTGCAGAAACTCCGCCGAAGTTTTGAAAATATTCCGCCTGAATCGGTTGGGAATGTGCGCAACATTTTGCTTTCTGAGGTTGCGGGCAGAACAGCCGTAGCAAATAAACTCGCACAGCTCGACCCTACCATCACACGCAACTCGCCTGTTACGCAAGAGGTTCTAGAGTCGCTGAAAGAACTGGAACATAAGGGCTATCAATTTGAATCTGCACAGGCAAGTCTTGAAATATTTTTACTTAAAAAACTTGGGATGTTTACCCCGTTTTTTGAGTTGGAAAATTTCCGTATTATTGGTGAGCAATCACGGCAATACAAACAAAGCTCATCTGCCATGATAAAAGTACGGGTTGGGGATATGAGTGAAATTACCGCTGCAGAGGGAGAAGGCCCTGTCCATGCGCTAGACCGCGCTTTGCGCAAGGCTTTGGAGATATTTTACCCTACGTTGGCGCAAACAAGGCTGATTGATTTTAAAGTGCGTGTCATCGAGCAGCGTGCTGCTACGGCATCGATTGTACGTGTATTGATCGAAACAACCGACGGTACATCGGTATGGACCACCGTGGGGGCATCTGCCGACATTATAGAAGCCAGCTGGTATGCACTTGCAGATTCGGTGGAATATAAGTTGCTTCAAGATTCGCGAAACGGTAATCTAAAATTACAGAGTATCGGCATGAATGAGATAGAATAGCAGTTTGTTCACACAATGTTTTCCATTGTCCAAGAACTGTTCAAAGTCTTGTCAAGCGTACATCATATTTCTCCGTTATACTGATCTTATCAACAACGGAGGAGATGATACGATAAAACTTACCCCACTTATTACAGCACCCCAATACGTATAAATATGCTTCCGCGAGGATAAATACAAAAACTGTTAGTCTGCCGAGTGGTCGGAACACCGACTCGGCAGACGGAACAGACTAACCATTCGTCTCATGCTTGATTGCATGGGCTTTTTTTATGCCCAAACGCATATGATTTTAACAGAATATGCAGGGAGGAATGACCTTGAACTATTGGGTAGTGGGCAAACGTGGATTAATTGGCGTTACAGCGGCATTAAGTATTTGTATAGTAGCGTCTTTTTTGGCTGCAAATCAATTGGGTAAAGCGGTTTTTGCAAATGCCGACAAGCGTGTGCTACCGATTTATTCGGTAGAAACAACTGAAAAAACATTAGCGCTTGGTTTTAACTGCGCGTGGGAGGATGATGACGTACCACAAATACTGCAGATTTTGAAAGAAAATGATGTTAAGGCAACCTTTTTTATGGTGGGCCAGTGGGTGGAAGAATACCCCCAAAGTGTAAAAGCAATCTACGATGCCGGCCATGAAATGGGTAATCATTCGTATTCGCATCCGGATATGACGAGTTTATCACGTGAACAAATACGCCAGCAGATACAAAAGTGTGATGACGCTGTAGAAAAAGTTACAGGTATCAGGCCAAAACTGTTCCGTGCGCCATCAGGGGCTTATAACAACTCTGTGGTAGAAACCGCTATGGCGATGGGGCACAGTGCTATCCAATGGGATTGTGAGCAATCCCATACTAAGTCCAACCCGCAATAATAAGCATTTCAGCTTAATAATAAAAAAGGGATGGTACCGAGGTACCATCCCTTTTTGTGTTGTTTTATAAAACTATCTTTTACACATTCCATACAATCTCAATATTTTCGCCGTGTAAAATTACTTTTTTTATCAGCCGTGCAGCAACTACTTTTTTTTCTTCAAACTCCAGAGCGGAAAATTCGATGTCTTGGAGTTCTTCACCTTTTTTTTGCAGGTGCTGTTCAGCAATTTTTTTTAGCAAATCATTTTTCTTTGCATCAAGCTTCCCAAGCTCTTTGTTAATATATTTCATAGAAACATTGTTAGCTTCTGTTATCGTCAAAAGCAGCCTTTCTATTTTGGTATCTATCAATGCAAGGGCAGCGTTGCTATCTAAATCTGCTGTAGTTATAGCTGAGTTTTGCTGAATGCAGCAGCCTGCCAACAGTGTTTCGATTGAGTCACCTACCGCAGACTCAATTTCGTCAACAGAGAGCAACAACTTTTCACTGCAAACAGAGTAGTTCGTTCGCCCCGAACAGCGAAGATAAAGTTTTTGCTTTGTTTTTGAGACTTTTATTCCATAACCGCAGCCCCCGCATTTTAATAATCCCGAGAGCCATGTATACTTGCCTTTTCCGGTGTTTTTTATTTGGCGGTTGCGGTCTAGTTTGTGCTGGCATTGCAGCCAAATAGCAGCTGGAATAAAACCCTTATGATTGGCAGGCGAAAAATGACAGTCTGCCAACTCGGTGTATTTTCCCGCAGAACGGTCTCGTTTACCGATCAGCAATCCGGCGTAATCTTGGCTAAAATCTTCTATACCTCCACAGATTTGAACCCCTTTGTTCTTATAAAACAGGTAAACTTCGGGCGTTAAGCAAACGTAACAGGGGTTATGTAAAATACGCGAGAGCGCTACGCTGTCCCAATGCTCACGCTTAATACAAGGGATATCCTCAGCGGTAAGCATTCGAGCGAGCATACCCAGTGAAATTTTGGGTTGCGCATATTCTGTAAAAATGTGCTTTACAATCTCTGCATCCTTATTGGCAACAAGAACAGGAACATTTTTACCGTTTTCGCAAGTACGTTGTATATCAAAACCAAACGGCGCCGGTCCGCCAAGCCAAGAGCCATATTTGGCCCGCTGATAATAGTTATCTTTAATGCGCTGTGCAATTGTTTCGCGTTCAAGCTGAGCAAACACCATAATAATATGCAGCATGGCTCTGCCCATGGGGGTAGAGGTATCAAATTTTTCAGTAATCGAAACAAATTCTACGTTGTGCTTTTGCAGTACATTCCAAATTTGACCGAAATCAGAAATCGAACGGCTGAATCGGTCAAGCCGATACACCACCACCTTACTGATTTTGCCTGCAACAATGTCTTCGAGCATTCGTTCAAAGTCGGGGCGGTTGGTGTTTTTTCCGCTGTAACCTCGGTCGGCATACACGGTGTAATCTGTACAGCACTCACGCGCACAAAGTTCTATCTGCCCTTCAATCGATAAACTATCTTTTTTTTCCACAGATTGACGGGCATAGATAGCCTCCAAAAAGATGCCTCCTTCCACAAAGAGTAATGGTAAGTTGCAATGCGTGATTAATTAAGATGTCACTCCTTGGTTTGCAGTGTTAGTTAATTTTTTATAGTCTCTTACACTATCCTTATTAAATTTGTTCTGATTTGCCTGCGGTTTGCAAAGCTGTATACATAGCTGTGTATAAATGCGATTCAACTCATCCATTCTACCGGTCGGGCTGCTGTATTCCGGGATAGTATGAATTACTTTCACAACCTCATCTCCTCATTGGTAACATGTATGTCACAGGTGTTTGAAAAATGTCTGTTGCTGTTTTTATAGCAACAACAAAGCACAATCTTGTCCGCTACGCTCGACATTCGTTGTCCGCAATAAAAACGCAACCATCTGTAATAGTTTTGTCTGTTGCGAGAATTCTTCAAATCCCTGCAAAATTATTATTAATTGTATGTGATTGCGATGAGCCTTAAGTTGTATCGTGTGTAAAAATATGGTATTATACAAGCTGTGCGATGGGGGTGCAGCATGAAACGTTTTTTACATTATACCGCGGCAATGTTGGTGGTATTGTTGCTGTTTGGAGGATGTGCAGGCACAAAGGGGAAACCTGTATTATCATCTGCATGTGAACCGTCGGCGATAGCAAACGAGCAACCGGACAGCGACGAAAAATCACTCTGGCAAACAGATGATTTTGAAGAACCGAAAGAAGCACAAAACAACTATATTGTAACGCTGGCAGACGGCATTGCAGCAAATATTTTAGAACCGGGCATGCAAGATGCCGATAAAGTAAAGGCTGCATATGAGTATGTGATTGCAAACACATTTTTTGCTCCGCCTGTAGGGTTGGATAGTTGGCGGATATACGATGACAAAGCAGTGCCGAGTTATATTGAAAACAGAGCTTTAAGCCCGTTGGCGTATGGAATCGGTTCGTGCGAAGATTACGCTGCTGCACTCACGTTGCTGCTGCAACGAATGGGGTTTGAGGCACGATATGTACCGGGGCTTACCATTTCTGTAAAAGGCGATTTTGTAGATCATGCATGGACTGCTGTAAAAATCGGATATACTTGGTACCATTTGGATTCACAGCTGGAAGACAATGTAATACGCAGTGATACAATTGCCTATCGTTACTTTTTAAAATCAGATGAATATATGCTTGCAGACCATCGTTGGGGTGAAAATCTAATCCGTTACGGCGGACTGACCGCCGAGCAGATAGCAGAAATACAAGAGAACTACCTTCTTCCTGCATGTACGGCTAATTTCCGAACACCGGCACCCACACATTTACAGCAGACGCCACGTAAAAACCGCAAAGAGGTTATTGCAAAGATAAATGAAAAAATGAAGCTATACGAGCAAAAACAAGGCAGGTTGGATGAAGCAGAACTTAACATTACACCACCTGTTTTTGGAGATACAGGGTATGGTCCAAAAGATTAAAAGACCGTCGCTTTTTTAGCGACGGTCTTTTGACATTTTTATAAATTAACAGAGCCTTTATTGCTTTACTTAACAGCGGCATAGACATAATAAGTTGTAATGCCCTCATCGTAAATGGGGTTGGATATTGCATGCGGCAGTTTTTGTGCAGAGCTGGAGTGATCCAGCTGTTTTAATACTGCGCCGCTTGCCTGTGCGGCAGATAAAAAAGTAGTTACTGCCTGAGGAGAGTCCAAGTTGCTGTCTGAAAATTGCATGATTTGTGCAAAATCAAACGATTGAATTGCCTGCGCCGTTGCTTTGTCATGTTTTTCGGCATCATGGGGCATCAGGTAATGAGAGCAATCAGCAGACGCAATTAGCAAAATATTTTTATCTTTTCTTTGTTCGTTGATGACACGCTGTATTTCATCCAAACGCTGCTGAGAAAGTTTGTTTGAAAGCAGGCAAACCGCAACTTTTGCCTTGGGCAGATAATAGCGCACAAACGGTATCAGCCCCGCAGCACCATGGTCGTATTCTACAGCATCACTGCTGTTTTCTGCGCCGATTGTCTCATTGCTCAGTAATGCTTCAACCAATTCAATGTCTGTTTTTAATATACCGTAAGGGGTATTCCAATCGGCAGTTGCGGTGACTGCATCGCTGCTGCACTTTTCGGGGAAATGGGATGGAGATATCAACAAAACCGTATCGTAAGAATCTTTTTGCTGCGCTGCAAGCGAGAAAAACCCTGCTATCATATCGGCAGCGAGCAGGTGATGCGGAACCATGCCCGCCGTTAAAGTTTTTGCACTGTCGAGCTCATATTTGCACGGGGAAGATAGCCCCTGTGCAAACAGCTCACGGTCAAAGTAGATGCAGTTTAGCAAAGAGTTATTGGTTTTGCTTTCGGCTACAGTTAAAATTATCGGCGATGGTTCGGGTACATTAGCGGGTGAAGTACATGCACTTAACAACACCAAAGCAAGCACACAGTACAATCGTTTATTCATTTATAGCCACCGTACTGCGGTCTGACGCGCCCCAAGTGTCGGCATACTCACTGTTGATGTAAGCGCTTTCCACCACATAATTGCCGGAAGCAGCACAACGTGCATAATATATGATGGGGTATAAGCCGCTTGATGAACCGGCACCGTATGCAGTAAATTGCAGGCGCTGCCCTTGACGGCTGTTCAGATACCATCCCCTCATGTTCTGATAATCCTTGCTTTCATAACGTTCAAACCGCATGCCGGATGGAATATAATCGTCGATAACCAGTTGCGTTTCGCCGATATTAGCATCCAAAGCCGAGAGGTTGGGCGTTAGGGTGATACGCACAACACTTCCGAATTTGATTTCTCCGCCATCCACTGCTTCGATGCGTTTGGTTAAACCAATTTTCTTTCTCGAGCTGTCTGCTGTCTGTTCCGGTGTACCTGCATAATAAACGTCTGCGAAGACATCGCCCGAAAGCACCTTAAAGTCGGCATTGTTCAATTGGTCTTTGGTAAGTGTGATGTATTTTGTTCCTCTGTCCAGCGTTTCGGTAATGGTTTTGCCGTCCAGCACATAACTGAATTTTGCTTTGCCGGGGTCTTTCGACTCAAATTTGGTGAGGTAAAGCAGCTGCTCAAAGAGATACGGTTTATAATAAGATTTTTTATCAGCAAGAAAACGAGCCAAATAGTCGGCATGGTCTGTAGAAAGCACAGTAGCAAGCATAGATGCTGCCGCAGTACAATCTTCTTTTGACCGTTTATCTTGTTGAGGGATATAATAGGCCTTCTCACCTGAAATACCTTCCAGCTCTTTAAGGTTTGGCTTTACCAGTTTGTCGTACCATTCGCCGGCGGTTTTCTCATCGCCCGAAACGGCAAGTGCGGTGGCAAGGTACATTTTATCAACATAATCAAGAGATGTATCGTTTTCCAGTCGTTTCGGCAAATCGGCTGCTATGGTATTTCCGCTGAGTGCCTGTAACAGGTGAAAAGCCGATTTTGTACCTTCGAACTCCCCAACATCATCAAAATTAAGCTCCTTCAAGCCTTTTGCATTCATAAACTGGGGCAGTGCAAGATATGCTTGCGAGGTAAGCTCGATGTCGGGTTTAGAGTAAGGCAGTAGTGAGATTACCCCGGTGCTGATATCGGAAATGCTGTCTTCCAACGCGGCGGTATCATACCAAGATGCCCCCTCTTGCTGGAATTTTATTGCAGCATACTTACGTGCAAGGCGCATATCTGCTCTGCCGCCGTGGCTTGCTCTTAATATACTGCTTAAAACGGCATTGTAATTACGGTAGGCTTTATCATAAACTGCTATGCTTACTGGGTAACGCAGTGGTTCTAAGTGGATATCATTTTTCAGTTCAAATGTTTTAACAAGCGAAACTTCAACCCCCGACTTGATAACCGAGAAGGGGAACTGTACCGTATCACTATAACGGCCGCATTCGCCTTTGATGGTAACGGTGTAATCGCCGATTCCCAGTTTGTCAAACGAAACGCCTGCGTATTTGCGCACGGTCGAGCCAATCTGTTTGGTTTCGTTGCTATTTTTACTGCTGATGGTAACGGTGTAATTGGTTTCATCTGTGTCAGCCACCAATACCCCCGCGCTTCTAAGCCCCACAGTAAAGTCTTCGCCCTGCAAAATTTGCTTGCTCACTATGGGTAATACAAAATAATCTTTGGTAGCGGAGACATTGGTTTTCGTACTGCCGGCGTGCAAGTTATCGGTAAGTGCAAGCGAAGTAAGCCGCCAGCTGGTAATGTTATCGGGCAATTTGCAGCTGAAAATTGCTTTGCCGTCCGAGTTTGTTTTGGCAGTACTGAAATACGCGGTATCTTTAAAATCTGTACGCATCGCATCCCCGCCGCCACCGCCTTTTTCGCCGGGTCCGTTGTAGCTGCCTTGCATATAAGAGGTGTATTTTTGAATATTGGGGTAGTAAATTGATGTATACAAAGAATCTAAAATGTTGATAGATTGTTCTTCTAAAGCAAAAATTGCTTCATCAACCACACTGATGACCACCGATGCGTCGGAAACAGGCTTACCGGATTGTTTGTTTTTCACCGTTGCGGTAACATTCATATTGTCGGCGGGGCGGTAGCTTTTTTTATCCGTTTCCAATTTGATATCAAGCTCGCGCTGCTCCGGTGAGAAGTGCATGTATTTATCTTCTAGTGCAAAAATATGTTTGCCGTCAAAATAAGCACCGGTAACCACATAGTTGGGCAGCAGTTGTTCGGTGAAAGGCAGCGTAATTTCCGGCTGCTCAGTTAATGTGATATTAGAATAATTGTCCTGCACCACAGCATAGAGTATGCGCCCTTTCATCTCTTTTACAGGGGTGTCATTGTCCTCCAAAACAAAAGTTACATTTTCATTGTCCTTAAAACGGGAGCGAACATGATTGATGCTCGAAAAATAAAACTTTCCGTCTTCTTCTATCGCATCATCGGCAGTAACAGCAGCCTTTTTATTGAGGATATAGCGGTGAGTTCCATCGTCTTGGTACTCATCATAAAAATAGGGCGAGCCGAGATACACTTCGGTAACAACCGGTCTGTTTTTAGAGTCTTGGGTGATTAACTCAAGATAGTAGCAGTTTTCATTATCCGACAAAGGTAAATCTTTAAGCATAAATTTACCTGCTTCTGTCGTAAAGCTGCGAATATCTACAATATCATTGTGCTCTACATAAGTATAAGAATTGACCGAGACACGGTTAATAAAATCGTAATGAGTGCCAACTTGTTTTTTTGTATAATAGATTTTATGCAGTTTTGCTGTAACTTCTTGATCAAGCGCCTTACCCTTGAGAGCATCCTGCTCCCACAGGTCATCTGAAGTTTTAATATTGGATATATCAATTTGATTGGTATTAATGTTTACTTGTATGTTTTTATCCTTGAATACCGCTTTCCCTTGCAACATCACATCACGGTGGATTGCATAAACTTCGCCATACTGTTCAAAATTTTCATCCTGGGCATCGTTATTCGAAAAACTGTATCCGTAGCTTTTGGGGTACCAGGTATTCAAATTTTCAGTAATTTCAACAGATGTACGCAAATGCCCCTGTGCATCTGTTTTAAACCCTTTTTCATTGGAGGCTTTAATTTCTTCGCTCCAACTATTGAAGTTAGCAGCAAATTCAGATGTAGGTGTTCCGTCAAAAGTAGAAACATCCAGGGTGACATAGGCTGTTTTACTCTCGTCTAACATATATATCGGTTTTTCCGGTGCTGTTTCAGCGGTGTAAACGGGTTTTACAAAGTCTTCAATGCGAAGGTATTTTCGGTCCAGTTCGATTTCGTTATCTATTTGCAAAAGGAGCCCGGTCCAAATTTGAGATGATATATTTTCAAATTTTATTTCGGCAGAGAAAACACCGTTTTTTTGCGGAGTAATTTTTTGTTCTGCCGCGCCGTTGCTTAATTTGAGAGTTAAAGTTTTTGGCAGGGGAGTAGAGGAACTTCTCGGGCGCACAACACCCCATACCTGAATGGTATCGGTGGTGTGGTAGATGGGCCGGTCTGTAAACACATAAGACATATATTTTCGCGCTTCGCGTTCTTTTTGTTCTTCGTAACTGTAATAGTACCCTAAATCTGCAAAAGTTTTACCGTTTGCCGTTACCGTAAATGTGGTACCGTCGCTGGCTTCCTGTTCGTTTTCGGTGTTTACAAATACACCATCCGCAATGTGGGCAGTACCGTCTTCACCTGTGGTAGCTTCTGCGCGATAAGCGCCCGTAACTTCAAGCTTTGCATTGGGTACAGGCTTGCCGGTTGTGGCATCGTTTACCCACACCAGCAAATTATTTTCGGTTATCATATGAAATACCGACAAATCGCTCACTTGCATAAACAGCTGCCGTACAATTTGTTTATGGCTGTACGGAAGCGAAAATTCTGCTGCATACCAGCCCTCGGGCAGCGTTTCGGGCAATTGCAGCAGCCACTGGGCACCGTATCGCCTGCTGTCATCATCAATTGCGCGAATGGGTGTAATGTCAAAACTAGCATATTCTGTTAGCTCTTTTGTATCAATTGTTGTGGTATCGTATTTGTAACGCGGCTCTTCGGCATTTCGGCGCAGCTGCTTAACGTAGTTTTGTACGTTGTCAAAACGGTATAGCTTAACCCCCACCTTTGTGTTTGCTGCCGCGATGCCTTCATCGATATAAGCTTGAACAAGCGGTGTTTCGGATGTTAGGGTGTTCATCGTACCGTTGCCCGAAAGGCTGAATAGGTGCTCGGTCTGCTGGTCCTCCTCACTGATGGTGACGAACGAAAAAGAAGTTTCTTTTTCTAACTCTGCACCGCTTTTAGAGATAAGGGGAGGAGATAACTTCACGGTATACATCGTGTTGAATTTAAACTCTTCTGTGGGGTAAAAAACAAAACGTCCGTCACCCAGGGTGACTTCCCCCTCAACGGCAGGTTCTATTTTCAGTGCATCTCTAAAATTTTTTAGCGTGACATCGTCGCTGTTAAAATAAAACTCTATGCCTGTTGACACGGGCACTTTTCTACCGTTATCGGCAGGGAAAAACGAAGACAACAGCAGTGCGTTGCGAACATGGTATGTAAAATTCTTGGATAATACCCTAATTTTAATGGTACTGTTTGCTGCCAATGGTTTAAACGGTTTTATGGTAAAAGCATTTGGCGCCGTTTGGGTCAGGTCGTAGCCAACATCCGGTTCAAATATAATTTTTTTTCTCAGTTCTTCTACGGTGAGGTTGCCGCTTAAATTCAGATGAAATTCTGTGTCGGGTGCAATGCCGGATGGATTTATATCGGCGGGTTTAAAATCAATTTTCGTTACTGCCAGTGCAGTTACAAGTATTGCAATAAACACTACAGCTGCGCCTGCTGCCCATACTCGTCTATCCTTTAAGAGCTTAAGCCAATCAATTTTATTCATGGTTGCCTCCTGTCTTAATAGTCGGTTTATGTTTAAAAAAAGTATACACCTTAATGTAATTTTTTGCAATTAAGGTAACATATAGCAATGCGTTGCTTTTGCCTTTGTGGCACAAAAATACATACTTTGTAACTTGTATTAGAATATAAATTATGCTACCATAAAAGCAGTAAGCTGTGAGATTCGTTCTTGCAGCAAACTAAAAACAACAGTTCAAGTTCTGCCGCCGAAAGTTTACCTTAAGGTGAAAGGCTGTTACGGTATTATTATGCCATTTTACGCCTTTCGGGGCGTATTTTTTATTTTTGGAGGTTGTAAGATGGAAACAAGAGTAGCAGTAATTGGTATCGTGGTAGAAAACAAAGATGCCGTTGAAAAGCTGAATGAAATCCTTCATATAAACAGTCAATATATCATCGGGCGCATGGGTATTCCGTACGAAAAGCGCGGGGTTTCTATCATCAGCGTGGCTGTTGATGCACCTTCCGATGTCATCAGTGCTTTGTCGGGTAAGCTTGGTATGCTGCCGGGGGTAAGCGCCAAAACCGTGTATTCTAAGATATAGACAGGGGGAAGTTATGAAAGCTTACATCGATAAACTCGAATGCAGCGGCTGCCTTTCGCAAGAAGAGTTTGCTCTTTTAATTGAAAACCACACACCCGAATTGGATGAATACCTGTTTGAGAAATCAAGAGCATTGAGGCAAAAATACTACGGCAATGATATCTATATTCGCGGGCTGATTGAATTTACAAATTACTGTAAGAACGATTGCTTTTACTGCGGAATCAGAAAGAGCAACCACAATGCCTCGCGGTATCGCCTTACAAAACAGCAGATTTTAGACTGCTGTGAAGTCGGCTATTCGTTGGGGTTTCGAACTTTTGTATTGCAAGGCGGCGAGGATGAATCTTATACCGACGAAATCTTGGCGGATATCATCTACAGCATCAAGTTTTTATACCCCGACTGCGCGTTGACTCTTTCCATTGGTGAAAAGAGTTATGACAGTTACAAAGCCTTTTTTGATGCAGGGGCAGACCGTTATTTATTACGGCATGAAACTGCCGACTGCAACCATTACCAAAAACTGCATCCCCATACAATGTCTCTTGAAAACAGAAAACAGTGCCTGTATAACCTCAAAAAAATCGGTTATCAGGTCGGGTGCGGGTTTATGGTGGGGTCGCCATTTCAAACAGCCGAAAGTCTTGCGAAAGACCTGCTGTTTATCCACGAGCTTCAGCCGCAGATGGTGGGTATCGGCCCGTTTATTCCGCACCACGATACGCCTTTTGCGTCTCAAGCTGGCGGCACGCTGCAGCAAACTCTTTTTCTGCTTGGCTTGATCAGGCTGATGATACCGAATGTTCTGCTGCCGTCAACAACCGCACTTGGTACGATACACCCCCAAGGAAGAGAAATGGGCATTCTTGCCGGAGCAAATGTGGTAATGCCGAATTTATCACCGGTTGATGTTAGAAAGAAATATTTGCTCTATGATAATAAAATCTGCACGGGAGATGAGGCGGCAGAATGCCGTGCTTGTTTGCAAAAACGCATGCAAAGCATTGGCTGCAGCATCGTTGTCGACCGCGGAGACTATAAATCTGCCGAGTAATTCGGCAAAATATTTTACTGAGGGAAAAGGCTGACACCCTGCCCCCGAAGAAAGGATAAAATATGTATAACGTAAAGTCACCAAAAGCAGAAGAATTTATTTGCCACGATGAGGTTTTGGAAACCCTCGCTTATGCAGAGAAGAACAAACACAACGCCGAGCTGATCGACAGCATCCTTGAAAAGGCGAAACTGAGAAAAGGCCTTACCCACAGAGAAGCAGCTGTTTTGCTCGACTGCGACATCAAAGAAAAAAACGAAGAGCTCTACCGCCTTGCCGAGCAAATTAAAAAAGATTTTTACGGCAACCGCATTGTTATGTTTGCACCGCTTTATCTTTCTAACTACTGCGTAAACGGGTGTGTATACTGCCCGTATCACCAAAAAAACAAGCACATTGCCCGCAAAAAGCTAACGCAAGAAGAAGTAAAACGTGAGGTTATTGCACTGCAAGATATGGGGCACAAGCGCTTGGCAATTGAGGCGGGAGAAGACCCTGCCATGAACCCGATCGAGTATATTTTAGAGTGTATCGATACCATTTACAGTATCAAGCATAAAAACGGTGAGATTCGCCGTGTCAACATTAATATTGCAGCGACAACGGTTGAAAACTACAAAAAACTCAAAGATGCGGGCATCGGCACCTACATTCTTTTTCAAGAGACCTACCACAAAGAAAGCTACGAAAGGCTGCACCCAACAGGCCCGAAACATAACTATACTTATCATACCGAGGCAATGGACAGAGCCATGCAGGGTGGAATTGATGATGTTGGGCTGGGAGTGCTGTTTGGTTTGGAACTGTACCGTTATGAATTTGCTGCCCTGTTAATGCATGCCGAGCATTTGGAGGCTGCATTTGGTGTAGGCCCGCATACCATCAGTGTACCCAGAATTCGCCACGCCGACGATATTGACCCCAGTGCGTTTGATAACGGGATTGATGATGAAATCTTTGCAAAAATCGTCGCCTGTATCCGCGTAGCCGTGCCGTATACCGGTATGATTATATCCACACGCGAAAGCCAAAAATGCCGCGAACGTGTGCTGCATCTTGGCATATCGCAAATCAGCGGAGGCTCTAAAACAAGCGTGGGCGGCTATGCACAGCCTGAACCTGACACTGAAAAATCGGAGCAGTTTGATGTTAGCGACACGAGAACTCTCGATGAAATAGTAAAATGGCTCATGGAGCTTGGCTACATCCCCAGTTTTTGCACAGCATGCTACCGCGAAGGCAGAACAGGCGACCGCTTTATGAGCCTGTGCAAGAGCGGGCAGATTCAGAATTGCTGCCACCCCAATGCGCTTATGACGCTGAAAGAGTATTTGGAGGATTATGCCTCCCAAGAAACTCGCGAAATCGGAGAAAAGCTGATTTTGAAAGAGCTTGCCAACATCCCCAAAGAAAAGGTAAGAGAAATTGTCGTGCAGAATCTTGAAAAAATCAGCTGCGGTACCCGCGATTTCCGCTTTTAAGGAGGATTTTGATGAGCCTAAACCATACCCCTTCCGCCAACCGCATTCATATCGGTTTTTTTGGCAGACGAAATGCAGGAAAATCAAGTGTAGTAAATGCTGTAACGGGGCAAAACCTTGCAATTGTTTCGGACATGAAAGGCACTACAACCGACCCGGTTTTTAAAGCAATGGAGCTTCTTCCTCTCGGCCCTGTTATGATCATTGACACCCCAGGGCTGGACGATGAAGGTGAACTTGGCAAACTGCGTGTGCAGAAAAGTTATCAGGTGCTGAACAAAACAGATATCGCCGTGCTTGTTGTAGACGCAACCATCGGCAGAACCGCCTATGATGAGGCAATCATTGAGAGCTTTCAGCAAAAAAACATTCCTTATCTGGTTGTGTACAATAAGCTTGACCTGTGCAGTAATCAGCACAGCGCCTTACCAAACGAAATTTGGGTAAGCGCCGAGACACGAGACAATATTGCAGAACTGAAAGAATTAATTGCAAAACAGGTGCCGCAAGACATTGCAAAATACCCGATTGTATCCGACCTGATTTTACCGATGGATTTTGTGGTTCTGGTTGTTCCCATCGATTCTGCCGCACCCAAAGGCAGGTTGATTTTACCACAGCAGCAAACAATCCGCGAAGTATTGGAGGCGGGTGCTGCCGCCATTGCGGTAAAAGAAACCGAACTGCAGCACACGCTGAACTCTCTCGGCAAAAAGCCGAAACTTGTTATTACAGACAGCCAGGCGTTTAAACAAGTGTCTGAAGTTACCCCCAAAGATATTTTGCTTACATCCTTTTCCATTTTATTTGCCCGGCACAAGGGCAGCTTGGAGCAGGCTGTGATGGGTGCAAAAGCAGTTGATAGCCTGTGTGACGGCGATGCGGTTCTGATATCAGAGGGGTGTACACACCACCGTCAGTGCGAAGATATCGGCACTGTAAAACTACCGAAATGGATAACGGATTATACGCGTAAAGCTTTGAAATTTGAGTTCACATCCGGAACAGAGTTCCCAAAAGATTTGCAAAAGTACAAATTGGTTATACATTGCGGCGGGTGCATGCTCAACGAGCGTGAAATGAAATATCGTTTACAATGTGCCGAATACCAAAATGTACCCATAACAAACTATGGCATCCTAATTGCCTATATTCACGGTATACTCCAACGCAGTATCGAGGTGTTTCCCAATATATCGGCTCTTTTGTAATACATTTGGGTTATTTGCGGTATAGAGTTTTTCTGTTTACGCCGCTTCATAGTAATTTTTACTAAAAATAAAAAAGTTTTTTGATTTGCTTGACAAATATCTATGATTTTGGTAGTATTCTTTTAATTTATTTTTATTATTTATGAAAGGGAGCATACATTATGATGACATCTTTATTTGCCTCTGCAGTTATTATAATTAACGTCGTAAGCGAAGTCGTACTATCGATTATTTCGCTTATTTTTGTCGTCGTCATTATAATTAGCCAGAGGCGAAATTATATGTCTTTTACAGATGTTATGCACCCTATCACACAGGGGCAATAGTATCATAGAGATATAACCTTCGCCTGTATAGAATATAGGCGGGGGTTTTTTATTTTTACAAAACCAAACCTTCGTCCGGTATTTTACGGATGAAGGTTTTATTTTTTTAAGGAGAGTTGAGCATGACTGTAAAAGAAGTTGAATCGGCAGCAGAACGGCTGAAGTACATTGTACATCATACCCCCGTAAACTCATCGCGAACATTTTCTGAAATGAGCGGCACAGAGTTATTTATTAAATGCGAAAATCTTCAAAAAACAGGTTCGTTCAAAGTCCGCGGTGCTTACAACAAGCTTGCAAAAATGGCTGAAAAAGGCGAGACAGATTCCGTAGTGTCCTCCAGTGCCGGCAACCATGCGCAGGGGGTAGCCTATGCGGCATCTGCACGCAGGATGAATGCTACGATTGTTATGCCTCGCAGTACGCCCATTGCCAAGGTTGCTGCCACAAGCGGATATGGCGCAAATGTGGTTTTGCATGGCGATTGCTATGATGATGCTTACCAAAAAGCACTGGAGATTCAGCAAGAAACAGGTGCGGTGTTTGTTCATCCGTTTGATGATGAGGATGTGATTGCGGGGCAAGGTACCGTTGCCCTGGAAATATTCAAAGACATTCCTACAGTCGATGCGGTGCTCATCCCTGCGGGCGGCGGCGGATTGCTTGCGGGAATGGCATGTTACATCAAACAAATCAATCCGCGTGTCAAGGTAATCGGGGTGCAGGCTCAGGGCGCAAATGCAATTGTACAATCATTTCAGGCAAAGTCGCACCTGTCTACCGAAACATCGTTTACCATAGCGGACGGTATCTCGGTAAAAGTACCCGGTAAAACCACAACAGAGCTTATCAACAGTTATGTAGATGAAATGGTTACTGTCACAGATGAAGAAATTGCAGATGCTATTCTTTTGCTTTTAGAGCGTACCAAAATGCTGGTTGAACCTGCAGGCGCAGCATCCCTTGCGGCGGCTCTTCATAAAAAAATCAACCTAAACGGCCAGCGTGTGGTATGTGTGCTTTCGGGCGGAAATATCGATGTAAGCTTTATTCACAAAATTGTTGAGAAAGGGTTGATTACACGCGGGCGGCAGCTTAAATTCGGTACAGTCATGCTGGATATCCCGGGAAGCCTACAGCATTTTTCGGCGATTGTTGCAAGCTGCGGTGCAAACATCATTATGGTTCAGTACGACCGATTGCACGCAGACCTTCGCCTTAACGAAGCAATTTTGCACATTGTGTGCGAAGTAAGCGGTACAAAACATGGGCAAGACGTGATAGAAAAACTGGCACAAAACGGATATAAGGTGTTTTTAGAATAGAAAGGAGAAATTATGATGCAGATGACAGGTGCGCAGATATTAATACAGGCATTGCTAGATCAAGGAGTCGAGGTCATCTTTGGATACCCGGGCGGTGCCGTACTTAACATTTATGATGCCCTCTATGAAAGACGAAATGAACTATGCCACATCGTCACCTCGCACGAACAGGGTGCCGCGCATGCAGCCGATGGGTACGCGCGTTCAACCGCAAAAACAGGTGTGGTACTGGCAACCTCAGGCCCGGGGGCAACCAATCTTGTAACCGGTATTGCAACAGCATTTCACGATTCTGTTCCTCTGGTAGCCATTACAGGCAATGTACCCACCGATTTAATTGGGAGGGACAGCTTTCAAGAAGTAGACATTGCGGGAATCACCAACCCCATCACCAAACACAATTACATTGTAAAAGACGTAAATAATTTAGCTGACACAGTGAGAGAAGCTTTTGTAATCGCCAATTCGGGGCGCAAAGGGCCGGTGCTTATCGATATCCCCAAAGATGTTACCGCTGCGAAAACAGAATATACGCCGAAACCGATGTTTGTACCGCGCAAAAATCTCTTTCCCCCAGAGAACGATTTATCCCGTGCCCTATCGGCTATCGAACAGGCAGAACGTCCCCTTATTTACGCAGGCGGCGGTGTGGTTTTTTCCGATGCATCCAAGTTACTCTCAGTTTTTTCAAAAAAAATATGCGCACCTGTTTGCGTGAGTATGATGGGTATCAGCTCTGTGCCATACAACGATATGTTTTATTTGGGGATGATTGGAATGCATGGTACCTCTACCGCAAACATTGCAGCACGTGATTGCGACCTGCTAATTGCTGTAGGCAGCCGCTTTTCTGACAGAGTTGCCGGCAACCGCCATAAATTTGCATCCAATGCAAAAGTTCTGCACATCGACATCGATCCTTCGGAGATTTCAAAAAATGTAAACGCGCGCCTTTCTTTAATAGGCGATGCGCCGCAGATTTTAAAGGAACTGACAGAGCGCTGCGAGCAAAAAACAAACAGCGAATGGATTCATAAACTCTTACAGCACAAAGCGCTCAATACACTCCCTTGTGTATACGATGAGCAAGGCTTAAACCCACGGGAAGTTATCACGAAGCTGCAAACGGTGGTTGGCGAAGATGCCCTTATTGTTACGGATGTAGGGCAACATCAAATGCTTACGGCACAGTATTACCCATTTACAAAACCACGTTCTTTTATCAGTTCATGTGGGTTGGGTACCATGGGGTATGGTTTGGGGGCTGCCATCGGTGCAAAAGTGGGCAACCCAAACCGCCCTGTGGTGCTTATTACGGGGGACGGGAGTTTTCATATGAATATGAACGAGCTTGCCGTTGCTGTGTCCAATCAAATTCCGGTTGTGATTTTGGTAATGAACAACGGGGTGCTTGGTATGGTTCATCAGTGGCAAAGGCTATTCTATCAAGAGCGATACGCTTATACCGAAATTCACCGTGCTACCGACTTTGTAAAGCTGGCAGAAGCCTTTGGAGCAGTTGGAATGCGTTTAAAAGAGCGTTCGGACATCGAGCAAACACTAAAAGCGGCACTTGAGTGCAAAAAGCCTTGTGTAGTGGATTGCAGTATTGATATCAAAGAGCGTGTCTATCCTATTATCCCGCCGGGTGGTACGGAGCAAGATATGATTTTTAGTGATTAGAGAGGAGTGACTGCATTGGAGCAAGGGATATTATCATTGTTGGTGTCGAACCATTTTGGTGTGCTCACCAAAGTAACGGGTTTGTTCAGCCGCAGAGGGTTTAACATTAAAGCATTGTCGGTAGGCGAAACAGAAAACAAAGAATTTTCACGTATCACCATATTAACAGAAGGCAACTCTGCGCAACTTGAGCAGATATACAAGCAGGTAAGTAAGTTGGAGGAAGTAAAAGCAGTTAAAATACTCCCCAATAATAGGCTGATGGAGCGGGAGTTAATGTTGGTAAAGGTAGCAACACAAAGCAAAAATGCCGATTTGCAGCGGCTGTGTGCAGAGTATTCAGCCAAAATTACCTCGGTTTCTCAAGATTGTACCATTATAGAAGCGAGCGGCTCTATGTTTAAAATTGACAGGCTCATTGAGCAAATCAAGCCTTTGGGTATTTTAGAGCTCAGCCGAACAGGCATTACCGCATTGGAGCTTTGCCGAAACACACTCTCTGAAGAATACACAGATGCAGCAGCGTTTAATTAAAATAATATATAATGGAGGAAACAGAAATGGCAAAAATGTTTTACGACAAGGACTGCGACCAAAACTTATTAAAAGGCAAAACGGTATCCATTATCGGCTATGGCAGCCAAGGGCATGCACATGCACTCAACCTGAAAGACAGCGGTGTGAATGTGGTAGTGGGTTTGCGCGGCAGCTCTGAAAATTGTGAAAAGGCAAAAAAAGCAGGGCTTACCGTGATGGAGGTATCTGACGCGGTTGCCGCAGGAGATTTGGTAATGCTCTTGGTACCGGATGAACTGGCTGCTGATGTTTATAAAGCTTCTGTTGCGCCCAACCTCAAAAGCGATGCAATGCTGCTGTTTGCCCACGGATTTAACATCCACTACAACCAAATTGTGCCTGCACCTAATTGCGATGTTGCTATGGTAGCGCCCAAAGGCCCGGGGCACACTGTTCGCTCGCAGTACCTCGAGGGCAGAGGGGTTCCGTCTTTGTTTGCGGTTTATCAGAATCATTCGGGTATGGCGCGTGAACTCGCTATGGCATACGCCGCAGGGATTGGTGCGGGACGTGCGGGTATTATGGAAACAACATTTAAAGAGGAAACCGAAACAGATTTGTTCGGTGAGCAGGCGGTGTTGTGCGGCGGTGTTACCGAGCTGATGAAAGCAGGTTTTGATACCCTCGTTGAAGCGGGATATTCCCCTGAAATGGCATATTTCGAATGTGTACATGAAATGAAACTGATTGTAGACCTTATTAATAGCGGTGGCTTTGCTATGATGCGCTATTCCATCAGCGATACTGCCGAGTTTGGTGATTACTGCACCGGTAAACGCATTGTTACACAAGAAACCCGTAAGGAAATGAAAAAAGTGCTGCACGAGATTCAGGACGGTACCTTTGCAAGCAAATGGATTTCTGAAAACCGTGCGGCGGGGCGTGCTCACTTCCTTGCCACAAGGCGCATGGAGGCAGAACATCCGGTTGAAAAAGTTGGTGCACAGCTAAGAAAAATGATGAGCTGGCTGAAAAAGTAAGGGTGACGAAAATGAAAGAAAAAAGCTGTCAGGTAACGCAGGGTGCAGAGCGGGCACCGCATCGCTCGCTGTTTTATGCTTGTGGATTTACAGAGGAAGAAATTTCTCGTCCGCTCATCGGTGTGGTGTCTGCATTCAGCGAGATTGTGCCGGGCCACATCCATCTTGATAAAATTGCGCAGGCAGCAAAAGACGGCGTGCGTATGGCAGGCGGTACACCGATTTTGTTCCCGTCCATTGGTGTTTGCGACGGAATTTCGATGGGCCATGCCGGCATGTGCTATTCCCTCCCATCAAGAGAACTAATTGCAGATTCGATTGAGACAATGGCAATGGCACACTGCTTTGACGGCTTAGTGCTGATACCAAACTGTGACAAGGTAGTGCCGGGGATGGTTATGGCTGCTGCAAGGCTGAATATCTCGTCTATTGTGGTGAGCGGAGGCCCTATGCTTGCGGGTAAAAACAATGCTCAAGATATCAGCCTTTCTAAAATGTTCGAAGCGGTAGGCGCTTACAAAGCGGGGTTCATTACCGAATCCGATTTATCACAGCTGGAGCATGACGCGTGCCCCGGATGCGGCTCTTGTGCAGGGATGTACACCGCCAACAGCATGAACTGCCTTTGCGAGGCAATTGGAATGGCTCTGCCCGGCAACGGTACAATACCTGCTGTGTACGCATTGAGAGTTCAGCTTGCAAAGCAGGCAGGGATGCAGATTATGCATCTTTTAAATAAGTCAATCAAACCCAGAGATATTTTGACGAAACAGGCATTTGAAAATGCGCTTGCTGTAGATATGGCGTTGGGTTGCAGTACAAACAGCGTGCTGCATCTGCTGGCGATTGCCCACGAAGCAGGTGTTGATATTGATTTGTCCCTTATCAATCACATCAGTGCCAAAACCCCAAACCTTTGCAGACTTGCCCCTGCGGGAGACTTTCATATTGAAGATTTGTATGCCGCAGGCGGTGTGAAGGCGGTTATGGCTGAACTGGCAAAAAAAGATTATCTGCACTCGCAGGCAATTACCGTTACAGGATATACGGTGAAAGAAAACCTTGAAAATGCGCATTTAAGCGGAGCGGATGGTACGGTGATTCGTTCGATTGATAAACCGTATTCATCTTCCGGCGGTATTGCTGTGTTGTGGGGCAATATTGCACGCGATGGATGCGTTGTAAAGCAATCGGCAGTTGCACCCGAAATGCTTGTGCACAGCGGGCCTGCTCGTGTTTTTGACAGCGAAGAAGATGCGATTGCAGCAATTTTTTCGGGCAGCATTCTGGCAGGCGATGTCGTTGTAATCCGATACGAAGGGCCGCGCGGAGGCCCCGGTATGCGAGAAATGCTTGGCCCAACGTCAGCCTTAGCGGGTATGGGGCTTGATAAACAGGTTGCACTTATTACAGACGGACGTTTTTCGGGTGCATCCAGAGGTGCCTCCATCGGTCATATTTCACCCGAGGCGGCGTCAGACGGAGAAATCGGGCTACTGCGAGATGGTGACATCATTCATATTGATATCCCCTGCAACAAGATAAATGCTGAGATTACTCAAGAAGAATTTATAAAAAGAAAAGGAACAAAAGTACCACCCCAGCGCCATCTGCATGGGTGGCTTGCACGCTATGCCAAGTTTGTAAGCTCGGCAAATACAGGCGCTGCTTTCACTGAATAATTTACTAATTATAAAACTGCTGTGTCTAATATAGTATCAGTTTTTTGATGCTATTTCATAAGATGCAGCAGTTTTTATATGTTTGTATCAGGATTTATTTGACTATATTAACAAAACTAAGAAGAAAATTTCTGCAAGAAATAAGCAAAATAATCATTTTTCGCATTTTATCTCCAAAATATTACTTTGCCGTTACCATAGTATGGAATAATAGAAACAATCATGTAAATTGCACTAAATATTCTGATGGAATTTTATGGCATTTTACCTGTTTAATTGTGTTACATAGTAAAGTGTGATAAAATAAATTGATGTAAATCTTGTAAATTCTATAATAAACAACGATTATTTAACGATAAAGAAGTTAATAACTAAAATTTTGGTTATACAGTTATTTTCGAACCCTTTAACTAAAGGAGAAAAGTATTTGATTTACATAATTGTAGGAATTATCAGTTTCTTTCTATTTTTAATCTATGATATCAACAGCGTAAAATGGACAAACAAAGTTCTTAATGCTTTGTTCTTATTTGGCTGCATGCTTCATCTGTTTTCAACTGTTGCTATTTTAATACAATATCAGATAGGGCTGCCCAACTGGCAGTATTTTGTTTTTTCGGTTTTATTTTTTGTTTTGCTTATTTATACCCTGTTTTTTGCATTACCATTTTCTAAAACCTATGTAACAAACCCAAAGAACAGGTATGTTTGCAAAACTGGTGTTTATGCTCTGTGCCGCCACCCCGGTGTACTATGGTTTATGGGGTTATATCTTTTTTTGTATTTAACATTTCCATCTGCCATTTTAGCGGTTTATGCCGCTGCTATGTGCATTTGCAATATCGGCTACATCTGTTTTCAGGACAAATGGACCTTTCCAAAAACTTTTATTGATTATGGGCTCTATAAAAAAGATACTCCGTTTTTGATACCTTCCTTTGACAGTTTAAGCCGTTGCATTCAATCTATCAGAGGGTGAGGTGAAAGAATGTCATGAAGCTCAGCGAAAAACTGAAAAAAAGAAAATATGATGAAATTTGGCAGGAATACTGCGGTTTTTTAGACCTGGATATGGACAGCTACATGTTGATCCAAAACAGGTTGATGCTGGAACAAGTGCGTTTATGGAGTAACAGCGAACTCGGTAAAAGCATTTTAGGCTCCAAAAATCCTCAGACAATCGAAGAATTTCGCTCTCAGATACCTCTGACAACTTACAACGATTATGCGGATTTGCTGCTTCAAAAAAAGAATGATATTCTGCCCGAGCCGCCGATTGTTTGGATAGAAACCACCTGGGAGGGCGGGCAGCATCCGGTGAAAGTAGCCCCTTATACGAAGGGAATGCTCGATACATATCGTAACAATCTCATTTCAGCATTGATTATTTGCACGGCAACGGAGAGAGGAGTATTTGATGTAAAACCTACCGACAAGGTGCTCTATGGGTTTGCTCCGCTTCCTTATCTTACCGGGCTTATTCCGCCATCGCTTAACGATGCCATTGGTTTTGAGTTTTTGCCTCCCGTTAAAGAGGCAGTCAAATTGTCTTTCAGCGAGCGCAACAAAAAAGGTTTCAAATTAGGGCTCAGCAAGGGCATTGATTTTTTCTTTGGTATGGGCAGTGTCGCGTATTATATCAGTCAGTCAGTAACCAGTCTTGGTAACGGGAGTTCAACCGGAAGCCAAAAATCAATTCTCAACTACTCGCCTTTGACGATTTTACGGATTATCAGGGCGAGAATTCGCTGTAAAAAAGAAGGCAGATCATTAAAACCAAAGGACTTATTTCGATTAAAAGGCTTTGTATGCGCAGGTACCGATAACGATTGCTACAAAGATGACCTTGAAGACTTATGGGGAATTCGTCCAACGGAGTTGTTTGCAGGCACCGAACCTACCTGTGTTGGAACGGAGACCTGGAACAAAAACGGGCTTTATTTTTTCCCCGACGCATGCTTTTATGAATTTATACCCGAACAAGAAATGAACAAAAGCTTGGACGATGAAGAGTATCAGCCATATACCGTACTGATGAACGAAGTGGTTCCGGGCGAAAAGTACGAGCTTGTAATCTCTGTATTCAAAGGCGGAGCATTTGTCCGTTATAGGGTGGGTGATGTTTACCGCTGTCTTGGTCTATCGAGCAGAGAGGATCATACAAATATCCCAAGATTCCGATATATTGATCGTATTCCAACCGTAATTGATATTGCTGGTTTTACCCGAATTACAGAAAACTCGATTTCAAAAGTGATAGAACTGTCCGGTTTGCCTGTAGAAGATTGGGTTGCAGCGAAAGAATTCTCCGATAAAAAGCGACCGTTTTTGCACCTCTATGTTGAAATAGTACCTGAAACGCTTATGACCCAAGCAATCGGTAAAGAGATTCTTCGTGAACATTTAGAGGTCTATTTTAAATATGTGGATAACGATTACCGAGATTTAAAGCGTATTTTAGGTATAGAACCGCTTGAAATAACGATTGTCCGCTGTGGTACATTTAAAGAATATCAGCGTAAAACAGGCAGAAAAATGCGCCGTGTCAATCCTGCTCGTTATGATATTTCTGAACTTTTAGCAGTTCAGAATGAATGCCATGTAACCTATAGGGGAGGTATCATTTAATGGGCAGTTTTGTACAAATCCCCGTAATTGCTCTTTTTTGCTATTTATTTATGGGACTGCCTTTTCTTGCATCAAAAAGGAATAAATTGATCAATGCTTTTTTATGGATGCTATTTTTACTTATTGTTTGGACAGGGGCATCCTTTTGTATGCGCATGCAGATTTGGCCCTCTGTAAAAGTGTGGTACGATTTGTCATTATTTGGGCTGATTATGTTCCCTTGCGGTTTGCTCAATTTTGTGTATAAATACATAGGGGTAAAGCGCTCGGCATTCAACATGGTAGGCGTAGTGAGCTTATTGCTTATCAACATTATTAATATGCGAACCGGCTTTTTTTTGGCGCCGCCTAAACTGAAACTTGCTGAAAACGGAGAAACCGTGTTCGTTTATTATCCCACCTGGGCGGTTTCGGTTTTATTTATTTTCTGTTTGCTTGTTGTTGTTCAAATAATCATAGTGCTTATCAAAACAAATGGAAAAAATGTAATTACAAAGCAACAATTTTTACCTATTATAGCAGGTATTTCAATCATATTTATTGGCAATTTTGTTATTATGCTGCCAATGTTTAAAGGCGTACCATATGACATAGCCTCGGGCGTCGGCTACGCAGTTTGTTTGTATTATGCATTATATCAAAAAAGGCTATTTCGATTAAAATTGCTTATTATGCGCAGCAATTGTTACGCATTGGCTGCGGTTATTTCATTTTGCTTATTTGTCAATTTTATACGACCGATGGAAACATTTATTCGTATGCATTTTCCCATTTTGATGGAGTATCAGATATTAATTATCGCGGTACTTTTTTCGGCAGCTACACATTTGATTTATTATGCAATGAAAGGCTTTATTGATAGGGTTTTTGTAAAAGATGAGATTGTTCAAGCGGAGAACCTCAGGCAATTCAGCATAGCTGTGAGCAAAAGCTTAAAAGTTGATGAAATTTTAGAGGAACTTGTTCAAGTCATTCAAAATACAATTTCCGTCAGAAGAGTATATGTTTGCATTGCCGATAACAACGAGCAAAACTATATTTTTGCCCGCAGTACCAGTTCTCTTGACAAAAATACGTTCACCTTTCAGCAAGACAACCCTATTGTGCAGTGGCTGAAAACCAATAACGAGTGTATGATGCTGAAGGATTTTAAACGAACAGCAATCTACAAATCTATGTGGGAAATTGAAAAACAACAACTATCCGAATTTGAAATCGAATGCTGTGTACCGCTTATTGACGAGAACAGTATGGTAGGGATTATCCTGCTTACGGGTAAAGATAAAAACGATTTTATCTGTGATGATATCAATTTTTTATCTTCAGTAAAAACGATTGCATCAATTGCCGTAAGAAATTCCAGACTGTATGAAAAAGCAGTTACGGAGGCACGCACCGACGAATTAACGGGCGTATTCAATCGAAAATATTTTTATGAGATTCTCAATGAAGAATACGAAAAGAATAAAAATGAGTCTCTTGCACTGATGATTCTCAGCATTGATGATTTTAAGCTGTATAATCAGCTTTATGGCAACAAAGAGGGAGATCTGGCGTTGCAGATAGCAGCGGGTATTATTAAAAACAGTACAGGGGCTGCAGGATATGTAGCGCGATACAGCGGCAAGGAATTTGCGGTACTTCTGCCTAAATACGATTTGCTTTCGGCAAAGTGCCTTGCTGAAAATATTCGCAAACAAATTATGGATATGAACAAAAAGTCTTCTGATTATACGTTAAAGGCGCTTACAATCAGTGTAGGTATCAGTGCGATACCGTACGGTGCAACCACTCTGAAGCAGTTGCTGCAAAATGTAGATATGGCGGTATATCAAGTAAAACGCAGCGGTAAAAATTCAATTATGGTTTATACTGCAGGTAAAAGTTTTGAGGGGCAAAAAGAACAGGGAAGTTTTATAATGCAGGATAAGGAAGAAATTTATTCTGAATACGCTCCTACCATTTTTGCTCTTACGGCTGCGATAGATACAAAAGACCATTATACATTTAACCACTCAAAAAATGTTGCTTATTATTCAACTGAGTTGACAAAAGCTTTAGGGTTAAATAAGGATACAATTGAAATTATCCGTGAGGCTGCACTTTTGCACGATATAGGGAAAATCGGTATTGACGAACAAATTTTAAATAAACACGGCAAGCTTACACCTGAGCAATATGAGATTATGAAGAGGCATGTAGAAGACTCCATTGGTATTATTCGCCATCTTCCAAGTTTAGACTATGTAATTCCCGCAGTGATTGGTCATCATGAACGCTATGATGGGCAAGGTTACCCCAGGCGAATTGCAGGGGAGGATATTCCGCTTTCAGCAAGAATACTATGTATTGCTGATTCTTTCGATGCGATTATATCAAAGCGAAGTTATAAGGATGCCTGTTCGATTGAATATGCTCTAGATGAACTGGACAAAGAAGCCGGAAAACAATTTGACCCTTATCTTGCATCTTTGTTTAGCAGTCTTGTTCGGTCGGGTAATATTGTTCCGCAAGAATCCTCTACAGTAATAGACCGTTTAACAACAGAAGACGCCATCGTAATTTAAAATATGTTTAAAAAACCATTAAAAATGGCGGGTGAAGATGTGGAAATTAAAAGACCGAATTATTCAATGAATGAATGGAGAAATAAGATTGAAAAAACACTCTGGATTATTGTATTGCTAATATTCTTTGTTGAAATTGTGGTTTTTTTCATTTCGAAGCCCTTCAATGAATTAGATGGTAAAAAAATAATAAACTATTTACTAGAATTCGTATTAGTTCCATCATTTTTAAATATTCTCTGTTTAGTCACAAACAAAAAAATACAAAAATCATTAAAACACAGTACAAAAACAAAAAACTATTCCATAGTAATCGCTGCGTTGGTTATTTCATTTGTTGTAGCATTTACACATTATGTTACAAGTATAACGTTAAGTTCTTTTGTAGTTCCTGTGTTTATGACTACTCTGTACGCAGATAAAAGAATAACAAGAAACATTTCTTTAGTAGCCATAGTGTTGGTTTTAGCTGTAATTATACATTCTACTCGCAAATTAGGTTGGTATTATTTTTTTATCAACATTTTTGCTGCTTATATATTTTTAATTGCTTCTTGTTATTTAACAAATGTTTTTATTGATTATATAAGGGTAAATAAAGAGTACATCTGCGAAAGTTATGCAAAACAATTGGAATTATTCGAAAAAACGCGAACCGATTCTTTAACAAATTTATACAATCAACAAACGTTTATGCAAAAAATACAATCGAGCATTGAAGATATGAACATGAACAAAAAATTACTTTGTGTGGTAATTTTGGATGTTGATAACTTTAAAGCAGTAAATGATACCTATGGGCACTTATCGGGCAATCAAGTATTGGTAAAATTATCGGAATTATTGCTTAATTTAAAAGGAAACGAAAACAATGACGATATTTTTTTATCAAGATACGGCGGTGAAGAGTTTTGCTTAATTATAAAAGATAAGACCATTGAAGAAGTCTACGAAATTATCGAATCGGTTAGAATCGGTTTTTCAAATATCCGCTATAGCTTTCAACAAAATTCTTCTATTACTTTCAGTGCAGGTATCACTGAGTATCGCGAAGGGCAAAGTGCAGAAGATATTTTTAATAATGCAGATAAAGCACTGTACCAAGCAAAAAACAGCGGAAAAAATAAAACGCTCGTATTGTAATAAATATTTATGTTATAAGATAAAGCTGTGTTTGTATTATCAGTTCGATATTAACGCAGCTTTATTTTTTGCTAATTCTAAAGTGTCCAAACTTTTATCTTTTATATCAAATAAAACCGTTGTATGTGAATATTTTAAATCCATCGACATTGAAATTGGAGTAAAATAACAGTATAATATAGGTGTATGTGGAAAATTTTAATCAGTATTAACGAAAAACAGATTGGAGGGCACACCAATGAGGACTGTTTGCAAAATACTTATTGTTGAGGATGAACTCATAACAAGACAAGCGTTGCGTTACATTATCGGGATGCAGGGCAATAGCTTTACTATCGTCGGAGAAGCCTCCAATGGTCGGGATGCATTGAAACTGATTGAAACAGAACGTCCGGACATATTAATCAGTGATGTTGTAATGCCAATTATGGATGGTGTGGAACTGGCGAAAATCGTAAACTTGAAACATCCTCAAATTTATACAATTATGCTAAGCGGTCACAGTGAATTTTCTTATGTAAAATCGGCTTTTCAATATGGTGTGGCAGATTATATATTAAAACCAGAGTTAGAACCGGCAGTTCTTCTCGAAAAATTGCATCAACTTGCACAAAAACAAAATATCTATTTAGAACAGCCGACGGCAGATTATGCAAAAGATGTATTAAAAACGTTAATCAGTAAAAAAGATGCTTTGAACGCCAAAAACGTAGTTTTACCGGGTAACAGATATTGCCTTTGGTGCTGCAGTTTAAAAAAACTTTTTGCAACCGGGCTGCATAACGAAAATAACGCAAAAGAAATTATTGTAGATGTAGTTAAAAAATTACTGCAAGGTATCGATTTTTATTTTACATATACCGATGACTTTTATTTGGTGTTTTTATTTTGCTATAACCAAGGTGAATACAAACATACTGTTGAGAGAATTTGCGCGGCAGCAAAAGAAATTTCTGAAAACATTCCTACTTTGTTTTGGATAATCGGCGATGAATATCAAAATTATTTGGAGACGAGAACTAAATTTCTTTATATTTCTTGCTTAGCAGATTTAAAATTTTATTTCAATCATTATACTATTATTTTTCAGCATGATTTGGAAGAAATTAATATCCATGCTGTGTTTCATAATAAAAAATATTTCGAAAGTATTCGATGTATGGATTTTACAGCTGCTTATTCTGAATTGGCTTCATTTCTATTTTCTTTAAAGGATGGGCACTATCTTCGCGAACAAGAACTTAAAAAAATGCTTGAGAATATTGTATACAATACCATAAATACACTGGAAGAAATGGGTATAGATATGGAGGGGCTCAGTGCCCGTAAAATGGAGTTTTTTGCTTATATTACAAATGCCACTTGTCCGCAGGAGTTGGCTGATAAATTACAGATTATTTTGGAAACGATAGAAGAGTATGCAATTGTCCATCGCAATACGGAAGATGTACTGTTTGGCAGAATTTTAAAACATATAGAAGATAATTACAGCGAGCAAATTACTCTTAACCATATTGCAGAATTTTTTCATATTAGTTATTCATATTTGTCAACCTGTTTTTCAAATTTTACTGGTTATGGGTTTAATGAGTATTTAAACAATATCCGCGTGGAAAGTGCCAAAAAAATGCTTACTGATACGGATATTCCGTTAGCAGATATTAGCGAGAAAGTAGGATATTCTGACCAAAGTTATTTTGGAAAGGTATTTAAAAAGAGGACAGGCATGAATCCTTCGGCATACAGAAAGTGTTCGGCAAAACTCTGATTGCGATCACAAATGATATAAGAGGTCCTTCATGAAAAAAAGATTAAAAATCAGCTTGTTTCTAAAAATATCTATCATTATTATCATCAGTTTGATTGTAACCAATTTATTTACCATTATTATGGCAACTCAGGTTACAGAAAAATTGTTTGTGGATAGCTTTACTATTTTAAACGGTAAAATGATGGATCAGATTGCCAAGAATTTTAACGATTACACAAGCCAAGTAATTTCCGTTATCAATACCTACCGTCAAAACCCTGCATTAAAAGAATGCTTTACGCAAAATATTCAAGACCAAAAAAGGCTTTTTAAACTTTTTTATAATATAAAAAGCAATTTAAAAACCATAGATCAGACCAGCAAATTTCCGACATTTCATATTGTAAGTGTTGGTATAAACGGTACTGCATTTGTATCTACTCAAGAAAGACTAAACTATACACCCGTTGAACTGATGAACCATCCTATTGCACAAAAATCAGTAGCTAACCCTAATAAACTTTTTTTTGCTTTCAGCAACAGCGGGTTAACCGCGAGCTTATACAATAAAAATATTATTATGGCAGTAAAACAACTGAAAGACCCTTACTCGTCTACTAACTTTGGTACGATTTATGTATCCATCGATGAAAATGACTTTTTCAGTATGTATGAAGGAACAGTATCTGAAGGAAACCGCATTTTAGTGATGTCCTCTGATGGAACTATTATTTCAAGCAATGTAAAAGAAATTGTGGGTAAACAGAACAGTAAAATTTTGAATTACGCAATTCAAAACGTAAGAACACAAAATCGTTATATCAGTGCCGATTATGACGGGAAACCAAGCGTTTTAATAGCAAGATATTTACCTATTTATGATGTTTACATAGTTAATGTTGTAGATAAAAGCTTTTTGCTTAAAGATTTTTTGAAGTTGCAGCCGCTTATGTTCATGGGCTGTTTTGTAGTAATATGTACCATAGTGCCTTTAGTATTTTTTATTACCAGAAGGATTACGCATCCGTTGACGGCGCTTGTAAAACATATGAAAAAATCGAAAGCGGGCAATTTTCGGCCGTTATTAGATATTCAGGGCAGCTATGAAGTAAGAGAACTTCAGCAGGTGTATAACTTAATGGTAGACAAAATCGAAATCTATGTTAACAATCTTGTTGAAGAGCAGAAAAAAAGACGAAAATCAGAAATTCATGCTTTACAAATGCAAATTAATCCTCATTTTTTATATAATACATTGGCATCTATCAAATATTTATCGTGGCAGGGCAATAAAGAGGCGGTGACCGAAACCATCAACGCGCTTATTCGTCTTTTGCAAAATACCATTAGTAAAACAGATGAGGAAATTACGGTGCGTGAAGAACTTCTAAATTTGCAAAGCTATGTAACCATCAATCATGCAAGATACGGCAACAGTATCGATGTAGCTTATCATTTTGATGAAGATTGCATGGATTGCAAAATACCCAAACTCATTATCCAACCGTTTATAGAAAATGCTTTTTTTCACGCTTATCAGCAAAAGCATAGTGGGTGTATCCGTATATTTATGCGGATAAAAGACGAAAAACTCATCTGCGAAGTCATTGATGATGGTGATGGAATCAGCTCCGAAAAATACGATGCACTGACAAATGAAGGTGTTTCTAAATATCATTTTTCGGGCATTGGTATACGCAATGTGGATGAACGCTTAAAGATGATTTATGGCGATGGATACGGTATAAAATTAACCAGCAAAGTAGATGTCGGTACATCTGTAACCATTACGATGAAACAAAAAACGATTAATTGACATTAAATATTATATAAATTATAAAAGTAATTTTTATTTAAATAGTCAGTAAATCAAATTTTAAATGTAATTATTGGATAGTACCAACAATGAAGATTGAAAAAAATTACCAAAATCGATAAAAAGTTCAAATAGTGCAGTTGAGAATTAAGGGCGAAATCAAAAATTACTACTAAATTATCCAAAAAATAGACTAACACATTTTGTGCAGATTGTCTATAATTAAGGAGAACAAGCCAATTGATTTGGTTTGAATTTAATAGTAAAGGGAGATTTGACAGTGAAAAAGATATTAGCAATATTATTGGCGGCATTGTTTTGTGTAAGTGTTACATCTTGCGCAGCTAAGCCTAATTCTCCGACATCTAATACAGATTCCGTTTCTACAGAAGCAGGAAATGAGCCTACAGGAGAAAAGCAAAAAATTACTGCTTGGGCGTGGGATCAGAAATTCAATATTGCTGCCTTGAAAGAAGCAGAAAAGATTTACGAAGCAGAGAACCCAAATGTTGATATCGAAATTGTTGAATTCGCACAAAATGACACTATTCAAAAGATGAATACCAGCTTGAGTTCTGGTACAACCAGTGGTTTACCCAATATTATCTTGATTGAAGACTACAGAATACAAACATTTTTAAAAGCTTATCCCAACAGCTTTAAGGATTTGACCGGCATAATCAAACACAACGACTATTCATCATATAAGCTGGATTTTATGACAATAGACGGCAAAACTTACGGTGTACCATTTGATACGGGTTCTGCTGTATTATACTACAGAAAAGATATTATTGAGCAGGCTGGCTACACCGAAGCAGATATGGCTGATTTGACATGGGAAAAATACGTTGAAATAGGCAAAGCGGTAAAAGAGAAAACAGGCAAATATATGCTGACTCTTGACCCGAACGATGTTGGGCAGTTAAGAATTATGATGCAGTCGGCAGGTACTTGGTATGTAAAAGAAGACGGTACCACCCCCAACTTGCAAAATAACGCTGCACTCAACGAAGGCATGAAAATTTACAAACAAATGGTTGATGCAGGCATTGCAAAATCAATTTCAGAGTGGGCACAGTTTGTTGCAGGCCCTAACTCCGGCGAGGTTGCTACAGTACCCACAGGTTGTTGGTTTACACCATCCATTATGGCCGAGGCAAGCCAAAGTGGCCAATGGAAAATTGCCCCCATTCCAAAACTTGGTGCAATTAAAGAATCGGTTAACGCATCGAACCTTGGCGGCTCTAGCTGGTATGTACTCAACGATGTAAAAGGCGCCGATGTTGCAGCAGACTTTTTGGCAAAAACATTTGGCTCAAACAACAGTTTCTATGAGGCAATTCTGAAAAACAACGGTATCATCTCTACATATTTACCAGCAGCAAAAACGGATGCCTATAATATTGCTGTTGACTACTTTGGCGGCCAAAAAATTTACTCCGATATTTCTAACTGGGCTGCAAAAATTCCATCTGTAAACTATGGTTTACATACTTATGCATTTGAGGATATTATAAAAGCTGAAATGCAAAACGTAATGGCTGGTACAAAAATTGAAGATGCTCTGGCAAATGCGCAAAAGCAAGCTGAAGCACAGATTCAATAAGAAACGTTTAAAAGGCCGGATTTCGTTGGACTTTTCCAGCGCAACCCGGCTTTTTTTATAAACGAGTACTGAGGAGGCCTACATAGATTTATGAATAAAAAAGAGAACAGAAGCGGCTGGGGCTTTGTTTCCATTGCTGCGATATGTATATTAATATTTTCCTTCTATCCGATGCTGCAATCTCTCATAACTTCATTTCAAAGCGGAATGGGTGTGAATCTTCAATTTGCCGGCACAACAAACTATAAACGCCTTTTTACCGATCCTCAATTTTTAGCTGCCTTAAAAAATACAGTTACTTATTTAATTGTTCAAGTGCCCATTATGACAATACTGGCATTGTTTATTGCTGTGCTTTTAAACGACAATCAATTAAAGTTTAAAGGGTTATTCCGCACCGCCATTTTTTTACCTTGTGTTACATCTTTGGTGGCGTATTCGGTTCTGTTTAAAAGCCTTTTTGCACAGGATGGTATTTTCAATCAGTTTTTGATGACGCTCCGAATAATACAGCAGCCAATTCAATGGATCACCGACCCGTTTTGGGCAAAGGTCGCCATCATTATTGCAGTTACCTGGCGCTGGACAGGGTATAACATGATATTTTATTTGTCTGCTCTGCAAAATATTGACCCTTCTATTTATGAAGCTGCCGAACTTGATGGCGCTACAGGGTTTACAAAGTTCTTTCGGATTACAGCACCTCTTCTAAAACCTATCATTCTGTTCACAACCATTATGTCTACAAACGGCACATTGCAAATCTTCGATGAAATTGTTAACCTAACAAATGGCGGCCCCGCCAATGCAACGTTAAGTATCTCACAATACATTTACAATCTATGCTTTAAATATACACCTAATTTTGGTTATGCAGCTGCAGTATCTTATTCCATTGTAGTTATGGTAGGTTTGCTGTCATTCATCCAATTTAAAGTAGGAGGAGATAAAAATGACTAGAACAATCAAAAGGCTTTTTTCGTATTTGTTTTTAATTATAGCCTCGTTTATTTCTGTTTTTCCTTTTTACTGGATGATTGTAGGCGCAACAAATCAATCGGTTGATATTACAAAAGGCAAACTTACTTTTGGTCTTGCTTTTTACGATAATTTGAAAAATGTCTTTACAACCACAAATATTGCACAAAGCATTGTTAACTCCCTGTTTATTTCGATTGTAACAACGCTTTTAGCAATTTTAATTTCGTCAGCAGCGGGATATGGCTTTGAAATCTTCAGCAGCAAAGCCAGAAAGAAATTGTTCCATTTTCTGCTGCTCTCGATGATGATTCCTTTTGCAGCTTTAATGGTTCCGCTGTACCGTTTGTTTTCTAGGTTAAATCTGATCAACAACTATCTTGCCATTATCATTCCAGCTGCTGCAACCGCTTTTTTAATATTTTTCTTTCGGCAAAATACAAAGTCTTTTCCTAAAGAAATTGCGCAAGCTGCCCGTGTTGACGGTTTGAGCGAATGGAAGATTTTTTTCCGTATTTACATGCCAATGATGAAATCAACCTATGCGGCAGCGGGAATCATTACTTTTATGAATGTGTGGAACAGCTACCTATGGCCCCTCATTGTTCTGCAAACATCCGATAAAATGACGTTGCCTTTGATCATCGGTAATTTAAACTCATCTTATACACCCGATTACGGCATGATTATGATTGCTATCGTTATTGCAACAATACCTACGGCATTAGTGTTCTTTATAATGCAAAAAAGTTTTGTTGATGGTATGCTTGGTTCAGTAAAATAAAATTTTGGAGGTATATCATGGCTAAAAAGATTCATCATTTCGACTACAGTTTCATCAGCGACCCTAAAGTGTTTGCGGTTAACCGTATTCCGGCACACTCCGACCATGTGTTTTACGGTGTTGATGTGTTGGGAGAAAAGTGCGATGCCAGACAATATTTGAATGGTAAATGGAAGATAGAAGTTTCGCATACTTTGGCATCTGCAAACAGAAACTTTTTTGAAAAAGGCTATGATGTATCTGGCTGGAAGGACATCATGGTCCCTTCCAATATCGAAATGACAGGGTTAATCCCCCCGCATTATGTAAACACCATGTACCCGTGGGACGGTCTTGAGTATCTTCGTCCGCCGCAAGTCCCGCAGGAGTGGAACCCTACCGCATCTTATGTAAAAACTTTTTCATTAACCTCAAACTTAAAAAACAAACCATTATTTATATCGTTCCAAGGGGTACAGTCTGCATTTGCGCTGTGGCTCAACGGTAAATTTGTGGGTTACAGCGAAGATAGTTTTACATCTGCCGATTTTGAGTTAACAGAATACTTGTGCGACGGCGAAAATACCCTTGCGGTACAGGTTTATAAATACAGCTCGGGCAGCTGGCTTGAAGACCAAGACTATTGGCGATTTTCAGGTATTTTTCGTGATGTTTTTCTTTATACTACACCATCCACCCACATTTTTGATATTGACTTGCGTACCAACTTAAATGATAGCTTTTGCTGTGCAGAAATGTCAGTAACACTGAAGATGCAAGGTGAATTAAAGGGGAACATAGCTTGTGCTTTAAAAGATGCGCAAGGGGAAATTGTACTCGATATTCAAAATACAGTTCAAGAACAAATCGTGATGAGCGCAGCGGTAGAAAAACCAAACCTATGGAGTGCAGAAGTACCGTACTTGTACACGGCAGAATTTATCGTTTACAATGAGCAAGGCCAACCGGTAGAGTTTGTCAGCCAGCAGGTTGGCTTCCGCCGGCTTGAAATGATTGACAAGATATACCACATCAACGGCAAGCGAATTGTGTTTAACGGTGTAAATCGCCATGAATTTTCTCACACAAAAGGCAGGGCAATTACAAAAGAAGATATGTTATGGGACATCTGCTTCTTAAAACAAAACAACCTCAATGCGGTGCGTACATCGCATTACCCCAATAACAGCTTGTGGTATTCTCTTTGCGATGAATACGGAATTTATGTTATAGATGAAGCCAATCTCGAGAGCCATGGTTCATGGCAGAAGATGGGGGCAGTGGAACCAAGCTGGGCCATCCCCGATTGCAACCCGGATTGGCGAGACGCAACACTTGACCGAGGTTTATCAATGCTGCAAAGAGATAAAAACCATCCTTCGGTTGTCATTTGGTCGTGCGGAAATGAATCATACGGAGGCGAGATCATTTACGAAATGGCAGAGATGTTCCGTAAAATGGATAGCACCCGTGCTGTACATTATGAAGGAGTATTTCATGACAGACGCTATAACGACAGTTCCGATTTTGAAAGCCGTATGTATGCAAAAGCTACAGAGATTGAAACGTATTTGAACAATGACCCGCAAAAACCGTTTATTCATTGTGAATATTCGCATGCTATGGGCAACTCATGCGGGGCTATGCATAAATATACCGATTTGGCTCACAAATATCCGTTGTACCAAGGTGGATTTCTATGGGATTATATCGACCAAGGAATTTTGGCAAAAGATTGTTACGGAGAAGAATATATCGCATTCGGCGGCGATTTTAATGATCGCCCAACCGATTATAATTTCTGCACAAATGGTATTGTTTTTGCAGACCGAAAGCCTTCCCCCAAAATAGCAGAAGTAAAATATTTATATCAAAACTTTAGAATCACACCCGATCAAACAGGTGCAACGATAGAAAACGACAGCCTGTTTACCAATGCAAACCATTATACTTTGGTATGGAGTTTGGAAAAAGACGGCTGCAAACAGGTAAGCGGAGAAATGACTGTGGATGTTGAACCGGGTATAAAAAAATATATTCCGATAGCGTATCCTGTTGTTGAAGACGGAGGAGTATATACATATAACGTTTCACTGCAGTTAAAACAGGATACCAAATGGGCGCAAAAAGGGCACGAGACGGCGTATGGGCAAACAATTATAACAATACCAACTCCAAAAACCGTTCAAGACAATCCAATTACGGTAATTGAAGGCGACGTAAATATCGGTATCAAAGGCAAAGATTTTCATGCCTTATTTGCAAAAAATCTCGGAGCGTTGATATCTTACCGTTACAAAGGCAAAGAAATGGTCGATTCCATGCCAATGCCGACATTTTGGCGGGCTCCAACAGACAACGACAGAGGTAATGGGTTTCATTTGCAATCGGCACAATGGAAGTTGGCATCGCTGTACAGAACCTGCATTGAAATGCAGTTGAGCAAAACAGACCATTCTGCTACGGTTACTTGTGTCTATCAGCTGCATACTAATCCCGAGGCTCAATGCAAGGTGGTATATACTTTATTCGGTGACGGAGAAGTTAAAGTGCAAATAATCTACAAGGGTATAGAAGGCATGTCCTCCATGCCGCTGTTCGGTATAGAGTTCATCATTCCTCAGCGTTATTCCCACATCGAATGGTTTGCAAACGGCCCATTGGAGAATTACAGCGACCGTAAACATGGCACAAAACTGCAACGTTTTCAGTCTGAGGTTGGTGACGAGGTAACTGCCTATGTTGTACCGCAAGAATGCGGTAACCGTACCGGAGTACGCAGCGCTGCAGTGACGGACGATGAGGGCAGAGGATTGCTGTTTACATCGGAAGAAATGGAACTATCGGTTTTGCCCTATACGGCGCATGAACTTGAAAATGCACGGCATCACTTTGATTTACCGAAAAGCCGCCACACAGTGGTACGTGCAGCATCTGCGCAGTGCGGTGTGGGCGGTGACGATAGCTGGGGCGCACCGATACATCCGGAATATTTAATTGATTCTCAAAAAGATCAGTATCTCGAATTTTCGTTTAAAGGCTTGTGAGTACTTTTGCTGAGAATTAAAATAAAAATATAGTATTTGTAAAAATTTGATAAGCTTGTGAGAATTTTCAATATGAGGTATAATGAAATATAGAATCATTCGGCTAAAAGCATCTTGTTAACAACAAAGTTTTAACGAAAATATTGACGGAGGGATGTTTATGTCAAAAAGATTTTTGGATTGTTATGCTTCTGATTTTGAAAAGATGAACAAGCAGGAACTCCTGGATGCAATTGCAGGCAGCGAGGGCAGGGTTTTAGCCTGCGAAACCATTGGTATGGCAATGCCCATGTTGGGTGATATTACAAATGCAGAATTTGTTTGTGCAATGGGTGCAGATATTCTTTTGCTGAACCTTTTTGATGTAGAAAAACCTGTGATCAACGGGTTACCCAATGTTCCACCTATGAAAACCATTGCGGAACTAAAACGGCTGACAGGGCGTCCCGTAGGCATTAATTTAGAACCGGTACAGCAAAGTTTATCATCCGATAGTTCTGACCAAAATCTATGGCAGCTTACGCAAGGCAGAAAAGCAACTTTGGCGAATGCGCAAAAAGCCTGCCAAATGGGTGTGGATATGATTTTGCTAACAGGTAACCCCGGAATAGGTGTGGACAATGCTGCAATAACCGAAACATTAAAAGTATTCCGCAAAGAGATTGGTGAACAGGTCATTTTAGCAGCGGGTAAAATGCATGCATCGGGCATTATTAGTGAAGCAGGAGAGCATATCATCACCGAAAATGACATTAAAGAGTTTGTAAAAGCGGGTGCGGACATTATTTTACTGCCTGCTCCCGGCACCGTTGGCGGTATTACCATGGAATATGCAAAATCGCTTATCTCTTATGCTCACCGCTTGGGTGCGCTGACAATTACCGCTGTCGGAACTTCTCAAGAGGGGGCGGATGTCCATACAATCCGCCAAATAGCGCTTATGTGTAAAATGGCGGGTACAGATATTCATCATTTGGGCGATGCAGGCTATTTAGGGATGGCATTGCCTGAAAATATTCAAGCATATTCAACAGCAATCCGCGGTGTTCGCCATACATATCACCGTATGGCTGCATCTACCGCCCGCTAATTGCAATTGTAAAAACGAAAGCAAAAATAAAGAACGATTAGCGCTTTTATGCGTTAATCGTTCTTTTGCGTAAATAAGTTAAAGTGATTGTTTTTACACATTTCAATAAAATCTTTTGCAGAGTTGGTTAAAAACTTGTTTTTGTGGTGTATTATCGAGAACCGCCGTTTTAAAGAGATATCATTCATCTTAACGCTTACTATCTCTCCGCGATCGATATTTTCTTTTACCAATAAATAAGGCAGCACAGATATACCAAGGTTCTTGCTGACAGCACGCACAATCGCTTGTGTGCTGGTGCTTTGCCAAATTGGTGTAATTTCTATCCCGTGTACCCCTAAAATGCCTTCAAATATTTCACGTCCACCGCTGCCTTGTTCTCTCATTATAAAGTTTTCATTCTTTAGTTGCTCAATATCAAGCTTTTTTAACTTTGTTAAATGGCAATCAGGTGAGCAAATTAAAACCAAAGAGTCATCCATAAAGTAAGAGCTCTGCAAATAAGGGCTGCTAGAGATTCCCTCAATCAATCCAAAATCAATATCGTTTTTTAAAACGGCATCTTCGATATTTTTTGAATTATCTATAATTACTTTAATATTTATTTGGGGATGGCTCAATTGAAAATTCTGCACGATTTCGGGCAAAACATAGTTTCCAATTGTAATGCTTGCACCAACGCGCAGTACACCTATCCTATCCCAGTTCTTCATTTCATTTTCCATTTCGTTAAAGAGCGAGACAATATGTGTTGCATATTGCAAAAATTGTTTTCCGCTTTCTGTAATGTGCAGTCTTTTTGAAATACGATCGAACAATTTGATACCGTAGAACTCTTCTAACTCTGTTATGGCGAGGCTGGCTGCAGGCTGAGTAATATAAAGCTTTTCTGCGGCACCTGTTACACTACCACACTCACAAACTGCAACAAAAATTTTTATATGCCGAAGTGTCATCTCTAGTGCCTCCTTAAACATAATAAATAAGTATAAACTTTATAATATTATACTATTTTACATATGTTATTGCAACGTATACAATAGATAGAGAAGGAGGATTAAATTATGAAAAAAAATATCAAGGTACACCAAAAGTTATTTACTTCAACATTTTATTTAAGTGCATTTACTTTTGGCGGTGGGTTTGTCATCATCCCTCTGATGAAGAAAAAGTTTGTGGATGACTTAAAATGGATTGAAGAAAAAGAAATGCTCGATTTGGCGGCGATTGCGCAGTCTTCTCCGGGTGCGGTTGCAGTAAATGCATCTATTTTGTTGGGGTATCGTATTGCCGGTATATCGGGAGCACTCATAACGATACTTGGAACTGTATTACCACCGCTGATTATACTATCTGTAATTTCTATGTTCTATGCAGCATTTCGCGAAAACATAGTTGTAAACGCAGTTTTAAAAGGGATGCAGGCCGGTATTGCTGCAGTGATTGCAGACGTTGTTATCAATATGGGGGGCAATGTTGTAAAAGAAAAAAAACTGCTGCCTATTCTTGTTATGGGGGGGGCATTTATTGCTGCTTACTTTTTGAAAATAAATGTGATGTACATTATTTTAGTCTGCGGCGGTATTGGGGCAATTACAACCTACCAAAGTGAAAAAAGCAGAAAGGAACGGTCGTAACCCATGATTTATTTGCAGCTCTTTTGGAGCTTCTTTCAAATTGGTTTGTTTAGCATTGGCGGCGGCTATGCTGCAATGCCACTTATCCAAAATCAAGTAGTCGATCTTCACCATTGGCTAACGCTTACCGAGTTTTTAGATTTAATTACGATTGCTGAAATGACACCGGGGCCAATTGCGATTAATTCTGCAACGTTTGTAGGCATACAAATTTCAGGAATACCGGGTGCGATTATTGCAACGATTGGTTGTGTGCTGCCATCATGCATTATCGTATCTTTGATTGCATTCTTCTATTTCAAGTATAAAGAGTTAACAATTATACAAGGTGTATTGGGAGGATTGAGACCGGCGGTTATCGCGCTTATTACTTCAGCCGGATTATCTATATTAACGCTCTCGATTTGGGGGCAAAATGGTTTTTCTTGGAACATAAGCGATATTAATTTTATTTCGGTTATCTTGTTTTCAACAGCGCTTTGGGTATTGTATAATTTTAAGCCAAATCCAATTTTTGTAATGCTTGGTACCGGTGTGGTTGGCGGAGTAATTTATCTTATTACATAATAAAGGAGATTTTTGATATGATGTTCAGAATTAAGAGGAGATTTTTATCTTGGAATATTGTAGATGAAGGTAACCGCTTAGTTGCTAAAATCAAAAACAAAAGATGCTTAGGTGCGGGAAAGAATATACTGGATAATAACGGAAATATTGTATATACAACCGATATTATTAATTTGCCCAAACCAAAAGAATTGTGGAATACTCCACAAGCTAGAAGTTATAAAATTTTGCGCGGAAAAGATATAATTGCAACTGCCTCATTTTACTGCAAGAAAGAGGCAAAAGATAACGTCCATCAACAAAGTTTAATACTAGCAAAACTAAATGATATGCATGTGCAAACCCCCTACGGTATTTGGAACATAGTAAGACAAAAGGATAACAGCATTATTATACAAAATGGTAATGAAATAGTTGGAACGATTACATCTTTCTTTGCGTTGAAGGCACAAAAGCTAAATGTCCTTAGCAAAATTGACCCTGTGTTTATTGCAGGTATCTACGTGCTTGCAGTTTATATGATGCACGAAACTGATAGTATCGCAGTATAACTTTACATTATTCGGCAGTACTCTTTTAAAGCTTCTTTTGGCAGTTTGCACGTTGTAAATTGCTGGGTTTGCGTAAAAAATACGCAAACGTTTGAGCAAATTAATAAAGCAAACAAAACCACAGTATGATACTATAAAGTTAAGAAAGTAACTTGCCTGCAAACCGGCAACAGCTTAAAAAGGAGTGCTTAAGATGACGAAAGGAAATGTCTTGATTGTACATGGCGGTGCACCCACAGCAGTTATCAATGCATCGTTATACGGAGCGGTAACCGAGGCGAAATGTCATCCCGAGGTAGATAAGATTTACGGAGCAATCGGAGGCTCCGGCGGAGTACTGCGTGAAGAGTTTATTGACTTAAAACATGTGGAAGAAGATAAATTAAAGCTGCTGCTTCATACACCGGCATCTGCTATCGGTACCTCTCGCGACCATCTTGAACCCGAAGATTATAAGGCAATGGCCCAAATTTTGAAGCGCTATAACATTAAATATGTTTTGTTTAACGGCGGCAATGGCTCTATGGATGCATGTGGCAAGCTTTACAAGGCTTGCGACGACTACGGAGTGCAAGTTAACGTAGTAGGAATACCTAAAACAATTGATAACGATATTTCGGTAACCGACCATGCCCCCGGTTTTGGCAGTGCAGCCCGTTACATTGCTGCTACGGTTAGCGAGGTTTCGCAGGATGTTAAATCTCTGCCGATTCATGTTTGTATTATCGAAGCAATGGGTAGAAATGCAGGCTGGCTGACAGCGGCATCTGCGTTGGCAAGAACCAAAGCTGGGGACGGCCCCGATTTGATTTATCTGCCGGAGCACCCGTTTGATGAAGAGCAATTTCTCGAAGATGTTAAGGCTCTTTATGAGAAAAAGGGCGGCGTAGTTGTGGTAGCAAGCGAAGGCCTTAAAAATAAGCAGGGTGAACCGATTGTTGCCCCAGTCTTCAAAGTAGGCAGATCTGTTTATTACGGCGACGTCAGCGCACATCTTGCAAATCTTGTTATTCAGCGTTTAGGCATCAAAGCCAGAAGTGAAAAACCAGGTATCTGCGGCAGAGCATCCAGCGCTTTCCAGTCAGAAATTGACCGTGATGAAGCGATTATTGCGGGGGCAGAAGCAGCAAAAGCTGCATTCGAGGGCAAAACCGGTGTTATGGTAGGCTTTGAACGTTTACCGGGCAAAGAATATAAATGCAAAACAAAGCTAATACCTATTGAAGAGGTTATGCTGCATGAGCGTATTCTGCCAGATAAATATATTAATGAGCGAGGCAATGATGTGACGGATGAGTTTGTAGAGTGGTGCAGACCGTTGATAGGTTCTCCGCTCAAAGAGTTTATCAGTTTTAAATAATATAGGAGGACACAATCGGTGAAATTTATCTTTCTAAATCTAAAAAGATTTGACATTCCAAAAGAATTTGGTGGAGTGAACAGCATTGCCCCTATGAAAAATTGGGCAGCACATATTGTAAATAATACGCAGAATAAACTTCAGAAATATAACGCAGATGATGTTGAAATCGTTATGTTTTTCCCAGAAGCGCATCTTATAGGTGCAGTGGATGCACTGTGCGAAAATAGCCCTGTAAAAGTAGGATGTCAAGGTGTATTCCGCGATGACACCGCTGTGGGCGGCAATTTTGGTGCTTTTACTACGAACCGCACTGCAAATGCAGCGAAAGCTATTGGCTGCGGGGGTACAATTATCGGGCACTGCGAAGAACGCCGTGACAAACTTGGCATTATGCAAGAAGCAGGCATCGCCGATACAGATGCGATAAACCGCCTGTTGAATAAAGAAATCAAATGTGCAATCAATGCAGGTTTAAAAGTACTGTATTGTATCGGAGAAACCTCCGAAGAACAGCCCAAATGGCAGGATACCCTAAGAAGACAGCTTGAAATTGGCCTTGACGGCGTAGATATGACCAAAGTAGCAATTGCGTATGAGCCGGTTTGGGCTATCGGCCCCGGTAAAACCCCGCCACAGGCAGATTATATTCAAATGATTGCAAAGTTTGTAAAAGAGGTCACCAATGGTTTGCCTGTTGTGTATGGCGGAGGCCTCAAAGTTGATAACGCCGAAATGTTGGCGTCTATTCCTGAAATTGATGGTGGACTTATTGCGCTTACCCGTTTTTCGGGTGAAATAGGGTTTTATCCCGACGAATATCTCGAAATCATCAAAACTTATTTGGGAAAATAATCGGATGCAAACAACTGCATTCTAGAAATAAACAAGTTAGAAAGGAACGTGTATTGCATGAAACTATCTTTTGAGTACGGGCAGGGCACTATGGATGCGAACCTCCCCGATTATACCGACGTATTTATTCCGGGCGAAACAGTACCCGACCCACCCTATATCCCCGAAGACCAATTGGTTGAAAAAACCCGTGAATCCATTCTTAATCCTGTTGGTATGGAGCCGCTATCCAAACTGGCTCACAAAGGTTCTAAATGCGTCATTATTTTTCCCGACCGCGTAAAAGGCGGAGAACAGCCCACCGCACACCGTAAAATCTCTATCCCCATCGTTTTGGACGAGCTGTATAAAGCAGGAGTAGAGAAAAAAGATATCCTCCTTATTTGTTCTAATGGTTTGCACCGCAAAAATACCAAAGAAGAAATCTTTAATATATTGGGCGAGGAAGTTTTCAACGAGTTTTGGTATACCCACCAAATCATGAACCACGACAGTGAAGATTATGACCATCTGGTTGATTTGGGTACTACCGAGCGCGGTGACCCGGTTTTAATGAACAAATATGTATACGATGCAGATGTTGCAGTTCTTATCGGCCACACACAGGGTAACCCATACGGCGGTTATTCGGGCGGTTATAAGCATTGCTCTACCGGAATTACCCACTGGCGCTCAATCGCCTCACACCATGTGCCCGAAGTAATGCACCGCAAAGATTTTACCCCGGTAAACGGTCATTCTCTAATGCGCACCAAATTCGATGAAATAGGCGAATACATGGAAGAAAAAATGGGCAAAAAATTCTTCTGCTGTGATGCTGTTTTGGATACCAAATCGAGACAAATTGAAATAAACAGCGGTTATGCTAAGGTAATGCAGCCTCTTTCTTGGAAAACTGCTGACAAACGCACCTATGTACATTGGGCAGAGAAAAAGTACGATGTACTGGTATTTGGAATGCCACAGTTCTTCCATTATGGTGACGGAATGGGTACCAACCCCATTATGATGATGCAGGCTTTGTCTGCCCAGGTTATTCGCCATAAAAGAATTATGAGCGACAAATGTGTTATTATTTGTTCATCTATTTGCAACGGATATTTTCATGATGAATTGTTTACAGGCTACCGCAAAGTATTTGAGATGTTCCAGCATGACCATATGAACACTCTGGCAGATATGAACCGTTACGGTGAGTATTTTGCAACAAATGAAGAATATATTCGTATGTACCGCTACTGCAATGCTTTCCATCCGTTCCATTCATTCTCAATGATAAGCTGCGGTCATATTGCCGAAATGAATACATCTGCTATCTACATCGTAGGTGCAGAAGAACCGGGTTATGCAAGATCTATGGGGCTGAAGACCAGAGCTACGTTTGAAGAAGCATTGGCTGATGCAATGAAAAAATATGTCGGCCCGAACCCAAATATACTGGCATTGCCATTAACCTTTAAAACTGCTGCTGTTCACCTGTGCATGAAAGATGGCAAACAAGGGGACTACGGTGTAGATTTCTGCCACAGAGGTTAATTGCCTTTTATAAATAGTATACAAAACAAGACGCTTCCTTTTGTTTAAGGAAGTGTCTTGTTTTTTGCGTTTAATGTACATCTTGTACAACTCGATTACAAATAATTCGTGTTTATTCTGAATTTTTAAAACTCTATACGCAAACGATTGACTTGCAATACTTGAGTGCTATAATTATAAATAACAAATGTACACACGTGTTTAGTATCGGAGTGAAACAATGGATAATCAATTTAAGCGTGTGACCCGCGCGGATGTTGCAAAGCACGCAGGCGTAAGCGAGACGATTGTATCTTATGTGGTAAACAACAATCGCTATGTAGACAAAACAAAAAGGCAGCGGGTAGAAAAGGCAATCAGAGAGCTAAACTATAGGCCAAACAACATTGCCCGCGCACTCAAAGGTAAAAACAGCAATCATATCATTTTTATAGCAGACCAAATTACAAACGAGCATTTCAGCCAAATTATTAGTGAAATGGATAAATACGCCTATGATATGGGCTATTTGATATCTCTTTGTGCCAATCGTAACACCGAAGAATTTGTCTCGCAAATTATCAGCCGTCAATATGACGGTATTATAATCAGTTCCATCAGTTTTCCTGAGGATTATATCCGCCAGTTTATAAGTGCAAGAATACCAACAGTATTGTTACTCAATCGCCAGTATAATGACCTTGACGGTGTAGGAAAAATAGGAACAGGACTTTATACTGGTGCCCGCGAATGTGTAAAACATTTAGTGGAAAAGGGCAGAAAAAACATCCTGTATCTCGACCGTATCAGCGCGCATGGGCATTTTAGCAGTATGGAGGATTTGAGATTTCGAGGGTTTGCAGAACAAATGCAGGAAAGTGGGTTACCGATTTCAGAGCAAAACATCATTACAGGCTGCAAAACTCCTGACGAAGTTGTGCAAAAAATACACAAGCGGATGCAAAGCGGCTTTGCTGTGGATGCAATTTTTGGAAGAAATGATAAGCTTGCCTGTATTGGTATGCGAGCGGTTATGGAGATGGGGTATAAAGTTCCGCAGGATATTTCGGTTATTGGGTTCGATAACTCCAGCCTAAGCCAATACACCAGCCCTACACTTACTACGGTGGAAATGCAAAGAAAAGAAATTGGAAAAGCAGCAATTGAAATGCTCCATCAAATGATTGATGAAGGAAAAATCCCTCAATTAGTTGAATTATCAACAAGGCTGATAGAGCGGCAAAGCACATAATTAAGTGCTTTTGCTCTATGTACACACGAGTGTATAATGTGTTCCCAAGCATCTGCAGAGATGTAAGCATAGAAACTATATTATAGGAGGAAAAGTTCACATGAAAAAACTGATAGCATTATTACTTGCAACCCTTATGGTATTCAGTATGGCAGCTTGTAACGGTAAAGCTAAGGATTCTTCCACCCCAACAGCAGATAGTTCCGCTCCTTCATCAGATGCAGGGCCTGCCGAGCCTGTAACTATTAAATTTGCAAACTATGCCATTCTCGAAGCTGGCTATACCGAGTTTTGGGAAGGCGTAAAATCCGGTTTCGAAGCGAAATACCCTAATATTAAAATTGAATGGGTTTCTGCACCCTATGGTGAGATTGTAAACCAGGTCATCAATATGGCTGGCGGCGGCGATAAGGTTGACTTGATGTTCTCAGAACTCAGCTGGACACCAACTCTTGAAGAAGCTGGCCTTGCAGCCCCTATAGGCACCATTCTTTCCAAAGAGTTTATTGATGATTTCTACCCGTCTGTTATCGAGGCAGCTACAATCAAAGGTAAGGCGTATTCTATTCCAATGTATATTTCACCTTATGTTCTGTACTATAACAAAGAACTGTTTAAGCAGGCCGGCCTTGACCCTGAGCAGCCACCCAAAACCTACGATGAAATGCTTAAAATGGCCGAAAAACTTTCTACCCTCAAAACAAAAGACGGTAACAAGGTTTACGCGTTTGGTCAAACAACTGCATCCGTTCCTGTTTCTGGTTCTTCATTAACTGCAATGGTTTATAACTTTGGTGGAAATGTTTTGAATGCTGATGGTCAGCTTGATATCGATAATCAGGGCTTTAAAGATGCGTTTAGTATGATCAAAACTTTGGATGAAAAAGGCTATAATCCCCAAAACTCTAAACTCAAAGATTTAAGAAACCTGTTTGCGTTAGGTCAGCTTGCAATGTATTATGATCAGTCTTGGGGCTTTAACGGTGTTAAAAGTATTAATCCGGAGGCTGAAAACTTTATTGCTTCTGCGGCTCCTCTGTCCGGTGGTTCAGGTACAGGCGAAAGCCTTTTGCAGGATCATTCCCTTATTTTAATGGATAATGGTGATGCCAAGAAAGAGGCAGTTCGTCTTTTGGTTGAATATCTAATTACACCGGAAATGCTTGCAGACTATATGTCTACCATTACTCCGGCATTTCCGGCTAAAAAATCAATGGAAAACATGGATACCATTGTAAACAATAAAATTCTTAAAGGTGCAGTGGGCTCCGTTAGTAAAGTAAAATCCATCACATCCATCCCCACCTTGTCCGACCTTAACCTCGAGCTTTGTACTCTGGCACAAAGCGTTACCGTAGGCGGTAAGTCTGTTGAGCAGGGAATAGCGGACTTTCAGGCGGCGGCTGAAGGTATTGTTGGCTGATGTAGAATTTTTATAACTTAAGAAGCGGGATAGACTGGATTATCCCGCTTTTTTACCAAATATATACACTCGAATTTATATCGGCTGTTATGCCGATATAAGCCGCACAAAAAGAAGGCGAGGGTTATTGATGAAAACTTCCGGTACGGCATCCGGTGCGGTAAAACGCACAGTCCTGTTAAAAAAATCTACAGGTGACAAGCTTTTCTCTATTGCGCTTATGCTTCCTACAATTGTTATGACGTTTGCGTTTATTCTCATTCCGGTTATAGATTCTATTCTGAAGAGCTTCTTGAACTACAAAGTAAAAAATATCATCTCAGGGCAGCCAGGTGAATGGAACAACTTTGCAAACTATATTAAGCTGTTCCAAAACAATAAGCTGCTGCCTTCTATCGTAATCACCTTTACATTTGTTGTCTTTGTGGTGGCGCTGCAATTTATTTTTGGTATGACGATGGCGCTGATTCTAAATTCTAATATAAAATGTGCAAGATTTTTACGAAGCATTATGATGACACCTTGGGTAGTACCTACTATTATATCCGCTTTGATTTGGATGTGGATATTCCAGCCGCAGTATGGCTTGATGAAATATATCATCAGCTTTTTTACAGCAGGGCAAATATCCGATTTAGCAATGCTCAACAACCCCAATCTTGCACTGCTTGGTATTTCTGTTGCAGCACTGTGGAAGCAAATTCCGCTCACCACATTATTGTTGCTGGCGGGCTTACAGAATGTACCAGATGATATGTTGGAAGCAGCTACTGTAGATGGTGCAAACAATGCAACTAAATTTTTTCGTATTATCATTCCTTATATGAAAAGCGTAATCAAAGTTGCTATGTCTATGGCGATTATTGAAAACTTCAAGCAGTTCCCATTAGTTTGGACAATGACAGGTGGGGGACCGAACAATTCCACCACAACACTGGCAATTCTCAGCTACCGTGAAGCATTTGTTTCGAACAACTTGGGCTCCGGTGCGGCTGTTACAACCGTTTGGATGCTGCTGATGATTGTGGTTATTTTAATTTACAATCGTATTATGCGTTCTGAAGATATGGATTAAGGAGATGAACCAATGAAAAGAAATAAAATAGCAGGCAGTATTATTAAATATGCGGTGCTGGCAATCATTTTGGTTTTTCTTCTATTCCCAATCTACTGGGTTTTGATGACCTCGTTTAAAACCAACATGGAAGCTTACCGTTTTCCGCCTACTTTTGTTCCCAAACTGCCTACTATGGAGGCTTATATTAATCTGTTTACAAAGCACAATGAATTCTTTATATATTATAAAAACAATTTTATTGTTTCGGGCTTTACCGCGCTTATTACAACAATACTGGCTATATTTACAGGCTATGCACTTTCGCGTTTCCGCTTTAAATGGAATAAATGGATTTTAGCGGGGCTATTGTCTTCGCAGATGTTCCCGGTGGTGAGCCGTATGATTTCTTTGTATGATTTAATGGGAAAAATGAAACTTATCAACACCCATGCCGGGTTGATTTTGGCTTTAGTTGCAGCAATGCTGCCCTTTACCGTAATGCTGATGGCAAGCTTTTTTGATAGTGTACCTAAAGCCATTGAAGAAGCGGCTTACATCGATGGTGCAGGCAGAATGCAGATTTTATATAAAATGGTTGTTCCATTGGTAAAGCCGGGTATGGTTGCAGTTGGTATCTATTCTTTCCTAATGACGTGGGATGATTATCTCCATGCATCTACTCTCATTCAAAACGATGCCTTGCGCACACTGTCTGCAGGGGTTGCGATGAGGTACCTTGGAGAACTGTCGTATGACTGGTCACTGATTAATACTATTTCTATTGTCGGTATGCTGCCCATGATTATCCTGTTCTTCTTTTTTCAAAAGTATATGATTAAAGGTTTAGTTGCCGGTGCAGTCAAAGGTTAATTTAGTGAAGTTTTATCATCAATAAAACAACTAAGAAACAGAGGTAGTTATAATGAATTCTAGAGAACGTGTACTAGCAACTATTAATCATAAACAGCCTGACAGAGTCCCAATTGATATAGGCGGAACGAATCAATCGGGTATTAGTGCAAGTACTTTATACAAATTAAGAGAAGCATTGGGGCTTGAAAAAAAGGAGATAGAAATTTGCAGCTTGTTTCAAATGCTAGGAAATGTAGATGAAGATTTAAGAGATAAGCTAGGTATTGATACAATAGGATTATTTAATCCATCTGATTCGATAAGCGGAAGAAACAGCATAACGCAGCCACTTATTATGTGTGATGGCACACCTACTAAAATATTTGATACTACAGCATATGACAAACTTGCTGATGGCTCGTTCGTGATTTATCCCCAGGGGGATAAATCAGTTAAACCGAGCATGAAAATGCCTTCAAATGGTTTCTTTTTTGATACAATAGACCGCTCAAAGGATTTTGATGAAGAGAACCTTACGCCTCTTGAAGACTATAAAGATTCATTTTACAGAATGACAGAAGGTGCGGCCCAGTATTTTGCTCGAAAATCAAAGGAATTGTTTGAAAATACCAGCTATGCTGTAATTGGAAATCTTGGCGGTGGGGGGCTAGGCGATGTGGCAACAATTCCTGCTCCCAATGAAAAGCATCCAAAGGGTATTCGAAAGATTGAAGACTGGTTGATGGCTCATATACTTTATCCGGAGTACATTACAGAAGTATTTAAACTTCAGACAGAAGTAATGCTTTATAATCTTAAAATGTATCATCAGGCAGTAGGCGATAATATACAAATCGTTTGTATCAGCGGTACTGATTTCGGCACACAAAATGGTGAGTTTATTGATCCTAATTTGTTTAGAAAACTATATAAGCCTTTTTATACTCAAATAAATGATTGGGTACATAAAAACACCAATTGGAAAACTTTTTACCATAGCTGTGGAAGCGTAGTAGGTTTTCTGGATGATTTTGTAGATATGGGTGTAGATATTCTTAATCCAGTACAATTATCGGCAAAGGGTATGGATGCTCATATGCTAAAGGAGAAATATGGAAATAAACTGGTGTTTTGGGGCGGGGGTGTGGATACACAGGAAACCCTTCCGTTTGGTACGCCTGAACAGGTTAAGAAACAAGTCTTGGAACGCTTGGAGATTTTATCTTCTGAAGGTGGATATGTGTTTAATACGATTCACAATATTGTAGCCAAAACACCTGTTGAAAATTTGCTTGCAATGTTCGAGGCAATAGAACAGTTTAATAAATAATATCCATACGTGTGGCTATTTAGGCTGCTAATGCATACTACAAATAATTTGGTACTTACTAATAGGCGAAATGGAGATAGATATATGTTAACAACAAATATAGAAGTGCTGAGGAATGCAAGAAAAAAAGGCTATGCTATTCCGGCAATCAATACTCAAGGGGGAAACTTCGATATTATTTGGGCCGTGTGCAAAGCTGCTGACGAAATGAAATCTCCCGTTATTTTAGCACACTATGTTTCAACGGGTGCTTATTCTGGCAATGACTGGTTTGTACAGGTGGCAAAATGGTGTGCCAACAAGGTATCGGTGCCTGTTTCAATACATTTAGACCACGGCGAAAGTTTCGAAATTTGTATGGAGGCATTAAAGCTTGGCTTTACCTCACTTATGATTGACGGTTCAACCAAACCGATTAAAGAAAACGCTGCCCTTACCGGAAAGGTAATTGAAGTTGCTAAATGCTTTAATGTGCCGGTAGAAGCAGAAATAGGTGAGCTGCTTCGCCTTGATAACGGTGTTCAGCAAGAGAATAAAAATGTGGCAGATCCCGACCAGGTTCGCGAATTTCTCAGCCTTTGCCAACCGGATACGCTTGCAATTGGAATTGGTAATGCACATGGGTATTATAAAGGTGAACCGGATATTCATTTGGATGTTTTGCGCGATGTAAGTAAATTTACGGATATTCCTTTGGTTTTGCATGGATGTACGGGGATGTCCGAAGACATTATTAAAGATGCGATTCAACTCGGTGTTGCAAAAATTAACTTCGGTACCGAAATCCGCTATAAATATGTGGAGCATTACCAAGAGGGCTTGCAAACGATGAACCACCAAGGCCATTCTTGGAAGCTTTCTCAATTTGCATGTGAAAAGCTTGTTGATGATGTAAAAAAGATTATAAATCTCTCTGGCTCGGCGGGAAAAGCATAACTGTTCAATGGTAGTACGATTTTTCATACTTTTACTTTTTTTTAGATTTGATAAAATAAAAAGGAGTGGGTGATATTTTGAATAAAAAACTAAAAGTTGGTTTTATTACTACTTTATCCGGCCGTTGGCCAAGAGAACTGCCTCAGCAGAGATTAGAGGAATACGGCAGCTGGATAGATGAAAATATTCAAACGGCAGACATTATAAAATACAATGAGATAGCCGATACCCCTGCGCATGTTTCACAGGCAATCGAACAATTTAAAACAGCGTCGGTAGATGCAGTGATTATGCTTTACGGTGCTTTTACAGGGGATGATGTTTCGTGTGCGCTTGCAGATGAGCTTGGAGTACCCATTATTTTATGGGCGCCTTATGAGCCCCCGTTTGAAAGAGATACAAGGCTGTATGCAAATGCACTGGTTGCCGCAACCATGAACTCTGCGGCAATGCACAGAATTAACCGCACCTGCTATGTTATTTACGGTGACAAAGAAGATGAGCGTGCAGTAACCAAGCTCAAAAACCTCATTAAAGCATATGCAACCGTGAAAAAGCTGAAAGGTACAATGTTTGGGCTTTTTGGCTACCGCCCTACAGCTTTTTATAATTGTGCATTCGACGAGTCACTTATCCGCAGGGTATTTGGCATTCGTATGGAGGAGACCGAACTCAAGGTGATTTTTGACCGTATGGAGCAGATTTCCTTCCATAAGATCGAAGAAGATATGCGCAAGCTGACATCAGCCTTTGATGTGGATACATTGCCTGAAAAACATCTCGAAAATCATTCCAGACTGTATTTTGCTATGAAAGAAGTTTTAGCGGAACAAGGATATGATTTTGCCACCATAAAATGTTGGCCTGAAATGGGCAACTTAAAAACCACGCCCTGCGCGGTACTTGGCAGACTGGCAGACGAGGGGATGAGCGTTATCTGTGAAGGAGATGTGGACGCTGGGCTTGCAACAATTGTGCAGCGTTATATAACCGGTTTGCCCACCTTTATTACCGATATGATTAACATAGATGAGCATAAGAATACGCTCACTTATTGGCATTGCGGCAATGCGGCGCTTTCGCTGATGAACTCCAACGATGGGGTTTCGCTGTGCAATCATCCGCTTGCAGGGCAGGGCACCGCATTTTACGGCTCGCTCAAGCCGGGTAAAGTTACAGTGGCACGTTTTTGCAACATTGGCGGCGTGTACAAGCTGTTTCTTCTGCGGGGAGAAGCGGTAGAAACCCATCGCAATACCAAAGGGGTTATGACCAACGTAAAAATCAAGGCTCCTGTGCGTGAGGTAGTTGAGCGAATAATAGAAGAGGGAATTGCCCATCACTACAGTATTGTTTGGCAGGATATTGCAGATGAAATGATTGCCGTAGCAAAACTTCTTCATATAGAAGTAATTGAGATGTAGTAAAGACAGAAAGAAGTGGATAAGAAGTGATTTACGAATTAGAGAATGACCGGCTTAAGGTTCAAATTAACAGCATGGGGGCAGAGTTGTGGTCCATTTTAGATAAACATACTTTGACTGAGCATCTTTGGCAAGGTGACCCTGCCGTGTGGGGGAGACGTGCGCCAAATCTGTTCCCTATTTGCGGAAAACTGGTAAATGACAGCTGCGTCATCAACGGCAAAACATACCATATTCCCATGCATGGTTTTGCCCGCGATTATGAACATCAGGTCTTATCTCAAAGTAAAGATTGCATCCGCTTCCGCTTTACTCAAAGCAAAGAAACGCTCGAAAAATATCCGTTTTCATTTTATTTGGATACCTGTTATGAATTGCATGGCAATCAACTTAGCTGTACCTTTGAGGTGAAAAATACAGGTAGCGGTGTATTACCTTTTTCTATCGGTTTTCACTCCGGTTATATGTGCCCGTTTGATACAGAGCACACCATTGAGGATTACAGCTTGGTATTTGAGAAAAAAGAAGCTGCATCACAGGTACTTTGCAACGACTTTTTAGCGGGAGGCGAAAAGCTTTATCTAAACGGAGAAAATACAATTCCACTGCATAACCAATTGTTTCCGCAAAGCTTTATACTAAAAGGCTTACAGTCAGATTATGTCAGCATTGTAGAAAACAGCACAGGCAGGGAAGTACGTGTTAGCATCAGTGGTTTCCCATATGTGGTGTTTTGGTCTACTCCACAAAAGGTGCCTTTTGTTTGCATAGAGCCTTGGTACGGTGTGCCTGACAGAGCAGACACTGACGGCGACTTCTTAAACAAAACAGGTCTGCAAACAATTGCTCAGGGGGAGAGCTTTTGCTGTAATCAGACCATTGAGATAAAGGGGCGAGCAAAATGAAACGCGATATGCTTATCCAAAACGGAAATGTTCTAATCGACAATAAGCTGATTTTAGCAGATGTTTTAGTACTGGATGGAGTTATTGCCAAAATAAAAAAGGGTATCAAGGCTGAGGCGGGAATACCTACTTATAACGCACAACGTAATTTGGTGCTCCCCGGTTTTATTGATGTTCACACCCATGGGGGGGTGGGTGTAGATATGAATAATGCAAGTGGTGAGGATGTAAAAAAGGTCAGTGAATTTTTCGCATCGCAGGGTGTTACCGGTTTTTTACCCACCCTGCTTACCGATTCCCAAGAACGCCTAACCCAATGCATCCACACAATTACCGAGGCAAAAAAGACGTTGTCAACGGGTGCAAAGATTTTGGGCATTCATATGGAAGGCCCTTACCTTTGCAAAGATTATAAGGGCGCAATGCCCGAAAGTCTCCTTCAGCTCCCATCTGTGGAGGAATTTGAGGAGTACCAACGTGTTGCCGAAGGTAATATCCTGCGTATTACCGTTTCGCCTGAAGTAGAAGGTGTTCCCGAATTTATAGAAAAAGTTAGCAAAACAGGTGTTGCGGTATCTATCGGGCACAGCGGGGCAGATTACGACAGGGCGTGGCGCTGCATCCACGGGGGGGCTGTAAGTGCCACGCATACGTTTAATGCAATGAAGCTGATGCATCAGCATTATCCGGCTATCAGCGGTGCGATTTTGGAAAGCGACATTTACTGTGAGGCAATTTGCGATGGAATCCATCTTCATCCCGGCACCGTACGCATTTTGCTAAAGACAAAGGGATATAACCGTGTGGTTGCGGTTACCGATTCTATTATGGCGGCGGGATTGGGTGATGGAAAGTATAAACTTGGCGTAAACGATATTGTTGTTACCAACGGGGATGCTATGCTGGCTGACGGTACATCACGTGCAGGCAGTACCCTCACTATGAGCCGAGCATTGCGTAATCTTGTACAGTTTACAGGAAAAGAGCCTCAAGAATTATCTTGCCTCCTTTCACAGAACCCCGCGGATATGATTGGGTTGGGGCATCGCAAAGGGTGCATAAAAGAAGGTATGGATGCGGATATGGTTATTTTAAATAAAAGCTATCACGTTTTGGCAACCTTTGTAGAGGGTGTTAAAATGTTTGATGCACAATAAATTTAAGGAGAAACCGCATGAATTATTTGCTGATTGCACTGGTAGCTTTGATGGGAAGTTTTACGCAAGCGGTAACCGGGTTTGGATATGCAATTATCTGTATGGCGCTTTGGCCGTTGATTTTGCCTTTGCGTGTTGCCTCTGTTTTAGAGGTTATGACCGCTTTTGTAATGGTGATATACATTTCTCTGAAGTTGCGTCAGCATATCAATTTTCGGTTGATGATATGGCCGCTGTTATCCTATTCTGTGGCTAGCGCTGTTGGGGTATTTACATTATTATCGGGCACCGAAACCGTTATAAGACGGATACTCGGCGTGATTTTGGTATTGCTTTCTATTTACTTCAGATGTTTCAGCAATAAGGTACGTATCAAGCCAACCCGCAGAAATGGATTGCTCGCTGGTTTGGTTAGCGGTTTTCTCAGTGGTTTGTTTAATATCGGCGGTCCGCCGATGGTGGTGTATTTTCTGTCGGTTACCGAAGATAAAATGGAGTACAACGCTACCTTGCAGTGCTATTTTACTTTCACTACCATTTATGTTTTTTTACTGCACCTTTTTATGGGCAATGTAAATGTTGAAGTGCTTCAGTACAGTGTTGCCGGCTTGGCTGGTTTGGCAGTGGGTACCGGCACAGGGCTTTGCCTTCTGCGGCGATTGTCTATGGAGGCAACAAAAAAATTTGTTTATGGTTTTATGATTTTAGCGGGCATATATCTCGTTATTGCGGGATGATTTATAAAATTAGAGGTGACTGCAAAATGTTAAAAAAAAATAGTTCTCTTACATACAAAGAAATTTACGGTCAGCCTGAATCTTTTCAGGCAATCAACGATACATTAAGCGATATTTACTCGGTTTTAGACAAAGTATTTGCAAAAGAAAATCACTATGATGAGCTGCTCTTTACCGGCTGCGGAACATCTTTTTATTTGGCACAAAGTGCGGCATATGCGTTTTCTTCTTATACAGGCATACCCGCCAAGGCGGTGCCTTGCTCGGAACTGTATTTCTTCCCCGAAACCTTTGTAAAAGGCAGAAAGGTGCTGGTTCTACCCATCACCAGAAAGAGCTATACCACCGAGGTTCGCATGGCAATTGATAAAATTCGCAGCTTCCCCGATGTAACCACGCTCGCTATCACTTGCGATAGTGATAGTAAGCTGTACAATGACAACTACATTTATTCACCCGTTACCCCCGAAGACAGCGTAATTATGACACGTTCATTTACCAGCATGATTTATCTGACTGTGATTATGGCAATGTATGTGGGCGGTAAAAAGAACGAAATTGAGGCGATGGCAAACTATGCCGAGGCTGCTCGCGAATTGCTTGTAAAAATGGACGCGATGGCAAAACAAATTATTGCAGAAAACCCCAACCTCAACCTCTTTATTACGCTGGGGCAGGGTGTGTATTACGGCATTGCCAACGAGTGTATGAATAAGATGAAAGAAATGGGCATTGCCAACTCTGAGGCATATTACAGCTTGGAATATCGCCATGGCCCTATGAGCCTTGTAGATAACAATACGCTTGTATTAACCCTTGCAAACTCTGCTACAGTAGAATACGATGCAAAATTGCTTACACAGATGAAGGGTTACGGTGCGGTTACCGCGGTTATCGGAGAAAATGTAAGCAGTACTATGGCAGATGCAAGCTATAAACTGGATTTGACTTTTGGCTACAATGATATGCAGTATGCAGCTTTAATTGGTTTTATCGGACAGTTCATCGGCTATTATATTGCAGAGAAAAAGAACATTGATGCAGACAGCCCGAGAAATCTGTCTCAGGCAATCGTTTTACCCGCTTAACGAAACAAACAACCCGTCTCAGATAATATGGAGGCGGGTTGTTTTTAAAACTCAGAGAGGCAGCCCGCCATAAGGTGGACTGCCTCTTTTTTAGTTCATTCTGGGTTATTAAGCGGTGAAAGCGGTACAGCCGAAAGTAAAGCTTTTGTATAAGGGTGCTGCGGGTTAGTAAAAAGTTTTTCTGTTTGTGCAATCTCTACCAATTTGCCGTCTTTCATTACACCAATACGGTCGCAAATGTGGCGCACCACAGAAAGGTCGTGCGCAATAAAAAGGCATGTAAGCCCCTGTTCACGCTGTAACTGCAGTAACAGGTTTATAATTTGAGCCTGCATAGATACATCCAGCGAGGCAACCGGTTCATCTGCAATCAGCAACTGCGGCTTTAATGCCAGTGCGCGGGCAATGCATATACGCTGGTGCTGCCCGCCTGAAAATTCATGGGGGTAGCGATCATAGCATGTACTGTCCATCCCAGCTGTTTTTAAAAGATGATGTACACGCTGTTTGCGCTCATTCGAGGGCATTTGGGGGTAGTAAATACGCAGCGGCTCTGCAACAATTTCTCCGATGGTCATGCGTGGGTTCATCGAAGCAAATGCATCTTGAAAAATCATTTGGATAGAACGGCAAACAGAGGCACGGATTTTGCGGTAAACACCACGTTTACTGATGGTATGGCTTTGAAATACAATTTCGCCGCCGGTAGGACGATGAATGCCCATAATGCATTTGCTTATTGTGGATTTGCCCGAACCGGATTCGCCGACTAGACCTAATATTTCTCCTCTCTTTACTGTAAAAGAAACGTCATCTACTGCTTTTATTACAATGTTCGGATTAGGTGTAAAGTACTGTTTTAGATGTCGTATCTCTAAAAGAGTATCATTCATTCGGTTCACCTCTGCGGTTGTTGTTTTGCCCAATACTGATGGGTGGTGTTATTTCAGGGGCTCGCGGGTCGAGCAGCCAGGTAGCAGCGAAATGTGTGTTACTAACCTGAAACAATGGCGGCTCTTGCTTATAATCAATTGCAAGTGCATAGGCATTGCGTGCTGCAAAAGCATCCCCGCAAGGTGGGTGCAGCAAATTGGGGGGCAAACCGGGTATACTGCGTAATGGCTGCTTGTTGGGGCTGTTAGCCGGCAGCGACGACATCAGTGCCCACGTATAAGGGTGACGGGGGTTGCCAAAAATCTCTTGCGTTGTACCGATTTCTACGATTTTACCTGCATACATCACCGCTATGCGCTGTGCAATTTGTGCGGCAACGCTTAAATCATGGGTGATAAAGAGGGTAGCTGCTTTCGTTGTTTTTTGCAAATTTTTTATAAGCTTTAAAATTTGCGCTTGAATGGTACCGTCCAATGCGGTGGTGGGTTCGTCTGCAATCAGCAGTTTAGGGCCGCACGCCAATGCAATGGCGAGTACAACTCGTTGGCACATCCCGCCCGAAAATTGATGCGGATACTGCGTTAACCGCTGCTGAGGGGAGTCAATCTCTACCTGTCCAAGCAGCTGTATAGCACGCCTTTTTGCTTCATTGCGGCTGATTTTTTCATGGATGCGGATTGCCTCGATAATCTGAGAGCCGATGGTACAAGTTGGATCGAGTGCCGAGAATGCATCTTGAAACACCATGGCTATTTCTTTACCTCGAATGCGATTCATTTCTTTGGGGGAGAGAAGCGTCAAATCTATGCCGTTAAAGTAGACATTCCCCTCTCTGATTAAGCCTGAGTGGGGCAATATACGTGCAATGCTTTTGCACAGTACGCTTTTGCCGCAACCCGATTCACCCACAATGGCTAGGGTTTCGCCCGCGTTTAGTTCAAATGAAACACCGCGTACTGCTTGTATAACACCGTAATCGGTATTAAAATCAATGTGCACATCATTTACTTTCAGCAATGTACCCAACATCAACCCTCCTTTATCATTTGGTAATCAATTTATGCAATTGCCCAATCGGCAACATTCCAAAATATCCCCACTCCATGGTGCCCAAGAACGGTGCTCTCTGTAATTCCGCTGATATTTTTGTCCGTAACATAAATTGCATCCACATAGGCAATAAAAGTGTAGGCAGGGTCTTTGGCAAGCTCTGTTTGAAAATCACGATAGTATTTGAGGCGATCTGCGGTGATATCTGTTTCACGTGCTTTTTTCAGCAGTTCGTCTACTTTTGCGTTGGAGTAGGCGCTGAAGTTGGAGCCTTTGTTGGTACCAAACACCTTGTAGGTATGGTCGTCCGGGTCGAAGGGGCTGCCCCAGCCGATGAGATAGCTGTCTTGGTTTTCCCAGTCTGTCTGTGCATTCACTGCAACCTTAACATCTGCACCGATTTCGCGCAGTTGCTGTGCGCATATATTCGCCATATCTACACGTACCTGATCGCCTTCACTGCAATTGATGGTAAAGGCAAGGCGCGTACCATCTTTTTCGTAAATTCCGTCTGCGCCCTGTTTCCAGCCGCCTGCTTGCAGCAGTGATTTTGCCTTTTCAGGGTTGTAGTCGTATTTTTCTATATCGGGGTTATTGTATTCACTCATTTGCAAGGGGGAATATGCAACTTTGCCTTTGCCCAGCAGCACGCTGTCAATAATCGGCTGACGGTCGATTGCATAGCTCAGTGCGGCGGGCAGCTCGCGATGGTCGCGGAACAAAGGATTGTTAAAGTTGTAAAGAATACCGCGGTAATCGGACGTATTCATATTGTAAACTTGGTAATGGTCACCTTTTTTAAATTCTTCTGCATCTTGCGGGGTAATTTGTGCCATATCCAATTCGCCCGACTTCAGCTGCAGGGCACGAGCTTTGGTATCAGGGACAATCTTAAAGATAATGCGCTCGATTTTGGGCTCACCAAGATAATAGTTGGTATTTTTTTCAAGAATAATGCTCTGCCCAAAGTCCCATTCGGTTAATTTATACGGCCCTGTTCCAACGGGGCTTTGATTAAACGAGTCGCTGGCAAGGTCTTTACCGTCGAGCAGATGAGCAGGCAGTATGCCGATGGTAAGGTAATCAAGCATAGCGACATTCGGTGCTTTTAAATTGATTTTTACGATGTTTTCATCGGGTGTTTCAATGGCAGTGATGTCCTCGTAATTGGATGCAATTTCTGATGCATTATCGGGGTTCATAATTGCCCCCAGCGTAAACTTAACATCCTTCGAGGTAAACGGTTTGCCATCGTGCCATAACACACCTTTGCGCAGATGAAAGGTATACACAAAAGTATCTTTGTCATACTCCCAGCTTTCTGCCAACCCCGCCGTAATTTTATTGTCTTTATCACGAGCGGTAAGCCCCGAAAAAATAAGCGAATTTATTTCGCCGTGCTCATATAAAGCAGGGTTGATACTGCTGTAATCATTGCTGCCATATACTAAAGTGGTTTTGGGGGTCGCATCTGAGGTGGTGGAAGATGCAGGCTTTTGCCCGCATGAGGATGTAAAAGTCATCACCAACATAAGAAAAAGAATTGCCAGATGTTTCAGCTTCATAGTAAATAGTCCTTTCTATTAGGGTGTGTGCTACAGGTAACTGCAGCCACGGTTGTTCTCTTTTCGCAGATAATTGCCGATATCTGTGATGCATACCAATGTTACTACTAAAAAAAGCCCCGGGATAAGAATGACCCACCAATCACCTGAAAGCAATGCGCGGTCGGCAAGTGAAAGCATGCTGCCCCACGACACTACTTCAAGCGGCAGGCCGATGCCCAAAAAGCTTAAGGTGGATTCTGCAGCAATGGCACTGCCTACACTGGTAACTGCCATAAACAGCAAAGGAGAAATCAGGTTTGGAAGAATATGATTTCTTAATATATGCCAAAAACTGCCGTTCATGCATTTGGAGGCTATAATATAACTGTTTGAACGGATTTGAAGAACTTCTCCCCGAACCATTTTGGCAATATTCATCCAACCCGTCAGGCCAATTACCAATGCAACAGAGAGCGGATTATTTTGCCCGATTGCCGCTTGAATCAGAATGATGATAAGGATAGAGGGGATGCTGATTAATATTTCGGTAATACGCATCATTGCATCGTCCACTGCTTCGCATGCAAACCCGCTGACGCTGCCGTAAAGAACGGCGATAAAAAGTGATATTGCGGTAGCGGCAAGCCCTATGAAAAGCGAAATTCTTCCCCCGTACCAAAGCATTGAGAAAATATCGCGCCCCATAGCATCGGTACCAAACCAAAATTTTGCACACGGCGGTGTTCCTGCATCAGCAAGGTTCATATAAGTGGGGCTGTGGTTCATTACTACTTCTGCAAACAGGCACCCAAGCAAAATGGCAGCGAGCAGCACCATAGAAATAATCGGCTTATTTTTTTTACGCTTTTTGCAGCCCGCAACGGGTAGTAATTTTTGGGGCAGTTCGGCACTCACCAGATTAAAATCATCGTTCGACATTTAGATACCCCCTGTCATGCTTCATACGAGGGTTGATGCTATCGTTGATGATTTGTGCAAGAATATTACCGATAATCACCAGTGTACCGGTGATTAGGCAAAGTAGCATGAGCATATTGTAATCGTGGTACTTGGCACTTTCAAAGCACAGTGTGCCTAATCCGGGATAAGAAAACACTTTTTCAACAACATAAGTGCCCCCTACAATGTGTGGGATAGAAATTGCCATTATGCTGATATACGAGGGCAGCATGTTGCGCAGGCAGTGCCGCCAAACAATTTGGTTGCGAGAAAGCCCCTTCATTTTACAAAGCGGCACATAGCCTTTGCGAATTTCTTCCAAAAGCAGGTTGCGAGCCAAATAGCCATAGTACCACAGGTGGCTTAAAATCATAACGGTAAGCGGTAAAATTAAATGTTTGATACGGCTGATTAGATTATTTGCTTCGCCGATTGCGTATGCACCACCCGATGGGAGTAACCCCAGCTGTACACTGAAAACCAATAACAATACAAGCGAAATCCAAAAAGAGGGGATACTGTTTGTAATTGTGCCTGTTTTGCAAATAAATCGGTCTATAAGCGTATCTTCGTGCAAGCAACAAAATATACCAAGTAAAAGAGACAATGTAAAAGTAAGCACGTAAGAGAGCCCGCCAAGCAGTAATGTGTTTTGGTATACGCCTGCTATAACCCGCGTAACGCTTTGCTTATATTTTAGTGATATGCCAAAATTACCCCGAAAAGAGCTTTTTAACCATAGAATATATTGTGTAGAGAGAGGTTTGTTCAGTCCCAGTTTTTCCATTGCTGCATTCTTCTGTACTGTGCTCATACGCTCTACACTCTCACCGTAATACGATTTAAGTGGATCCCCGGGAGCGCACCGGGAAATACAGAACACAATCAGCGAAAGCGCAAACAAGCTAACAATGAGCTGTGCTGCTTTCTTAAAAAAATAGCATAGGGTGTTACTGTGCACTTTACCGCCTCCTTTCCGGTATTGAGCCGGTTTTGGGCATAAAAAAACATGAAGACCTTGTTCCCGTCTAGAACGGGTAAAAAATCTTCATGATTTCTATAGCAGATTTAATTTTGTTTATTCTGCCTTCATATCAGCGGTAAATCATAATTCTTATGCTTCTTAAGCTACCTTCAGGTAACAAAGAAATCCGCAATTCTAAGGCATTGTATTAATTATACATCAAAAAAACATGGGTTGTCAAGCCTTGTAAAAGCCGAGCACGATACCAATTGCTTCTTCAATATAACGAGACATGGGCTTTTCTTCTATTCCAACGATATGTGCATGGCATTTTGCAACAGGAATTAAAACAACCTTTGCATTACTGGTTGCAACAGCACAAGCCATGGCTGGGGTAATTTCGCCAAGCATGGCATTAGCAAGAATAATACCGATGGGGCCTATAATAATGTCGGAATGCGCACAGTTATATACAACTGCATTTTCACCGGTTGCACCTACACTGGCGCCCGCTTTCAGCATACTGGAGGTAGCTGTTGCGTTGGTACCCGCTGCAATAATTTCGGCGTTAGGCAGTTCTGTTCGCAGTCGCTCTACAATCGATCTTCCCATGCCTCCGCCTTGTCCGTCTATTACAACAATTTTCATAAAAGTCTCCTGCTTTTCTCGTTAATAGTATTGTTTATTATAGCCTGCTTGGGCATTACAAATACAAAGCTTATGAGTTTTGCTTTTATTCATACCTGTATTATATCATAAACATGAGGTGTTCATCATATCCGCAAAGCGGATACGATATAATCGTGCATCGCGCGGCACTGGCAACGCGAACAAATCGCCTTGTGGTTATTATACCATATTAGTAAAAAAAATAAAGTAATAATTGACAAGCAGGGTGCGGTATTGTAAACTATATTAAGACAAATAGAAATTTGTTTGATAGGCAGAAGCCAAACAGTAATAACTTATATTGAATATAGTCTGACGGCAGAAGCCGAAAGACATTTGCCAGAAGGCTCACATACCATGTGAGCCTTTTATTTTTGGGATTTAAGGGAGATTGGTTATGACTTTACAAACCTTTTTTAAACAAAACCCCCGTGCAGCAATTGCATTTTCGGGCGGAGTTGATTCAACCTATTTGCTGTATGCTGCAAAGCAATATGGCTGTGATGTTCATGCATTTTTTATCAAAACCGCATTTCAGCCCGAGTTTGAATTGGAAGATGCCATTCAGCTTGCCAAACAGATCGATGTTCCGCTTACGGTACTTCGCCACGATGTGTTTGAGCACCCTGTGGTGGTGGCAAACCCTGCAGACCGTTGTTACCACTGCAAAACCGCACTGTTTACATTGATGAAGCAAGCAGCAAAGGGTGAAGGGTATACATTGCTGATTGATGGAACCAATGCCTCGGATGACTGCAGCGACCGCCCCGGTATGAAAGCACTTGCCGAACTTTCGGTGCGCTCACCACTGCGTGAATGTGGCATAACCAAAGCGGAAATACGCACGCTCTCTCAAAAAGCGGGGCTTGTTACGCACGATAAACCGGCGTATGCCTGCCTTGCAACACGCATACCCACAGGTACTGCAATTAGCGAAGCTGTGCTGAAAAAGGTTGAACTGGCAGAAGGCGCACTTTTTTCTATGGGCTTTTCAAATTTACGTGTCCGTGTTATGGGCGATGGGGAATGTGCAAAGCTCCAACTGCCGGCTGAACAGTTTGAAAAAGCAGTGCGCCTGCATGCCGAAATACAGAAAGAACTCTCACCAAACTTTAAAGACATCTTACTGGATTTGAATCCGCGTGGGTAAGTAATATAGAATAGAATTGCAGTTGTACAGGAGGATATTATGGATAAGCATCAAATTCTTGAATTGCTTCATCAAGTAAAAGACGGCACTGCCGCGCCCGAAGAGGCGCTTTTAAAACTAAAATTAAGCCCGTTTGAAGATTTGGGCTATGCAAAAATAGACCATCACCGCGGTATTCGCCAGGGCGTTCCTGAAGTGATATACGGGCAGGGTAAAACCCCTGAACAGATTTTGGGGATTGTAAAAGCAATGTCAGATCGCGGCGCCGAAAATATACTTATTACGCGGATGAGCGGGGATGCCGCTGAATTTGTTCAAGAGAGTATTGCATTGGATTATCACCCTATACCCAAAATAGGTATTGTAGGCAGGTGCAAAGAGGTTACCGCGCAAGGTAAGATTGTGGTTGCAACAGGCGGAACAAGCGACCTTGCCGTGGCTGAGGAGGCAGCTCTCACTGCCGAAGTGCTTGGCAATGAGGTGGAACGCTTGTACGATGTGGGAGTTGCAGGTTTGCACCGTCTATTGGCAAATTTGGATGTATTGATGCAGGCAAAAGTGGTAATTGCCGTTGCGGGTATGGAGGGCGCCCTTGCTAGCGTGGTAGGTGGTTTGGTAGATTGCCCTGTCATTGCTGTGCCAACCAGTATCGGTTATGGTGCAAGTTTTGGGGGCGTTTCTGCACTGCTTTCTATGCTGAATTCTTGTGCAAGCGGTGTAAGTGTGGTCAATATCGACAATGGCTTTGGCGCAGGGTATCTTGCAAGTATGATTAACCATATAGGAGGGGCAGTATGAAAACGTTATTTTTAGAATGCAATATGGGTGCAGCAGGTGATATGCTCATGGCGGCGTTGTTGGAATTGTACGACCGTCCCCAATGTTTTATTGATACGATGAATTCTCTAGGTATACAAGGGGTGAAACTCACCCATAAATCCGCTGAAAAATGCGGAATTAAAGGAAGTTCGATAGAGGTTTTGGTCAACGGTGAAGAAGAACACAGCTATGATGTAAGTTTAGGCTGCGCTGAGCACGCCCATAGCCATACGCATGGTCACATGCACGAACATGAGCACCATCATCACGAGCATGAACACAATCACGGCCATGCCCATGAGCATCATCACGCGGGCATGGATGAAATTACAGACATGATATCCAATCTCCCGCTTTCCGACAAAGTGAAAGCTGACGCTTTGGCAGTTTACAACCTGATTGCACAGGCAGAAGCCAAAGCGCATGGCAAGCCAGTCGAGCAAGTGCATTTCCACGAAGTTGGCTCAAAAGATGCTGTTGCGGATGTGGTGGGCTGCTGCTTGTTGATGGAATTACTTTCGCCCGATGAAGTTGTTGTGTCTCCCATCCACGTGGGCAGCGGGCAGGTAAAATGTGCGCATGGTATCTTACCCGTACCTGCACCTGCAACCGCCGAAATTTTAACAGGAGTCCCCATTTACGGCGGAGAAATCAATGCAGAACTATGTACCCCTACGGGCGCAGCATTGCTGAAGCATTTTGCTACACGTTTTGGTACAATGCCTGTCATCTGCGTAGAAAAAACAGGTTACGGGATGGGTAAAAAAGATTTTGCCGTTGCCAACTGTGTGCGAGCTCATTTAGGCGAAACCGGTACAGGTGCCGACGAAATTGCAGAGCTAAGCTGCAATTTAGATGATATGACAGGGGAAGCAATTAGCTGTGCGGTTGAGATTTTGATGGAAGAGGGGGCACTGGATGCATTTACTGCGCCGATATATATGAAAAAGGGCAGACCGGCAGTCATGCTCACCTGCCTGTGCCGTCCTCTGGATGCACAGAAACTATCTGAACTGATTTTGAAACATACAACAACACTGGGTGTACGCAAAAAAATGTGTTCGCGTACCATTTTAAAGTACGATTTTGATACGGTTGAAACACCATATGGTGCTGTTCGCATCAAAAAAGCAAGTGGGTATGGTGTTCAAAAGCAGAAACCAGAGTTTTCTGATGTGAAAAACGCTGCACGGGTAAATAATGTATCTTTCGATATTGTGCAAGAGGCAGCACAAACAGCTTATAAAAATAACAACGGTTAAATGCAATCATTTTTGTACTATTTATGGCTATAAAAATAAAAGCAGGATGTTTTTGAAAAACCATCCTGCTTTTTTGATAATGATTTATAAATTCGCTATAACACGATTATTTTTTCTTTTTTGACATTCTGTATTTTTGATAAAGAATATCTTTTAATACCAAAGCAGTATCTGCATCGCTAAATTGATACTCTTTCTTGAAGGTATCGTACATCTTTGAAATTTGCTCACGGTAGATTTCTATCCCTTTTATACCCTGGTAGGTTGATAAAATGGGATATTTTTTGCTCCAGGCACTTGTCCAGTCAATTTCGTCAACAATCATTTCAATACTGGTCAAATCTCCGCTGATAGGGCTTTCGCATATTAAATAATTGTAACTGACATGGTAGAGTTCGCTTAAAAGTTTTGCCTTTACTAAATCAGGGGTGGTTTGGTCTGTTTCCCACTTACTCACGGTTTGCCGCGAAACATTTAGTTTTTCTGCAACTTCTTCTTGAGAAAATCCTGATTTTTTACGTAAATCCAGCAATTTTTCACCCAATGACAATATCATCACCAACCTCTTATCAATTTTGAATTGCTTATGCTACTATTATAGAGGTAAATTCTAATGATATCCACCAAGTAAAACGGGAATTTTGTCAACTGAACTTAACATGTCCAAAGAGCAGCCGTACTAACTGTTTGTACAGTCAGCTTTCAATCATTGAGCATTTAAGGTATCCACCGGTACCATAATCATAATCACCCGAGCCTGCACCGATTTTAAGTACGTTATGGTTGTGGGGCGGTGTAGGCAGATACTGCGAAAAGAAGACCGCTGCAATTGCTGCGCCCGTTGGGGTAACCAATTCGCTTTCAATTTTTAGGCTGCTTACGGGGATGGCATAGTTCATAGTAATTTCTTTAACCGCAGGTACAGGAACAGGTATAATTCCGCAACGGCACTTTATAAAGCCGATTCCATCATTTAAAGGAGTTGAAAGAATACGTGTGGGTGCTAAGTACTCCACGCAAATTGCAGTTCCTACAAAATCAATAATGGTATCTACAGCACCTTTTTCATGAAAACATACCTCATATAACGGGATTTGATGAGCGGCAGCTTCGGCTTGAGCAAGCACCAGCAATAATTGAGAAGACCATTGCTTAACTAAAGAAGAAAGTTGGCTGTTTTCAATCATTATTAAAATTTCTTTTAGCGTACGGTCACATTGATTATCACAATGACTCCAATCCAGAATTACATCCAGTTTGCAGGTGTATACCCCGTATCGTTCAACTTCCCGCGTAAGCAGCTTGTAACCGCCTATCGGCAGTTTACTAAGTTCATGGCGCAGCAAGTCGAGTGGGACACCCAAATTGAGCAATGCGCCCAGTGTCATATCACCGCTTATACCGTATGCACAGTCAAAAAATAAACTAGTGGATTTGCGTTGATGTACCATGGCCGATTCCTCCGTAATAATTGCAGTTTACATGCTTTAAGAATACCATATATATAGCAAATAAATGATAAAAAATTACACAAACGTTTGCGTTGAAATAGGCCGAAATTTGCGTGACTTGTGTTATAATAAAATTAATAAAATAATAGTTGGAGGAGACAGCAATGACACTGAAAGAGCTGGCAAAGCGGTGCGGAGTTTCTGTTTCCACTGTTTCCAGAGTGGTAAACGGTAATAACAATCATGCGGCAAGTGCTGCTGTAGCAAATAAAATTTGGCAAATGGTACATGAAACAGGCTATATACCAAACAGCTATGCACAAGGCTTAAAAATGGGAGGTACGCAAAAATCGCCCCCAAAAGCAATTTCTCTTGCTTGCATTTTTGCTCGGACATGCGATAGAGAATCCGGCCAATTTTTTTCAGAATTATTCCGGATTATAGAGCAGGAATGTGCGCAAAACAAATGTAAGGTAACAGGAATTTTTCCTGCATTTGAGCAGAAAAAGACATCGTCTGCATTAAAAATTCAAGATGTAGACGGTGTTATTGTAATGGGGCGATGCTCTAAAAATTTATTGCAAAACTTAAAAAAGCAATGTAAAAATATCATTTTTGTTGGGCTGAACAGTTTAAAAGATAACAGTTGTGACCAGGTGATTTGCGATGGATATGAGGCTGCAAAAACTGCTATAAAACACCTTTATCAGCTTGGCCATACACGCATCGGCTATATCGGAGAACAATCGGAAGAAGCACGTTATCGTGGCTACTATGATGCAATGAAAGAACTTAAATTGCCCATTGAGTATCATCATATTTTCAATACACATCAATCTATTAAAGGGGGGTACCAAAGCGGTATAAAACTGCTGCAGGCCGCCCAGCACCCCACCGCCCTGTTCTGCGCGAATGACATCACTGCAATTGGGGTAATCAAATCGCTTCAAGAAAACGGTGTTGAAATCCCGAAGGATATGTCTGTGATAAGTATTGACAACATTGAAATGAGCCAATATTGCTCTCCAATGCTTACCAGCATTAATATTCCTCGTGAGGATTTAGGGCGATTTACAGTAAAAATATTGCTCGACCGCATTGAAGGAGGGCACACCACCCCTATTAAAATTGACATTCCGTTCACGCTAATCAAACGCGAAAGCAGTGCACAATTTAAAAATATATAAGCCGTACGATGAAGAATTTTACCAAAACCGCAATATATGTGGGTTGGTATGAGGTTTTTTCATACTTTGTTTGTTATCGTTTGACTGTTATAATGTAAATAGGAATATTGATTATAATAATCGGGAGGCAAAGGAATGTATCAGTATTTTAACATACCTGCTGCTGACTTGGAGCGGAATGCTAAAATTCCAATTCTAAAGTTGGGTGATTCTGGAGAAGTTTTTTATGAACTGGCGTTGGAGATGGTTCACACTATCCAGCAAAACAATCGTGATGGCAAAAATACGGTTTTTATTTGTCCCGTAGGCCCGGTAGGGCAGTATCCAATTTTTGTTCGTTTGGTAAATCGCGAAAATATTAGCCTTAAAAACGTTTGGTTTATCAATATGGATGAGTATTTAGATGAGCATAAGCAATGGATAGAGCAAGAGCATAAATTGAGTTTTCGAGGATTTATGAACCGTGCCGTTTATTCTCAAATTAATCCTGAGCTGATTATGCCGAAAGAGCAGCGTATTTTCCCCGATCCCAATTGTCTTAGCCATATTCCGCAGATGATTGAAAAACTGGGAGGTGTAGATATCTGTTTTGGAGGTATTGGTATTAACGGTCATGTTGCTTTTAATGAGCCGCAGGATATTTCTGCCGATGAGTTTGCCCAACTGCCTACGCGTACGCTTCAAATTTCGCGTGAAACCCGTACCATTAACGCAGTGGGAGACTTAAACGGTGCAATTGCTGCTATGCCCACACACTGTGTTACCATTGGTATGAAAGAGATATTGTCAGCCAAAAAAATTCGCCTCGGTGTATTCCGCGATTGGCATAGGGCGGTTATTCGCCAAGCTGCATTTGGTGAAGTAACAGCTCAGTTTCCTGTTTCACTTTTGCAAAGGCATTCTAATGCATTAATTATTACAAATCAAAACGCGGCTCAGCAGCCGTATTAATAAAAAAAGCTTAGACTTATAAGTCTAAGCTTTTTTTATTAGAACAGTTTTTCTAGCCCCAGTTCGCGAAGCATTTGTACAATATCTTTCGTTCTTTTGCATTGGAATTTACGCAGCAAACCCTGGATTTGCGTTTTTACTGTAACAACCTCGACCGAGCGAATTTGTGCAATTTCAGAGACTTTTTTATTTTCCAACAGCAGATGTATCAGGTCTTTTTCTGCCGGAGTAAGAGAGGTAATATTGTTTACAAAATAAAGCAGACTTTGCTCCGAACGCTTTAGGCGGCTGAATTCTGTTCGTACCCGATTTTGAATTTGCGGGGCAAGAGACGGTGCTCCGTTATATGCATTGCGAATATGCTCCAAAATAATATCATTCGGTTCCGTTTTTACAATATAATCCACCGCACCACAAGAAAGTGCAGAAAAAATAAAATCATCGGTTTCATGAATGGTAAGAAAAATTACATCAATATCAATATCTTCTTTAGCAATTAATTCCGCAGCTTCGACGCCGGAGTTTATTTTCTCCATTTCCATATCCATTAATATGATGTCGGCAGGAACCGTGCGTGCCAATTCTACAATTTCTTTTCCGGTTGCTGCGGCACCCACAACCTCCATATCGTCACATTGATTAACCATTTGAATGAAATTAGAACGAATAATCGGAAAATCTTCAGCAATTAAAATGCGGATTTTTGGTTTCACCCATACACCCCCTTTTATACTATATAATTATAGCACTTTATTATAAGCTCTTTTGCATAGATGCATAAACTTATATGTAATATACATACACAAAAAGGTACCTTTGTCAATACCAAAGGCACCTTTTGCTTTATTTTGCTTTTAATTATTCTGCAAAAGCTTTTTCCATCAAATCGGTTCTCACATAAGTATCTACATTACCCTCTTTTACTTTTCCTTCTTTAATGAAGTAATCAAGTTGAAGCTGATAGATGGCTTTGAGTCCGCCGTTGTTCAGCAATTCTTTAAGTTGTGTAGATGAAAAGTTTTTTGCATCATTTTTTGTTTTATTAAATGTTTCGTATTCTGTACCGGCAAATTTAGCAGCACCTTTGATGCTTTCATCAAGATTAGCGCCTCTGTAGTCGTAGCATTTATTAAGTGCACGGATGAAACGAACTACAACATCAGGGTTTTTCTCTGCATATTCTGGGGTAACTGTCCAGCTGGCAGGAAAAGCAGATTCATCAGAGAAGTCATCGGTAGTTGCAAGGATAGAGACATTGTCAGCACCTACGTTATCCATAACATTGGTTGTGTGAACATCCCAGCAAGCAATTGCATCAACCTGTTTTGCAATAAATGCGGTAACAGCGCCTGCCATATCCATGTTCATAATCTTAATATCATCTTTGGTCATTCCTGCTCTGCTCAAAGCAAGGTTCAAAATTACTTCGCCCGATGTACCGAGCTGAGTAGCAACAACTTTGCCTTTCAAATCCTCGATTTTGCTGATTCCGGAATCTTTTCGAACAAGAATTTTTTCAGAATTACCTAAGTGGTTCAGTGAAATGATATTGATTTTGTTTTCTGCTGCCAAGGTATGTGCGCCATGGCCGATATAACCAAACTGAATGTCACCGGAAACCATTGCTGCAACCTCGGGAGGACCGGACGTAAACTTCACCCACTCTACATCCAACCCCTCTGATTTAAAGAAGTTATTGCCTTCAATGCTGTCAATACCGGGTATGATTGAGCCTGACAAACCTGCATGGTGGGCAACGCGGATTTTTACCGTTTCAACAGGCTTTTCTTCAGCGGCAGAGGATGATGTTTCTGCAGGAGCGGTAGAACTTTCGGTTGCAGGTGCAGAAGAACTCTTGTCGGCTCCGCAGCCGATTAGAAGTGTGCTAACCATAGCAGCTGTCAATAATACGGACAAAACTTTGCGCATTGATTTTTCCTCCATAATATTTTATTTTTGCACCGATTAAAACTATCTTTAACCGGAAGGGTACAAATTTATTTGCGTTGTTCGAGATATTCGTTGTAAACCTGAGACCAAATCAAATTTTTTAACTCAATATAGCGTGGGTCTAACTTAGTTTCTTGTGTTCTGGGATAGGGAATATCAATGTCAATAATATTTTTGATACGTCCTGGTCTTGCACTCATAATAATGACGCGTTGCGCAAGTATTACTGCTTCGTCTACGTCATGTGTAATAAAAAAGCAAGTTTTGCGTTCATCTTCCCATGTTTTCAGCAGTTCAGACTGCAGTTGGGTGCGGGTTTGCGCATCCAATGCACCAAACGGCTCGTCCATTAGCAAAAGCTTTGGTTTCATTGCATAAGCACGGGCAATTGCCACACGCTGTTTCATACCGCCGGAGAGCTCTTTGGGGTACGAGTTTTTGAAATCTTCCAACCCAACCATTTTGATGTAATGGTCTGCTGTTTCTGAAATCTCTTGTTTCGATAATCCCTTAAGCTTTAAACCAAATTCCACATTCTTTTTTACTGTTAACCAAGGAAAGAGCGCATATTGCTGAAAAACAACTCCGCGTTCGGGGCTTGGCCCTTGAATGGGCTCACCGTCTACATAAATTGTACCGGAGCTTGCTGTATCCAATCCTGCCAGAATATTGAGGATTGTGGATTTGCCGCAGCCGGAAGGACCTACGACACAAATAAATTCGTTTTCGGTGATATCAAGGTTAAATCCATTCAAAGCCACAACATCACCGCGTGATGACTGGTATATTTTTTTTACATCGCGAATTTCTACTTTGGGTTTTAAAGTTGTCGTTGATGAAGCTTGATTTACATACTGCGTGTTTCTTGCCATGAGGTGAGTCTCCTTTCAAGGAAAGATACAATCTGATCTAAAATAGTGCCTATAATACCAATAATTATAATTCCCGCCAAAACAATGTCCATTCTAAAGTACATACTGGCTTCCTGAATCATTTGTCCAAGTCCAACCTGAGCACCGGTAAGTTCCGCTGCAATCAGCGTGGTAAGCGAAGATGCAAGGCCCAAACGCATACCAACCAAAATAAATGGGAGCGATGCAGGCAATACAATCTTGGTAAAAATCGTAAAATCTTTTGCACCCAAAACCTGCGCTGCTTTTATCATGGTGACATCTACGTTTTTAACACCCTGATAAATGTTGATGACCATAACCAAAAATGAACCCACAAAAATAACCGTTACTTTTGCACTCTCGCCAACACCCTGTGCAACAATTACAAGTGAGATGTAGGCAATTGGCGGGATGCTTTTAACAAACTTAATCCATGGTTCAAAAATCAGCTGGCAAGATTTGTACCAGCCCATTAAAAATGCAACCGGTAGAGAACAAATAAATGCAAGCCCAAAACCAGAAAGAGAACGCGAAAGGCTGGCACCTATGTGAACAAACAGACGTCCGCTATCAAAAAGCTCTTTTAATGCTAAAAAAACCTCTTTTGGGGTAGCAAACACCACATGAGCTTTGGTACTGGATATGAACACCCATAGTGAGATTGCAGCAACCAGAGAAATTAGACTATACATTTTGTTGGGAATCGCCTTTTTTACAGATGCTTTTGAAGTGATACTCAAGACATTTACCTCCTACTTACCTGAATCGAGTTTGCGGGGCTGCTCATTTTGGTTATTGAGCAGCAGGGTCACCCTTTGATGTGTCTTATTATACCGAAAACACAGGGTTTGGTAAGTAGGATTTTTTTTCATACCTTTTTAACAATTTAGTATGCTTTTGATGCCTGAAACCTGCTAAGTATGATAAAAAATCATACTTGAATTCCTTAGTTTATTGATGTGTAATATAAAGTATAAAAGTTTATAAACAAGTTGGAAGGGAGAACGAGGATGAGATTATTATGGGGTGATATTCATAATCATTGCGGGATTACATATGGTTTTGGCAGTTTGGAGAATGCATTAAGCGCAGCAAGAGAGCATTTAGATTTTTGTGCGGTGACAGGGCATGCAATGTGGCCCGATATTCCCGAAAAAAACAATGAAACCGAGTTTTTGATTGAGTTTCATAAGAATGGATTTCAAAAACTGGCTGCACATTGGCCTGAAATTAAAGAAACCATAAAAAGTTACAACAAAGAAGGGGAGTTTGCAACTTTTTACAGCTACGAAATGCATACAAGCGGTATTGGTGATTATCATTTAGTTTCGCCCGATGATGATATAGAACTTCTTTACGCGAAAAACCCAAAAGAACTGCTAAAAAAGCTTTCGGCTTATCGCGCCATTATGATACCCCACCATATTGCTTACACTCCTGGGTATCGCGGTATTGATTGGAATAGCTTCGACAGTAGTATCAGCCCTGTTGTAGAGGTATGCTCCAAGCATGGCTGCAGCATGAACGATAAATCACTTTACCCCTATTACCACAATATGGGTGTACGCGATACTCACAATACCGTATATGAAGGGCTTAAGCAAGGGCATCAATTTGGATTTGTAGGTTCTACCGACCACCATGCAGGCTACCCCGGATCGTACGGAGACTGCAAAATGGCAGTTCTTTGCGAAGAAAAAACAAGAGACAGCATCTATAACGCCATTTGTGCACGCCGCACTTATGCTGTTACCGGTGATAAAATCAAATGCAACTTTACAGTAAACGGAGAGCCTTTTGGCAGCATAATAGCTGCAGGCAACCAGCCGCGCGTTATAAATTTAAACGTAGAGGCATGCCATTTTATTGATAAAATCGTGCTTTTTAAAAACCTTAAACCAATCAAAATTATCAATGGCGAAATGCTGGACGAAGTAAACCCTATGGGCAGATACAAGGTTCGTATCGAAATGGGGTGGGGCAACAACACCGACCTTTATACTTGGAACGGAAGTGCCGAGGTTGAAAATGGCGATATTGTTGATGTAGAAAAATGCTTCCGCGGAAGAAGTGTTTTGGCACCTTCCAAAGATATGAAAGCAGATGACAGCGTAAATCAAATCACCAATAAGGTGTTGCAGAAATCCCTGCAAAAAGTGGAATGGATTTGCCAAACAGTTAAAAATGTTTCAACACTGCACCCCTCTACTTCTGCCATTGTTTTGGAAATTGACGGAAGCGTTAATACCAAACTGAAGGGATGCATAAACGGAAAATGCTTTGAATTCACTATAGAACAGCTGCTGCAGCAAGGCTATACTTGCCCGATGAAACCATACAATTCTCAAACCTTTAAAGTATATCATGCTGTGCCCGAAACTCAATACAAATTAAATATTAACCTAACAGATAAAGCGAAAAGCTCAGAATGTGATATTTATCATGCAGAAATTCGCCAAACAAATTCAAGTTGTGCTTATATTACGCCGATTTATGTAAAATAAAGGGCAAAATAAACGGTAAGACATTTTTATTTTACGAAAGTGGTGTAAGTATGATTATTTTGGCGTTGATTTTAATGGCAGTTTCGCTGATTGTTTTTGTATTGCTCAACCGGCAAAAAGAAGCAATATGGCTAACCGGGCTCTTTTTAGGGTTTGCCTTAGTCAACGTCGGTCTAATGTTCTTTTATTCTAAAATGGGCGGGCTTGCTTATAACGAACAAATTTTGTTTTTTCTAACTACCTCCATTCAAGAAACTATTCAGTATTCCACGCTTACATTGGATGCCGTTGCGAGACTGTTTACCATTGGTAAATACATGTTTGTTTTTTTTGTTTTAATGTTTTCGCTTGATCTGCGAGGGATATTAAAGAAAAAATGGTGGCTTAGTGCGGTGCTTTTTTTATGGCCTTTGTGCAGTATTGTATTGCTTGACCCTTTCCTCTTTCGCATGCAAAGCTACAACGGACGTATGACGGTTAACTTTTTAGGGCGGGCATGCACTGCAATTTATATTACTGTGTCGATGATTTTTTTGGCAAAAGAATACTTAAGCCATAACATTCGGTGGGTAAAAAAGCAGCTTCGCTACATCATCTTGTTTGTACTAAATTTAATTGTTTACTTCGTGTTTTTTGGCAGACTAAACCCGGTAAACATATTTTCGTCTGAAAGTTATGATTTACTTAATTTCGGAACTCAAATTTATCGGCTGCGTTTTTCTTTGAATGCCTGGGTTTTTGTAATTGGTTTATTTTTGTTTTTCATTATTGTGGGGCTTATTGCGCTTTTTCAATATGCCAAAGTAAATTTAGCAGAAAACCGCAGTGAGATATCTTTGGAGCGTCAGCTGGACACCGCGAATATGGGTACTCGCGTGTTTATTCACGGTATGAAAAATCAGCTTTTTGCAGAAAAAATTCTGCTGCGTCAAATGACACAGCAGCTGCAAGAGAAACAAGCCGACCTTGAAGTTATAAGCAATAATATAGAAGATTTAAACCGCATTAACGAGAATATGCTCTCTAGAATAGAGGCCTTGTACAAAGTTTTCAAATACAATTCTATGGTGCTTGTGCCGTGCAATCTCTCACAAGTTGTAGAACTGTCGTTAAAAAAAGCACAGAAAAAAATCGGAGATATTGAGTGCAAGGTAAACATAGCTCTTGATAGTGTGATTCTCGCAGACTTGGACTATTTAAGCGAAGCACTTTATAACATTCTTATCAATGCGGTAGATGCAATCCTTGCCAGTGAAAGAGCAGCTCAAGGTAAAATTGAAATAAGCTTAAAAAACGATTCCTATTGGTGTGCCATTCGTGTGGATGATAACGGTATTGGTATTGAAAAGTCAAAAATTAATCGTATCTTTGAACCTTTTTACACAGATAAAAATACCAACTACAGTTGGGGAATCGGGCTATCTTATGTAAAGCAGATTGTAAAATACCATTTTGGCAAGCTTCATGTTGATAGTAAAGTGGGGGAAAATACTACGCTTGTTATGGCATTCCCTAAATATTCTGAAATAAAGGAGTACAGCAAGCCTGCGGACTTATAAAACACAAATTTTTGTATGAGTATAACTCCACTCAAACGTTTGTGTTGTTTGTTATCCAAACTGATTCGAATTTGTGATATGCTGAAAATAATAAGACTACTGTATAATTTATAAAATTTAATATTGAGTTTTACAAGGCGTTTTTAAATAATATCAATTGGGTAAGAAGGAGCGATGTAAGCAATGGGCAGGCCGAATATACTATTAATTACAACCGACCAGCAACGGTTTGATACAATTGCAGCATTAGGAAACCGCGAAATCTTTACACCGCATTTAAATTGGTTAGTTGATGAGGGAATTGCATTTACCCGCTGTTATTCCGATTGCCCAGTATGCATGCCTGCAAGAGCAACCATAATGACGGGGTTATCTGCCTATCATCACGGTTTAGTTGGTAACCACAACGATTGCCTTCCTATGAAAGATAGGGCAACACTTGCCTCTTTACTTACTCAGTCCGGGTACCAAACAAGGGCAGAAGGTAAGTTGCATTTCAACCCAATGCGTACAACCTATGGTATTGAGCACGCAGACCTTCCCATGGATTATTTTAATGAAATGCGAAAGCACGGTAAAGTTTCATGCAGGGCTCATGGTGTAGGCGAAAATGAGATGGAGCCTGTCGTCAATTCGGTTGATGAAAGTGATTCTCTTACCCACTGGACAGTTGAAAAATCGGTGGACTTTTTAGAAAACCGTGACCCTACGCGTCCATTTTTTCTTTGGACAAGCTTTACGAAACCTCATCCTCCGTTTGACCCTTGCCGTTCGTATTGGGAGCTTTATAAAGATGCCCCCATATCGCCCCCGGTTGTGGGTGATTGGTCACAAGACGGCAATAACATCCCGCTTGGTTTTTACGAGCCGACGTTTCAGCTCAATAACATTTGGCGGATGTCAGACTATCAAAAGCAGCAAATAAAGCGTGCATACTACGCTTGTATTACTCAGATCGATTACAACTTGGGCATTCTTTTTGCAAGAATGCGAGAGCTTGATTTGTTGGAAAACACTTGGATTCTCTTCACATCAGACCATGGGGAGATGTTGGGAGACCATAATATGGGGGCAAAAAGCGTTTTTCTTGAAGGGTCGGCGCATATCCCCTTTATCATCAAGCCTCCTGCAAAATTCGGTGAATCACATCCTCATTATGCGGGTGTACGCTGTGATAAGCTGATTACTCTTGCAGATTTAATGCCAACAATCCTTTCCATTTGTTCGGTACAAGGTACAGAATGTTTAGACGGAACCAACCTGCTGGAATATATGCACACGGAAGAAGAAAAAACTTTTTACGGTAACTGCGACCATAAATTTTTTGCCGTAATTAAAAACAACTATAAATACACTTGGGCAACAGCGGGTGGAGGTGAGCTGCTTTTTGATTTGGAAAAAGACCCTTATGAGCAGTGCAACCTTGCCGAACAGAAAGATTATAATTTTGTACTAAAAGAATTAAAAGAAATCATGATAAAGGAAATGGAAAAGACATCTCAGCAATGTTTAAAAGATGGCGAACTTGCGCAAAAAACTTGCTTTGATTCACACAAACAGATACCGAGATTCCCCGGTTTCAATACAACTCTCTTTCCGAGAGACTCATTTCATTAAAAATTTAAGGAGAAAATTATATGCCAATTATTCCACTTAGACCTCTGCTCGAAACAGTCAGCAAATATGGTTTTGCACAAGGCGCATTTAACGTGAATGCAGTTGCACAAGCAAAAGCGGTTATCGACGTACACAAAATGTTCCGTTCTGCCGCAATTTTACAAGGTGCAGACCTTGCAAACGGATTTATGGGCGGAAGAACCGATTTTGCCAATGCAACATTAAAGGATAAACAGATTGGTGCAAAACGTATTGCCGATGCTGTTCGTAAATTTGCAGAAGAGGCAGATATTCCGGTAGTTCTTCACCTCGACCATGGCAAGGATTTTGACTCCGTCAAAGCAGCAATTGATAATGGATATTCGTCCGTTATGATTGACGGTTCTTCACTGAGCTTTAACGATAATATTGAGCTAACACGTGAGGTTGTAAAATATGCACATGCAAGAGGCGTTTCGGTTGAAGGCGAACTGGGCGTTCTCGCCGGTGTAGAAGATCGTGTCTTTGCAGCAAATTCTACCTATACCAACCCGATGAGTGTGGTTGAATTCTTTAGAAAAACAGAGGTAGACTGCCTTGCAATTTCTTACGGAACTATGCATGGGGCAAGCAAAGGCAAAGATGTAAAACTGCGTAAAGAAATTGCAATTGCTTGTACCGAAAACCTGCGCCACGAAGGTATTTTCGGCGTATTGGTTTCACATGGTTCATCTACAGTACCTCAATATATTGTCGATGAGATCAATAAATTAGGCGGTAATATTCAAAATGCATACGGTATTCCTATCAGTGAGTTGAAATCGGTTATCCCTTACGGTATTGGTAAAATCAACGTTGATACCGATATCCGCTTAGCTGTTACCCGTAATATGTGGGAATTGTTCAAGAATCGCCCCGAGCTGCAAAAAAGTGAATCAATCGGTGCAATTTACAGCTCACTGTGTGAGAAAAATAATCAGTTTGACCCAAGAGCATTTCTGCCGCCGATTATGGATACTGTTACTACAGGTATTATCCCCAACGATGACGTAGCAGCCATTGTTGATTGTGTAGAGCGCGGTGTTAAAGAAGTTGTTGGTACTCTGATTGTAGAGTTCGGCTCAGTTGGCTACGCTAGCAAAGTAGAGCGCGTTTCTTTAGAAGAAATGGCTGATCGCTATAAAACAAATAAATGAGCAATATAAGTCAAAAGGAGTTCTCTTATTCATGTCTGTGTTATGTTTGCTGAAAGCGTAATTTTAGTTTTAATTTATAATAGATTTTTCGACAGTTTGTGATGTAATCAGATGATTGTAATTTAAAATTGAGGATAACACAAGATTTGATGGGAGGATAAGAATGGAATATATAATTTATTTTATTATTGCAATAGGTGCAACTACAGCAGGAGCAATGACCGGTATGGGCGGCGGCGTAATTATTAAACCGGTGCTGGATGTTTTAAATCAATATGATGTTGCTACAATCGGCATGCTATCGTGTATAACAGTTTTTGCAATGGCAATTGTTTCGGTTATGAAACAAATTCAGCAAAAAGTGAAAATCAGCGTTAAAACTGCCTTGCCGCTTTCGATAGGTTCTGTTATGGGGGGGAATATAGGGCAGGTCATTCTTACTGCAATTATTGCCCGCTTAGGCAATAATCAAATTGTTTTGGTAGTGCAAAATATTCTGCTTGCTTTACTTATTATTGCTGTGTTTTTTTACATGCTGTACAAGAATAAAATTAAAACTTTGGGTTTAAGCGGTATAATTCCATCCCTGGTGGCGGGTACATTTTTGGGGTTTATTTCATCCTTTTTAGGTATAGGCGGCGGCCCTATTAATGTTGCATTGCTTATATTTTTATTTTCTTTCGGGACAAAAACAGCAACCGTTTATTCCATCGTTACGATTTTATTTGCACAAATATCAAAATTGTTTTCAGTGGCATTTTCTACAGGTTTCGCCGTGTATAATTTATCGATGCTGCTGCCGATGGTAGTTGGCGCAATTTTGGGCGGTTTTATAGGCTCTTGGCTTAATAAAAAGCTGTCCGAAAAAACGGTAGAAATATGTTTTAATGGGGTACAGGTTTTGGTATTTACAATATGCATTTTTAATATTGTAAAAAACATTATATAAACACCAAATAATTAAGAAGTTTTGCAGTACAGGCAGCATGTTTACCCTCAAATTGGTAGAACTCCCCTTGTTGGGTGTAAATTTCTTTGTGAAGAGGTATCGAGGAATATAAAAGGATCTTTATTCAAAAATTTAAAATTTGTAATAGATAGGGGTATCTTATGAATTTTGTATTCTTTTTCCCCGATGAAATGAGTGCATCATCTGTTTCATGTTATGGAAATAGTCACGTTCAAACACCTAATATGGATAAAATAGCGTCTGAAGGGGTTCGCTTTGAACATTGCATTGTACAGAACCCTGTTTGCTCTCCCTCCAGATGCAGCATGATGACAGGTACCTATGTGCACAACCACGGGCACCGCACTTTGTGGCACTTGCTTCAACCCGAAGAACCAAGCCTTTTTCGTTACCTGAAAAATTCCGGTTACGATATTGCATGGTTTGGAAAAAACGATTTATACAGCGATGCATATTTGGATGAAGTATGCAACAATATTAAGGAAAAACGGGCAAAAAAAGAGTTTATTCCCTCACGCCCGCATGAAGGTGTACTTTCTAACGAGAATGCATTTTCTACGGCAGATGATGAATATTACTCTTTTCTGTTCAAACCGTCTTCTCCTCAAGGGGAAGATATGCCATTGGATATTGATGTAGGCAGAGGAATTGATTTTCTGAAATCACGAAAAAAGGGTGATAAACCTTTTATGCTCTTTTTGCCTATTGAATTGCCACACCCGCCTTATACAGTTATGGATCGGTTTTATAATAAATACGACCCTGCTGTGGTAGGTGAAGATTTGATGGAGCCACTGGAAAAAAAGCCATCTTACGAAGAATTAATACGTAAATATCGCAATTTAGACAAGCTGCCGCGTGAATTTTTCGCAAAAATTTATGCAGTGTATCTTGGAATGGTAAGCTATGTAGATTATTTGCTGGGAGAACTCAATAAAACGTTAGAAGAATGCGGTTTGGCCGATGACACAACAGTTATCATATCGTCTGACCACGGCGATTGGCATGGAACCAGACATTTGGTGGAAAAATGGCCAAATGCAATGGATGACGAGATTGTGCGCGTTCCGCTCATTATCAAAACTCCAAATGGTACAAAAGGGCATGTTGTAAAAGAACAAACAGCACTTTTTGATATTATGCCAACTATATTGGAACTTGCAGGTATAAAAGCAGAGCATACGCATTTTGCTCAATCACTGGTGCCACAGCTTCAAGGTGCAAATGGAGATAAAAACAGGGCAGTATTCTGCGAGGGCGGGTACGATATGCACGAACCAAATTGCTTTGAGGGCTGGAGAGGAAGAACGACTTGTGGAGCAAACCCCTTAAATGTATATTATCCTAAACAAAGAATGCAGCAAGAGCACCCCGAATCTGTTTGCCGTACTACCATGATCCGCACACTGGAATACAAATTGGTGCGCAGAACATCAGGGGAAAATGAACTGTACAATCTTTGTGAAGATCCTAAAGAAACGCAAAATTGCTATCATGATGAATCGTATCGCGAGATAAGACTCGAATTAGAAGAAAAAATGCTGGATTGGTATCAGCGTACTTCAGACACTGTTCCATATAGAGAAGACTTTCGATTCTTTGGGCATTGAATGAATCTGCATCACACGTGTTTTTTCAAGTACTGCTGCGTGTTGGACTTTGTGTGGGATAGTGACTCGCGTGACTGGAAAAACCCCTCTGCTGAAGAAATGACAAAAAGAGTAGTAGACAATGTGCAAAACGGCAGTATTACTTTATTTCATGTAGGTAAAAAGAATACTGTGGAAGCATTGCCTGAAATTATTCGCAGACTTAAGGAAAAAGGATACAGTTTCAAATTGGTTGGTGAAATGATTTACTACGATAATTTCGATATAGACGTACAGGGGAGGCAGCACAAACAATAATCTGCAAATTGTGTAAGCCAATTTTGTCCCTCATACAATTTAAAAAGTGAAAAGCAAAAGATTCGTCTATAACAAGAGCAGCTTTTACTGTAGGTTGAAAAACCAGCAGCAAAGGCTGTTTTTTGTTGCCTTAATTAAGCAGTTAATTTATAAATTAAAGTTAAAATGTTTTATTCGACTGAAATTTTGTTGTTAAAAGATAAAGGCATGTAATGATTCAAACTAACAAACATGTTATAAATATGGATAACAAGCATTATGGAACTAGCTTATAAAATGGAAGCTAATATTGTTCAATAAGTAAAAAATATATAAAACAGTTAATCTTATATTGAAATAAACTAGATACAATGTTATTATAACAACATAATCAGTATGACAACATAATGAGTTGGAGGACGAGAAATGGAGCTTGTAGTATTAGGAAATAACGGAACCTGTCCCATCAAAGACGGTGCTTGTTCTTCTTTTTTGTTACTTACCGGCACACAAAAAATTTTATTAGATGCGGGTAACGGAAGCGCTGCCAAACTCCAACATGTATGCAACCTTAAAGATTTGGACGTTATTATTATTTCTCACCTGCACTTCGACCATATGGCAGATTTATTTTGTATTAAATATGCTTTAGAAACCAGAAAGTCTTTGGGGGAAGAAATTCAACCTATCGAACTTATCATGCCTGCGGCACCGCAGTGGATGTTAGATGAAATAGCAACAAACCATGTATTTCATATTACATCAATCTATGATGGCATGGTACTTGATAAAGCAGGTGTTCAATATAAATTTTCGGAGGTAAAACACTTTGGCAATTCGTTTGCTGTAAAAGTTGAAAATGCCGGAAAATCGCTTGTGTATTCAGGCGATAGCGCACAGTGTACCGCACTTGAAATGTTATCTTGCAATGCAGATGTTTTACTTTGTGAATCAACCATCTTTGAAGATATTGACGATACCAGAACCGACCATCATATGACGGTAACACAGGCTGCAAATATTGCAAAAAATGCACAAGTAAAACGGTTGCTGCTTACACATTTTTTTACTCCGCAAAAGGCGGATCAATACGAGAAAAAAGCAAAACAGATTTTTCAAAACGCTGAGTCTACAGAAATTCTTAAAAAATTTATAATATAAGGATGGTTAAAGATGAATACGTTGCTAAAAAAACTAGTCTGTTTTTGTTTGATAGTTGTTATTAGTGGAACGTGTATTCCATCTGCTTATGCAGCACAGGTAAGCAACTATAGCGCAGAAGAATATTTAACTTCGTATCAACTCTCGCATTGGAGTATTGAAAAAGGTAAAATCAATTCAGGAAAAAACTCTTTTTTAGATTTAGAAGATCGCCAAGCTTTAGAAGTAGCATCTGTAGCAGGTGCAATAGAAAGCTTGGGTACTTTTGCAGTTACTTCAAACGCCTCACCGCAAACAATAACATTATCCGTAACCGCGAAAGCATCCAGTCCTGTTACAGGCGATGTTTTAATCTTTAATCCCAGTACAAATCAGTATCAATCGGTAGGAAGTATAAATTTTACCACGCAATATACTGTAAAAACATTTACGCTCCCTCAGGCAGATATGTTTGTACAAGCAGACCAGGTTCAGGTGAAAATAAGCATTCAATCATCTATGGATATTCAACTTTCACTTGATAATATCTCATTAACTGGTGCTGCAAAAGCAAGTTCCAATCATACAGTTTATAGTTACGACGTTACTTCTGTAACCCTTGAAACGGGTACAGAAACAACATCAAATTCTGTAAACTTAAAAGACAGGGATAATAAATATTATTCCGTCAGCTCTGTTTCAAATAAAGTGGCGTGGTATACTTCTCTGTTTCTTGACTGTGCCAAGTCATCTGTGCAGAGCCTGGAAATAGAATACGACGGAAAAACAAGCATAGATGCAAATGACCTTTGGATTTCGATATTTCGCTTTGATACAAACAATTGGGAAACGGTAGCAGTGTCAGATTGTAAAACAACGGCATCAAACAAAACAGTTGTTTTATCTGCTCCAACTAGGTTGTCCAGCTGGATTTCAGATGATGGAGAAGTGAGAATTCGTCTATATAATTCGGCAACCAAAAGTTTTACCAGAGATACCGATTATCTTCATTTAAATGTCTATCATCAAACGGCGGAAAATGTAAAAAAATTTGCTGCCGATACAATTATTACAGAATATGGCAGTATTATAGGTGGCAACGAAACAAGTATTACCGCAAAAGATGCAGATTTTTTAAAGCTTAGTTCTGATGCCGCAAATAAAATAGCTTTTCAAAGCAAATTTAATGTTGGAATTGCTGCCGACCAAGTTTACGCTGTTACTGTTAGTATAAACACCAGTGTAGATAATTCAGCAAATAACCAGTACATTTCACTGTATAATTATGATACCGATAAATTTAACGTATTTAGAACATCTATGGTATCGGATAAGGATGAAACGCTTCGTTTTACTGTTACCGACCCTATGGAATTGAGCCGATATATTTCTGCGGAAGGGGAGGTAACTGCAAGAATTTACAATTCAGCTGTACGCTCTTTTACCAGAAAAGTGGATTATGTAGAGCTCCTTGTAGAGTATGGAACATTTGAGGGCTTTGAAATTGCGCAAATTTCAGATGTTCACGAGCTGATTGGCAGCAGCAATTTTAAAAGTATTATTAACGAAATCAATACAAAGGTACAGCCTGATTTCACCATTGTAACAGGTGATATTACGGACCACGGAACCCCCGAGCAATACGAACTATACAAAAAAGATAAGACTTTATTTACAAACCCTGTTTACACTACACCGGGCAACCACGATGTGCGCTGGTGGAACTCTAATGGCAAAAACGATTTTAAAAATCGCATAGGGCCTTTATACCAATCGTTTGACCATAAGGGTGTACATTTTGTTTTGTTAGATTCTACAGTAAACTTGGAATTAGACGGCAAAATAAATAAAGCCCAGTTAGAGTGGCTGAAAGCTGACTTAAACACCATCCCGAAAGAGATGCCGGTCATACTGTTCGCCCACCATCCGTTTAAAATTAACAATAATGTTACTGCAAGGCATGAACTTTTAAATGCAGTAAAAGAAAATAATGTAATTGCCTATATGTCAGGGCATCTTCATTATTATGGAAATGTTATAGAAGATGGAGTTCCTGTAAATTATATTACATATGTAAAAGATAACCCCGAACAAAATTATGTTACTATACGCTTTACAGGCAAAAATTATTATATTTACAAATGCAAAGCGTCCGATGGCAGCAAAAAGCTTTGGTTATCAGGTACTATGAATAACACGCGCAAAACAAAGTTTACAATCGAATCTGCTATACCGGACGCAAACGGTAATGTTACTGTAAATGTAGCTGTTACGCAAGCACCGGACGGTATTTCTTCTGTAAAAGCACGAATTGACAATTATGGCAACTACACTTTGTTAACAAAAGATAAAGAAAACCACTGGGTAGGTACTATTTCTATATCCGATTATGCACCTAAAATACCGTATGGTAAGCATTTTGTTGGTGTAGAAGTATTTGATGGTAAGCAAAACAAATGGACAAATTATATGGATTACGAGTGGGAAGGAGGCTCTGTAACTACAAACTGGATTTTTGAAACAAGTGATATGATACAATCCTCTGCAACAGCATGGCAAGACAAGGTTTATGTTGGCTCCAACGATGGAAACTTATATTGTATTAGTGATACCACAGGCAGCCTAAACTGGAAGTTCTCCTGCCAAGACGGTGTTACCTCCAAACCGGCTGTTTTTACATCGAACGGAAGAACCATGATACTTTTTGGGTCAAACGATAAAAAACTATATTCTGTCGATGCACAAAGCGGTCAGCTCAACTGGAGTTTTACAACAGGGGGCAGCGTAATATCCGACCCTGTTGTTGAAGGGACTAAGGTGGTATTCGGTGCAGGAGACGGTAAAATTTATGCACTGGATGCAAGCACCGGAACTATGATTTGGAGCTATCAAACAAATGGTCTTATCCGTCAGCAGCCAGCCATAAAAGACGGTGTGGTGTATGCATTTGTACGAGATACTTATATCTGGTATGCAATTAACTTGGAGGACGGCAGCCTTAAATGGAGAGGCAATGCGAACACAGATGAATCTTTGTTTGTTTGCGGAGATGTAAGGCCAACAATCGCACAAAACAAGCTTTGGTGTATAGATGCACAAAACACCAGACCGGGCTATTTAAATATGACAAACGGTGTGTTGGAGTGGACATCCGATACAATTCAAAAGGTATCATCCAGAGGTATGGCTACCGATGGAAGTTTAGTGTTCTACACAGGGAATAATGGAAGAAACCTCTATGCAATCAATGCGGCAGATAATTCAACCGTTTGGACTGCGGACCTAAGACATGACGGAAAAGACGGAGATTTGCAAGAAATGCAGATTGATAGCGGGCTAATCTACCATGAGGGGATTCTCTTGCGCGTGGCAGAACGGGGGCGTATTTCCGGCATAGATCCTTTAAACGGGAAGGTGCTTTTTCATTACGATGCCGCAGGATACCCTGAAAGGGTATTTTGGTCGACACCGGAGGTAGCGGGTAATCGTATTTATATCTCAGGCATAGACGGGAAACTTTACAGTATCACTTATCCAAAATAAACCGGTTTGAGCAGAGTATTAATTAGCTATGTTTAATGATTTAAGAGAGTTAACGTTGCTTTCAGCGCTGGTTCGAGTGTTTCTTGCACTGTTTATTGGTGGAATTCTTGGATTAGAGCGCGGAAGAAAAAACCGCCCTGCAGGGCTGAGAACCTATATGCTGGTTTGCCTAGGGGCAACGTTGGTAATGATGACCAACCAATATGTATACCAAATTTTTGGAACGGGAGATTTGGTACGTATGGGTGCCCAAGTTGTTAGCGGAATTGGCTTTTTGGGGGCAGGTACGATTATTATTACAAGGCACAACCAAATCAAAGGGCTGACTACGGCGGCAGGCCTATGGACTGCTGCCTGCATAGGCCTGGCATTAGGGATTGGATATTATGAAGGAGCCATCATTGGAGGGCTTGCTGTTATTCTTGTAATTTCTTTTCTCCATGGAATCGACAATGCTTTAAAAATGCATTCAAGCTACGTTGATTTGTACTTGGAATTTGACTCCCAAATGCGCATCAGCAATTTTTTTGAGTTTGCAAGAGAAAATAACTTTTATGTTTCAAGAGTAGAAATGAATGAGTTTCGGCAATCTGACGGTCACTGTATCAGCGTAATTATAACTGTAAAAAGCTTGGAAAAACGCTCTCATCAAGAGGTGGTAAGTTTGCTTAGTTCTGCGCCTCACCTGAGATATATTGAAGAAATTACCCTTTAAGGTGTTTATTATCTCTTGTTTTAGCTGGTAATTAGTGTATATTTATAGGAGAAATAAGAATCTGTTTTGTATGGATTCAAAAATATCATACAGAAAAGGTGAGGGAGTATGAAAGCATTGCCGCGATATCAGCAGGTGATGAACTATTATCAATCGTTGATTGAATCCGGGCAGCTGATAGAGGGAGATAAGATGCCTACTGAAGAGGAAATGTGTAAACTTTTTAATGTCAGCCGAATTACAGTGCGCCGTGCATTGGATGGTTTAACGCAAGAAGGATATATTTATAAGCTTCAGGGAAAAGGCAGTTATGTTACGGTTAAAAAAACAGATATGCAGTTAAACCGCTTGCAGGGATTCAGCGAAGAAATGAAAAGCCTGGGGCTAGAGCCTTCGACAATCTTGCTTTCTTTAGAAATTAAAGAGCCTACAGAGTCTGTGGCTGCTGAATTAATGATAGAAAGCAACCAAAAAGTATATTGCATAGAACGTTTGAGATGTGCCGATGGCATACCAATTGCAATAGAGCATGTGCATATAGCATTCTTTCGCTTTCCGGGGTTAGACCGTTACGATTTAACGAAGTCTTTATATGAAATTTTAAAATATAACTATGGTTGCGAAAAAAAGAAGGCGGTACAGTGCATTAAAGCTTGCTCTGCACCCAATGATGTTGCAAATCTTTTAAAAATTAAGCCGGGCAAAGCAGTTTTGCAAATTACACGTACAACCTTCGAACAGGATGGAATACCATTTGAATATGTTAAATCAATCTATCGGGGTGATAAATACCAGTTTAATGTAACAATCAATCAATAAAAAATTAATCTTAAAAAAGCGGTTCAACTTTTTTTCATCTAACTTGTTATAATATCATAACGAATAAAAGGGAGTGTTGTTTTGAATTCACTGATACAAAAAACTACCAAGAGTACCTCAAAAAAGATTTGTAAACGTAATAAACTGAGTTTAAAACAAAAAGAAGCTGCCGCAGGTTGGCTTTTTGTTTCACCTGCATTGATCGGGTTTACGATTTTCACATTCAGCTCGATACTAAGGTCTTTGTATTATTCTTTTACAGAATGGGATTTATTGACACCGCCAAAGTGGGTGGGGCTTGAAAACTTTAAAAGGGTTTTTCAGGACAAGTACTTTTATCAATATATGGGCAATACGCTCTATTTTGTAGTTTTATTAGTGCCCATTGTTTTAGTTGTCTCATTAATGCTGGCAATTTTTATTAATAAAAAGACAAAAGGAATGGTAAAAGCATACCGTGCTGCACTGTTTTTACCGTCTATTACTTCTACGGTAGCAATCAGCATGGTTTGGTTGTGGATTTTTAACCCCGATATGGGATTGCTGAACAACTTTTTATTTGTATTGGGCTTTGATACCGTACCCCAATGGCTGGCAAGTACCGTATGGAGCAAGCCTGCGCTGGTAATTATGCGAGTTTGGCAGATGGGCGGCTACTATATGCTTATGTTTTTATCTGGTTTGCAAACCATTCCAGAAACTCTTTACGAAGCTGCCGATGTAGATGGCGCAAACAAGGTACAGCAATTTTTTAAAATAACGATTCCTATGCTGTCCAACACATTCTTTGTAGTAGCTATTTTGTTGGTAATTGAAGCTTTCAATATGTTTGAAAGTATTTTTATTATGACAGAAGGCGGGCCTCTCGGCTCGACCAGCACCATTATGTATTACATATACGAAAAAGCCTTTAGCTTTTACGAAATGGGCTATGCATCAGCATTGGCTTGGGTGTTCTTTATTATTATTCTCATTGTAACCTTGGTACAATATCGATTCAGAAACGAACAGGGGGGCGAATAAATTTGCAGGTACAACCTTATAAAAAAAGTAAAAATTTCATTTACCACACAATCATGATAATTCTATCTCTTATTATGATTTATCCTTTTGTTTGGTCTACATTATCTTCATTTAAGACAATCGATCAACTCTACACAGGTAATCCCTTAAATATTCTTCCGCGCCCTTTTACGCTTGAAAATTACAAGCGGCTTTTTGAAGTACTTCCATTTGGCAAGTTTATACTTAACTCGATTGTTTTATCAATTGCAATTCCATTTTCTATGATTGTCATTGCATCCATAACAGCGTATGCATTAACTCGTTTGAATTTTAAGGGAAGAAATATTATCTTTCTGGCATTTATTGCAACAATGATGATACCAAGCCACGTTACCTTAATACCAAACTATAAAACAATAGTAGATTTAAACCTTTATAATACCTATACCGCATTGTTTTTAACCAGTATGTTTACTGCAACCAATGCCTTTAACATCTTTTTCTTTCGGCAGTTTTTCTTAAGCATTCCAAAAGATTTAGAGAACGCTGCCATTATTGACGGATGCTCTCGAATAAGAATCTTTTTCAAAATTATATTACCAAATTCTAAGCCCGCCATTGCTACAACAGCAATTCTAAGCTTTAGAACCGTTTGGAACCAGTTTCTTTGGCCTATGATTGTCATCAACGATTTTGACAAAATGACGCTGACTGTGGGACTGAAATATTTAAAAGAGTGGGATTCTAACTGGGCGGTTCTTCTTGCAGGTGCAACTATTAGTATTGTACCGATTATTTTAGTGTTTTTTGCTTTCCAAAAGTATTTTATATCTTCATCTATGAACGCAGGTTTTGGCGGTAGATAGCTTGTTGGTTCCCCATTACGGGTAATTATAAAAATAAATTATACGGAGGAAGAAACATGAAAAAATCATTTTTCTCTAAGCTAACTGTATTGATTTTAGCGCTGGTTATGGTGTTCAGTTTGGCAGCTTGCGGCGGAAAACCTGCTTCTGCACCCGAAGGCACGTCAAAACAAGATGCAGCTTCACCTGGAGTACAGACGCTAAAAGTTTATACTTGGTGGGACATTACAAAAGTTGAGCATCTTAAGAAGATGAAAGAGGATTTTGAAGCAGAAAACCCGGATATTAAACTTGAGTTTATTACCATCCCGAGCAAATATGCAGACACTATGGTAACCAAACTGGCAGGCGGTGAAATCCCTGACGTGATGATGCTTGCTATGGACCAAATCCCCAGATACGCATTGTCCGGTATGCTGCTTCCGTTAGACGATATGGCTTCTCAAGATTACAAAGATTCTTTGTATCCTGTTGTTAAAGACGCTTTAACGGTACAGGGCACTATGTATGCAGCAGCAAGAGACGTTACGCCCAAAGTAATGTATCTCAACACAAAAATGTTTGCAGAGGCAGGCATTGAAATCCCGGCAGACAACTGGACTCTTGAAGAGTTTACAGATATTGCAAAAAAACTTACAAAAGGCACTGGAGCAGAAAGCCAATGGGGTTACTACTGGAAAAACTACACCGACCAAACATATGCACTCATGGCAAGCTTTGGCGGTAAATTGTATTCAGATGACGGCAAAAGCAGTGTACTTTCAACCGATGAAAAAACTATGGAAGCATTAAAATATATGTATGATTTGTACAATACCTATAAAGTTTGCCCATCGGCAGCACAGGCATCACAGTTTGGCGACAGCGAGTTTTCGCCCTTTATGGCAAATAAAGTTGCAATGCAGATAGGCGCACTATCTACAGCTTCTACCTTTGATGCAAACGGCACAGAATACACAGTATTGCCTATGCCTTCTGTTGATGGTGTAAGCAGAACATCTTCTTTTGTTAACTCATGGGTTATTCCAAAAGCTGCAAAAAATCCGGATTTATCTTGGAGAGTAGTCGAATTTCTCTCTGGTAAACAAGGGCAGCAAATTGCTTTGGATATGAATTACGGTCTTCCTGCATCCAAAGAAGTTGATACCACAGCATTTGAAGCAAAAACACCCTATAACAAATATTTTGTTCAGGCATTAGAAGCTGCTGTACCGTTCCCTGTAAACTTGAACGGTGCCGGTTTCCAAACAATGTTCCAAAAAGAATGTGAAGCTCTTTGGGCAGGCGCAGTTGCTCCGGAAGATTTTGCGAAAAATGTTGATGCTCAGGCAAAACAAATTTTAAGCAAATAATTTTCTGTAACCAAAAGGTGGGGGGCTGAGCAGACTCCTCACCTTTCATAATATAACCAATCTATAGGAGATTTGTATGGATACACAACTTATAAACGATGAAGTTTATGTTGAACGTATTTGCCGTATGTTGCAGGATGTCGAAAAAAATGAGTTGCAGGGCATCGGGCAAGCTGCAGCTTGTGCATACCGTTCAATACAAAACGGCGGGCTTCTCCATGTTTTTTCAACAGGTCATTCCCATATGATTGTAGAAGAGATGTTCTACCGTGCCGGCGGGCTAATTCCCATCAACCCGATTCTGGATAACTCGCTCATGCTCCATGAGGGGGCAATATCCAGTACATTTAACGAAAGAATGCCCGGTAAGGCAGAAGAAGTTTTAAGTAAAGCCGGCTTAGCACATGGGGATACGATTATCATTTCATCAAACACCGGTATAAATATAGTGCCGATAGAAGCAGCGCTTTATGCCAAAAAGAAAGGGCTTACCGTTGTAGCGGTTACCTCGCTAGAAACTTCTAAAACTTTAAAACCGCGCCATCCTGATGGTAAAAAACTATATGAAGTGTGCGATATTGTTATTGATAACCACGCACCATTTGGTGATGGCTTGGTAAAGGTACCAAAAAACGGGCAGCCAACAGGCGGCGCATCTACCTTTAGCAGCTTGTTTATTGCCCAAAGAATTGTTTTAAAAATTGAAAACTACTATTTAGAAAATGGAATGCTTCCTCCTATTTATATGAGTGCAAATATACCGGGGGGAGACGAATTTAATGCCGCTGCTGTTGCCGAATATCAAGGAAGAATTAAAGCACTATGCTAAGGAGCAAAAATATGAACTACTATATCGTATGCGATGCAGGAGGAACGAAGGGCGAATTTCTTCTTTTTAACTCTCATGGGATGATTTTGGCAAAATCAAAAAGTTCTGCAGCCAATGCAATATTTACAGGCGAGCAGCAAGCCGTTTATGTTGTAAAAGAAGGGATTCTCACCTGTTTAAAACAGGCAGATTTAGCATTGAAAGATATTACTGAAATAGCGCTTTTTATACCCGGCTTTAAACCATGTTTACATATTTTAAAACAAGAACTGCAGTTTAATAAAATTGAACTGCAGGGTGATGAAGAAAATGCGTTTTATGGGGCGTTAGGCAAGGGGCAGGGCATTGTTGTGCTCAGCGGAACGGGTTCTTTTGCATTGGGTAAAGATTATAAGGGAAACAGAGCAGTCATAGGGGGGTGGGGGCCCTTAATAGGTGATTTTGGCAGTGGATATCATATAGGTATCCTTTGCTTAACCCGCTTGACGCAGCTTTATGATATGCAATTAAAAGGGGGGCTGCTGGAGGAGTTGGTACTGCAAAAGCTGGATATTAAAACCACAGCAGAACTCCGCCATATAGTTTATAAGCAAGATTTTACACGCAGTGCAATTGCAGCCCTTTGCACAATTGTAGCAAAAGCAGCAGAAGAAAATGACCCAACAGCGCAAAAAATTCTACAAGAGGCAGCACAAGAGCTTGTAAACCTTGCTGCTATGGCAGCAGGCAGAATCGACAGCTGCGGGCTTGAAGTTTCGCTTATAGGCGGTGTCTCTAAAATGGGAGAGCTGATTATAAGACCTTTTCAAGATTGCTTGCGTAACATGCTGCCGCAATGCAGCTTTTCACCAAGTAAATATTCCCCTTGTATTGGAGGAGTACTTTATGTTTTAGAAAACAAAGAGGGCTGTGACATACAGAGCCCCCAAATTATAAATAATATACTTAAAGGAGTAAACCTACCATGTTAATGGATCAATATTTTACAGCCATGAAAAGTGTATTGAATAAATTTGAAGAGACTCAACGAGATACCATCATTAAGGTGTCGGATGAGATTGCAAAGCGTCTTGCAAAAGGTGCAGCATGGCATATTATGGACACTGGCCACATGCTTATGTTTGAGGGCGTTGGGCGTACCGGTGGTATGATGGCACTAAAAGCAATCAAAATTACATGCGAAATTCAAAACCCTGTCCGTCACAGACCTTCTCCGGCAAGGGGAATTGTAGGATACGACAGTGTACCTGGTTTTGCAGATTATGTATTAGGACGTGCCAACATTCTTGACGGAGATATTATTATGATTGGTTCAGTTTCGGGATACAACTACTTTCCGGTAGATTTAGCGCTGAAAGCAAACGAAAAAGATTGCCTGACTGTTGCTATTACATCGGTAGATTATTCAAAACACCTTACCTCAAAACATCCTTCCGGCAAACGATTGTTTGAAGCATGCACCTACTGCATCGACAACTGCACTAACTATGGAGACACCCTGGTTGAGGTAAAAGAAATGGGTCAGTCTATCTGTCCGGCAAGCGGTATCAGTGCAAGCTACGCTATGTGGGCAATCCAAAGTACCGTTGTAGAAAAATTATTGGAAATGGGTCTCAAACCAAGTGTATACATATCAAACCATATGCCCAATGCCTCTAAAATTAATGGCGATGCATTAGATAATTACGAGAAATACGGATATTAATAGCAGTTGCTAGTAAAGGATGAATATATCATGCAAATAATAGGAAGTACTTTTAAAGCCGAATTTTCTCTGCAAATTAATAATTTTATTCATTTGGTTCATACCCATACAGGGGATGACTTTATAAAGAGTGTGCCCAATGTACCGTTGATTGCTTTATATGCGCTAGACAAAAGCACAAAAGAAAAGATGGAATTGCTGCCCGCAAAAGGAGAGCCGGCTACAAAAGATGGATATCAGATTGTTACATATAAAACCTTTGGCGGTAGAAAAGTTGAAGTAATTCTTCATCTAAAAGCAAAAGAAGACCGCATGCTTATTTGGGCAGAAATTACCAACGAAGAAACAGAAATAGATATTGTAGAAGTTCTTTGTCCGCACATCAGCGGTATTTATTTGGGCGAGAGCTATGAAGATGATGCTATTATTTACCCCCATCATGCGGGCGAGCGTACACTGAACCCAATTAAAGAATACGGTACCGAAAAAAACCTTGGTTTTTGGCGAGCGGGCAGCGAGCCGTATGGTGATATATTCCGCAGAGAAATAAACTACTGCGGCTTGGCATCTATGAGCTGGATGTATTACTATGACGCACAAAACGGACTTTATATTGGCTCTCATGATGCACGTTATCCAGTAACAGGTATCATCGCAGAGAGTGGAACAGAAAAAACACCTTATATGGGTTTGGGGTTTCGAAAACACCATCGCATCCGCCAAGGCGAAACTTATCATACAGGTGAATACTGCATTGCAGTATCTGAAAAAGACTGGCATTATGGTGCGCAATTGTACCGAGAATACATCGTTCCTCAACTGGATTTAGACCATACGCCTGCTTTTTTGGAAGAGGAATATGCCCTAAACCAATGCTACAACTTTAAGCGTACCGGTGTTGTTGAAAATAAATTCAAGGATATTCCTAAACTATTTGACGAAGGTAAGTCTTGGGGTGTACGGCACATGTTTTTAGCCAGCTGGAACAGAACAGGGTTTGACTCTTACTATCCCGAATACTACCCTGATATGGAGCTTGGCTCTGCTATGGAATTCCGCAGAGGTTTAGAATATGTTCGCAACAACGGCGGCTTTTCTACCTTATACATCAACGCACGTATTTTTGATTTAAAATCGGACTTTCATAAGCTGGTAGGAGAGAATATGGCGCTGCGCGATGCAAAAGGCAACATGCTCTATGAAACTTACGGTCCTGAAAGCTTTACGGTAAGCTGTCCGTCTGACAAGTTGTGGAGAGACTACCTGATTGATACCGCAGAGTTTGCTATGAAAGCCTATGGCTGTGATGGTATTTACCTAGACCAATTGGCATCGGCTGAGCCATTTGCCTGTTATTGTGAAGAGCATAGCCACGAGAATATAGGTGAATTTAACAATGGCTATGTATATGTGCTTAAAGAGCTACTGAGAAGATTAAAAGAATATAACCCCAATGCGTATTTGATGACCGAAAATTGCGGCGATATTTACGGTAGCTATACATGGGGCAATTTAACATGGAACGGCGCAGATTATGATGAGCACTACAATGTGTTTAAATATACTTTCCCTGAATTTGTTCAGGTTAATATGGTAAACCCCAGAGGATGGGAAGAAGATGAGCAAAAGAAATACACTTGGTTCTTTAGAGATATGCAAAGGACCATTTTACTGGGGAATGTCCTCTGGATGGGCATTACCACAAGGCTGACTCCAAACGCAGGCGAGTACCATATCTATGCAAAAGAGGCGCTGTCTTTCAGAAAAAATATCCAGCCTTATCTTCATCACGCACAATTTAAAGATGATTTATGGATTGATTCCATTGCTGAGGGTTGCGATGCAACTTGTTGGGAGCTTGAAGATGGTAAGCTTATGATATTATGCGGTAATGCAGATTTAACAGAAAAAGGCAGTGCAACTGTAAAACTGCCTAAAGCATGCACAAAGCAAACTATTTATGATCTTAGTTGGGCTGCACAAGAGAACAACTTGGCAACAGGGCAGGTTACAATAAACTTAGAAAATCAACGTCTGCTCTGTGTTATTTTTGAATAATGCGACAAGAAAAAAAGGACTGTTTTAAGCAGCTCCGCAATCTATCAAAGAACCACAGTTTTCGCGCGCGAAAACTGTGGTTCTTTGATAGATTGATTTATATTTCAAAAATCAATAAAGAATCTGCAAATTATGTCGAAATATAATAATGGAGAAACTTTTAATAGTTTTATGTTAAGCTCGGTTTAACGCACATCGATTTATTCATTGCTTAATTAGCCATTAGTAGGAGGTGGTAGTTAAGGATAAATCATTACCCATCCCAAAATACAACATATTAAGCAATGATTTTGACTACAGAGTAAGGAAGGACAACATAATCATGAGATTTACCAAAAAGATGAAATTGGCGACAAAAATCGCATACACGGTTACTGCTTTGCTCATTGTGATTTTTGTTATTTTAATCGGATTTGCAGTTATTTCCTCACAGAATGTGATTGAGGATACCATATCTGCAGAATTTAATGCCTTGTCAAAATCCAACGGTTTGCAGGTACAGCAAATTTTGGATACAGCTGAAAACGCTACAAATGACATGCGTTCCTATCTGCTAAAAGCATACAAGCAAGAAGAGCAAGAATTAGGCAAGCAGGCAAATGAGGGCGAAACACCTTCCGGCAAAACCGCAGCAACAAAAGACGATAAAGCATCTACAGGTAAAACAGCAACTGCAGCAAAAGATACGAAAGCAACTGCAGCGAAAGATACGAAAGCAACCGCTAGCAAAACTGAAACAACAAAAGATGCCAAAAACTCAACCGGTAAAACGACATCGGCAGCATCAAAAACTGTAAAATCCTCAACTTCTGCTAAAAAAAATGAATCGGAGCAGGAGAAAGAGAAATATATAAGCAGTATTTACAATATGGAAATCAACAAGGTGAAATTGGACGCTGAAAAATATCTTACCGAAACAGCTAGAAACGCAGCGGTTAATAATGAAGACATTATAGCAGTTGGTGCCATGTTTGAGCCTTATAAATTTGATAAAAACATAAAAAGCTATTCTTTTTATGTCTCAGAAACAGACGCAGACTCTGTTATCCGCCCGTTTGGGGTGCATTCGGAGTATTCAAAAGAAGAATATTATGTCAAAGCTGTAAAGCAAAAACAAACAGTATTTACCGAGCCGTATAAGTTTAACGGCGTTACTATGGTTTCTGTGTCTTCGCCTATTATCTATAACAATGAGTTAAAAGGCGTTATCTTGTCTGACATCAATGTTACCAACTTTTCAAAAGTTCAGTCAGAAAATAAACGCTATCCAAGTATGTACGCTACCATTTACAATGGGCAAGGCGTGATTATTTACGACAGCCGAGATATTCAAAATGTAGGCAAAAACATGTCGGAGTTTTTTGCGGACAAAGATGAGTTAGCTATAGTACAAAACGACTTTGCCAAAGGCGAAGCGTTTTCTAATGAAGCAACGCGCGCAGACGGCAAAAAAATAACACGCTATTTTACCCCTATTAAAGCAGGCAACACCAATTGGTGGGCTATGACAGCACTCGAAACATCCGATATGAATCAAGCTGTTACAAAAAATACAATCGGTATGTCGGTAATGGCATTGATTGCGCTGGTTCTTATTGTTGGTACAGTTGCATTTGTACTGAAAAGAATGCTTAGCCCGATAGACAACGTTGTAAAAGCTGCCGAAGAAATATCAAACGGTAATTTCGATATTCATCTCGAAGCAAAATCAGAAGATGAAATTGGCATTCTGATAAAAACATTTGACAATACCGCTCAAACTTTAAAAGGCGTAATTGAGGATATTTCAAATGTGCTGAACAGCATCGCAGATAAAAACCTTGATGTAGATACTTCTGTTAATTATGTTGGTGATTTAGAAAAGATTGATATATCCATAAAAAATATTATAAAGAACTTAAATGAAATCATGGGTAACATCAACCAGTCAGCCGACCAAGTTGCAAGTGGCTCTGGCCAAGTATCCAACGGGGCTCAGGCATTGTCTCAAGGTGCAACCGAGCAGGCAAGCTCTATAGAGGAACTTTCTGCTACAATAACCGAAATTTCTTCGCAGATTAAAAAGAATGCAGAAAATGCAAGAAAAGCAAGAGAAGAATCTACTTTAGCCGTAAAAGAAGTTGAAGACAGCAACCAAAAGATGCAGGAAATGATACAAGCAATCGGAGAAATCAGCGATAAGTCCGGTAAAATCGGAAAAATTATCAAGACCATTGAAGATATTGCGTTCCAAACCAACATTTTAGCACTGAATGCTGCAGTAGAAGCAGCCAGAGCGGGGGTAGCAGGAAGAGGATTTGCGGTTGTTGCAGATGAAGTGCGCAATCTTGCCAGCAAATCTGCCGAGGCGGCTAAAAACACAACTACGCTGATTGAAGAAACCGTGTTGGCTGTAGAGAACGGTACGAAGATAGCCGATATTACAGCAAATTCAATGTATACTGTGGTGAAAGGCGTAACCAAGGTAACCGGTTTAGTTGATGATATCGCCATTGCTTCGGGTGAGCAGGCAGACTCTATTGCACAGGTGACACAGGGTGTTGAGCAGATTTCAAACGTAGTACAAACCAACTCTGCTACCGCTGAAGAAAGCGCCGCAGCTTCTGAAGAGCTCACCGGTCAGGCTCAAATACTCAAAGAAATGGTTGGCGGGTTTAGGTTCAAAGGTGAAACACAAACCGAGACTTTGCCTGAAACTGAACTGACTTGGTACGAAGATGATGACGAGCAAAACGAAGAAGTTAAAACAGAATATGAAGAAGAAATGGAAGAAGAATCTTTAGAAAGCAAATATTAACCGATAGATGTAAGACATTTCTTTTCAAATTATCCTATGTTAAACAGAGACATCCGATATCCCATTTGAGGATACCGGATGTTTCTGTTTTTCTCGTCTATATCAATAAAATTTACTTAATCATATTATTTTGGTAGAACAGCGGATGATCAGTTTATTAGGCAGTTCCAAAAATTTTGGTTTTCTCTTTTTTTATGTAATAATTCCGTCAGCCTGACTGTTTAGTAAAGACTGAATGCCATTAAGTTTTTTTGCGGGTCATTGTCTATATTAAAAAACAGCACCTAATATCCGCTTTTTTAGCAAACGTCACTAATCCCTTTCACTAATATCGAAGAAAAGTGGCTGGTAATATCGGCAATGATACAACCAATGACTCTGCTTTTTTGCGATTTTAGGCGTCGCGCAATATTGCTTGGGCGATAGTTCAGTTCAAGCATCACTTCTTTAATACGGTTTTTCATTTCGGCACACATAAATTCGTATTTTCCGTTAAGATAGCGCGATACCGTTGTTTTCGATACCCTCGCTGCGCCAGCAACATCATTTATACAGTTGCAAGTTTAATGATTCACCAAATCGATTAACTACATCAATGAGACAATTATATGGTTTTACACAAAACAGCCAATAACCGTTGTATGATTTTGCAATGATAATGTAAAGACAGAAAATACAAATACCTACTTATATCTAAATTTATTGGAAAAATAATACTAATTTTTTTCAATTATATTGAAAAACTTGTTTATTTTTGATAAAATATAAATAAAGGTGCATTCTCCATTTTTAGACAAAAGTAAAAATCACAGCTCTATTTTATTTTCGAAGAATACTCAAGATATTTAGAAAGAGACATAAGGAAAGGAAGTAGGCACCATGCCAAGAATTCATTCCCTCAAAACGACAGCATTAGTTATCATCCTACCAACAGTTGTAATTGCGATGGCGAGTTTATCTCTTATGGGTTATTTTAGTGCCAAGCAGATTATTGGTGAGGCAATCAACAGCGAGATGGAATTGAGCTTGTCTGCCGCAGTAGAAAACATTGAAAAATCATTGTCTAACAATCGAAAAGTAGTAGAAACTCTTGCAAAATCGGTAGAATCGGCAGGTGATGTTATGCAAGAGAAAGATTATGAAGAAATACTGACTTCTTTTATCGCAACCAATGCCGAAACTTTTGGCGGCGGCATTTGGTTTGAACCTTTTGTATATAGTAAAGAGAAAGAATACTATTCGCCTTACTGTATGAGAGAAAATGGAAAAGTAAAATATGTAAATAATTATTCTTTGGGTGAAGGGGTTCAGTATACCGACCAAGATTGGTATAAAAACGTAAAAAATACGAGTAAAAGTGCTGTATGGTCGGCACCGTATTTTGATGATTATGTAAAAATCTCGATGGTAACTTCGTCGGCGCCTTTTTACGATAAAACAGGCAAATTAATGGGTGTTGCCACTACTGATATTGATTTAACGCAAATGCAGAAGATGATTACATCTTTGAAGGTACACGGAAGCGGAAGGGCATTTTTAATAGATTCAAACGGTACTTATATCGGTGATGAAGACAGTGAAAAACTGTTAAAAGCAAATATTACACAAGATAGCAACACCACTTTTTCTGCATTGGGGCAAAAGATGCTCAGCGAAAAAAACGGGATCGGTACTTATCAAGCAGGAGAAGAAGCTTACCGTGTTTGGTTTTCTGAAGTACCTGAAAGCGGTTGGCTGATTGCTACTGTCATTTCAGAGCAAGAACTTTTCGGAAGTATAACACAACTCGGCAGAAATCTTTTGGTTATCTGCGGTGTATCTATTTTATTGGTTAGCTTTATTCTCATAATCTATATTTCAAAGGGGATTGTAAAGCCTCTTGAAGGGCTTGTGGGAATCACCCAAAAAATAGCGGATGGCGACCTTAACGTGCAAATGAATATCAAATCGAAAAACGAGATTGGTGTCGCTCTTTATTCTTTGGAGAAAACAGTGAATCGGCTCAAGACTTATATCGGTTACATCGACGAGGTGTCTGTTGTTTTAGAACAAATTTCTGACGGCAATCTGGATTTTGAATTGCACCAGGATTATGTTGGAGAGTTTTCTAAACTTAAAAAGGCTTTGCAGCACATCCAAACAACCCTTGTATATACGTTGCAGGAGATTACCAATACGTCCAAGCAGGTTTCTGCAGGCTCGGGTGAAATTTCTAATGTAGCCCAGTCACTTTCTGAGGGAGCTACGGAGCAGGCGAAATCGATTGAAGAGATATCTGAGCTGATGCAGCAAATATCAAGCCATATTACAAATGATGCAGAGCAGCTGACCGATGCCAGTGCAAAAAGTACCTATATTACCCACGAAGTTCAAGCAGGCAACCAGAAAATGCAAGAGATGATAAAGGCAATTTCTGAAATCAGCGATAGTTCCGGACAAATCGGCAAAATAATTAAAACGATACAGGACATTGCTTTTCAAACCAATATCCTCGCACTGAATGCAGCAGTGGAGGCAGCACGCGCGGGAGTAGCGGGAAAGGGCTTTGCAGTTGTTGCCGATGAGGTGCGAAACCTTGCATCAAAGAGCGCCGAAGCAGCTAAAAATACAACAGTATTGATTGAAAGCTCTATCACAGCAGTGCAAAATGGTGCAAAAGTAGCGGAAGAAACTGCTCAATCCATGACATCGGTAGTAGACGGTGTTAAAAAAACAGCAGAAATTATTAATTTAATTGTAAATAATACAAACGAACAATCCAACTTAATCTCTCAGATGAATTACGAAATAGGGCAAGTCTCGGGTGTGGTGCAAAGAAACTCTGCAATAGCAGAAGAAAGCGCTGCAAAAAGTGCCGATCTTTACCATCAAGCGCAAACGCTGAAGTCTGCTGTAGATCAATTCCAACTAAATGAGAGTTTAGGGGAAGAAGACATCGCTTCTGCTAATATTTATCCTATCAAAGTCTAAAACTCATATCAAGTAATGTATACAATAAAATAGAAATGAGATAAGGCAAAACGAGCGGTGCTATTGAAACCGCTCGTTTTACTTTTCCAAAAAGAATAAGAAGACCGAACATTCCTGTACGGTCTTCTTATTCGGGGTTTATTCGTATACCAATTCGGAGATTGCAGGATCTTTCAGGGCTTCTGCATTATACCATTTTGCACCTGTGTCTATAATTTTATTTTCAACGGATTTTCCGTTGATTGCATCCACTGCCAGTGCTACCGCTTTATAGCCGATTTGATACGGGTCTTGCGTTACAGAGCCAAGGAACCAACCGTTTTCAACGGCAACTCTCTGCGTTTTTCCGGCATCAAATCCCAATGCAATCATGTCTTTGTACTTGCCGTTTTCTTTATTAAAATCGTTGCCGTCGTTCGAAGCGGCCAAAATGCCTCCTGCACCATTTTCGTTCGAACCATAAACGGCAACAAGATTCTCAATGCTCAACAAAGCTTCAGCGCCTGTTTTCATATCGGCGGCAGCTGTGGTTGCAGGCACGTTTACGGTAATAACCACTTTGGCTTTTGCGGCATCTTTTTTGTAACTGTCATGGCCTACAACTTTTACGTTCTCTTCACCGGCAAGCACAATCATTTTGTCGATAAAGCCGGATGTTCTTTTGATGAGAGATTCGGATGTTGCGTCTTGAGAAAGCACCCCGATTGCAATGGGCTTTTCAGGGGTAGCTGCATCAAATTTCGCTTTAAAATCTGCATTTGCAAAAAGCTGTTCAGCTGCGAGAGAGGCTGCAGCATAGTTATCGGTAGAAGCAGTTGCATAAATTGATCCTTCGGGCGCATTGGGAACGCCAGAGTCGAAACCGACTACAGGTATGCCCTTGTTTTTGCAATCATTCAGCTGCTCTTTTACCGATTCGGTATCAAGGGCTGCCAAGCAGATAGCCGCAGGGCCTTTGTCCATGGCTGCTTTCAACATATCTACTTGAATTGCAATATCAGATTCTGTAGGAGGCCCGTCAAATGTAATTGTAACATTTAAGTCTTTTGCTGCTTGTTCGGCACCTTTTTTTACTACCTGCCAGAATTGATGCTGAAAGCCTTTGGATATGACAGCGATGTAAGCACCGTCTGCTGCGTTGCCGTTTTCTGCAGGGGCAGACTCACTTTTGGGTTCTGCGGGGGGTGCGGCTCCGTCAGAGGGTGTCGGGGCTGTTGCGGAACAACCCACAACAGAAACAGCCAATACAACTGCAAGCAATACACATAACAATTTTCTGATTTTCATGTCATTTCCTCCTTTTATTTGGGTTTTCTTATAAAATGCAGCACAGCTGCAAACACACAATAGTTTTGTTATTTTACCTCTGCGGCTTTTTTATTTCTGTAAATGTCGAGCAGTACAGCAAGGATAACAACAAGCCCTGTAAAGAATGTTTGATAATGCCCCTGAAGCCCCATAGACATCAGCCCGTTTTTTAGTACGCTCATAAGAAAGGCACCAATCAAGGTACCGCTCATAGTACCAACGCCGCCCGACATAGAGGTGCCGCCGATAATAACAGCTGCAATTGCGTTCATTTCAAGGCCATTGCCTGTACCGGGAATAATAGTAGTGTAGGTTGATGCGTAAACAATTGCAGAAAGCCCGCAGAAAAAGCCGCATACGGTGTAAACAAGTGTTTTCCATTTTATTACGTTTACACCCGAAAGACGCACGGATTCTTCATTTGAGCCGATTGCGTAGGTATAACGCCCAAAACGGGTATTGTTTAAAAGAAACAGTGCAACTACAAAAAAGATGCCCATATAAACAATTCCTGATGGAAACCCAGTTTTAAAAAGTGGGGTAGATGGAGTCTTATAGAAAATCGCCTTGTAGCCGCCGTCGGCATCAAATGCTGATGGAAAACGCTGAGTCTGTACTTTTGTAATGATTGAGCCGAAGCCTTGCGTCATCATCATCATACCAAGTGTTGCAATGAACGGCGGAAGTTTTAAACGCGAGATAAGCGAACCGTTGATACAGCCAACAACGGTGGAGATTGCAATAATCAATACAAGGCAAACCCAGATGTTTACACCAGAATTATAAACATAACCGCCAATCAGTGCAGACATCATCATATTTGTACCAATGGAAAGGTCAATTCCTCCTGTGATAATTACAAATGTAATGCCAAATGCCATAAATCCTACATAATAGGTACTATCCATAATACTTACCAGTGTGGAGCCTGAAAAGAAGTTCTTGCCAAATATGCTAAAGAATATGTATAGAATTACCAACGCTGCGGGTGCTAACATTTTTTGAAAATCAACGTGAACTTTTTCTTTTTGCTTTATAGTTTGCATTTCAATCCCTCCTGCTATGTTCTTGAAGTAGCATACTTCATAATCAGTTCTTGGCTGGCAGTTTGTATGTCCAGTATCTTGGTAAGCCTGCCTTCGCACATGCATGCAATTCGGTCGCTCATCCTCAAAACTTCTTGCAGTTCCGATGAAATCATGATGATGGATTTACCTTCGGCTGCAAGCTCGTTCATGAGTTTGTAAATCTCACTTTTTGCGCCAACATCAATACCGCGTGTAGGCTCGTCAAAAATCAGGACATCGCAATTCTTTATCAGCCATTTTGCTATAATCACTTTTTGCTGGTTGCCGCCGGAAAGCTTGCGAACAAGCTGAGAGATAGAAGGAGTTTTGATATTAATTTTTTCGACATATTTTTCTGCCTCTTTTTTAACTTTTTCTTTATTGATGATGCCGAAATGTGAAAAATCTTCAAGGCAGGTGAGTACGATGTTGTCTGCAATCGAAAGCCCTGCTGATAAACCAAAACGTTTTCGGTCTTCTGAGAGGTATCCGATTCCTGCTTTTACAGCATCTTGCGGGGTTTTTATGTCTACCGGTACGCCATTTTTAAGAATCTCTCCGCCCTTTCTGGGGTCTGCCCCAAAAATAAGACGAGCTGTTTCGGTACGTCCGGCGCCCATAAGGCCTGCAAGCCCAAGTATTTCGCCTTTGTGCAGTTTAAACGAAACTTCTTTTACTTCTTTCGATTCAAGATTCCGTACCTCCAAAACGACTGGTGCATCCGGTGCAACAGAACTAACCATTTTTGGCTCAAGATAGATGGTGCGTCCGACCATTGCATTGATAATTTCATCCAACGTAGTGCTTTTGGCATCCAAAGTGGTGATGTACTCACCGTCGCGCATGACAGTGATACGGTCGGCAATTTCCATAATCTCATCCATTCTGTGTGAGATATATACCATAGTAACGCCTTTTTCGCGCAGGTCGTTCATTGTTTTAAAAAGCTCTGTAATCTCTGCATCGGTCAGTGCGGCGGTGGGTTCATCCAATACCAAAACAGAAGAGCGAAAAGAGATTGCCTTGCTGATTTCTACCATCTGCTGTTTGCCTACGGTTAAACCTCCGACTTTGTCAGTAGGCTGAATGCTCAACTTCAATTGATCAAAAAGCTGCTGCGTTTTTTGGTTTATTACACTATCCTTCAGTAAAAATCCCTTGGATTCGCGCCCAATAAAGATATTTTGTGCAGCGGTAAGATGGTTCATAAGGTTCAACTCTTGGTGAACGATAGAGATACCGGCTTCCTGTGCTTCTTTAGGGTTTTTAAAACAAACCTCTTCGCCATTGTATAAAATTTTACCTTCATCAGCCTGATAAATCCCGGTGAGAACTTTCATCAGCGTAGATTTACCCGCGCCGTTTTCTCCTACAAGAGCATGAACTTCCCCCTTTTTTAGTTCAAAACAGCATTTTTTCAGAGCATGTACACCCTGAAAACGCTTGTCGATGTCTATCATTTTAAGTACGACACAATCATCAGAATTGGTGTTGGCACTCACTGCTAAATCACCCCTTATTTTTCTTTTCCCGAATAATCGGGCAGCCGGCTGGAACTGCAATTTGCTAAAGGTACACCATAACCTTGCTTCTCGCCTTCATTATATTGGTTTTACATCCATATTAATATAGAATTTTTTCCACAAACTGTGTATTTTTTTACTATTTAGTATACTTTTCATTGAATCAGCTGTTTTTTTAGGGTATGATTAGATTGAAATATAACATAATTTTAACAATGAGGTAGTTTGAATGTATAAAGTAATGCTTGCGGAAGATGAGGCTGAGGTGCTTGGTGCAATGCTCAAAACCATCCACTGGGAGAATTATGGCTTTGAAGTACCAATCGGCTGCCGAGATGGGGCAGAGGCGATTCGCTGCGTAGAAGAGGGTGAACAGCCAGATGTGCTGATAACGGATATTTGCATGCCTTTTGTAGATGGCTTGGAATTAACGGAATATGTTACAAAGCATCTGCCTGATGCAATTGTAGTAATTTTAACCGGATACGACGACTTTCATTATGCACAGAAAGCAATAAAGTATCAGGTTTTTGACTATGTGCTAAAACCCATAACCCCTTCATGTTTATGCGAGCTGCTTGAACGATTGAAAATAGAACTGGACCAGCGTTCGCGCAGCGACGGAAATTCCAAAGAAATTGTAACAAATTATTTTTTAAACCAATTGGTACATAAAAAAATGGATTTATCGGTCATCAGTGAATATTGCCGTATTTATGATATTAAATTTGAGGGGTGCTATCACGTTTCGGCCTTGCTCGACATTGATTTGCCTGCACAAAAAACAGGTGCACAAAACAAAAGCGATGACTTGCTTCGCTATGGTTTGTTTAATATTGCTCAGGAGCTTTCGCAGGAATACGGTGTTGCAGTATTTCAAGGGCGTGAAGGGCTTTGCAATTGTATCGTCAGTGCAGCGGATCTCGAAAGTTGTTTTCGATTAACAGGTACGCTCATTTCACATATTGCACAAACTGTACATCGGGCATTAAAGGTAACAGTTTCTGCCGGTATAGGCGAACCCGTAAAAAGCCTTGATGCTCTCTATTTCTCACACCAAAAGGCAGAAAAGGCGTTGGAAAGCCGATTTTATTACGGAGAGAACAGTATTCTCTTTTCATCCGAAGTTGATATTAAAAAGTCGGAAAATATTGATTATCAAAATTGCGAGCGCCGTTTAACCGAGGCTGTTTACACTCTCAACCGTACTGCTGCAGGCGATGCGGTAAAAGAACTGGCAAACCAGCTTAAAAATACACAAGCACCTCTTGAAAAATGTGTTTTTTACACCCAAAAACTGCTGATGAAAATGATTATGCTTGCGGATGATATCGCAGGCGAGCAGCAAGCAGATGCCATGACAAAAGCCTTTGAGGGTGCAAGCTTGTACTCTGTTTCTACTCTAGCGCAGCTTGTTGACCGTTTGGATGAAATGTTTGATAAAGCATTTGAGATTCTGCTTGCACTCAAAACCAGTTCATCTGCGTCACAGGTTGCAAAGGCAGAGCTTTACATCAAAGAACATTTTAACAATCCCGAGCTTTCGCTCAATTCGGTAACAGAACACCTGTCTGTAAGTACAAGCTACTTCAGCAGTATTTTTAAAGAAAGAACCGGTATGACGTTTGTGGAGTACCTCACGCAGCTTAGAATGGAAAAAGCCAAGCAGCTACTTACTTTTACCGATTACAGAACCTACGAAATTGCCGAAAATATCGGATTTTCCGACCCCCACTATTTTTGTGTTATTTTTAAGCGCACAACAGGCCTGCCCCCCACAGAATACCGCGAGATGCATAAAAATCAGCCTTAGCAGATAATGGGGGGAGTAGATTGAAAATCATTCAAAAGCTAAAAGAATGTATTAATATCAACAGCATTCGAACCAGCATGGTGTTATCTTTTATGCTTTTAATCTCTTTTTTGGTGATGTTTTTTTCTTTGATATCCTATTACTACACGATAAAAGACTTAGAAAATACGTCTATCAGCTATACGGTCAGCCTTCTCAATGAGATCAGTTCCAGTATTGATACATACATAGCCAATACCAAAAGCATCAGCCGTGTGGTGGTAGAAAATCGTGACGTCATCCGTTTGATGAACTTCTACAACCAAAATTACGGCAAAACGTTGACCCCTGTGCAAAAAATTAGGCTGGAGGAACTGCGCTCTAATGTTGTGGCACATATGGGGATTGTGCAAAATACGCGTGACGAAATCACCAACATTGCCATTATTTCACGAAAAGGCGATGTTGTATTAAGTGACCCTAAAAAAAGGGTGAATGAGTTTTCGGAATACAACCTGACAGATTGGTATCTTCGCCCTCTCTCGTATTTTGATGATATTATCGTATCCCCATCGCATGTTCAGAATTTAATTGCAGACGAGTATAAATGGGTTATCTCCATTTCGAAATCCATTATCGACCCTGAAACTGACGCAATATTAGGTGTTATGGTAATTGACCTCAACTACAAATCCATCGAGAAAATTTGTGAAAACGCACAGCTGGGTAAAAGCGGGTATATCTATATGATTGATAAATTTAAAAACATCATATACCACCCCCAACAACAGCCCATTTATTCGGGTATAAAAAATGAGCTGGTCAAGGAGATTTTAAAGCTTGATGAAAGCAACCCCCTGTTTCGGGATGAGGCAAGCAATAAAATCTACATTAGAACCAACTCTGTTATGACAGACTGGAGTATTGTCGGCGTAGTAAATGCCGATGAACTCATTAGAAATAAATTGAGCACTATCGATTTTTATCTGATTCTTTCCTACATTGCAATTTTAGTAGCGGCAATCATCGCAACCATTATCTCTACCGCGATTACAAAGCCTATCAAAACCTTAGAAAACACCATGCACCGTGCAGAAGAGGGAGATTTTAGTGTAAGATCGCAAATTACACTGAACAACGAAATTGGGCATTTGGGCAACACGTTTAACGAAATGATTTTTAAAATCAAGGCTCTTATGGATAATACCGTTGCAGCGGAGGAGGAAAAACGTAAAAGCGAAATTAAAGCATTGCAGGCACAAATTAACCCGCATTTTCTTTACAATACTTTGGATGCGATTATTTGGATGTCGGCAGGAGGCAAAAACGAAGAAGTTGTTGAGATGACCTCTGCACTTGCAAAATTGTTTCGTACAAGCATCAGCGAGGGCGACAAATTCATCCCGCTTGCGGTAGAAATTGAAAATATTCAAAGTTATCTGGTGATACAAAAAATACGCTACAAAGATAAATTAACTTACCGTATTGAAATACCTCCGCAACTGCTCAGTTTGAAAACACCAAAACTGATATTACAGCCGATTGTTGAAAATGCGGTGTATCATGGTATTAAGATGAGCCCAAACGGGGGAGAAATACGCATAGGTGCGTATTTGCAAGAGCAAGACATGGTTGTTACCGTTGAAGACGATGGGGTGGGGATGAGCAAAGAACAAATTGCTCATTTGTTTGTCCAAAAACAGAACAACGACAGGGGTATTGGAATAATCAATGTGAATAACCGTATTAAACTTTGTTTTGGCGAGCACTATGGGCTGCACTATGAAAGCCGCTTGGGAGTAGGAACGCGTGTGCAAATCCGTTTGCCTAAAATTGAGGACGGTGAAAAGAATGAATAAGCGGCACTACATTGCCATATTATTAACACTGGCGGTTTGCTTTGCTGCGCTTCTTTTATTTTATCGCATTGAAAAAAGCTCAATCAACAACAAAGAGCAAGAGCCCCCTCTCTACCGCATACAAGTAATTTTAAAGGCAAAAGCAAATCCGCCTGATTTCTGGCGGATTGTAGAGCAAGGGGTTATGGTAGCAGCTCAGGAGTACGGAGCGGTTTGTGAAGTGACAGGTCCTACGTCTGAAGATGACATTGATCGCCAGATTGAGCAGATGAAAGAAGCAATAGCAAAGCAGCCCGATGCAATTGTGTTGGCTGCAACCGATTACGAACGTTTGGTTCCAATCTGTGAGCGGGCGGTAAAAGAGGGCATTTTACTCGTCACTGTAGACAGTGATGTTAACTACACAGGGAGAAAATGCTTTGTGGGCACGGATAATTATCAGCTTGGCAAAAGCCTTGCCGAACAGGTTGACCTGCTGACAGAGAAAAAGGGGAAGGTAGGCGTTGTGGGGCATGTTGCAACCGTCACCACCGCTATCGACCGCGAGCGTGGGCTAACCGAGAATTTGACCGATGCAGACAGCCGCATCACAGACGTTGTTTATTGCAATGGTTTGGTGGAAACAGCACGAAAACAGGCAATATCTATGCTGCAAAACAACCCCTACATCGTGTGCATGGTGGGGTTGAACGAAACCTCCGCTATGGGCATTGCATATGCTTTAGAACAATTAAAATTAGAAAAAGACGTGAAGCTGGTAGCCTGTGATTGTTCAGAAAAACAGATTCAAATGATGGAACGAGGAACCATTCAGGCTTTTGTCATCCAAAACCCGTTCAATATGGGTTACGTCAGTATCAAAAGCACCATCGAACTTTTACAGGGCAAAAATGTGCCTGCAAACTACAATACCCAAAGCGTTGTGGTTACAAAAGACACTTTGTATAAGAACGAAAACCAAAAACTGCTGTTCCCGTTTGTAGATGACCAGTAGAGAGCAGTGCTTGCACATCTTAAAACAAGATAGGAATACCGGCATTATGCAAAAATTCATCGTTGGGTTTTTCATCCGTGATGATTGCATCCAGCTGCGAAACCGCACAAACTTTACAAAAAAACTCCAGCCCCAGCTTGGTACTGTCACAAAGCATAATTTTCTTTTTTGCGTTATAAAACATTGCTTTTTTTACTGCCGCGCTGTCTTCGCTTGCCTCGGTAGACCCGCAGTTAAGCGAAAGTCCGCAGCACGATAAAAACAAAACATCTGCGTAAAAGCTGTTCACCATTTGTACGGCAAACGGCCCTACAATAGATGATTTGTTCTGAATCACTCCTCCGCACGAAAATATTTTTGCGGAGGTTGTTTCGTTTAAAAGCTGTGCTGTGGCGGTGCCGTTGGTAACAATACTGAGGTTTTTAAAACGGTCAAGCTTTTCAGCTAAGACGGTAACCGTAGAGCTCGAATCTAAAAATACAGTACATGAATCGGTAATATAACGCTGTGCAATGTTGGCAATGTGCAGCTTTTTTTCGCGGTTTTTTGAAGTGCGCACCAATAAAGGGGCATCTTGGTTGGTGCCCTCAAGCAATGCGGCGCCTCCGCGCACTCTTAAAATCATACCTTCTTCTTCCATCTGGGCAAGGTCTCGCCGTATGGTGGGCGCACTTACATAAAGCCGTTTGCTTAAAAACTCTACGGTTGCACTGCGCCGTTGTTTTAAAATATCCAAAATTTGCTGTTGTCTTTCAAAACATAACATTTTTAAAACCTCCTTGTTGATCGAAACTGATTGATTATGATTCAAATTATACTATAATGTTTTCAGTTTATCAATCTGTATTAAATATATGGACTTAATACAAAACATTATGTATAATTTGCTTAAAGTTAGAAAAAGTTCAATCAACATCGATATAGGAGGAACCAAGATGAACGAAATGGAATACAGAGAGCAAATTTGCGACATTTGCCACAAAATGTGGCAGCTCGGCTGGGTTGCTGCCAACGACGGTAACGTTTCGGTACGTTTGGAAGACGGTACTATTTTAGCAACCCCCACCGGCATCAGCAAAAGCTTTATTACACCCGAAAAATTAGTAAAAATTAATGCACAAGGTGAGATATTAGAAGCAAACAACGGTTACCGCCCTTCGTCCGAAATAAAAATGCATTTGCGCTGCTATCAAGAGCGCGAAGATGTAAACGGGGTAGTTCACGCACACCCGCCGACGGCTACCGGTTACGCAGTAGCAGGCTTGAGCTTGGATGAATACTCGATGATTGAAACGGTAGTTGCCATCGGTTCTATTCCGCTTACTCCGTACGGAACACCTTCAACGATGGAAGTACCCGAAGCAATTACGCCTTATTTAAAAGAGCATGACGTAATGCTGCTGCAAAACCACGGGGCATTGGCAGTTGGCGCCGACGTGCTCACTGCATATTATCGTATGGAAACTTTGGAGCTGTTTGCAAAAATCAGTTTTACAGCGCATCTGCTGGGCGGAGCAAAAGAAATTGAAAAACCGCAGATAGATAAACTGTTAAAGCTGAGAACCGATTATTACAAAGTAAGCGGGAAACATCCGGGTTATAAAAAGTACAACAAGTAACAAATATCGATATAATCAGGAGGATGTGCTATGGAAAAAAAGGTTTTGGCGTTTGACTATGGTGCTTCCAGCGGAAGAGCGATGCTAGGCAGTTTTGATGGTACCAAAATAAACCTCAAAGAGATACATCGATTCGATAACGACCCTGTCAGCGTAAATGGAACGCTATACTGGGATATTCTCAGGCTTTTTTATGAGATGAAGCAAGGCATTTTAAAAGCAAAGAACGGCGGCGGTTTCGACAGTATCGGTATTGATACCTGGGGTGTGGATTTCGGTTTGATTTCTGCTGAAGGAACTTTGCTTGAAAATCCGGTGCATTACCGCGATAAAAGAACAAGCGGCATGATTAAAGAAGTTTGCAAAGAAATGGATGCCAAAGAGCTGTATAGCATCAGCGGGAACCAGTTTATGGAGATCAATACAATCTTCCAGCTTTATTCGCTGCTAAAAAAACGTTCTCATCTTTTACAGCAAACCGACCGCTTTTTGCTTATGCCCGACCTGTTTGGTTACCTGCTTACGGGTAAACATTGTGCAGAACGCTCGATTGCCTCTACCACACAGCTTTTAGACCCATACACCAAGCAATGGAACTGGCACCTCATCGATACGCTGCAGCTGCCGCGCAGAATCTTTGCGCCATTGGTCGATTCCGGCACAATAACAGGCAATCTTTCTGAAATAATCTGTGAGGAATTGGGGGTAGACCCTAAGCCTGTAGTTGCTGTAGCATCGCACGATACTGCCAGTGCCGTTGCTGCAACCCCTGCTGAGCAAGAAGATTTTATCTTTATTTCGTGCGGAACATGGTCGCTGTTCGGTACAGAACTCAAAGCACCTGTAATCGGAGAAAGCTCGCACAAATGCAACCTTACCAACGAGGTTGGCTACGGTGGTACAACGCGTTTCTTAAAAAATATCATCGGGCTTTGGATGATACAGGAAACACGCAGGCAGTTCCGCCGCGAAGGCAAAGATTACAGCTACGCCGATATGGAACAGCTTGCAAAGCAAAGCAAACCGTTTGCCTGCTTTGTAGATCCTGATGCCCCCGAGTTTGTACCGCAGGGGAACATTCCGCGGCGCATTCGGGAGTTTTGCAAAAAAACAGGGCAGTATCAGCCGCAAACTGACGGAGAAGTGGTACGCTGCATTTACGAAAGCCTTGCCATGAAATACAGGTATGCCTATGGCCAGATTCGTGAATGTACAGGCAAAAACTACTCCCGTATCCATATGATGGGCGGGGGTACCAAAGATAACTTTTTATGTCAACTCACTGCGGATGCAACAGGTTGTGATGTGGTTGCTGGCCCGATTGAAGCAACCGCACTCGGTAATGTAGCAGTACAGCTGATTGCATTGGGCGAAATTGACGGCATTGAGCAAGCACGCAAAGTGATCAAAAACTCGTTTAACCCTGTTGTTTACTTTGCACAACCCAGTGATGAATGGATGAAGGGCTACGAGGCCTTTCTGAAGATAGTTGTAAGTAAATAAATTATGGCAAGGAGAGGATTAGCATGGCAAACAGAATCATATTAAACGAGACCTCTTATTTTGGCAAAGGGGCTATTCAAAACGTAGCATCCGAGATACAAGCAAGAGGATTGAAAAAAGTATTGCTTGTAACCGACCCTGATCTGATGAAGTTGGGGGTTACTGCCAAGGTAACCAAAGTACTGGATGACTCGCGTATTGCTTACGAGGTGTTCGACCATATTAAGGCAAACCCCAGCATTGCCAATGTACAAGAAGGCGTTGAAGTTTGCAAAAAGGCGGGGGCAGATGTTCTGGTAGCGGTTGGAGGCGGCAGTGCGATTGATACTGCAAAGGCAATCGGCATTATTATTACCAACCCCGATTTTGCCGATGTAAGAAGCCTGGAGGGAGTTGCCAATACCAAAAACAAGTGCCTGCCCATCATTGCAGTTTCTACTACTTCGGGCACAGCGGCAGAAGTAACCATCAACTATGTTATTACCGATGAAGAGAAAAAGCGTAAGTTTGTATGTGTAGACCCGCATGATATCCCCGTAGTTGCCATAATTGACCCGGATATGACCGCATCGATGCCCAAAGGGCTTTGCGCGGCAACAGGGATGGATGCCTTGACACACGCGATTGAGGGTTACATCACCAAAGGCGCATGGGTAATGACTGATATGGTACATATTAAAGCGATAGAAATGATTGCAAATTCGCTTCGTGCTTCTGTTGCGGGCGACATCGATGCGCGCGAGCAGATGGCTGTTGCACAGTATATTGCCGGCATGGGCTTTTCCAATGTTGGCTTGGGCATTGTTCACTCCATGGCACATCCTTTGGGTGCGGTTTACGATACACCCCATGGTGTTGCAAATGCGATTATTCTGCCCACTGTGATGGAATACAACGCAGATGCAACGGGTGAAAAATACCGCGAAATTGCAAAAGCGATGGGCGTAAAGGGAACAGAGAGTATGACGCAAGAGCAGTACCGCAGTGCCGCTGTACAAGCGGTGAAAAAGCTTTCGACAGATGTCAACATCCCTGCCAAACTTTCGGATGTCGGGGTAAAAGAAGAAGACCTGCAATTCTTAGCAGAGTCGGCTATGGCAGATGCTTGCACACCGGGCAACCCCAAAGACCCTATACTGGAGGATATCATTAAACTCTATAAATCAATGCTGTAAAACTTAAATTTTTAAGGAGGTATATCAGTATGAATTATCCAAAAATCGGGATACGTCCTACCATAGACGGCCGCTGGGGCGGTGTTCGTGTAAGCCTTGAAAAACAGACTATGGCAATGGCGAATGCCGCTGCAGAGCTTATCAGCAGCAATCTTTTTTATCAGGATGGCACGCCCGTACAGTGTGTGATTTCACCCACCACCATCGGTGGCGGTGCCGAAGCGGGCAGAAGTGCCGATTATTTTGCTACGCAAAATGTGTGCGGTACCCTTACCGTAACCCCTTGCTGGTGCTACGGCAGCGAGACCATGGATATGGACCCTCTGACCATCAAAGCTGTGTGGGGCTTTAACGGAACCGAACGCCCCGGTGCGGTTTATCTTGCTGCAGTTTTGGCGGCACATGCACAAAAAGGGTTGCCTGCATTTTCAATTTACGGGCACGATGTAAAAGACGCCAGCGATACAGGAGTACCCGAAGATGTTAAAGAGAAGATTTTGCGCTTTGCTAAGTGTGCGGTTGCAGTTGGTATGATGCGCAACAAAGCATACGTTAACTTTGGTTCGGTTGCTATGGGCATCATGGGTTCTTTTTGCGACCCATCGTTCTTCCAAAAATATTTGGGTATCCGTGCCGAATGGGTGGATATGACCGAAATACTGCGCCGTATTACACTTGAAATTTATGACCATGATGAGTACGAAAAAGCATTGACTTGGGTAAAAGCCAATTGCAAAGAGGGTTACGACTGCAATGCAGGCAAGCAATTGCCCGAGCTTATTACCAAATCAAAGTATATTCCGGCCGAAAAGGATTGGGAGTTCATTGTAAAACAAACATTGGTTTGCCGTGACATCATGCTTGGTAACCCCAAGTTGGATGAAATGGGATGGCACGAAGAAGCTTTGGGCAGAAATGCTATCGCAGGCGGTTTTCAGGGCCAAAGAATGTGGACCGACTGGCTGCCAAACGGCGATTTTATGGAAGCCATTATCAACTCTACCTTTGACTGGAACGGCAAGCGCAGTCCAATCCCGTTTGCTACCGAGAATGATACCCTCAACGGTACTGCTATGCTGTTTGGCAATCTGCTTACGCATTCAGCTACCGTTTTTGCCGATGTACGCACTTATTGGAGCCCCGATGCAGTAGAGCGGGTTACAGGAAAACGCCCCGAAGGCATAGCAAAAGATGGTTTTATGCATCTTATCAATTCGGGTGCAGCGGCACTGGATGGAACCGGAGTTTCGAAAGACAACGAAGGCAAAGGCTGCATGAAAAAGTGGTGGGATGTTACTGAGGAAGATATTGGTGCTATGACACAGGCAACCGACTGGGAGCGTGCCAATTACGAGTATTTCCGTGGCGGTGGTTTTTCCTCACATTTCAAAACGCAAAGCGAAATGCCCGTTACCCTTATGCGCATGAACATTGTGGAGGGTGTTGGCCCTACACTGCAGTTGGCAGAGGGTTACACTGCGTTGCTTGATGAGCAGATACATAACACCATTGATATGAGAACCGACCGCACTTGGCCTACCACATGGTTTGTTCCGCGCCTTACAGGCAAAGGGGTGTTTAAAGATGTTTACAGTGTTATGGCAAACTGGGGTGCCAACCACGGTGCATTCGCCTACGGACACATCGGCGCCGATTTGATTACGCTTGCCTCGATGCTGCGCATTCCTGTTTCTTTGCACAATGTGCCAGAAGATAAAATCTATCGTCCGCACTCTTGGGCAGCGTTTGGCAGTGATTCTCTTGAAGGCGCCGACTATAAAGCCTGCTCGCATTACGGCCCAATCTATGGCTGACAATTAAGAGGGGAGGAAACGATATGTTAAAAAAGATACCCAAAATTCTCTCTCCTGAACTGTTAAAAGTGCTTATGGAGATGGGGCATGGCGATGAAATCGTATTGGCAGACGGTAATTTCCCCGCTGTTACCTGCGGGCAAAGGGTAGTTCGGTGCGATGGACACGGAATCCCCGAATTGTTGGATGCAATTTTAGAGTTGCTGCCGTTGGATGTAAAATACAGCGATAAACCTGTGGGGTTAATGGAGGTTATGGCGGGCGACAGTTACCAGCCGGTAATATGGCAAACTTATAACGAAATTTTGGCTCGTCATGAAAATCCTGCACCGCAGATTGATTATATCGAGCGTTTCGCTTTTTATGAAAAAGCGAAAAAAGCCTTTGCGGTTGTTACAACGGGCGAAGGCGCGCTGTATGCCAACATTCTTCTTAAAAAAGGTGTAGTAGTGTAACAATTTAAAAGCACAAAAATAAACAGCCGTAGCTTTTTTGCTGCGGCTGTTTTATTTGCGCTTCATGCTGCGAATCAGTTTTTTGGTAGGTTCTTCTATTCGAAGAGATTCGGTTATTTTTTGCAAGGCTTTATTGTAAGTAAAATCATCCAAGCGGTTATTTTTAAGGTAGTACAGTGTCTGCTTCGGAAAATGAATGAAGCAGATGGATATTGCCCAGGCAACCGCCATTTTTGCATAATAACCCTCGTGACAGATGCTGTCAAAAAGGGGGAAGAGGCGGTGGATATATTCAGGCACCACAAACCAGTTTAGCAGCATTACCACACCAAAACGCACTTCATATTCATTTGGCGAGGTAAGATATGGCTTTATGAACTCCAAAACAATCTCGCGATGTTCTTTTGTCATTTTCAGCCCGTTGCAAAAGCTGTCGCATACCGACCAGTTATCTATTTTAGGGATGAAATTAGCGGCATAGCGCAAAATCTCTTCTATGTCTGCTTTCGCATACCCAATCACCATACCTTGCAGCATAACTTCTTCAAAATATTCGCTGTCTGCGGTTTTGAGATAACCGCGCCAATCTTCTTTTGCAAGTTGTTTGGCTATTTTACGTAGGGCTGGCAGCCGTACGCCCAAAATAGAATGGACATTCGGCAGAAGTGACGCAGAAAATTTTTGATAGCTTGGTTCGGCTAAGTTAATAAGCTGTTTTCTGATTGTATAATCCAATGCAATTCTCCCTTAACGTTGAATTAGCAAGTGCTGTTGTAAAAACAAGCATAACATCAATTATTTTTGCTGTCAAACATTGTATACTAAATTTGTGCGTGCTCATATCGGTAAACTTTACCAATGAAAAATATAGCGAAGTTTGTTGATTGAGCTTGGTAATAATGTTAAAATTGTATCATCTGCAGTGGAATAATTTGAGACCGGTTTTGGCAACTGTTGTCTCATTCCACTGCTTGTTGCTATTCAGCCATAACGAACGACATCCTGTAAATGACATTTTATACTTCGTTTCACACATAGAAAGGTTACAGGTGTACTAGTTATGAAAAAAGCCGTTGTATTTGTCCTTATATTTGCAGCAATTTTAAGCGGTTGCGCCAATCAGCCCCGGCAGTCATCCGATTATTCACAATCCTCCTTTTCATCAGAAAATGCTCATTCTGATGAAGAAATTTCTCTATCATCTTCCTCAACCCAAGAAAGCAGTACAACCGAGTCATCGCAGCCATCATCGTCTTCCCCTGCATCCGTTGCGCCCAACAAAGAACAGCCGAAACCATCTGCTGCACAAACAGGCAATCAATCCAGCAAACCTGCTGTTTCCGAATCATCAGTGCCTGAGTCCGTGGAGCCCCCCCAGCCGCCGAAAGACCCTGTAAGTGAAAAACTCAAAGCGCAAATCTACAAAGAGTTTCAAGCGGGTACGCCGCAAAAAAAGTTTATCTATCCGGTTACTTCGGATTGGACCAGTTCTGTCACAAACTACTCTTACGACACACGCTTGCAGGCGCACCTAAGCTGGAAGGTCAGTTGGATTTTGGAGGGGATGTACTACGCGTACAAAGCTACCGATGACAAGATGTTTTTGAACGAATCGGTACGAATGGTCGATGCCCTGCTCAAAAAACGGGATGACGCCATCCATCGCCAAGCTTTTGATGGAAATATCTACCCTCTGTGGGGTTCTACCTCACGTTACAACGGCGCATTTTTCACCATAAAAGATGCCGATGGCAACCGCCTTGCTGTTTTGCAATTTCACTCTCAGCAAAATGACCAGACGTATGTTTCGGTAAATTCCAACCAAGATACCAACACCTTTACTTTAAACATCCGTCACCAAAATAAAACCTATACCCTCCCAAACCTCACACTTGCCGATTTGATACAAAGAGTGGAACGAGAAGTGAGCTGGAGCTTTTATGGTTCGCCAAGGGAGGACAAGCATGTGGTTGAGGTAGCGTGGCTTGGTGATGATACAACCGCACTGCCGCAGAGCTGTGACTATACAATGGTTGAAAACACCAATGTTCCCACACCGGTTCATACCGCGCTTATTTTAGAGCCAATGACCCAAACTTACATAGAATTAAAAAACCAAGGTCACCCCGATGCAATGCGGTTTCGTGATGAGATAAAGACGATGTTTGATGCTTTGCTGGCAAACAACTGGGATGAACGGGGGTTTTTTAAAGAGATGGATAATTCCCCTACATTTTTAAACGGAGGTAAAATTATCCCGTGGAATCAGCAGCTGCCGTTGGTGTCGGCAATGGCACTGTACGCAAAAGAAGAGAATGACGCACAGCTCAAGCAGGTGGTAAAGCAGGCATGCAGCTATTTTAAAACCAAAATAACAGCCACATCAACAGGCTATTTGTGGCGTTATTGGGAAGACCCCTCCAATACGGTTACATATTACGAAACCACCAATTATGCGGCGCTTGATTTAAACAGCATTCGCCTTATCCACAGCACAGGGCTAGCTTTTTCAGATGCAGATATCACCTTATTTGCAAAAACAATTAAAAATCGTATTCTTAAAAATGCTGCCTCTCCCGCAACACATATTGATGCCTCATCCCCCAAAAGCGACAACTTAGCATTGCTGCAAAAATATCTGCCGTTTTCACCTTATGTGCCCGAAATTACCGCTTTGGTAGAGAAGCAAACATTGCCGTGGGATATTGCTGCAAAATTGCTTTATTTTAAAAGCAAACAATCTTAATAAAGTAAGGCTTGACAGATAGAGCGATTTGGCATAACCTAATTGATATAGAAAGATATCGACACTACAATTAATTGGGGGACAGATAGATGTTAGAGAATAAAAAAATCGGTTTTATCGGTGGCGGGCAAATGTGCGAAGCAATTTTTAGTGGTATTGTGGCAAGTAAAATTGTACCGCCTCAAAGCATTTGCATTACCGATGTAAACGCAGACAGATTAAGCTGCCTTGCTGAAAAATACGGTGTAAATACCATTGTAAATACACCCGATGCAGCAGGTGCAAAACAGGTGATTGCACAAAGCGATATTGTCGTTTTCTCGGTTAAACCGCAATATGCGCGGTCAATCCTGCAAGTAGTGAGCAGCAGCTTCCAACCCAATCAACTGATTATCTCAATTATGGGCGGCATCACGTTAGAGTATTTGGAAGAATTCTTCCCGGCAAACCCTGTACTCCGTGTTATGCCCAATACCCCTATGCTGGTGCAAAAAGGGATAGCAGGTATTTCCGCAGGCAGTAAGGCGTTAAAAGAGCATTGTGACCTTGGAATAGAACTGTTTAATTTGGTGGGCATCTCTTATCTTCTGCCCGAAAATCTCATCGACCCTCTCACCAGTGTCAGCGGATGCAGCCCCGCATTTGCCTATATGTTCATCGAGGCTCTTGCCGATGGCGGTGTAGAAAAGGGTTTACCGCGCGAAATGGCAATCAAGCTTGCGGCGCAGGCTTTGGCAGGCTCGGCAGAGATGGTACTGCAAACAGGCACGCACCCTGCCATTTTAAAAGATAATGTTTGTTCACCCGGCGGTGGCACCATTGCAGGTGTGCGTGCTTTAGAAAAAGGCGCTTTTCGCGCAACTGTTATGGATGCAGTGGATGCAAGCTGTGCGCGCATGATAGAGGTTGGTAAAAAAGCTTAGCAGTTTGCAGTTTATAAAAGATAGCAGATTAAAAAAATACATTGAATAGTACTATATTTTTAATTCCCATAAAACTCCTGTTGCATAAAACGACATTTTTTGATGCAGAGTGTTTACAGCAAGCCTGCTTTAATGCTATAATAAATCCGTCGTATAAATTTGGAGATATGGTCCAAAAGTTTCTACCTGTCAACCGTAAATTGACTGGCTACGAGGGTTTATAGAGAATATCGGCTCCATTGCAGCTTTTGCATGGAGTCTGTTTTTCTGTGAAGAACTCCTCGTTTATGGGGGGTTCTTTTTTGTTTGCTATATTATAAAACAGGGGGATATACGTGTATACAGTTAAAAGTTATCAATTTGCACAATCACTGGATGAAGCCTGCGAACTGCTGCAAAAGGATTCTAAAAATACAGTGCTTGGCGGATGTTGCTGGCTTAAAATGGGGCATAAGCGCATTCGCACAGCAATCGACCTTACCCGTTTAAATCTGAGTTATATAACCGAGAGCGATGGCAAAATTCTTATCGGTGCAACCACTACATTGCGCGAGCTGGAAACCAGCCCATTGCTGCAAAAACGGTTCGGCGGTATCCTACCCCAATGTGTAAAAAACATTGTTGGTGTACAGTTCCGCAATATAGCAACGGTTGGTGCCAGTGTATTCTCGCGTTATGGTTTCTCCGATATCTTAACTGCACTGCTTGCGCTTAACACCAGTGTGGAATTGCACCTTGGCGGGGTGATGACACTGGAGAAGTTCATTGAACTTCCCCCGCAGCGCGATATTTTAAAGCAAATTATCATTGCAGATGACGGCCGCGTTGCAGCATACCAAAGTATGCGCAATTCTGTTACCGATTTTCCGGTACTAGCTGTTGCCGTAAGTAAACTTGCAGCAGATTGGAAAGTATCGGTTGGCGCAAGGCCGGCACGAGCAGCGCTTGCACAAAATGCTGCCAAGCTGCTCTCGCAGGGGGCATCACCAGAACAAGCGGGCAACGCTGCGGCAGAAGAACTCGCATTTGGCAGTAATATGCGTGCATCGGCACAATACCGTAAACTGTTGGCATCGGTGCTGGTAAAACGTGCGGTGCAGCAGTGCAGGGAGGATACAAGCAAATGAAAGTAAAAATTACAGTAAACGATAAGCTGTTTGATAAACATATCCCCAACGATATGATGCTGATTGACTTTTTGCGTAAATACGGTTTTGTAAGCGTAAAGCGCGGCTGTGATACCGATAACTGCGGGCTTTGTACGGTGTGGGTAGATGGTACACCTGTATTGTCATGTTCTTATCCTGCTGCAAGGGCAGACGGTAAGCAGGTCACCACACTGGAAGGGCTGCAAGATGAGGCGGCAGAATTTGGGCGTTATATGGTAAATCAGGGTGCCGAGCAGTGCGGCTTTTGCAGCCCCGGTTTTATTATGAGTGTACTTGCCATGAAACGTGAACTGAAAAACCCCACCGAACAGCAAATTAAAGAGTATTTGGCGGGTAATCTCTGCCGCTGTACCGGCTATACCAGCCATATCCGAGCAATTCAGGAATATTTGGAGGATCAGAGCAAATGAGGTCAGCAATTCAACTCAAACAGGTTAATCAGCGCATCCCAAAATTGGATGGCATGGCTTTGACCACCGGTAAAGGTGTTTATACCGATGATATTGTTCCTCAAGGGTGCCTTGTTGTTAAAGTTTTGCGCAGCCCGCATGCTTTTGCAAAAATAAAGTCGATTAAAACAGATACGGCACTTCGAGTGGACGGGATTGAGTGCATACTTACTTACCAAGATGTGCCGAAAATACGTTACACCTTGGCGGGCCAGAGTTACCCCGAGCCAAGCCCCTACGACCGTTATATTCTCGAGCAGGTAGTGCGCTATGTAGGCGACCCGGTTGCGATTGTAGCCGGCAGAGATGAAAAAGCCGTTGATAAGGCACTGTCAATGATTCACGTAAAGTACGATGTGCGGGAGCCTTTGCTTGATTTTGAAACAGCCAAAGACCATAAAACAGTTATCCATAAAGAAGATGATTACCATAACAATTTTGATATCGGCGGTAATCCTGCCAAAAATTTAGTTGCAAGCGGTTCGGATATTGCAGGCGATGTAGACGCAGAATTTGCAAAATGCGATGTAGTTTTGCAAGAGACCTACTATACAAAGGCAAACGCGCAGGCAATGATGGAGACATTTCGCACCTATACTTACCTTGACTGCAATGGGCGGCTCAATGTGGTAAGCTCCACGCAAATTCCGTTTCACTGCCGCAGAACCATTGCCCATGCACTGGGGTTGCCGCAAACGGCGGTGCGTGTGGCAAAACCGCGTATCGGCGGCGGGTTTGGTGCAAAACAGACCATGGTAAGCGAACTGTTTCCCGCACTTGTTACGATGAAAACAGGCAAACCTGCCAAGATGATATTTACTCGTCAGGAGTCATTTGCGGCATCCAACAGCCGTCACCAAATGCGTATGACTGTTAAGCTCGGTGCAACAAAGGACGGTATTATCAAAGCAATTTCTTTGCATACGCTCTCGAATGCGGGTGCATACGGCGAGCACGCCTCTACAACGGTGGGGCTTACCGGGCACAAAACCATTCCTCTCTACAGCAAGGCAAATGCCTTTAAATTCACTTACGATGTTGTTTATACCAACACCATGGCAGCAGGTGCATTTCGCGGTTACGGTGCCACACAGGGCTGTTTTGCGGTAGAATCCACCGTAAACCAACTTGCAAATATGCTTCATATCGACCCTGCCGAGCTGCGCCTCAAGAATATACCGCAGCAGGGTGAAAAAATGCCCGCCTATTATAATGAAACTCTCAGCAGTTCTATGCTTGAAAACTGCATCAAAAAAGGCAAACAGATGATTGGCTGGGATCAAAAATACCCAAGTGTGCAGGTGGATGACCATCGTGTGCGCGGTGTGGGGATGTCTATTACCATGCAGGGTTCGGGTATTTCGAACATCGACGTTGCAAGTGTTGCTATTCGGCTTAACGATAGCGGCTTTTATACCTTGATGATTGGTGCAACCGATATGGGCACCGGCTGCGATACCATTCTGGCACAGATGGCAGCGGAACTGATGCATTGTCCCATCAGCCGTATTACGGTAGACGGGGTAGATACCGACCATTCGCCCTACGATACCGGTTCTTATGCATCCAGTACCACATATGTTACGGGTATGGCAGTGGTAAAAGCTTGTGCACAGCTCACTTCTATGATAAAAGAAGAAGGCGCTAGGTTGCTTGAAATACCAACGGTTTTGGCAGAGTTTGACGGCGATAGGGTTTACAGTTCTGCCGACAGAACCCATGCTATTTCACTGGATAAGCTTGCGCAGTCGCTGGTAGGCGGAAAACCGGGTAACTGGTTGTGCGCCAACGCGAGCCATTGCAGCCCTACCTCGCCGCCGCCGATGATGGCAGGCTTTGCAGAGGTGGAAGTGGATACCGAAACCGGCGAACTCAAGCTGCTTGATTATGTTGGTGTGGTGGATTGCGGGACGGTTGTAAACCCGAACCTTGCCACCGTGCAGGCAGAAGGCGGCATTGCGCAGGGCATTGGTATGGCAATGTATGAAGATATCCAATACAACGAATACGGTAAAATGAGTAACGATTCGTTTATGCAGTACAAAATTCCGTCTCGTTTGGATGTGCCCAACATTCGAGTTGCATTTGAAAGCAGTTACGAGCCAACAGGGCCTTTCGGTGCAAAATCCATTGGTGAGATTGTAATAAACACACCAAGCCCTGCCATTGCGGATGCTGTTTTTAATGCAGTAGGGGTTCGAATTCAGTCTTTACCGATCACCGCTGAAAAAATTAAACTTGCAATGTTGCAGCAAAACGAGTAATATTAATAATATAAGAGAGGCTTACGCTTTGTAAGGCTCTTTTATATTATGTCACGAGAATAATGTGGCATAATAATAAAAACAAATGGAAGAAGTGAAAGATTGCAGGACTGGATTATTGAAATTATGAACCAATACGGCTATATCGGTATATTATTGCTGATTGCCATAGAAAACATTTTTCCTCCAATTCCATCGGAGGTCATACTCACATTTGGTGGATTTATGACAACCTACAGTAACATGCAGGTTTGGGGCGTTATTCTCGCAGCTACGGCTGGTTCGGTACTCGGTGCGATCGTGCTTTACGGTGTTGGCAGGCTGCTTTCTCCGCAGCGGCTTGAGCATTGGTTAGAGGGTAAAATAGGGCGCTTGCTGCACTTTAAAAAAGGCGATGTTACCAAAGCATGCGGCTGGTTTGAAAAACGCGGAAAAAGCACAGTTTTGTTTTGCCGTTGCATCCCTATCGTACGCAGTTTAATATCTATCCCTGCGGGTATGGCAAAAATGAATATGGGTCTATTTTTGCTATTTACAACAATAGGCTCTTTTGTTTGGAATATAATTCTTGTATATTTTGGCGTGTTTGCGGGTGCCTCGTGGGAAAGCATTTTAGATTATATGAGCACTTATTCGCATATTACACTGGCAGTGCTTGTAATAGTCGCACTGATATGCACCGTGATTTTCTTTAAAAAGCGATTCGCATCAAAAGATAACGATTCATCTTCTAAATAATTATAAAATCTTTTCGTATATTGAAACGGCAGACTGCATTTATTGCGGTCTGCCGTTTTGTATGTAGATTTAGCAATAATAATTGCCGTACTTGCTTTTGTTTTGGTACCCTTAAGAAAATTTTTTCAGGTGCATAACGGTTTGTAGGTTCAATGATAAAATACCATTGCCAGCGAGGCGGTATGAACTTTAGATAAGGCATGAAACCCAAGCAATAAATGCTTAAAAGCCTCATTCTGCAATTTATTGTATCTTGCTATGAGAACAAACACTATATAAAGTATGAGCTGTGCAGGTTGATGAAAGTGGAGGTAAGTTTATCAGATGAGTAGGAAATTACTGTTACTTTCAGTACAAAAACGAGCTAATTTGAGTGTTGGAGATGAATCATACAAAATTATTGAAGAAAATTTTGTATTATCATGGATTTACTTCTGTATAGCATTTGTTGTATGCTTAAATAGGGACTACTTAAAAGCGAGGTGTAGTAACAGTGTATTGGGTTGTGAAAGAAAAGTATGTAAACGATGACTATGGTATTTACGAAAGCTATGGTATCAAGACGGAGGGATATTACATTGGAGACATATCCACTGATTTCAAGAGTGTGGAAGAGCTTGCACATCTTTGCAATACATATGAGTTAAGTACGATGCATCTAAAAGATGTGGTAGAGGATTGGTTACAAAAGTAATATCCAATTCGCCCTGTTTCACTATCTTTTGCATAACATTACAAGAATACAGCAAACCGCTTAGTTAAACAACTCGAAAAGTTTAACTAAGCGGTTTGCTTTTATTAATTAAAGGCACCTTTCGGCAGAAAGATGCTAACTACCTAATGGAATTGTTCGTCAACGGGCAAAAGCAATTCAAAACACAAAACCAAATGCTCATTACTTTTTATAAAAAAATGCACCAAAATAAGTTACAGTGTTGGCACCGTGTATGTACTTCATCCCGCAGCGTGCCGCAAGCTCAGACACTGCGATGCCGTAAGTTTCGAGCGACGATAGCGCTTTTTCGGGATAACGGCACGGCTCATCTGTGCGTTTTGCACATACCGGACATACGCGGCATCCACCTGCACCCAAATGTAAAGTTTCAGCAAAATTGTCTTTAAAAGCAATTGAAATTTCTTGAGCCAGGTCATTTTGTCGTTCACCAGCAGCCATCATTCCCTCAAAATCGTAGCTGTCTTCAAGGGATCCAACTGTTTGGTATACAACAGCGTAATCAAAAGTTTTTGCTTTGGCAATCAATTCATCAATATCGCCTGCATCGGGTGGGCACATATAGCTTTTGCCGTAATTGCCGCATGCATTACTTTCACAAAGGCTGCGAAAACTGCGGTCGAATGGGATATCTTCCACTTTAATTTGAGCCGCCTGATGTGCGCCCATATCCATTATTTTTTGTACCAAATCCACTTTTATCAATGCTTCCTTTCTTCAGCAGAGGTATATAGAACCAATCCAAGCAAATATGACCATTCAATATAAATGCTATTTATATTGTCCGTGGCTTTTGGCAATTTCAATCATACGTTTTGCTCTGTCAAAGCTGGCGTTTGCAGGGTATTCACAGCCTGTAGCCAGCATAAAACCGCCACCTTTTGCCATAGCATCAATTTGATCGATGCATTGTTTATCCCACTCTTCATCGGTACCAATTACAGCAGAGGCAGGTATAACACTGCCAATCAACATAGTTTTATCGCCGTATTTCGCTTTGCACTCCGCAAAATCGGCGCAATCATCGGGGGGATATAAAAACGAAATTGCCACGGGTTCTGCTGCCTCAATTTGTGCATCAAAATATATTTTTTGGCCGCAGTTGTGAATCATCATCAAACAGCCTTTGTCGCGTACAACTTGCGAAAGCTCGCGCAATGGTTGAGCCTCCATGTCCTTCCACATTTCTTTCGACATAATGGATGCCGAAGCAAACAGAGTGTCGAACATAACCGCATCTACACCTGTATCACATAAAGCTGCTACATATTCTTTAAGTGTTTCATTCACTTGTTTAACGGCTTCTTTGACAGCATCGGGGTCATCGTACAAATCCATATACATATCCTGCTGATTCCGCAGCATAGATACTACACCCAATGGACCAAAAACAAATGCCACAATTGGGATTTTACCCTTTTTCTCTGCTACAATCTTTTTGCAAACATCAATGTGCATCATCATGCGTTCAGAGGTTCGGTAATCAACCTTTTTGATTTTTGCGTAATCTTCAATTTCTTGAATAACACTTTGCGAATAATCGGGATGTGCAGCTTCATTTTCGGGGAATATTATTTTTTGCCCCCATGCATCGCATTCTACTGACAAATCGATTAACGTAACAATACAGTCAATGTCAAAATCTTCGGCAGATTTTAAAAATGCCTCTGCGCAAATGTCTGCGTTGGTAGACCAGTCGCTATAACTGGCGCCAATAAGCTTGCGAGTTACACCGCTTAAAATAGGATATACCGGTACACGGTCTGCTTCTTTATGCGAAAGAGCCAAAGCTACACGTTCATACGAAGTCATATCTATTCCTCCTAAACTACGTTTTGCATATTATCTATAGTATACAGGTAAATCTTCCGGTTGCATTGTAAAAAAGAATAGGTTTTGGTAATTCTTTATCTATCTGCATCTAAAACTATTCACATAATAAGCAATAATCATATGCATTCAATATACTATTTTCAACTTCTAATACTATAAAAAATAGGCTTGTACAGCATTGCTGTACAAGCCTAGCAGTAAAGTGTTAAAACTTACAGTAGATTATTTCTCACACGAGGGGTGGAATTTTTCAATGACATGAACGGGGCACACCTCGATACATTTGCCGCAAGAGATACATTTTTCAACGTCGATATAAGCCAGATTTTCATCCACAGTGATTGCTTCGGTCGGGCACACAGATGCACATTTTCTGCAGGCAATACAACCATTTGCGCAGACCTTGCGTGTTTTGGCACCTTTGTCTTTATTACGGCATTCTACGTGAATGGGTTTGTTTACCGGGTACATTGAAATAAGAGCTTTCGGGCAGGTAGCCACACAAAGAGAGCACCCTGTGCAAATTTCGGGGCGAACCACAGCAACTCCATTTACCAAATCAATCGCACCAAAGGGGCAAGATTTAGCACAGTCACCATAGCCTAAGCAGCCGTATGCACAGCTGGAATCACCGCCGTAAAGCAAACTGGCTGCATAGCACGAATCAATACCTTTATAATCAAGTTTTTTCTTATCATCTCCGGGGACACCTTTACAAGCTACAAAGGCAACTTTTTCTTCTACGTCACTCACGCCGGTTCCCATCAGCTCACCAACAGCTTTTGCTGTTTTATCGCCGCCGGGGATGCAACGGTTAACTGCGGCGCCTTCTTCTACAATGGCTTTTGCATATTGGTCGCAGCCTGCATAACCGCAAGCACCGCAATTGATGCCGGGGAGTGCCTCGCGTACTTCCTCAAGCCTTGTATCTACGGGGATAGCCATAAACTTAGATGCAAACGATAACATAATACCGGCTGCAACGCCAACTCCTGTCAAAATTAAAACAGGGACTAAGATTGCTTCAAACATAATATCACCCTGCCTTTCGTTATTTAAATATACCGTCGATTACACCGCCGAAACCTAAAAACGACAAAGCAACAATCGAAGCGGAAATCAGTGTGATCGGCAGACCCTCAAACGGGCGAAGTATACGGCTGTCCTCCAAACGGGTACGAACCCCTGCGAACAATACCATTGCAAGCATAAAGCCAAGTCCGCCACCCAATGCATTTACCAGTGAAACACCATAGCTGTAACCCTCTTTAATGTTCAGCAAAGTTACACCTAAAATAGCGCAGTTTGTAGTAATAAGCGGCAGGTAAACACCCAGTGTTTTGTGCAGTGCAGGAATATAACGTTTAAGAACAATCTCAACCAACTGTACGAACGCCGCAATAACGAGGATAAACGAAACGGTATCAAGGTATTCAAGGCCGTTTGGTACAAGCAGATAGGTGTAAAGCGGGTGGGTTACTGCAGTAGCCATCAACATTACAAAAGTAACAGCACAGCTCATGCCAAAGGCAGATTTCAAGTTTTTAGATACACCGAGAAACGGGCAGATACCCATAAATTTTGAAAGTACAAAGTTGTTCACCAGAATGGCGCTGAACAACACGATGCTCAAAGATTTTGCAAGTTCCATGATCAGCACTCCTCCTGTTTATTCTGGCAGATTCCTGCGGAAGGGCAGGATGAACAGCCAAAAGATTTTCTTGGTGTTTTGCCTTTTTTTCTCATCAACACGCCAACCAGCGCAATAAGAATACCATAAACAAAAAAGCCGCCAGCGGGTGAAGCAAAAATAGCCATTGGCTCAATGAAGCCGGCAGTTACAGTGAAGCCCATCCAAGTGCCGCTGCCTAAAAGCTCACGAATACTGCCGATAACGAACAGAGACAAGGTGAAACCAAGCCCCATGCCAAGCCCGTCAAAAAATGCATAGCTTACTTTATTTTTGCTTGCAAAAACTTCTGCACGCCCAAGTAAAATGCAGTTTACAACGATGAGGTCAAGAAACACGCCAAGTGCCACATAAAGCGGCTGTACATAAGCCATCATTAATTGCTTGATGATGGTTACAAACCCTGCGATAACAACAACATAGCAGGGGATACGTACAGTGGAAGGAATCAGCTTTTTAATCAGAGAAATTACAACGTTTGAACCAATTAAAACGAATGTTGTGGCAAGCCCCATACCAATAGAATTGCTGACCATTGTAGTTACCGCCAATGATGGACAGGTACCCAGCAGCATCACCATAACGGGGTTTTCCTTAATGATACCGTTTAGTAAAATAGACAGATAGGTCATACTGCCTTTGTTTGTATTGTTACTCATCATTACGCCCCTTTCGCCATTTCAAATGCAGCCAGCGCAGAATTTGCGGCAGTTGTCATTGCTGTAGAGGATATAGTAGCACCAGCCAATGCGGCAATATCATTGTCTCCGCCGCCGGTTCCCTTAACAAGGTTTAAAGTGCCGCTTTTGCCTATAAACTGGCTTTGCCAGTCTTTGTCTGCAATACGTTCGCCCAAACCTTTTGTTTCGGTGTGGCTAAGTACGGTTAAACCTACAATTTTGCCCTCAGGGTCTATACCAAACATCGAGGTGATTTCACCGTGATAACCGACAACTGCGGTTGTAATGGCATAGCCTGCACCATTTTCTGCCTTATAAACTTCAGTAACACCAAGCCCAGTCAATTCACTTTCAGGCAAATCAACTTTTGTGAATTTATCGCCATCAGCTAAAACCACTTTACGCGAAGAATCGGTTTTAGAGCCTTGATTCGCTGCAATGATAGGCGCAGTAAAAAAGTTGGTTACCCCAAGCAGTGCCGTAACGACAAGACATACAACACCAAGTACCAAAACAGGCATCAATATTTCTTTTGCTTTGCTCATTTATATGCACCTCCTAACACCTTTGGAAGGGTTGCTTTTTCAATATACGGTGTGAGAATATTCATCAGCAAGATAGAAAAAGAAACACCCTCGGTGTATGAACCGAACAGACGAATTATAATTGTGATGATACCGCACCCTGCGGCAAATATTACCTTACCCCAGTTGGTGGTGGGGGAGGTAGTGTAGTCGGTTGCCATAAATACGGCGCCAAGCATCAAGCCGCCACTGAGTACATGAAATAGTACATCCTCGCCGCCTAAAAAAGCACCGAGTGCAACTGTACCGATGTATACCAGAGGAATAATGGGGTTGATGACTTTGCGGATTACGAGATAGATACAGCCGATGATAAGTGTAAGCGCGCAGGTTTCGCCAAGGCATCCGCCGATAGTTCCAAAAAACAGGTCGCTGTATTCGGTCCATTTTCCGGCACGCATCATATCAAGGGGAGTAGCCGTAGTCATAACATCGGTGGTGCCATATTGGTATGAGAATGGCTTTACCCATGTGGTCATAGCAGACGAGAACGAAACAAACAGCACAATTCGGCCTACCAACGCAGGGTTGGCAAAGTTTTGTCCTATGCCGCCAAACAGCCCTTTTACAATTACAATCGCTACAAACGAGCCGATTACTGCCATCCAAATAGGCAGCTCAGCGGGTAAATTGTAAGCTAAGATGATACCTGTTACCACTGCACTCAAATCAGATATTGTGTTATCCTGCTTGGTGATTTTGCATAATGCCCACTCAAAAAACACGCAGGATGCAGCACAGACCACCGTCAGTATCAGCGCCTTGCTGCCAAAGATAATGGTTGCCGCAACCAATGTCGGCAGCAGTGCAATTACAACATCCAGCATAATGCTTTGCGTTGTTCTTGGGCTGCGAATATGCGGCGATGATGATACTATTAATTTTTTAGTCAAAGCAAACACCTCTACTTTTTAGTTTCTCTCAATAGCTTTTTAGAAGCTCTGTTTGTCTGCACTAGCGGACGTTTAGCAGGGCAAATAAAAGAACAGCAACCGCATTCTACGCACATATTAACCTTTAAAGCACTAAGCCGCTCAACATCTTTTGCTTCAAATGCGCGTTCAATTGAAACAGGCATCAGGCGAACGGGGCATACCTGTCCGCATTTTCCGCAGCGGATGCACAATGTTGTTTTTTGTTCTTTTGCCTGTTTTTCATTAAAGAATAGCACAGCATTGTTATTTTTTATGATAGGCATGTCCATATCATATAAAGCAATGCCCATCATAGGGCCGCCCATCAGTATCTTGCGGGCTTCGCCTTTTATCCCACCACAAAACTCTGCAACATCTTGGATGGAAGTACCGATGGGAACCATTACATTTTTTGCTTCGGTAATAGCACCCCCGTCTACGGTAATGCGTTTTTGTATCAACGGCATGCCTGTTCGCATATAAGTACCTACAAAGCCTACCGAAGCTACGTTCATCACAATGGTTCCCACATCAATGGGCAATTTGCCTTCCGGCACTACTCTGCCTACTGTGTCGTGGATGATTACCTTCTCAGCACCTTTGGGGTATTTGCATTGCAAAACAAACACTTCAAATTCTTTCGTTTGGGCAGCAAGCTTTTCAAAAAGCTCAATTGCTTTTGGCTTGTTTTTTTCTATGCTTATAATAACCTTGCCAACATTTAAATATTTTTTTACCGCAGCCATACCTGCCAGAATATCGTCGGTATTTTCAAGCATCTCACGATAATCTGAGGTAATGTAAGGCTCACATTCTGCAGCATTAATGATTAAATAATCTGCTTTTTGCTCAGATTTAATATTAAGCTTTACCCAAGTGGGGAATCCCGCACCACCAAGACCGACCAGACCGGATTGCTTGATAGCCTCAATAAAGCTTTCTTTGGAATTTATAACAGGAACTTTTACATCACTGCTGATCTCCTGCATACCGTCTGTATCAATGATGACTGTTTCGCAACTGCCGCCTGATGAGATGACCATCGAATCAATTGCCTTTACTGTGCCCGATACACTTGAATGAATAGGCGCGTAAAAAGAGCCCTGACATTCACCGATCAACTGGCCAACCAAAACACGGTCTCCTGGTTTTACAATGCTTTTACAGGGCGCTCCCAGATGCTGAATCATGGGAATCGTTACTCGAGACGGAACAGGCATAGATACTGTTTGCACATTTTCGGTATTCTTTAAATGAGCAACACGGATGCCATTTAGCAGTTTTTCTTTTGCTATACTCAATCTCAACAACCTCCAACTTCTACTTATATTTGTTGCTAAACTTATTAAAATAGGGTACCAACTGTCCAAAGGTGATTCCGGTTAGAACACCCATCACTGCACCGGATACAATCAATACCATGCTGTAGTAAAGGGTTAAAACCGAACGAATCAAAATGGATGCCGCCAATATTTGCCCGATATTGTGAAATATCGAACCAACCACACTTATGCCGATATAAGATAAACCCATGTTGTTAAATCGTTTTAAAAGCATCAGCACAAGAATAGAAAGGATACCGCCCGAAAGGCTTAAGAAAAAACCTGTAAAGCCTCTGGTCAGCCCAACAAAAGCCGATTTTAATAAAACAAGAATTACAGCGGGTACGTTACCGGCAAAAAAAAGTGTGTACATCGTTGCCAGGTTTGCAAGCCCAAGCTTGATTCCCGGCGGAATCGCCATAAAAGCACATAGCGTACTTTCAAAAAACGAAAGAACCAGTGCAACCGCAAGCATCATCCCAAGGAATGCAACCTGGTAGGTACTGATTTTTCTTTTCATTGTTGCACCTCCGATTGAGTTGAACGACTTATTATATCACAATTTAACAAATTATCCAAGTCTCATATCTATACTGCGAACCGATATTTTCCACCATCATCCTCTAAAAGTTCAACTTTGTCTTTTAACGATGGAGAAACATAGATGTTATACTGCTTGTCAATTGCAATAATCGCGAATTGCGGAGTTTCACCTTTTGCAAGCGTTGCTTTTTCTTGTTCAATGGTTTCTAAAACAGCCTTTTTACCCAAAATATAGTATGTAGTAGATAAAAAATCCGCCAGTGCTCCGTCTGCGGTTACAATGGTTGCAGATAACAAATCGCTCTGGGCGGGAAACCCAGTGTTTTTATCTATGATATGGTGATAGGATATTCCTTGATATTCAAAAAAACGTTCGTATGCACCCGAGGTGGCAATCACCTGCTCGGTACTCATAAGAGAAAGCAATGCATCTGCACTGTCACCAATGGGGTTGCGTATTCCTACACGGTAGCCTTGTTTGCCCCGAGGTGTGCGATAGGTATAAACATTGCCGCCTATTGAAATTAATGCGGTAGAGATGTCCGATTTTTGATAGATGGAACGAACCACATCACATGCATATCCCTTTGCTATGCCGCCCATATCTATTGCCATGCCTTTTTCGGCGAGCATAACCGACTGCTCTTCGTCATTAAAAAGCACTTTTTTGTAATCTACTAAGGCAAGCCTTTGGGCAACCTGCTCTTCTGTTGGGGGTACGCCGTTTTCTTTGGCTTCGTGCCACAGCGCAGTAATCGGCGCAATGGTAAAGTCAAACGAGTTGTGCAAAGTAGATAGCTCCTGTGAGCGTTTAAGCAGATTATAGGTTTGCTCAGCTACCTTAACGTAGGATATTCCGGCAGCGTTGTTGATTTTAGAAATTTCAGATTCGGTGTTATACATAGACAAACTATCATCAAACGCTTTTAACGCCTGAAAAACTTTTTCGCCCGTCTGTTTTGCTTTTCTTCCTGTTATCTGCTGCTGAATAAACGTATCCATCAAAAAATCCACACGGTCTTCTTTTTCCTCTCTAATAGAAAAAAAGAGCAAAGCCGCTAATACTGCAGTTGCTGTCAAAATAACGCCAATCATTAAATTTTTCTTTTTTAACATCATAAACTAATCTCCGTAGGGCAAAATTTAATTTTTCTAGTGAAGGCCCAATAACACTATGAATAATTTTTATACTTGCGTCAACAATTATTATATCATTAATAATTAAATTTTGAAAATAGATTGACGCAGCGATAAAAAAATTATATAATGAAATCTACATAAATACAACACCTTGGAGGTATAGAATGAAAAAATTTGGCATTGCATTGGTTGCAGCACTTTTAAGCGCATCTCTCTTGACAGGTTGCAGCGCTGGAATGAAAGACGGCACATACAAAGCAGAGTACAAAAACGCTGATGATCACGGTTGGAAAGATTATGTACAAGTTACTGTTTCCGGCGGTAAAATTTCCGAAGTTGACTTCGACTCTGTCAATGAACAAGGCGTACTGAAATCGGCGGATGCTGGCTACAAAGATGCTATGGAGCCCGTTTCAGGTACTTATCCTGAAAAGTTCATGAAAGAACTTGAAGACCAATTGGTAAGCAAACAAGAAGTTAAAAAGGTTGATACTCTTGCAGGTGCAACCCTTTCATCAGATTCTTTTAAAGTTCTTGTGAATGAGGCTCTTTCCAAAGGCGCTAAAAAGGGCAACACTGAAACGATTGTTGTAGAGTAATTTTAGTTACCTATACACGGCAGGAAACTCATTGGTTTCCTGCCGCTTTATTATGTAGAAATGTAAAAAAACGGAGGAACAGAGTGTGGAAGTTATGCATGTACTGTTAACCAAAGTGGTTGACTTTGCAATTCTTTTATTTGAATTGGTGGGGGTTCTTATAGTCGTTGCTTCGGGGATTCATGGTACATACAGTTATTTAAAGCGCGACCCTTATACAAAGCTGAATCTTGCAAAAGGTTTGGCAATGGGATTGGAATTTAAAATGGGCAGCGAGATACTGCGTACCGTTGTAGTGCGCGACTTCAGTGAGATTTTAACGGTTGCGGGTATTATTATATTGCGTGCGGCATTAAGCTTCTTGATTCATTGGGAGATTAAGAATGGAGAAGTGGCAGAATCGGAACATGCCCTAAACAAAGATTAATATAATAACTTCAAAAGCTCTGCCATTGGGTAGAGCTTTTTGATTGTATTAGATAATTAAACTATACAAATTGGTTACAATAGTTTTGTAAATTATTGACTAAAAGCAAAAGACATGATATGCTCAAGAAAAAAGTATACTAATTTGATATTAAAATAAAAATCTTATATGGGAGGCAACATATGAATTTCGAAAAAGGCACATGGCAAAGCGAAATAAACGTCAGAGATTTTATTATCAATAATTATTTACCGTATGACGGTGATTATCGCTTTTTAAGCACGCCTACCAAACGCACCAAACAGCTTTGGCAGCAGCTTTGTGATTTAATGAAAATTGAACGTGAACGCAAGGGCGTTTATGACATAGATGAAAAAACCATTTCTACCATTGTATCTCACGATGCGGGTTATATCAACAAAGATCTGGAACAAATTGTGGGGTTGCAAACCGATGAACCTCTTAAAAGGGCTATTATGCCTTTTGGTGGTATCCGTCTAGTATATACCGAACTGGAAGCATATGGCAAGCAGATGGACAAAAACGTAGAAAATGTGTTTAAATACCGTAAAACGCACAACGATGGCGTTTTTGATGCATACACCGATGACATGAAAAAAGCACGTCATACCGGTATTATTACAGGCTTACCCGATGCTTACGGACGCGGAAGAATTATAGGCGACTACCGACGTGTACCGCTTTACGGTGTCGATTTTTTAATTGAGCAAAAACAAACTGCAAAAAAGCATTTGGTTTTCGATATTATGGATAGCCCCACAATCCGCCTGCGCGAAGAGATTTCAGAGCAGATTCGCTCATTGAAAGAACTAAAAGAAATGGCTGCTAAATACGGGTTTGATATTTCGAAGCCCGCAACCGATACCAAAGAAGCAATTCAATGGCTTTATTTTGGTTATTTGGCAGCGGTAAAAGAGCAAAACGGCGCGGCAATGTCGCTTGGCAGGGTTTCAACCTTTCTCGATTGCTATGCACAGCGCGATTTGGAGGCAGGCAAGTACACTGAAGAAGAGATTCAGGAGTTTGTCGACCACTTTATTATGAAGTTGCGTATTGTTCGTTTTCTGCGCACCCCTGCGTACGACGAACTGTTCTCGGGCGACCCTACATGGGTTACCGAAGCGATTGGCGGTATGGCAATGGACGGCAGGCATATGGTTACCAAAATGTCTTACCGATTTTTGCATACCTTGGTAAATCTCGGCCCTGCACCCGAGCCTAACTTAACAATATTGTGGAGCCAAAATCTGCCTGAAAACTTTAAAAAGTACTGTGCCGAAATTTCAATCGAAACCTCATCTATCCAGTACGAAAACGATGATTTGATGCGCGAAAAATTTGGCGACGATTATGGCATTGCATGTTGCGTATCTGCTATGAAAATAGGCAAACAGATGCAGTTTTTCGGTGCCCGTGCAAACCTTGCAAAAGCCTTGTTGTATGCCATCAACGGTGGCATAGATGAACGCTATGGCGAGCAGGTAGGCCCCGAGATTGCACCTATCACCTCAGAATATCTTGAATACGATGAGGTAATGAGAAAATTCAATGAAATATGTGAATGGCTATCCAAGCTTTATATCAATACCCTGAACATCATTCACTATATGCATGATAAATATTGTTACGAACGCATTGAAATGGCACTGCATGACGAAGATATCGTTCGTACCTCTGCTTGCGGTATGGCAGGGCTTTCTGTTATTGTTGACAGCTTGTCCGCAATCAAATATGCTAAGGTGAAGCCCATCCGCAACGAAGCAGGGCTTGCCGTAGATTTTGAGATTGAAGGAGATTTCCCCAAATACGGCAACAATGATCCAGCTGTAGACCAGATTGCAATTGATGTGGTCAAATCGTTTATGAACAAGCTTTCTCGTCACCGTACCTATCGTGATTCGAAACCAACCATGTCCATACTCACTATCACTTCGAACGTTGTGTACGGTAAAAAAACCGGTGCAACACCGGATGGCAGAAAAGCAGGCGAACCTTTTGCGCCGGGTGCGAACCCCATGCATGGGCGTGATACTCATGGTTGTGTGGCTTCCATGAAATCTGTCGCAAAAATCCCTTACGATTACTCTGAAGACGGTATCTCCTACACATTCTCAATCGTTCCATCTGCTTTGGGCAAAGAAAAAGAGCAAAAGGCAGAAAACCTTGTCAGCTTAATGGACGGCTATTTTGGCGATAAGGGACACCATATTAATGTAAACGTTCTTAATCGTGAGGTGCTGATGGATGCTATGGAGCATCCGGAATTATACCCTCAACTTACCATCCGTGTATCGGGTTATGCGGTTAACTTTATCAAGCTCACACGCGAACAGCAGCTTGATGTTATTCACCGTACCTTCCACGAGCGGTTCTAATTTTATACGAAACCTACAAGTAGGGGATCGATTTAATCGGTTCCCTGCTGTGCGTTGGAAGGAGACTGAAAAATGGAAAAGGCTGTTACAGGAAGAATACATTCTATCGAAACGTTTGGTGCTGTAGATGGGCCGGGTGTGCGCTATGTGCTGTTTTTGCAGGGATGCCGACTAAAGTGTTTGTTTTGCCACAACCCCGATACATGGGAGTGTGGAGGCGGCAAACTGGTAACGTCCGAAGAAGTGGTTGAAGATATTAAAAACTATAAAAATTTCATTAAGAACGGTGGGGTAACCATATCCGGCGGTGAACCACTTTTGCAGCCCGAGTTTGTTCTTGATATTATTGAGAGATGCAAAAGCTTGGGCTTTCATACCGCACTGGATACCGCAGGTTCACAGGATCTTGCCGTGTCTCAACCCGTCATTGATGCGGTAGACTTGATATTATTGGATATCAAGGCATTGGAACCGGATGTATGTGAAGAGCTTACAGGGATGGATAATCGGCATGAACTTGAAACACTTGATTATTGCGAAGAAATATCAAAGCCTGTGTGGATACGCCATGTGCTGCTGCCCGGTTATACATTAGATTGTCACCGGCTTGAAAAGCTTGCAGATTTTTTAAAACCGTACACCTGTATTCAAAAGATTGAGCTTTTACCTTTTCATAAAATGGGTGAGTTTAAATGGAAGGAACTGGGGATGGATTATCAGCTTTACGATACCCCGGTACCAACCTATGAAGAAGTACAAATGGCAACCGATATTTTTAAATCCCGCGGGTTGCCTGTATAATAAAAATGCCATCGGCATTGCCGGTGGCATTTTTTTGTTATTTTTACAACTTAAATTAGTTTAGTCGTATAAACTTGCTTCTTTTGGTGTAAATAAAGGTTTAAATTTAAGCCTGCTATAAAAACGATATTAAGTGTAAACAATTCAAAATAAATCTTCTGTTTTGAGTTAAAAATAGGCTATAAAATTTTATCGGAATTTATTCTGCTAAAGCTTTTAACAGATAAAGTATTTGCAGGAACGAATAATTAATCCTGCTTTTTTAGGTGTTTTACACAAAGATATAGTCATGTAGCTTGTCGTTTTGTAGAAACAAAGAAAAGATGTTAAGAATCTCTATATTTTGTTGATACTTGTGAGAAAATATGCTATAATTTCTGAACATATTGTAAATATAATAAACAGGAGGCAATTATGAAAAAGTTATTAGCACTTGTTTTAGCCCTTACCATGGTGCTTAGCCTTGCAGCTTGCGGCAGCAAACCTGCAACCGAAACACCTGAAGGCAGCAAACCCGCAGAGGGCGGTGCTGCACCTGCAAACTTTAAAGTTGCAATTATTACCGGTACTGTTTCTCAAGGCGAAGAAGAGTTCAGAGCGGCAGAGCAGATGAAAGCTGCTTACCCAGAAATGGTTGTAACTGCAACCTATCCTGATAACTTTGCTAAAGAGCAAGAGACCACCATTTCTAATGTTTTGAACCTTGTTTCTGACGAAAGTGTCAAGGCCCTCGTGTTCCTGCAGGCTGTTCCGGGTGCTTCTGCTGCAATTGCAAAAGCAAAAGAGCTCAAACCCGACCTGCTAGTAATTGCCGGTGTAACAGGTGAAGATCCGGCTGTTATCTCTCCTGCTGCAGATATGGTTCTGAATGCTGACGAACTCGGCATGGGTAAATCCATTATGGAGCAAGCAAAAGCACTGGGTGCTAAAACCTTTGTCCACTACTCTTTCCCAAGACATATGTCTGTTGCACTGCTTTCTGGCAGACGTGACCTACTCAAGAAAACTGCTGAAGAGCTGGGCATTCAGTTTGTAGAAGCAACCGCTCCCGACCCACTGGGAGATTCCGGTGTTCCCGGTGCACAGCAGTTCATTCTTGAAGATGTTCCCAAGATGATTGAGAAATACGGCAAAGAAACTGCATTTTTCGCTACCAACTGCGCTATGCAGGAGCCTTTGATTAAGACTATCTTAGCAGGCGGAGCAATCTTCCCGCAGCAGTGCTGCCCAAGCCCATACCATGGCTATCCCGGCGCACTCGGCATTGCAATCCCTGACGATAAAGCAGGCGATGTAGATTTCATTCTCCAAGAGACCACCAAAAAGATTACCGAAAAAGGTAACCCCGGTCGTATGTCTACTTGGACTGTTCCCATCAATATGCTGTTTGTAAAAGCAGGCGTTGAGTATGCGAAACAGTATCTTGAGGGTACCATCACTGAAAAAGCCGATATGGAAGCAATGAAAAAGATCTGCTCAGACTTGGCTGGTGGCCCAGTTACTATGACAAAACTGACCGAAAACGGTGTGGATTACAATAACTTCTTTACACTGCTCGGCAGTTACTACACCTATGGTGAGGCAAAATAATCTAAAGCAGAGTTTATAATAAACATGTTGCGCCACAGGCAATGCACTGTTCCTGTGGCGCACTTTGTTACCTCATAGTAAAAAAAATGAAAATGCTAGGCGGCGATACATCTTGAAAGAAAAGACCCCCATCCTTCAAATGAAAGACATTAAAAAGGAATATTACGGCAATAAGGTGCTGAAGGGAGTTTCTCTGGAGGTTATGCCTGGAGAAATCCATGCACTATGCGGTGAAAACGGCGCAGGTAAATCCACACTGATGAACATTTTGTTCGGAATGTCAGTTATACATGCCACCGGCGGATACGATGGCGAAATAGCAATCAACGGTGAAACCGTAAAAATCACCCACCCCTCCGATGCAATGCGTCTGGGTATTGGCATGGTTCATCAGGAATTTATGCTGATTCCCGGTTTTTCCATTGCAGAGAATATTAAACTAAACCGCGAGCCACTCAAAAAAGGTGTGCTCAGCTATGCTTTTGGTAAAAAACTACAGAACCTAGATGCCCAGAAAATGAAAGATGACTCCAGAATAGCGTTGGATAAGCTGGGTATGGATGTTGATGAAAATCTTCCGGTTGCCGGATTGCCTGTAGGCTACATGCAGTTTATTGAAATTGCACGTGAAATTGACAAAAAGAATATTAAACTGCTGGTATTCGATGAGCCCACAGCGGTTTTAGCCGAAAGCGAAGCTGCAAGCCTGCTTAAGGTTATGAAAAAGCTTGCTTCCGAAGGCGTAGGCATATTGTTTATTACTCATCGCTTGGATGAGGTAATTGACGCAGCAGATAAAATTACTGTCATGCGTGACGGTGCTTGGATACAAACACTTGATAAAAAGGATACGAATATCGAACAACTTGCTGAGCTGATGGTTGGGCGTAAAATTGATATGTCTCAAAAGCAGGTTAACGACAAGCTGGATAAAAGCAAAATAGCAATCTCTGTTCGTGACCTGAAAGTAGAAATGCCGGGTGAAGTTGTACGCGGTGTTGACCTTGATGTTTACAAAGGTGAGATTTTAGGCTTGGGCGGTTTGGCAGGACAAGGCAAAATTGGTATTGCCAACGGCTTAATGGGCATTTACCCCACCTATGGCGAAGTTATCATCAACGGCGAAAAACTTACTTTGAACGACCCGAAGTCTTCCATTAATTCTAAACTGAGCTTTGTATCGGAAGACCGCCGCGGTGTTGGTTTGGTTCCTGATACCTCGATTGAACTCAATATGGTCATTCCCGCTATCATGAATCAAAATCGTTACATTCGTAGATTCGGTCCATTCACGCAGATGAACCAATCCGAAATCCGCAAAAATGCATTGGATTATATCAGAGAGTTGGATATACGTTGTACAGGCCCAACACAGCAGGTGAGAAGGCTTTCCGGCGGTAACCAGCAAAAGGTTTGCATTGCGCGTGCACTTATTTTAAAACCGGACGTGCTTTTGATTTCTGAACCTACCCGCGGTATCGACGTTGGTGCAAAAAGCTTAGTGCTTGATACCATCGTCCGCCTCAATCGCGAATACGGTCTCACCGTTATTATGACATCCTCCGAGCTTGCGGAGCTCAGACAGATTTGCGACCGTATTGCAATTGTTACCGGCGGTAAAATCTTTAATATTCTAGACCCTGACGCTCCTGATTCGCAATTTGGTCTGGCAATGGCAGGGAGTACAGGAAAGGATGGTGCGGAATGAATCGTATAAAAACAGGCATTAAGCAAATGGGCCTTCCGCGTCTGATTATTATTTTATTTTTACTGCTGTTAATTGTTACTGCAATTTTTCAGCAACAAAATATGGGTACGCTCGTTTCAGACGTACTGGTTCGCTTTGGTATGAACATGGTACTTGCATTGGCAATGGTGCCGGCAGTTATGTCCGGTACCGGTATGAACTTTGGTTTACCTGTGGGTTTGCTTTGCGGAATCTTGGGCGGATTAATCAGTATTGAGGTCGGCTTTAAAGGTTGGACTGGCATCCTCATGGCGATTGCAATCTCTATTCCTTTCGGTATTGTTGCCGGTTACCTTTATGGCAAGCTGCTCAATGCGGTAAAAGGCTCAGAGATGATGGTTGGTACTTATGTAGGTTACGCCATTGTATCGTTGATGTGTATTGGTTGGTTGATTATGCCTTTTAAAGACCCAACTATGGTTTGGCCAATCGGCGGATCAGGCTCGGGTTTGCGTTCTACCATCGCGTTAAGCGGCAACTATGATGGCATTTTTAATAATTTCTTCTCTTTTAAAATATTTGGAATTACCATTCCGTTTGGCTTAATTTTGTTTGCACTGATTGCTTGCCTATTGATGTGGCTGTTTTCCAGAAGTAAAATTGGTGTTGGCATGAAGGCGGTAGGTGATAACCCCCGCTTTGCAATTGCATCCGGTATCAGCGTAAATAAAAGCCGTATTATAGGTACCGTACTTTCAACTGTTCTTGGTGCAATCGGTATCATTTTCTATGCGCAAAGTTTTGGTTTTTACCAATTATACAATGCGCCGCTGAACATGGCATTCGCACCTGTTGCAGCAGTTTTACTGGGCGGTGCAACGGCAAAAACCTGTAAAATATCTCATGTAATTCTCGGTACATTTCTGTTCCAAGCACTTCTGACAATTGCTCTTCCGGTTGCCAATCAGCTAATGCCTGAGGGCAGCTTATCTGAGGTTATTCGAATTATTGTATCGAATGGTATTATTCTGTATGCACTTTCTCAGACTGGAGGCGGCGATAATGCTTAATCAAAACACGGCGATAGACAAGCTGAGAAGGTTTGTCATTTCTAACATTGTTCCAATTGTATTTATCATAGTTTGCTTTTTAGGTGTAGTGTACTCCGGTTCTTCACCTGCAATCATTTTAATGGACGTTATATCGCGTTTTGACCGAAATGCGTTTTTGGTTATCTCGTTGATTATTCCGATTCTGACCGGTTTGGGGCTCAACTTTGGTATCGTACTGGGGGCTATGGCTGGCCAGATGGCATTATTCCTTGTATGTGTTATGAAGCTGCAGGGAATCACGGCTGTTGTGGTTGCAACAATCATCTCCATCCCTCTTGCAATTTTTTTTGGATGGCTTTCGGGTCTTCTGCTCAACCGTACAAAAGGTCAAGAAATGATTACCAGTATGATCTTAGGCTTTTTTGCATCCGGTGTATACCAGTTTATCTTCCTGTTTGCGCTCGGAGGAATTATCCCTATAGATGCACCGGGTATCATGCTTGGTACCGGTCGTCCTGGTGTTCGTAACACCATTGACCTTACTAATATGAAGTATGCTTTGGATAATATCTGGAAATTGGATATTTTCTCTGCAATTATTTTATTTGGCGCTCTCTTCTTGGCCATTTATGCACTAAAGCTAATATTGAAAAAAGAAAAAACCAAAAAGAATTTTATTAATATTGGTGTTTCTGCAGCAGTTATTGTATTCGGTTTTGTTGCAGGCAATATGGAACTTTTCAAACAATACAAAGCACTTGCAAAAGTTCCTATGGTTCCGTTTATCCTTATTGCACTGCTATGCTTGTTTGTTCCGGCATTTCTTAAAACAAAACTGGGGCAAGATATGAGAGCGGTAGGACAAGATATGGGTGTTGCAGCTGTATCCGGCATCAACGTCAACAAAACCAGAATCATCGCGGTATGTATTTCTACCGTTTTGGCGGCAGTTGGTCAGATTATCTTCCTGCAAAACCTCGGCAATATGAGCACATACAATGCGCATGAAAATGTTGGTATGTTCTCAGCCGCAGCTTTGCTTATAGGCGGTGCATCAGTATCTAAAGCTACTGTTGGGCAGGCAATTATGGGTACCATCTTGTTTCACCTGCTGTTCAACGTTTCCCCTATGGCAGGCAAAAACATCTTCGGCAGTGCCGAAATCGGCGAATACTTCCGTGTATTTATCGCTTATGGTATCATTGCTGTTACTCTTGCTCTTTACGCTTGGAAAAAGGTTATGCAGGCTAAAGAGAAAAATAAGATTCACTAAGTTTTATACAATGAGAAAAGCTCTGGATGCAGTTTTGCATCCAGAGCTTTTTATATAAATAATATGTAGTTAGATAAACTGTTTGTTCTGCCATTTTCCGCTGAAAAATCGAGTAACAAACACAATAGCCCTGAATAGCCAGTCGATACTCATTGCTACCCAAACACCCAACACTCCCCAACCAAGCCACTGCCCAATGATGTAGCTGAAACCAATGCGGAATACCCACATAGATATTACGGATGTAATCATAGTAAACCGCACATCGTTCGCGGCACGCAATCCATTTGGCAGGGCAAATGACGGTGTCCAAATCAGAATAGAACACACGCTGTGGTAGATTAATATTTGCTTCGCAACCACAGCAGTTTGCGCCGATACCGAATACCACCCAATGATGGGTGAAAGGCTAATCACAACCAGCAGGTTTGTCACAGTCATCATTGCATAGGCAGCACCGGTCAGCTTTAAAGTATAATTTTTCGCCTGCTCGTATTCTTTTGCTCCCACACACTGTCCTATCACCGTAACCATTGCAAGCCCAATTGCAGAACCGGGTATCTGTGCCAGCCCTGCAACCCCGTTTGCTACAGCATTTGCTGTGATTGCAATTGTACCAAACGAGGCAATCAGCCCTTGAACTAAAATTTTACCGATGTTGAACATTCCGTTTTCCAATCCAGTTGGTACACCTATCCGTAAAATACTTTTAATCATTTCAGGATGAAAACCAAGCCGAAAAACTGTATCCAGCCGTATTGTATTATGCGGGTTACGCAATAGAATGATCATGATGGTTGCCCCCAGCATACGAGAAAGCAAAGTTGCCAGTGCGGCACCTGCAGCGCCCATTCCAAACCCAAATATTAAGATTGCATTGCCGCCAATGTTGGTAACGTTCATCAAAATGGATGCAAACATCGAAATTTTTGAATTGCCCATTGCGCGAAACAAGGCAGCACAAGAATTATAGATGGCAATAAAGGGGTAGGATAGCGAAGAAAGCAGAAAATAAATCAGCGCATTTTGCAGTACCAAAGGCTCTGCAGAACCAAACAACCCGTTGATTATGGAAGTTCTCCAAATCAAGCACACAGACATAATTACCGTTGCAAGCCCTGTGGTTACCAACAATAGTTGTTTTGCCGCTATATTAGCGTTGGGGTGATCTTCGCGCCCCAAATACTGCGCCGAAACAATTGCGCCACCTGTAGACAATGCTGCAAAAATACTGATGAGTAGCAGGTTAATCGAATCTACCAGAGATACGCCTGAAACGGCCGCCTCACCACTGCCCGATACCATTAAGGTATCTGCCATACCAATGGTTGCGGCAAGCAGCTGTTCTACAATCAAAGGCACAATCAGCCGAACCAGTTGTTTTTTTGTAAACATTTTACACCACACTTTACACAATTATAATAACCTTATTTTGCACTTTTTTACCTAAGAAGGCAAGCGTATTTTATATTTTTGGCATATTGCAGTATATGCCCAGTAAGTTGTGACTAAAACAAGTAACATTTGTCATACCTTTTCAGAAATTCGTCGATTCAAAGCTGCAGTTGATTTTGTTACTTGGATGGTATAGAATGAATTATATATTATTTTTTAGGAGATGTGATGATGGAATATATCGTAAAAGGATATGAACCTAAAGCTATTTTCGAATATTTTGAACAAATTTGTGCAATTCCGCGTTCTTCAGGTAATGAAAAAGGGGTTGCAGATTATCTCGAAGCATTTGCAAATCAGCACGGTCTGTTTTGTTACCGTGATGAATTACATAACGTTGTAATAAAAAAAGCAGGCAGCAAGGGCTGCGAGCATCTCCCCGCGGTAATGCTGCAGGGGCATACCGATATGGTATGTGAAAAAAATGCAGGCACTGTCCACGATTTTGACAATGAGGGTATTCACCTTGAGGTAAAAGACGGGTTTTTATGTGCCAAAGGCACTACGCTGGGCGCCGATAACGGCATTGCTGTGGCAATGATGCTTGCACTGTTAGCGGATGATACAATAAAACATCCTCCGCTTGAATGTGTGTTTACAGTGCAGGAAGAAACAGGTTTGTTTGGTGCTGTTGCATTGGATGGCAGTGTGCTGAGTGCCAAAACCATGATTAATCTTGATTCGGAGGAGGAAGGCATTGCAACGGTAAGCTGTGCGGGCGGTATGAGAATTCGTCTGCATAAAACCATTGATTGGGCAAAAACAGAAAGCTCTCTCGGTTTAGAAATTGCCATCCGCGGTTTGCTCGGCGGCCATTCCGGTGCAGATATTCACTTGGAACATGCGAACGCAAACAAAGTAATGGGCAGAATCTTATACGCTGTTCTGCTAGAAACCCAAGCGAACTTGGTTGCTATCGATGGCGGCAGTAAAGATAATGCGATTGCGCGTGAATGTGATTGTACCCTTGCCTTTAGCACAGAAGAAGAAAGAAAGAAAGCGAAAACAATTATTACAGCGGTTGCTAAAGATATTTACGATGAAGTCTCTGCGGCTGAACCGGACTTCCGTGTAGAACTAAAAGAGCCAAACTCATTGCCCCAGCAAATGATGAGCAAAGATACCACCGATGCCATTGTAAAACTCGTATTTTTGGCACCGAACGGCATGAGAAAAAGAAATGTGCTTGCAGGCGGTTTTGTTGTTTGCTCGGTTAATTTGGGCGTTATCAAAACAGACAGTACAGAAGTTGTTGTATACTTTTCACCCAGAAGTTCTGTGGCTTCGCTGCAACAAGAAACAAAAAAAGAGCTTCAGCTGCTCTCTGATTTGTTTGGCTGTAAGCTGACATGTGATAGCCAGTATCCCGGTTGGAGCTATGCCGAAACCTCGCAGATTCGTGACCTCTTTAAAGAGAGCTACAGCACATTGTTTGGCGGCGAACTAAAAATCGAGGCAATCCACGCAGGCCTTGAGTGTGGTTTGTTTATTGATAAACTATCAGGGTTGGATGCGATTGCAGTTGGCCCAACCATGTTTGGTTGCCATACCCCCGATGAGCGCCTTGAACTTGCATCTTGCGAGCGCGTCTGGAAGCTCTTGATAGATGTGTTGGATAGACTAGCAAAAGCATAATAAAAACATGATACCACGTTTATTTGTAGCGGCATTTGCATAAGCAAGTGCCGCTTTTTCGTCGTTTGCGTTGCTAAAAAACACATGCATGAAGGTAGTTTCTTTATATTGTTTTTCTATAAAAATAGATTGACGTTTTGAAAATTTTAGGGTATATTTAATAATAAGGAAAAATTGGTTTTATACTCAGAACACCATATGAACAGTTGGGATGAAGAATTTAGTTCGAATTTAACTTTACAAGCTGCTTTGCAGCACCCTGATGCAACCCTGCTTTGGTTTTTTAACAGTGGAATTTATCAGGTACCATTACAGAGGTGTGCCTTAATAGGTACGCCTCTTTCTGTTTAAAGGGTTAGTTTTCTCCTATAGGTTTAGGCAGTATGTAAAAATAAAAAGTTTATGCTTGTTTTGCGTATTAGAACAATCAAATTTAGGAGGATTTATTGTATGGAATTGAAGACACCACTGTACGATTGTCATGTTGCCCTTGGCGGAAAAATAGTACCGTTTGCAGGCTATTTACTGCCTGTACAGTACGAAACCGGTGTGATTACCGAGCATATGGCAGTGCGTACCAAAGCAGGTTTATTTGATGTTTCACACATGGGGGAAGTTTTGTTCAGCGGCAGGGATGCTTTGGGGAACATTAATCAGCTGTTAACCAACGATTTTTCAGGTATGTACGACGGTCAGGTTCGCTACAGCCCAATGTGCAACGAAGCTGGCGGAGTTGTAGACGACCTTATTGTTTATCGCATGGATGAACAGCGTTACATGGTAGTGGTGAATGCCGCCAACCGCCATAAAGATGTTGCGTGGATGAAAGAGCGTTTGTTTGGTGATGTGCAGTTTGAAGATGTTTCTGATACATATGCGCAGGTAGCACTGCAAGGGCCAAAAGCACACGATATTCTTATGAAATTAGCCGATACCGAGCATATTCCCGTAAAATACTATAGCTTTGTAAAAGATGGTATCGTGGCGGGTATTCAATGTATTGTATCTAAAACAGGGTATACAGGGGAGGACGGATATGAGCTTTACTGTGCACCCGAAGATGCCTCTGTACTGTGGAACACTTTACTCAAAACAGGCAAAGAGTTTGGGCTGATACCGTGCGGGCTTGGCGCACGCGACACTTTGCGGCTGGAGGCTGCAATGCCGCTTTATGGCCACGAAATGACAGACGACATCACCCCTTTGGAGTCGGGTCTGGGGTTTTTCGTTAAGATGGAAAAGCCCGATTTTATAGGTAAAGCAGCGCTGGCTGCAAAAGGTACGCCTAACCACAAGCGTGTTGGGCTTAAAATAACCGGGCGTGGTATAGCACGCGAGCAATGCCCCGTTTATGCGGGAAAAACGCAAATCGGTATGGTTACATCGGGCACGCATTGCCCGTATCTCGGCGGTGCCTATGCTATGGCTATTTTACCTCTTGAATATGCCGCTGTCGGCACAGCGGTAGAAGTAGATGTACGAGGTAGGCGTATTACCGCGGAGGTTGTAAAACTACCATTTTATAAACGTTAAAAATAATATCAAAAGATTTTAAAGGAGGATTTACTATGAACATTCCGAAGGAGTTGCTTTATTCAAAATCGCACGAGTGGGTAAAATTAGAGGGAGATAAAGCAAAAATTGGGTTGACCGATTATGCACAAAACGCTTTGGGTGACCTTGTATTTGTAAACATGCCGCAAGAGGGCGATTCCGTTACAATGCAAGAGGCTTTTGCCGATGTTGAATCTGTTAAAGCGGTGTCCGATGTGTTTAGCCCCGTTACTGCAACGGTGTGCGCTATAAACGAAGAACTGCTCGACCATCCTGAGCTTATCAACCAAACACCGTACGACGCTTGGTTTATCGAAGTGGAGGGTATCTCCCAAAAGGAGGAACTGCTTACTCCCGAGCAGTATGAAGCATTGCTGAAAGAGGAGGAATAGAAAATGGGCAGTTATGTCCCGTCTACCTTGTCTGAGCGTCAGCAAATGCTAGAGGGCATGGGATTAAAAAAGATGGAGGAGTTGTTTGCAGATGTTCCGCAAAACATGCTACTTACAGAACCGCTGGATTTACCCCAAGGTAAATCGGAGTTTGAGGTTCGCCGCACGATGGAACAAATCGCAAATAAGAATGTTGTGTTTCAATCCATTTTTCGGGGTGCGGGTGCATATCATCACTACATCCCTGCCATAGTAAAAAGCGTTATTTCAAAAGAAGAGTTTCTCACTGCCTATACGCCGTATCAGGCAGAAATCAGTCAAGGCATTTTACAGTCGATTTTTGAGTATCAAACAATGATTTGCGAACTTACAGGGATGGATGTTTCCAATGCTTCGGTGTACGACGGTGCAACGGCTGCTGCCGAAGCAGTTGCAATGTGTAAAGAGCGTAAACGTGTTAAGGCACTGATTTCTGCTACTACTCATCCTGATGTGATACAGACAGTTCAAACCTACTGTGATGGTGCTGATACCGAATTAATTATTGTGCCTGCTAAAAACGGCGTTACCGATGCGGATGCACTGGCAACTATGCTTGATGATACTGTATCGTGCTTTTATGTACAGCAGCCCAATTATCTTGGTGTGTTAGAAGATGTAGAAAGTTTAGGCAGCCTTGTTCATACTGCTGGTGCGAAATACATAATGGGATGCAACCCCATGACATTGGCTCTTTTAAAAACCCCTGCCGAGTGCGGGGCGGATATTGCAGTGGGGGACGGACAGCCGCTAGGTATGTCCCTAAGCTTTGGCGGGCCGTACCTTGGCTATATGGCGGCAAAATCTGCTGTAGCGCGCAAACTACCGGGCAGAATTGTTGGCGAAACCGTTGATATTGACGGCAAACGTGCTTTTGTGCTTACCTTGCAGGCGCGTGAGCAGCACATACGCCGCGAAAAAGCCTCAAGCAACATATGCACCAATCAGGCACTTTGTGCAATGACTGCATCGGTGTATCTTACCGCTATGGGAGCAAGGGGGCTTACACAGGTGGCACAACAATGTATGTCTAAGGCGCATTATCTTGCCGATAGGCTTGCTGAAATTGGTTTTACGCCTAAATTTAGCAACGAATTTTTTCACGAATTTGTTACCGATAGCCCAATTGCAACTAAACAGGTGATGTGTGCGCTTGAGGCAAAAGGCATTTTGGGCGGATACCCGCTTGGAGATGAACTGAGCGGATGCATTTTATGGTGTGCAACCGAACAAAACACAAAAGAAGAGATTGACACCCTAATTGCTGTTTTAAAGGAGGTGTGCGGTAAATGAAGCTGATAATTGAGAAAAGCCGCGAGGGCAGGGGCTGTACCATTCTGCCCGAATGCGATGTACCTGTTACAACGTTACCTAAAAGCCAAACCCGCTCAGCTGCACCCCGTCTACCTCAGATTGCCGAGACTGACATCAGCCGTCATTATACCCAGCTGATGAAGCGCACACATGGTGTCAACGATGGCTTTTATCCGCTTGGCTCGTGTACTATGAAGTATAATCCGCGTATCAACGAAGAAATTGCCGCATTGCCACAGTTTAGCAAAATTCATCCTTTACAGCCTCAACATACCGTACAGGGGTGTCTTGAGGTTTTTGCAAAAGCTGAGCAGTACCTGTGCGAAATTACCGGTATGGATGCGATGTCCTTTCAGCCTGCGGCTGGTGCGCATGGCGAGTTTACCGGTTTGCTGCTGATTAAAGCTTACCACAAATCGCGCGGAGACAGCAACCGCACCAAAATTATTGTGCCCGATTCAGCCCATGGCACCAATCCCGCAAGTGCAACAATGGCAGGGTATACCATCGTCAATGTGCCGTCACAGGCGGATGGCTGCGTAGACATCGAAAAGCTGAAATCGGTTGTCGGCAGCGACACAGCGGGTTTAATGCTTACCAACCCAAACACCGTTGGTTTGTTTGATAAGAATATACTTGAAATAACAAAAATTATCCACGATGCAGGCGGCCTGTGTTATTATGACGGCGCTAATTTGAATGCGGTAATGGGCATTGTTCGCCCCGGAGATATGGGATTTGATGTAATCCACCTTAATTTACACAAAACGTTTTCTACTCCACATGGAGGTGGCGGCCCGGGCAGTGGCCCTGTAGGGTGTAAAAATCTGCTTACCCCGTTTTTGCCTGCACCGCACTGGCATAAAGAGGGTGAAGGGTACGCGTTTGATACCGAATCACCGCAGAGCATCGGCCGTGTAAAAGAGTTTTACGGCAACTTTTTGGTTGTGGTAAAGGCACTTACCTATATCCTCACACTTGGCAGCGAGGGCATTACCGAGGCTGCCCAAAATGCGGTACTCAACGCAAATTATTTGATGAATCGTCTCTCAGACCTTTACGACATGGCGTTTCAACACACGTGTATGCATGAGTTTGTCATAACGCTGGAACGCCTTAAAAAAGAACACGGAGTTTCTGCCATGGATATTGCAAAAGGTCTGCTTGATAACGGCATTCACCCGCCTACGATGTATTTCCCGCTGATTGTACACGAGGCGCTGATGGTGGAGCCCACCGAAACGGAGAGTAAAGACACACTTGACGAGGCAGCAGAGGTGTTCCGCAAGCTGTATCATACCGCCCAAACTAACCCCGAATCGCTGCATAACGCGCCCATTACCACGCCTGTACGCCGTTTAGATGAGGTGGGCGCTGCGAGAAATCCGCGGCTGAAATATGAATTTGAACTATGATTACAAAAACACAATATTACATCACCCAAAACACACTGCCCTACCGCAACCTTGCACTTGAAGAATATCTGCTGGAAACAGTGCCCGTCGGCACTTGCGTCCTTTACCTTTGGCAAAACCGCTTCACTGTTGTGGCGGGGCGTAACCAAAATGCATGGCAAGAGTGCAGAATAGCAGAGCTGGAGGCTGACCGCGGCTATTTTGCACGGCGCCTTTCGGGCGGCGGCGCAGTGTTTCACGACCTTGGTAATCTCAATTTTACTTTTTTAGTAAGAGAAGAAGATTATAATGTGAGCCGCCAAATAGATGTTATTTTGAGCGCAGTAAAAGCTTTTGGTATTCAGGCAGAGAAATCGGGCAGAAACGATATTACCGTACAGGGACGCAAGTTTTCGGGCAATGCGTTTTATCGCAGTGGGGGCAGTTGTTACCATCATGGCACATTGCTTGTTAACGTAAATATGCAAGATTTGTCACGCTATCTCAATGTTTCGGCAGCAAAACTTTCATCCAAAGGGGTAAGCTCGGTAAAAAGCCGTGTTGCAAACCTAATAGATTTTTGCCCTGAGCTTACAATCAAGCAGTTACAGCACAGCTTAATCAATTCGTTTGCTAAAACTTACGGGTGTACCCCGTCATGTATTGCAGATGACAAAATAGATTGGCAGAGGGTGGAACAGCTTACCGAAAAATTTTCATCTTGGGAGTGGAAATTCGGTCATCGGCTGGAATTTCAGTATCAACTCACTCACCGTTTTGTGTGGGGAGATATTCAAATTCAGTTATCGCTCGACCGTGGAAGGGTTTTACAGGCGGCGGTTTATTCTGATGCCATGGATGCTTGGCTTATTGCACAAATTCCGCAGCAGGTGCGAGGATGTGTGTTTTCTTCAAAAGCGCTTGCAGCATCGTTAAACCCTTTATTGCAAGATACAAAGGGCGAACAAGAAAAGAAAATTATTTATGACTTGCAAGATTTAATCCATAAGCAAGAATTTTAACAAGACGGAGGTGGATTCCGATAAACGATTACAATTTAGCGGTGATTGGCGCGGGCTCGGGTGGATATGTCGCCGCCATAAAAGCAGCACAGTTGGGGCTGCGCGTGGCAGTTATAGAAAACCGCGAGGTAGGCGGTACCTGTCTTAACCGCGGCTGTATCCCAACAAAAACCTTACTGCATGCGGCACAATTGTTTGCCGAGGCACAAGCGTTTGACGCAATCGGGCTGCATGTAGATGGAATATCGTACGATATAAGTGCCATGCATCGCCGTAAAGATGAAGTGATAGAAAAGCTACGTGCCGGTATCGAGAATCTGCTCAAGGCAAATAAAATTGAGCTGATAAACGGAACAGCTACAATCATAGCACCTCACAACATATCGGTTAAAACTGCCGATGGAGCAAAGGAGCTTACTGCCGACCATATCCTAATTGCAACCGGTTCTAAACCCGCACGCCCGCCAATTGAGGGGTTGGATTTACCAAATGTAGTTACCAGCGATGAACTGCTGTCGCTCAGCAATCAAGTTTATCAAAGGTTGGTTATCATTGGCGGCGGGGTAATCGGCGTTGAATTTGCATCTGTTTTTAATGCACTTGGTTGTACGGTTACCGTAGTGGAGGCAATGGAGCGTGTTTTACCTGCAATGGACAGGGAAATTTCGCAAAATCTTGCTATGATACTGAAAAAGCGCGGTGTAGTCATCCATACTGGTGCGCAGGTTCAGCAAATTGTGCAAGCGGATGGTGAACTTCAATGTAAATTCACTGACAAAAATGGTGAGCAAACTGTGGCAGCAGATGGAGTACTTATTGCAATCGGTCGCAAGCCAAACACCGATGAATTATTTAGCAATGGCTTTACAGTAAAGATGAACCGAGGCAGTATTGTTGTGGATGATCGTTTTTGTACTGATGTGGAGGGTGTATATGCCATCGGTGACGTTACTTCGGGCATTCAGCTTGCGCATGTGGCTTCAGCGCAGGGGATTTGTGTTGCCGAGCAGATTTCAGGCTGTCAACCTACAATCCGCCTTGATGTTGTACCGTCGTGTATTTACACCAACCCCGAAATTGCCGTAGTCGGTATCTCTGCCGATGATGCAAAAGCACAGGGACGCGCCATAAAGACAGGAAAATTTATACTGTCTGCCAACGGTAAGTCGTTGATTGAAAATCAAGACAGGGGCTTCGTCAAGCTTGTATTTGATGCAGAAACCGATGTAATCCTTGGTGCGCAGTTGATGTGTGCACGCGCTACCGATTTAGTGAGCGAACTTTCTACAGCGATTGTAAACAAGCTTACGGCAACACAACTTGCCGCTGTAATCCGCCCGCATCCAACTTTTACAGAAGCAGTTACCGAGGCGGTGGAAGACACAGGGGATGGGTCGATACACAGTATGCCCCGCCGCAGATAGTTAATAAGGTAACAGAGGCCCCGCTAAAATAAGCAGGGTCTCTGTTAATATCGAAACCATTAAATTTCATGTGTGCAATCGTCCGTTACTCAAAAAAAGACTTGCATAATGTTATTCTGTATTTATAGCTGTAGAATTAAAAATTAGTTTCTGCAAAAACGTTGTGGCATCTTGATTTTTAAACATGGAAGGAGTATAATTATATTCGTTCGAAACTTGTAATATGGGCCCGTAGCGCAGCTGGGAGCGCGTACGGTTCGCATCCGTAAGGTCGGGAGTTCGATCCTCCTCGGGTCCACCAGCGGCAAGGCGCCGCAAACAAATTGCGCTCTTCACTTTTGTGAGGAGCGTTTATTTTTTGCACACACATTTAAGATATGATAATTATTGAGTTTCGTTCAAATAGAAAGAGCTGAATGCAAGTTGATTTTTCTTGCATTCAGCTTTTTTGTAGTTTTGAATATAAAAAATAGTTAGCAATTTTAAGTCAATATCTACATGGACAAGTGATTTTTTCTTCCCACCATCCAAATGCTACTCGTCCGGAAGCCGAAAGATTGGGGTTCTCAGCTAATGTCAGAAAAACCAAGAAAGAACCACCGGGCGGGAAAATGAGCTTGCCGTTTTCTGTTTCTACCAAGGTTATTTCCGGTTCGCCTCTTCTTACAAAAGCTTTTACTCCTCCGGTAGGTTCGCCTGTAACGTTGGAAGCCAACTGCAACTTCACTTTAGGTATTGGCGTGGGGCGAATTGCCGTATTCGAAGGGGTAACAAGGGTGGATTCTGACGGGATTCCGGGAGGATCGGCGTTAAACCAAAATTGCGCTCGGAAGGGGGCTGTTGATATATCGGTTACCGTCCAAACATTCACGTGAAGATTCACCCCCGAATTGCAGGGGTTGTATAATCTTGCCCATGCGCTGGTATAATTACCAAAACTCAATTCATCGGCATAACCGATAAAATACTCCCCTTTTATAGATTCATATAACTCTATGGGGATATTAACTACTTTTCTATAATCATTTTGGTTATTACAAAATAATTGATTTCTGTAATCAGACATAAACTCACCTTTTCAATAGTGATATAGCTTTCATATTTACATAGCACTACGGTTCATTTTATGTTAATTGCGCAGTATCTGTGAATGTTGTACAAATTTTGGCTGTGCAATTTATAAAGGGCGACTTAGGGCTGAAAATAGTAGCGGATAAAGCGCTACACTTCGCTTACCTCTGGGGTATCAATAAACTGCAGCCCCCAATCGTACATTAAATTCAATATAGGGATGAGAGATTTGCCTTTTTCGGTAAGGGAGTATTCTACTTTAGGAGGTACTTGATAATACATTTCTTTATGGATTAGGTCAGATGCTGCCAACTCTTTCAGCTGATTGCTTAATACTTTGTGCGTGATGTTATTCAAGCATTTTTTTAATTTGCCGTATCGAATCACTTTTTCGTCGTAAATATGCCATAATATAACCAACTTCCATTTTCCCGAAATTTCGTTCATGGTATATTCCATTGGGCAGGTTGCTCTGCGAAAATTTCGTTGCGTTTTACAGGGTTCACTCATAGTAACTCTCCTTTATGATAGTATATAACAAAAAAGTACATACTTGCATTGTCTACAATTTTAATATATATTTACTTTAACAAAGAAAATATTAATTGTAAAGGGTGAGTTTTCATGCCGAATACCAAAGAAAATATTTTGCAAGCCTATTACTTCAGATACGCCTGCAAAGAGTTTGATTCGCAAAAAAAGATTAGTGACGAGGACTTTGACTTTATACTAGAAGCAGGCAGATTATCCCCCAGTTCTTTTGGCTTTGAGCCGTGGAAATTTCTAGTTGTTCAAAACAAAGAATTACGAGAAAAAATAAAAACATATGCATGGGGTGCGCAAAGGCAGCTGCCCACGGCAAGCCATTTTGTCATCATTTTGGCAAGAAAAGCAATCGATACAGCGGCAGGTTCCGACTATATCATCAATTTTATGAGAAACATTCAAAAATTACCAGAAGAAATTGTAAAGCTGAAAGGCGATTTTTATGAGAATTTTCAAAAGAAAGATTTTGATTTATCGGATGACAGAAAGCTGTTCGACTGGGCTACTAAGCAAACATATATTCCTCTAGCCAACATGATGTCGTCAGCAGCGCAAATAGGAATTGATTCTTGTCCGATAGAAGGCTTTGATAAAGCAAAAATTGATGAAATTCTCAAAGAAGAAAATAGAATGGATTCAAACCATTTTGGTATTTCGGTGATGGTTGCATTTGGTTACAGGGCAGAAGATGCAAAGGTCCCTTCGAAAACAAGAAAATCCATGCAAGAGGCAGTAGAATGGATTTATTAAATCACTTCGTTTTAAAATAAGTTATTAAGGAGTCAAAAGTATGAAGCTGCTGGAAGAAAATTTTATCGGAAAGCAAAAATTACGCAACAGAATTGTTATGCCGCCTATGTGTATGTATATGGCAGAAGACGGGCTGGTAAACGATTTTCATATTGCTCATTACACTACCAGGGCGTTGGGTGGGGTAGGTATGATTATTGTGGAATCGACTGCTGTTACCCCAAACGGCAGAATTTCAAAGAATGATTTAGGGCTTTGGAACAATAAGCATATCAATGGCTTGAAACGATTGACCGATAACATCAAAAAGTACGGTGCGGTAGCAGCAGTGCAGTTGAACCATGCCGGCAGAAAAAGCGAAATAGCAAACAGCCTACCGGTTGCCCCAAGTGCAATTTATTTTTCAGACAAGTACCCCATACCTGTTTCGCTTTCTGTAGATGAGATACACGAGATTATCCAATCTTTTCAAGATGCCGCAGTGCGGGCAGTAGAAGCCGGCTTTGATTTAATTGAAATTCATGGGGCTCACGGGTATTTGATTCACGAGTTTTTATCACCGTTTTCGAACACCAGAACAGATGAATACGGCGGTACGCATGAAAACAGAGTCCGCTTGTTAAAGGAGGTATTACTTGCTGTGCGCAGCGTACTACCAAAAGACTTTCCTGTAACGGTGAGGTTGTCTGCAATTGATTATTTAGACGACGGTTTAACCATTGAAGATTCTGTAAAGACAGTTCAGGCGGTTGAAGCGTTAATCGATGCCGTTCATGTATCTACAGGCGGAATTAGCGGAACCTTTGAAAAAATTCAAGACTATCCGGCGTATCAGGTACAATTCGCCAAAGCGATTAAAGATGCAGTTGCATTGCCGGTGATTGCGGTTGGTCAAATCAAAAATTACGATCTTGCAGAGGCAATTATTCGTCTTGGTAATGCAGATTTGGTTGCAGTTGGGCGCGAAATAATAAGAGACCCGTTTTGGGCATACAGGCTTGCTAAAAGGGAAGGTTTAGATTATCCTATGCCAGAAGGCTACCTTGTTGCATTTAACAGTAAATAAATGATAAATGACAAAAGCAACTCGCAGAATTATGCGGGTTGCTTTTGTTGTTGCTCAAGATTTGCTTGACAGTTAGAACTGTAACAATTATAATTACATAAACTAAAGTAATTGAATTTATTTACTAACTTATAAAAAAGGATGAAACGATTTGACAGGAGAATTTGCAGTTGCGGTTCATGCGCTGGTGTTTTTAAACCATAAAAAAACGACGCTTTCAAGCGAAGCCATTTCAGAAAATGTATGTACCAACCCTGCCCGTGTACGCAAGGTTATGGCAAAGCTTAAAAAAAGTGGATTGGTTTCAACGAAAGAGGGCGCAGACGGCGGTTACTTGTTTATTCGTAATCCAAATGACGTTACACTAAGAGAAATATGCGAAGCGGTTGAGGCAAAAGTGGTGTCCTCAGCGTGGCACTCTGGGGATACGGATAAGCAATGTCTAATAGCATCCGGTATGGCAGATGTAATGGATTCTATCTGCAAAAGTTTGGATGAATCATGTAAGCAGGAGCTTGAAAACATCACGATTACGGATATTGAAAAAAAAATATTTAAAAATGAGTAATAACAAGCAATATGCAAATGAGAAATTACGAAAGGTGAGCTGTTATGAAAACGATTCGTAAAGTTGTAATTGCTTTGGCAATGGTACTTCTGTGTATTTTAATATGGTATTCCAGCAGTGGTTCCTGTTCAATTTAATGGTTCCTATTAAATTACAGAAAGATACATTAATATATTACTACATATGAGCTCAGCAATTGAGCGGGGAGGAGACCACATGTATTATGCATTTTCTGCGTTTGTATCGTTTTTTTGCGTGGCAATTGCGTTGGTTGTCATTATTATAAATAGTATCAATTTAAAACAGAAAAGAAAATTTGCAAATTCACTTATCTATTTAACGATTTCTACTCTATATGCGCTTACTGTTGTTAAAAGCCTGGTAGAGCAGAGCAGTGGTATTGCCTGCGCCGCTACACCTACCAATACTCTGCTCGTTTATGGCGGGCTTGCCTTGGTTCACATCTTTTTTGTGTGGGATAGTATCAGACAAGCTGAATAATTCTTATAATAAATAAGGCAATCACACCTGTCAGTTGTTGTGATTGCCTCTTTTAAATCAAAACTTTTGTACTATGTGATTAGGTTACAGATAAAACCAAAAATATGGCTATAATAAAGGTATACCAAAAATAAAAACCTTAATATAAATCAAGGAGGATTGAAGTCATGAGTGTTATGACAATTACAAAAGAAAACTTCGAAAATGAGGTAATCAAATCCGAAAAACCGGTACTGCTCGATTTTTGGGCTAACTGGTGCGGTCCTTGCAAAATGGTATCCCCCATTATAGATGAAGTTGCAAGCGAGGTTTCTGCAACCGTAAAAGTAGGCAAAATTAACGTTGATGAGCAGCCGGAGCTTGCACAGGCTTTTCAGGTTATGAGTATCCCTACTCTTGCAATCATCAAAGACGGTAAGCTGGTTCACTCTTCTGTGGGCGCAAAATCAAAAGCAGCGATTCTGGGTATGTTAGAAAAATAACCATTAACAGTCTTATGTGTAGCTGCGCAGCTTGGTTTTATCCAGTATTTTTACCCCGCCGCGGAACAGCTCGACGATACCTTCGTCAGAAAAGTACTTGAGCATACGAGACACTACTTCGCGCGCAGACCCCATATATTTTGCTATTTGTTCGTGGGTTAAGTAAATGCTGTCGTTACCCTGTTTTGCAATCTCATCCAGCAAAAAGATGGCAAGGCGTTTATCAAAACGCATAAATAAAATTTGCTCCATTGCCCACATAACGTCCGAAAATCGGTCGACAGCTACTTTATTCGAAAAATTTTCGGCATAAATATTTTGGCTGATGATTCCCGAAAACACAGCGGAATTAATAAGTAAAATTTCACTGGCTGATTCTGCATCGATATGCACGTCAAAAGTAATGTTTTTAAGAATGCACGAAGCCGAGAGTATGCATAGATTGCCTTTTGTCAAGCGATAAAGTGTTACTTCTCGTCCGTCTTCCGACAGAATATACGTACGCAGCTCTCCGCTTTTTACAATCAAAACGCCAATGCAGTCGTTATCACCGCCGTGCACATTATATCCGCGCTCGTACCGCACTGAGTGTGTATTGTTTAAAATCTGGTTCTGTTCGGCTGCGTTTAGCTTATTCCAAAAGGTTAAAGCTTTTTTAAGAAGTTCAATATCTTGCTTTTGCAGCATCATAATCCCTCCGCTTTTGTATTATAGCGGTTGAACTTTTTATTCGGATGCCTGAAACTCTTTTGTTCAACCGCATACAGCAAAGAAGCTGCTTTGAGCGTACGACAACATCTTCAATTGCTGTAAAAACAGTATAACATAATTTGAAATGGAATGGTGAACGCAATGAAAAACAATCAGAAGATTCTAATAGTAGGCGGTGTAGCAGGCGGCGCTTCGGCGGCCGCCAGATTGCGCCGTTTGGATGAACACGCTGAAATTGTGATGTTTGAAAGGGGCGAATATATCTCCTTTGCAAACTGCGGTCTGCCTTACTACATTGGCGGGGAGATTAAAGAGAAAGCAGCGCTGACATTGCAAACCCCCGCCAGCTTTCATGCACGTTTTCGTGTAGATGTTCGTACTTTCAGCGAGGTAACTTCAATTGATGCAACCAATAAAACCGTTACAGTAAAAAATGTAAAAACCGGCGAGGCTTACACCGAAAGCTACGATAAACTAATTTTATCTACGGGTGCAGAGCCTATAAAACCCAATTTGGGTGCTGAAGACTCCGCGAGAGTGTTTACTCTTCGTAACATCCCCGACACTTACCGTATCAAAGAATTTATTGAGCAAAACAACCCCAAGCGGGCAGTTGTGGTAGGTGGCGGATATATCGGTGTTGAAATGGCAGAAAATCTGCACAGTGCAGGGCTTGACGTGACGATTGTTGAAATGGCAAATCAAGTAATTGCACCGCTGGATTACGATATGGCATGTGATGTCCATCATCATATTGAGAGCAAAGGCGTAAAACTGCTGCTGGGTACGGCGGTAAAATCGATTACCGATAACGGAAGTTCACTGCAAATTGCTTACGAAGGCGGCGAAATAAACACAGATATGCTGATTATGGCGATCGGTGTTAAGCCTGAAAGTGCGCTTGCTAAAAATGCAGGGCTTGCACTCAACGAGCGGGGATTTATTGTGGTTAACGAAAATATGTTAACCTCCAACCTCGATATTTATGCTGTGGGCGATGCAGTGGAAGTTACCGACTTTGTCACAGGGCAGAAGGCTGCCATCCCGTTGGCGGGGCCTGCAAACAAGCAAGGGAGAATCGCCGCCGATAATATCTGCGGTATTGACAGCAGATATACCGGTACGCAGGGTTCGGCAATATTAAAGGTATTTGATATGACAGTTGCAACTACGGGTATCAATGAAAAAACAGCAAAGCGTTTGGGGATGAAATACGATAAATCGTTTACCTACTCTGCTTCACACGCAAGTTACTATCCGGGTTCCGTCAACATGTCGATTAAAATAATATTTGAACCCAATACTGGCAAATTGTTGGGAGCGCAGGTGGTAGGATATGACGGGGTTGATAAGCGCTGTGATGTGCTTGCCACCGCCATACGCGCAGGGATGACCGCATACGACCTTACAAGGCTTGAGCTTTGTTACGCACCCCCTTACTCGTCGGCAAAAGACCCTGTTAACATGGCGGGGTATGTTATTGAAAACATATTAACCGGCAAAGTGAAGAACTTCCATTGGCACGATGTAAAAGACTTGCCCCGCGATGGCAGTGTTACTCTTTTAGATACCCGTACCACTATTGAGTTTGAAAACGGTAGTATCGACGGTTTTATCAATATACCTCTCGACAGTTTAAGAAGTCGCATTCATCAGCTGGATAAAAGCAAACCTGTTTATGTAACCTGTCAGGTTGCTCTTCGCGGATACATCGCTGCCAGAATCTTAATGCAAAATGGCTTTGATGTATATAATCTGAGCGGCGGCTATCGGCTGTATCACTCTATTTTCAGCAATAGAACAGCACCGAAAAACCCTGTAGTGCTTAACCCGGAAACCCAGCGGGCTGAAAAAAAGGTTACCACGTTAAAAATTGATGCTTGTGGGCTGCAATGCCCCGGCCCGATTGTAAAATTATGCGGAGCTTTAAAGCAAGCGTCACCGGGTGATGTGATTGAAATTTCAACCACAGACCCTGCGTTTGCATCGGATATTCAAGGCTACTGCCGCAGAACAGGCAACCTATTTCAGGGGATGACATCCAACAAAGGGGTATCCACTGTTTTAATCGAAAAGGCATCGGAAGATGCGCAGAATTCTTGCAATGTTGACAATAAAAACAACAAAAACCTTATTGTGTTTTCGGGCGATTTGGATAAGGCGATTGCCTCCTTTATAATTGCAAATGCGGCAGCTGCAATGGGGCGTAAGGTGAGTATGTTCTTTACCTTTTGGGGGTTAAACATCCTGCGTAAACCAGAAAGAGTATCAGTGAAGAAAGATTTTATGTCTACAATGTTCGGTAGAATGATGCCGCGCGGCTCGAAAAAACTATCGCTCTCTAAAATGAATATGAGCGGTATGGGTGCTAAAATGATTCGAGGCGTTATGAAAAACAAAAATGTCGATAGTCTCGAAGATTTAATTAAGCTTGCGCAATCAAACGGGGTAGAACTGGTTGCATGTTCTATGAGCATGGATGTGATGGGAATTAAACCAGAAGAGCTTATTGACGGCGTTAAACTCGGTGGTGCTGCGGCAATGCTTGCAAACGCTGAAGAATCGGATATGTCACTGTTTATATAAAAAATAGCAATACAAAAGCTCGAAAGCCAATTGGTTTTCGAGCTTTTGTGCTTTATGTTTTGTTGTATTATCCCAACAGCTTTTTTGCAATGTCAACCGATTCTTTTGCATCGCGCGCATAGTAATCCGCCCCGATTTTTGCGGCATAGTCTGCGGTGAGTACTGCCCCGCCAACCATTACTTTGCAGGGCAGCTGCCGTTCATGCAGTAAGGCAATGGTTTGAGCCATACTGCCCAGTGTGGTTGTCATTAAAGCGCTCAACCCTACAAGTGGTACTTCGTGCTCAAGCACGGCATCCGCAACTGCAGCGGGCTCCACATCCTTGCCAAGGTCAATTACAGTATAACCATAGTTTTCAAGCAAAATTTTAACGATGTTTTTACCAATATCGTGGATGTCGCCTTTTACGGTGGCAAGCACGATTTTGCCGCGGCTGACGGTTGCGCCATTCAGAGCCATTTTGCTTTTGATTACCTCAAAGGCTGCTTGTGCCGCACCTGCACACTGTATCAGCTGCGGTAAAAAAATGTCGCCTTTTTCAAACGAAACTCCTGCTTTATCCAAAGGCGGTATCAGCTTGGTGTTAACAAGCTCCATCGGGTCAACGGTCTGTAAAAGTTTGGCGGTAATTCTTGCTGCATCGGCTTTTAATCCGCTTTTTATGGCGTAATCCAGTTCCATTTGATTTTGCGTTGGGTCTGTTTTGGGGGTAGGTGAGGCAATACCGCCATACAACGATACAAATTCAGTTGCATTTTTGTCGGTACACGAAAGCAAAGAATATGCGCGAATGGCAGCTACCATAGAAGTTACGTTGGGGTTAATGATAGGGAGGTCGAGCCCCGCACCCATTGCCAGTGTCAAGAAGGTTTGATTGATGAGCTCGCGCGCCGGCAAGCCAAACGAGATATTGGATACACCAAGAACAATTTTTACACCAAGATTTTCTTTTACCATGCGCACAGCCTTTAATGTCTCCATTACGGCTTGTTGCTCTGCCGAGGCGGTCAAAGTAAGGCAGTCGATGTAAACATCTTCTTTGCGGATGCCATAAGAAATTGCCCTGTCAACAATTTTTTTGGCGATTTCAAAACGCTCTTGTGCTGTTTTGAGAATACCGCGTTTATCTAGGGTCAGCCCAACAACCGCGGCACCGTATTTTTTTACAACCGGCAGTACGGTGTCCAGTACCTCATCGTCGCCGTTCACCGAGTTGACGATGGGCTTGCCGTTATAAACCTTAAGTGCGGCAGTAAGCACCGCAGGGCTTGAAGAATCAATCTGCAAAGGGGTATCGGTAACACCTTGCAGTGCTTTCAGTACCTTCACCATCATTTTCTGCTCGTCAATTTCAGGTAAGCCCACATTCACATCCAAAATATCTGCGCCTGCTTGGCACTGTTCCAGCCCCTGTGTGAGAATATAGTCGAGGTCTTGGTTTTTAAGAGCCTCTTTAAACAGCTTTTTGCCTGTAGGGTTGATACGTTCACCAATGATGCGCACCCGATTAATAGGTACAACCTTGCTGGCACTGCAAACAGCAGCAGGGATTTGCACATTAGGCTTGTTATAGGTATAACCTTGCAGGCCCTGCTTGAGTTCAGTGATGTAATTGGGGTTGGTGCCACAGCAGCCACCGAGAATTTTTACACCGAGTTTTGCAAGTTGCGCCATGTTATTTGCAAATTCTGCTGGTGTAATATCATAGCTGTCGCTGTTAGGGTCAGGCAATCCGGCATTGGGCTTGGCGATAATAGGCAGAGTTGTCCACTGCCTCAGTTCCTCTATCAAAGGTGCAAGCTCTTTTGGCCCCAGTGAGCAGTTAATGCCGATTGCGTCTGCGCCTAATCCCTCTAAAGTTAGCGCCATTGCAGATACAGCGCAACCTGTAAATGTGCGTCCGGTCTGCTCAAATGTCATAGTACATACTACGGGCAAGGTGCAGTTTTCTTTTACGGCAAGCAAAGCCGCCTTCATTTCGTAAAGGTCGGTCATGGTTTCAATGGCAACTAAATCTGCCCCTGCAGCGACCCCTGCGCGTACCTGCTGCGCAAATAATTCATACGCATCTTCAAAAGATAGCGTACCGGTCGGTTCCAATAATTGCCCGATTGGTCCTACATCCAGTCCTACCAGGGTATCAGTGCCCAGTTCTGTTACGGCTTGTTTTGCTAATCCAACTGCCGCGGAGATAAGTTGTTCTACTGTGTAACCACAATTTTTTGTTTTGTAAGAGTTTGCGCCAAAGGTGTTGGTGTAGATAATATCAGAACTGGCGGTAATGTACTGTTTGTGAATATCCAAAAGCCATTCGGGATGTTCTAGGCACATGGTTTCGGGTACAGCGCCCAATGGCATCCCTTTTTTCTGCAGCATGGTGCCCATAGCTCCATCGAGTATAATAAATTCTTTTTGCAGCAGTGTTTTAAAGTCCACAGTATTCCTCCCTTTTGCGATAAGCACATTCCTCGCGCATATTGCATGTTTCACAGCTTTGTTTGTGTTGTTTTATGGGATGCTCTGATATACCAATTACCGCAGTAACTGATTTTCGTGGAGTGAGGATGCTGCTTTCGGTTACGCAAACACCTATTTTTCGGGGTGCGTCTAAAAGCTGAACAAAATCTTTTTGAATGGTTAATGGCAAATCGCCGTAACCAGGGCTGTAACGCGTTGTAAAATAGCAGCCGCTGAATAGCTGTTTAATCTCAGCCTCAACGTGGTTGCAAAGCACTTCCACAGCTGTAGAGGCACAGCTATCCAATACAACCCCACGGCTCATATCAGTAAGCTGAGCGCGCCGCAAAAGATTATCTATGCCCGAAGAGAGTGTAACGCAAAAGAGAACCGCATGCTTACAATCTTTTAATAAAGCAGAAATATCATTGCCTGGTAGAACAAAATCACAGTTTGCAAGTGCAATGCCGTTGCCATCTACCGCAGGGGTGATATCAAAAACGCGGTAAAGCCTGCGCGGAGCAACCGCTGCCAACAATTCGGCACTGCATATTTCAACAAGTGCGCGTATGTCATCGTTTTGCTTCTTGCAACCCAAATAACGCAGCACCTCGTCCGCAGGGATTGAATCGAGGACAAAGTTCAATTTTGCACACCTCCCTCAGCTGCATTTATGTAACCCGATTATACGATACGCAGCGAAGAAATACTCTCTGTTATTTTTCGTGCTACATAGGGGTTGTTCATCGTGTACAGATGAATTCCATCAACACCGTTGGAAATTAAATCAACGATTTGGTCTACCGCATAGGCAATACCGGCGTCGCGCAGCGCATCGGGGTGACCGTCGTAACGGTTAATCATCTTAGTAAACTTGTGGGGCAAACTCGCACCGCACAGAGATACCATGCGTTCAATCTGCTTTTTATTTACAACAGGCATAATTCCTGCCTCTATCGGCACAGTAATCCCCGCAATGCGCGCACGTTCTACAAAGGAGTAAAAAACACTGTTATCGAAAAACAGCTGGGAGATAAGATGTTCCGCACCTGCATCCACTTTTTTACGTAAGTTGTGGATATCCGATATGACATCGGCACATTCACAATGCCCTTCGGGGTAGCAAGCACCAGACAGCGAAAAACCGCCCTGCTCTTTTATAAAAGTAATCAGTTCACTGGCATGGGTAAAATCTGTTTTAGGCGGTACATCTGGGTTAATATCACCACGCAAGGCAAGAATATCCTCAATGCCGTTATTGCGCAGTTCATCTAAAACTGCAACAATCTCTCCACGCGTTGAGTTAACACATGTAAGATGTGCAAGGGGATGGATATTGTACTTTTCTTTGATGATGGATGCTATTTCGCAAGTAGGCTGTTTGGATGCAGCACCGTTTCCGCCTGCGTTATAGGTAACACTGATAAAATCAGGCTTTAAATCCTGCAGTTCATCCAATGTCTTGTAAATGGTATCAATAGGGCTGTTGCGTTTAGGCGGGAAAACCTCGAACGAAAAAATGGTGGAACGGTTTTGAAATAGGCTGGCGATGCTCATAAAGAAACCTCCGTTTAAAATAAACAACCAAGACGATTTTACAAGTTAAAGGAGTAAAGTATAATTAATTTTATAATAAATTTATGAAAAAAGCAACAAAAATTTAAGTAACCAATTGTATAATATGGTGTAGAACAATTTAAATAGATAGTTTATAAATCATACTGATTATATATGAAATATAGTTTATCGGCAAATATTACAAAAGTCAAGCTACATAAATTAGTTTCTGTAAAAAAGCATCGCCAATAAAATAATAAGATTTATCATTTCACAAAAAAAATCCTGCCACCCAAGGGATGACAGGATTTTATCAGAGATGCATTAGAAGTTTAGTGGAAACGCCTTTACATTTTGATGAAATGCAAGTTTTTCAAACTGTTCAATAGACATAGGGTGAGAAAAATAGTAGCCTTGTAGTATGTTGCAGCCCGCTTCTTTGAGAAAATGCACCTGCTCTTTTGTTTCTACACCTTCAGAAACGGTGGTGATAGATAGGCTTTTTGCCATTTGAATAATGCTTGAAATAATTTGTTTACCTCGTTTTGTGTCTGCTGCCTTATCAAAAAACTCTTTGTCTAACTTTAACGTATCAATCGGCAAATCTTTTAGAATATTGAGTGATGAATATCCAGAACCAAAGTCATCCATAGAAATAAGAAACCCCGTATAATGCAGCTGCTTTACAATATCAATCATTGCATCACGGTTTTCAAAAACCACACTTTCGGTAATTTCTAATTCAATTAATCTTGCGGGAATATTGAATTCTGAAATTATATTTTTTAACTTATCAACATAATTTGATTGATACAACAATAAACGAGACTGATTTACCGAAATTGGAAAAACATCATAGTCCAAATCAATCCATTTTCTCATTTTTTGGCAGATTTTTTTCACAACATATAAATCCAACTCGGTAATAAAGCCGTTCTCTTCAAATAACGGGATAAATGAATTTGGCATAATGATGCCTTTTTGAGGATGGTGCCAGCGCACAAGAGCCTCGGCACCCCAAATTTGTTCTGTTTGGGCGTCGTATTTTGGCTGTAGATAGACGACGAATTCGTGGTTGTTTAAAGCGTCAATCATATCTTTTTCGATCTCGATTCTTGTTGCTGCCTTACAATGAACTTCTTCATCGTAATACAATATGATATTGCGATGTTTGCCTTTTGATTGAGATAAAGCGAGCGTTGCACGGTCAAATAAAGTGTTAATATCAAGAGAACGGTTTGATTCATTTACAATACAAACGCCACAGCGACAAGTAATTTTATAATTAAGGTTGCTGTGGATAGCATAATCACTTACCAAACGCATAATGCGTTCAAGCCGAACATCCAATGCGGAATCGTTTCTCATCATCAAGCAAAAGTTATCTGCAACATTTCGGGCATAAATCTCATCACCGTACAGTTGTTCCGCAAATACAGCAACTACATGTTTTAAGACGCAGTTCCCTTCATTGTAACCAAACAATTCGTTGATTGGTTTAAAATTATTGATATCAAACATCACGATGGCATAATTAAAAATGCCTATACGAAGCTGCTCGGATGCTCTGTCTAAAAACCTGTTTTTATTATAACAGCCTGTCAAATCATCATAATACGCAAGTTTCATGATAGATAGCCTGCTGTTTCTTTGCATACGGTTAATATGCAATAAAAGAAGGATGAAAATAGATGAGACAATAATAACCGAACCAATCGTGATATCCAACATTTTAATATAATGCTTGTTAATGGCAGATTTCGGAACCACGCTGGTTATATACCAATCGTTTATACCAAGCGGAATATAGGCTAGGCACTTTTCGGTTGCTTGAAAGTTGTAATCAATTACACCACTTTTATTTTGCAGCATGTCTTCTTTCATTTGAAGCAAATCATTTTCATTTTCATATTTCAGATTAAAAAAGTTCTTTATGTCGGTAGCTGAAGAGGGATGTGTAGAAGGTATAATAACATTTCCGTCTTTATCGACGATATAAGAGTAACCTTTGCCGCCAAAATTTGAAATTGCTAAAACATCCCGTAATACTTTGATGTCTATAATTCCGAATAATACACCCAGCAAATTTTCTTTATTGTAAATGGGTACGGCATATAATTGTACTTCACCAGTGTAATGAAAGCTGCTACTAATGATGCCCGATACATAAGGCTCTCCTAAAAACAATCCGTTTGAAAATTTTCGATCAATAAAATCCACATTGCGGTATTCATTTCCAGAGTTATCAACCATATAGCTCAGCCCGTTTATTGATACAAAGCCCAGCCTTAAAAAAGAGCTTCTGTTGTTTTCTGTGTTTATTACAGCTTTCAATTTTTCATATTCCGGGGTTCCGCTTATTCCAATAAATCCGGCCAATGCTTCAAGTTCTTTAAAATTGCCGTCAATTTCTTTTGAAACAACGTTGGCACATTGTCGGCTAACTTCATACAACAAAAGGTTGGATTCTTGTTTTTGCGATTGAATCAAGGCTTTGATATAAGCAGCAACTCCCAATGAAAAGATAATAGAAATCGCCGATAGAATTAAAAAGGTTTTACTGATTTTTGACCTTGGAAAAGTCATATCTAGCTCACCTCGTTTTTCAGTTATATATATAACAAGTATATCATACGAACATTTTATCTTCTATTATATTATCGACAAAGAGTTGCGTTTTTCAACTATTTATCAAGCCGATTATTTTTTTATGTTTGATTCAAGCAGTAAAAAATCCCCGATAATTTATCGGGGATGTAAGCTAAAACTTTTTGCGGAGCATAGTAAAATCAAAAAAGTCGGTATAAAATTCAAGAGACCGCATTACAGGTCTGCTCAGTTTGCAATAACCAACTTCATCTAACAAAATCAATGCTTGCTTAGGTTGTACCTGTAGCTTTTCTCGGATAAATTCATCCGCATTGGTGGCAGTGATTTTGGCGATATCGGTAACTACAATTAACCCGCAATATTTGTCTAGCAAATCGAAAATGGGCTTTGACCAGTCGATGTCCGTATATTCTATCCCGCTGAACAAATCATACGAGAGATAGTCGATAGAATAGATACAGGGAATATTACCGGCGAGTACTCGTTTTTCGCAAACGATTAACTTTGACCCTTCGTCTACATTTAAAAGCTCTGCGTTTTCTTCATCCGCATATTCTATACGAAGTTTGATATTATCTGTATACGGGGTATAACCGGAGTTGACAATCAGCTCATTATACTCCAGCTTTAGGTCAAGCCGATTGGTAAGATTTACGATGTCACGGCAGATGACTGTACCAATACCGCGAACACGCTCTATAAAACCTTCTCTCTCAATGTCGGACAGTGCATCACGAATTACCGTGCGAGATACACCAAGGCGCTCTGCCAGCTCAACTTCAGAGGGGAGTTTTTCGCTTTTGGAGAAAATTCCATTTTTTAATTCCTTCATCAGCAAGGCACTTACTTGCGTAGACATCAGTTTACCGCCAAAATGGGGCAGCTCATAGTTATCCGGCATGGATAGGCTCCTCTCGAATCTAAAAAATTTGTACAAAAGCAACGGTTCATGTTATAATTGCATTAATAAATATTAACATTATTATGCAATATGTATATTGTAAGTCGTCAAAAAAACCGCTACTATAATTATTAGTATGACTTTTAATGAATATGCATAATCAACATGAGAACGTTCCGTTGCAATATTCAAGGCATTTTTCATTATAAACCAAATGTTTACAAAAGACAACACCAACCGCATACAATATGAAAACTCGAGCTTTTTTATTGCAACCGCCGCCATAAGAAAATGGAGGATTTAAGATGAATAAAAATCTATTCGCGCTCAAAGGCAACATTGTTTATTCGCAGGATAAGAATAATTTGGTAACTGCTGCCTCATCTTATTTAGTTTGTGAAGACGGTAAAGTTGCGGGCATATTCAAAACGATTCCCAAGCAATACGAAGGCATTTGTGTTGAAGATTACGGCATTAAGTTGATTATCCCCGGGCTTACCGACTTACATGTTCACGCTCCGCAATTTACGTACCGTTCGCTGGGTATGGATATGGAGCTGCTACCTTGGCTGAATACCTATGCATTCCCCGAGGAGGCTAAATATGCCCAAGTGGAATATGCTAAAAAAGCATACGGGCGTTTTGCACGGGCGCTCTCTGCAAGTGCAACCACACGTGCGGCAATTTTTGCCACACTGCATGTACCTGCAACTTTTATTTTGATGGATTTATTAGACCAAACCGGTGTACAGGCATACATTGGTAAAGTAAATATGGACCGAAACAGCAGCGATAATTTGATTGAAACAGCAGAACAATCGGCTTTGGATACCGAAAATTGGTTGAAAGAATGCGTAGGTAGATATAAAAACGTCAAACCCATTTTAACACCTCGTTTTATACCCTCTTGTACGGACGAACTGATGGAGCGTATCGGTGAGCTGCAAAGAAAATATAATGTTCCCCTGCAATCGCATCTATCTGAAAATGCGTCTGAAATCGCTTGGGTGCAGCAGCTGCACCCCGATACCAAATGTTACGGAGAGGCTTACCAAAAATACGGTGTATTCGGCGGTAATTGTCCAACCATCATGGCGCATTGTGTTCACCCCAATAAAACAGAACTGGAACTGATGGACAAAAACGGTGTGTACATTGCGCATTGTCCGCAGTCGAATATGAATCTTTGCAGCGGAGTTGCACCGGTGCGCACATATTTGGATCGTAATATGCGTATTGGGTTGGGAAGCGATGTTGCAGGCGGTGCTGACCTCTCCATCTTTAAAGCAATGGCAGATACAATACGTGCTTCGAAACTGCGTTGGACGCTTAAAGATAAAGCACTTGCACCAATCACTGTACCCGAGGCATTTTATATGGCAACCAAAGGCGGTGGCTCATTTTGGGGCAAGGTTGGCAGTTTCGAAGAGGGCTACGAGTTTGACGCAGTTGTGCTGGATGACAGTAATTTGGAGGGTTCGGAAGAATTCTCGTTACAACAACGGTTGGAACGTATGATTTACCTGTCGGATGACCGAAATGTCATTCATAAATACATCAAAGGCATAAAAACACGATAACACACCTACCTCATATCAGGCAGTTGCATTAAGCAGGGATAACTTATTCTCTGTTTACTGCAACTGCCATTTTTATTCATTTTGTTGTGCAATATGTACTATATTGATTAATAAAATAGAAAAATGTTCCGAAACTTTGTAAATACTATTGAAAAGTATGACTAATACATGTATAATAAAATTCAACAAAAGTATCTATATAAAAGTCTGGCATAGCGAGGTAAAACACCTTGGTACCAGACGATACATAACAGGAGGGTGATAACGTGGCAATCAGAAAGAGTATTAATCGTGTTGACGCAGTGGAAAAAGTAACAGGCGGAGCGCGCTATACCGATGACTTTTTTGAAAGAGAAATGCTTGTTGCTAAAGTTTTGCACAGCACGATTGCTAATGGCTGGGTCAAAAGCATGGATATTTCCGAAGCAGAAAAAGTTCCCGGTGTAGTGAAGATTGTTACCTGCTTTGATGTTCCCGATATCCAGTTCCCAACGCCAGGCCATCCTTGGTCCGTTGAAGCATCTCATCAAGATGTAGCCGACAGAAAGCTGTTGAATCAGCGCGTACGTATTTACGGTGATGATATTGCCGCGGTTGTGGCAGAAGATGAGGTTGCTGCAAGCCGTGCACTGAAGCGAATCAAAGTGGAATACGAAGAACTGGAGCCGGTACTTACCCCTGCTGAGGCGATGAAAGAGGGGGCACCCGTCATTCACGATGAACACCCCGATAATGTGCTCAAACACACCTCCTATACCGTTGGCGACCCGGACGCAGCATTCCAAAAGGAAGGCGCACATGTATTTGAAGGCGAGTACGAAACACAAATTGTACAGCACTGCCACATCGAGCCGCCAATCTCTTATGCATATATGGAAAAAGACAGAATCGTTGTTGTATCTTCCACTCAAATTCCTCATATTGTACGCCGTGTTATAGGCCAGGCAATGGGTATTCCGTGGGGTAAGGTGCGCGTAATTAAACCGTATATAGGCGGCGGGTTTGGTAATAAGCAGGAAGTTCTTTACGAACCGCTGAATGCATTTTTGTGTACTAAAGTGGGCGGACGTTGTGTAAAACTGGAGATTTCTCGTGAGGAGACCTTTGTTTCTACACGTACACGCCATGCAATTGCATTTAAAACAAAGGCTGCGGTTACATCCGACGGTAAATTGGTTGGCCGCACTTTAGAGGCTTACTCCAATCAAGGCGGTTATGCGTCGCACGGGCATGCAATTGTTGCAAATTCATCCAATGCGTACCGCTACCTTTACCAAGATGAAATAGGGCTTAAATCGGATGCTTACACAGTATACACAAACATTTGCTCGGGCGGAGCGATGCGCGGATACGGTATTCCGCAGGTGGCTTTTGCAATGGAAAGCCAAATGGATGATATTGCAAGAGCGCTCAACATTGACCCTATAGAGTTTCGTGAGAAAAACTGTATGCCTTTGGGATACAAAGACCCCTTCACGGGCTTAACATGCTATTCTTCCGGTTTACTGGAGTGTATTAAAAAAGGCAAAGAGCATATTGGTTGGGACGAAAAACGTAAAAAATATGCAAATCAAAACGGCCCCGTCCGCCGTGGTGTGGGTATGTCTATTTTTACCTATAAAACAGGTGTATACCCCATTTCGCTTGAAACAGCAAGCAGCCGATTGATTTTGAATCAAGATGGTTCGGCGCAGCTGCAAATGGGCGCTACCGAAATAGGCCAGGGCGCAGACACCGTATTTACTCAAATGGCTGCAGAAACAATCGGCTTTAAACTGGAGGATATTCATATTATTTCTACACAGGATACCGATGTAACCCCGTTTGATACCGGTGCGTATGCATCCCGTCAAACCTATGTAAGCGGTATGGCAGTTAAGAAAACAGCTGAGCAGTTTAAAGCAAAAATCTTAGATTATGCGAATTATATGCTGAAAATATCGGTAGAAAAATTGGATATTTGCGACGGTAACATTGTTGATAAAGAAAACGGCGATGTGCTGCTTACGATGGAAAGGCTTGCGATGGAGGCATTTTACAGCCTCGACCATTCTGTGCATATTACTGCTGAAGCAACCAACCACTGCAAAGACAACACCTTTGCATTTGGTGCATGCTTTGCCGAAGTAGAGGTGGATATCCCCCTCGGTAAGGTTCATATTATCGATATTATCAATGTGCACGACAGCGGCGTGCTTATTAACCCCAAACTTGCCGAAGCGCAGGTGCATGGCGGCATGAGCATGGGGCTTGGGTATGCCCTTTCAGAGCAGCTGCTTTATGATGCAAAAGGTAAACCCCTTAACAATAACCTGCTTGACTATAAACTCCCCACCAGCATGGATACCCCGGATTTGCATGTTGATTTTGTAGAAACACTCGACCCAAGCGGTCCATACGGCAACAAAGCACTTGGCGAGCCTCCGGCTATCCCGCCGGCGCCGGCAATCCGCAACGCAGTTTTGCATGCAACCGGCGTAGCAATTAACACTTTGCCACTCAATCCGCAAAAGCTTGTCGAGAAATTTACAGAAGCAGGCTTAATTTAGAAAGGGGGCATGACTTATGTATGATATTGAAAAAATCTATCAGGCAAAGAGTATACCGGATGCAATCGATGCACTTTTGGCAGACCCGAAAGCAATCATTATTTCAGGCGGCAGCGACGTGCTCATCAAAATTCGCGAGGGTAAACTTGCGGGCTGCAGTCTCGTCAGCATCCACGGCATAAAAGAACTTGAGGGTATTTACCTTGAGCAAGACGGCACCATTGTAATAAAGCCCGGCACCTCTTTCTCTCACGTAACTTATAACGAAATTATTCAAAAATACATTCCTATCCTCGGCAATGCGGTTGATCAGGTAGGCGGTCCCCAAATCCGCAACATAGGTACCATCGGCGGTAACATCTGCAACGGTGTTACCAGTGCCGACAGTGCATCGACACTGTTTGCGCTCAATGCAGTTGTTGAAATTACCGGCAAAGCAGGCAAGCGTACATTGCCTATTGCAGATTTTTACAAGAGTGCGGGCAAGGTAAACCTTGAACATGGCGAACTGGTAACCGCTATCTATATTTCAAAGGATAATTACGAGGGATTTGGCGGACATTACATTAAATATGCACAGCGCAATGCTATGGATATTGCAACCCTCGGTTGCGCGGTAAATGTTAAACTCAGTAGCGATAAAACCACGATTGAAGATATGCGCCTTGCGTTTGGCGTTGCAGGCCCTGTACCCATGCGCTGCCACGAAACAGAAAAGCTTGTAAAAGGGCAGAAGATTACCCCTGAACTGTTCGAGCAGGTAGGGAAAACGGCAATTACCGAGGTCAACCCCAGAACCTCTTGGCGTGCTTCAAAAGAGTTCCGTTTGCAGCTTGTAGAAGAATTATCAAAACGTGCACTCAAACAGGCAATTGTTTTTGCGGGAGGTGCCATCTATGAATAAATTGATGAAGATGATCGTTAATGAAAAAGAAGTTGAAATCATGGTGGATGAGCGTGAGGCGCTGGTGGATACCCTTCGCAATAAATTGCGGCTTACCAGTGTAAAACGCGGCTGTGAGGTTGGCGAATGCGGTGCTTGTACCGTTTTGGTAGACGGCGAAGCAATTGATAGCTGCATTTATCTTACTGTTTGGGCAGAAGGAAAAAGAATTATGACTGTAGAAGGGCTGAAAGGTCCTAATGGCGAGCTTAGCCCCATCCAAAAGGCATTTGTTGAAGAAGCGGCTGTTCAGTGCGGTTTCTGCACCCCGGGGCTTATTATGTCCGCGGTAGAAATTGTCGGTACCGGCAAACGGTACAACCGCGAAGAACTCAAAAAGCTTATTTCAGGTCATCTATGCCGCTGCACAGGCTACCATAATATCCTCAATGCAATGGAGCGCATTGTGGATGAAACCTACAATTATGCAGGCGATAATACAAAATGATAATTCCCCCCTTAACAGAAAAGCGGCCGTCGCATGTGCGGCGGTTGCTTTTTGTGTTTGCCATAGATAATATCTATAGCATAGGCGGATATTCTTGACCATTATTTAAAATTATGATAAACTGGCGATACCTCGTTATTCTTAAAAAAATATAACGGAATTGAAGGGGCGTGGTTGTCATCGCAAACTTAAGCTATTCTCTGCGCATTCGGTTAAAAAAAGGCGAACCTTTTTTCGGCCCCGGTGTGATGCAGCTTTTACAGCATGTTGCCGATACAGGCTCGCTCCAAACCGCTGCTGCACAAATCAAGATGTCTTACAGTAAAGCATGGAAGATTATTAAAGAGGCAGAGAAGGGGCTCGGGTTCCCCCTTATGACACGCCGCGTGGGCGGTGTAGGCGGCGGCAGCTCAGAGCTTACCGAGCAGGGCAAAGACTTTATGCAGCGTTATTCCTGCTTTGAACGTGAAGTATACAAAACCGCAGATGATTTATTTAATAAACATTTTGGAGATGTGTTGCGATGAAGTTGATTGATACCAAGGATGCTGTGGGGCATATTTTATGCCACGATATTACACAGATTGTGAAAGGCGTTACCAAACAAGCTCGTTTTCGTAAAGGCCATGTTGTAACCGAAGAGGATATCCCCGTGTTGCTTTCTTTGGGAAAAGACCATCTGTATATCTGGGAAAAACAAGAGGGGATGCTGCATGAAAATGAGGCAGCGCAAATCCTTTATGATATCTGCAGAAATGATTATATGAAACCCAGTGAAGTAAAAGAAGGCAAGATCGAGCTCATCGCCGAATGCGATGGTGTGTTTAAAGTAGATGTTGCCCGTTTGGATGAAATCAACTCATTGGATGAAATTATGATTGCCACCCGTCACAATAATTTCCCGGTAAAAGCAGGGGATAAACTGGCAGGCACCCGTGTGATTCCTCTTGTAATCGACGAAAAAAAGCTACACGCCGCACAAAAAATTGCAGGCGACAAGCCGTTACTTTCTTTGCTGCCCTACCGCCATAAAAAGGTGGGCATTGTAACTACGGGCAATGAGGTGTATTACGGCAGAATTAAAGATACCTTTGGCCCTGTTATCATGCAAAAACTCAGTGAATATGATGTGACCTTGCTAGGGCAAAAACTTTCGGACGATAACCCTGAAAACATCACGGCAAGAATACGGGAGTTTTTGGACGAGGGCGCTGACATGGTAGTGTGTACCGGCGGTATGAGTGTAGACCCCGATGATAAAACACCTGCGGCAATCAAAGCAACCGGTGCTGAGATTGTCTCTTATGGTGCACCCGTTTTGCCCGGTGCCATGTTTTTGCTGTCTTATTATAACGGTAATATCCCCATTCTTGGGCTGCCGGGCTGTGTAATGTATGCTAAGCGCACTATTTTTGACCTTGTGCTGCCGCGTATTATGGCGGATGAACGGTTAAGCAAAAAAGACCTTGCCGTTTTGGGGCATGGCGGGTTATGCCTAAACTGCGAAGTATGCCATTACCCTTACTGCAGTTTTGGCAAAGCATAAGGAGGATAAAATCATATGGAAAATGGGCTGACTCATTTTGACCAAAGCGGTAACGCTGTAATGGTCGATGTTACAGATAAAAATATTACCCATCGGGTTGCTGTTGCGCGTGGCAGCATTGCTGTTAATGCAGAAACGTTTGCGGCAATTAAGAATGGTACTGCTAAAAAAGGCGACGTGTTGGGTGTTGCTCGTATTGCGGGCATCATGGCGGCAAAAAAAACATCTGAACTTATTCCATTATGTCATCCGCTGGCACTTACAAAATGCAATATTGATTTTGATTTAAAACAGGATGCAAATGTAGTTGATGCCATATGTACCGTTAAGGTGACAGGGCAAACGGGTGTAGAGATGGAAGCTCTGACAGGAGCAACCGTTGCATTGCTTACCATTTATGATATGTGTAAGGCAATTGACAAGGGTATGAAAATAAAAACGGTATACCTTCAGCGAAAAAGCGGAGGTAAAAGCGGAGATTTTTGTAACCCGAATCATAACGAATAATTGAAAGGGGATAGCGGCATGTTCGATTTGCAAAACCGCAATATCGACTACCTGCGCATCTCGGTGACCGACCGCTGTAACCTGAGGTGTGTTTATTGCATGCCTGCCGAGGGGATAGAGCCTTGCCTGCATGATGAGGTGCTAACCTATGAAGAAATTCTCAAAGTGTGCCGCTGCGCTGCAGCTTTGGGTATTTGCAAAATTAAACTGACGGGTGGCGAACCGCTTGCCCGCAAGGGGACGGCAGAGCTTATCCGTAGCCTAAAAGCGATTGAAGGCATTGAACAGGTTACTATGACCAGTAACGGTATTTTACTGTACGAACAGCTGCCTGCATTGGCAAAGGCAGGGCTTGATGCAGTTAACATCAGTTTGGATACACTCGACCCCGACCGTTTTGAACGAATCACACGCAGACGTGGATTGGATACTGTGCTCAAATCCATTGACTTAGCTTTAGAGCTGGGGTTGCGTGTGAAAATAAATTGTTTGCCGGTTCGCGAATTTAACGGCGACCATTTAATGCAAATGGCAGAACTTGCGCGTACCCGCCCTGTTGATGTGCGGTTTATTGAGCTTATGCCCATTGGTTATGGCAAAGACCTTACTCCCGTACCCAGTTGTGAAATACAAGAACAACTGCGACAAACCTATGGCGAACTTGCCCCGTGCAACAAAAAGCTAGGCAACGGCCCGGCGTCCTATTTTTCGATTGCGGGTTTTCAAGGCAATATCGGTTTTATCAGTGCGGTGTCTACCGGCTTTTGCGGTACCTGCAACCGTATACGGCTTACATCAACAGGATTTTTAAAGCTATGTTTGCACTATAATAAAGGCGTTGAGTTGCGGGAGTACCTGCGAAAAGGCATCGAAGATGCAGATTTAACCCAACTTTTGCAACAAGCCATACTCCAAAAACCACTACAGCATCATTTTGGCAGCCATATTTCAGATGAAGAACAGCATACGATGGCTCAAATTGGCGGATAATTGGTGTTATAATTTTGACAGATGAACTTTTTAGCACGAAAGAGAGGATAATATGGGTAAAGTAATTGCGGTTTGTGTAAGCGAAAAACGCGGCACACAAAAAACAAATGTGGGCAAAGCACGTTTTCTTCCCGATTTCGGCATAGCAAATGATGCGCATGCAGGGCATTGGCATCGTCAGGTAAGTTTACTTTCTTACGATAAAATACTGGCATTTAAAGCGCGTGGTGCCGAGGTGGAAGATGGTGCATTTGGTGAAAATCTTGTTGTAGAGGGTATTGATTTTCGCAATTTACCGGTAGGAACGGTTTTACATTGCAACGATGTGGTACTGGAGATGACACAAATCGGTAAGGAGTGCCATCACGGATGCCAAATTTTTCAGAAGATGGGCGAGTGTATTATGCCTACCGAGGGTGTATTTGCAAAGGTGTTGACAGGCGGAACTATCTCTGCGGGTGATGATATGACTGTGCACCTTGCAAAGGAGGAGTAACTATGTTTCGGGTTGCAATTATAACCCTAAGCGACAAAGGATATGCAGGCGAGCGTGAGGATAAAAGCGGAGAAGTGATTCGAGAAGTTGTTACGAAAAACGGTTACGAGGCAGTAAGCTATACGCTGCTGCCCGATGACCGTACGATGCTTGCGAATGAACTGCGCCGCCTGTGCGATAACGACCTTGCCGATTTAATTCTCACTACAGGCGGTACCGGTTTTTCTCCGCGCGATATTACCCCCGAAGCCACCCTTGATGTAGCGCAGAAGCTTGTGCCGGGTATCCCCGAAGCTATGCGTTATTCGAGCTTGCAAATAACCAAACGCGCTATGTTAAGCCGTTCGGTTGCTGCAATTCGCGAAAAGGCGTTGATTGTAAACCTCCCGGGCAGCCCCAACGCAGTACGCGAAAACCTTGAATATATCATTGCGGAATTGCATCATGGGCTAGAAATTCTAAAAGGCAAAACAGATGAGTGTGCAAGAATCTGAAAACATTAAATAAGCTTAAGGAGTCGTAGACATGAAAAAATTGTTATGTGCATTGTTGACTGGAGTTTTGTTGTTTACATCGGGGTGCGGTACATTCGGCAAAACCTCTTCTCCGTCCCCGTCCGAGGCTGTTTCTGTGTCAGAATCTTCACAAACATCAGATACAGAACCTAATGTTGAGTTAATGGTTTCCGCCGCCGCCAGCCTTACCGATTGCATGGAAGAACTGAAAGCTCTTTACACCTCCCAACATTCTAATATTACCATCACATATAATTTCGGTAGTTCCGGTTCTTTGCAGCAGCAAATTGAGCAGGGTGCGCCCGCAGATATTTTCTTTTCCGCAGGTAAAAAACAGATGACTGCTTTGCAGGATGCAGAACTGATGCAAAACGATACGGTTAAAGAGATTCTTGAAAATAAAGTAGTACTGATTACCCCAAAAGATGGTGCAGAACTGGATTCTTTTGAAAAACTTACCGATTCATCCATTGCAAAAATTGCAGTTGGTGAGCCGGAAAGTGTACCCGTAGGGCAATATACGCAACAGGTTTTTGAAAGTTTAAAGCTAACCGATGCTTTAAAACCAAAACTGATTTTATCCAAAGATGTGAGGCAAGTTTTATCATATGTAGAAGCAGGCGAAGTACAGGCAGGCGTTGTGTACGAAACCGATGCGAAAATTAGCGACAAAGTTGTGATTGGATGTACCGCACCTGAGGAGTCACATAAAAAGGTGATTTACCCTGTGGGTGTTGTAAAAGAGACAAAACATGCCGAAGAAGCCAAGGCATTTGTTGATTTCTTGTTCAGCGATACCGCAAAAGAAGTATTTGCGAAATATGGGTTTTCTCCATTATTCTAAGGTGCGTTTAAAACAGCTTGCTTATTTGCAGAAAAGCACTTAATTCTGAAAGGAGCTGCGCAGCATGGCTTTTGACATCACTCCGCTGTGGATTTCGATTAAAACTTCGCTTACAGCGGGGGTGATTACCTTTGTGCTGGGCGTGCTGTGCGCGCGCTTATTCCTTTATGTCAGTGGAAAAACCAAATGGTTATTGGATGTGGTTTTCACGCTGCCTTTGGTTTTACCACCAACCGTGGTGGGTTTTCTGCTGCTGGTACTGTGTGGTAAAAACAGCGTACTTGGTAAACTTCTGCATAGTATTGATGTTACTATTATTTTTTCATGGCAGGCAACAGTATTGGCAGCCGTGGTAGTATCTTTCCCTCTCATGTACCGTGCAGCGAAGGGCGCTTTGGAACAAGTAGATGAAAATCTCATCTGGGCGGGCAGAACACTTGGTATGTCTGAATGGAATATTTTTTTACGGATACAAGTCCCTCAAGCTTGGCCCGGAATAGCTTCCGGCGCTGTACTGTCTTTTGCCCGCGCGCTTGGTGAGTTTGGCGCTACACTTATGATTGCCGGCAATATTCCGGGGCGCACGCAAACCATCCCAATCGCTATTTACTTTGCTACTGCTGCGGGCAATATGAAAGCAGCGGCGATTTGGGTTGCTGTTATTACACTTATTTCGTGTATTGTTTTGGGCTTAATGAATTATTTGGGCAGCAAGAAAGCGCCTCGCATACGAACAAGAGCATCTTCCTTTTAGATGCTACAAAACTCAAAAGCACAACAGGGAGGGGAAGCTGTGAGTATCTATGTAGACATCAAAAAGCGCCTTGGCAGCTTTAACCTTTCAGTACAGCTTGAAGCTGAGAATGAAGTTGTCGGCATCCTCGGTGCATCGGGCAGCGGCAAAAGTATGACGCTGCGCAGCATCGCCGGCATCGTTACACCCGATTCGGGTGAGATTGTATTAAACGGTAAAACTTTGTATAGCTCCGCAAAAAAAATCAACCTCATGCCGCAGCAGCGTAAGGTGGGGCTGATGTTTCAAAGCTATGCTTTGTTCCCTAACATGACAGTAGCGCAAAATATAGCTGTTGGCATAAAAGATAAGACTCAGCGTGTAAAACTTGTAAAAGAATATATGGAATTGTTGCGCCTGCAAGGATTGGAACAGCGCTACCCGTCGCAGCTCTCGGGCGGGCAGCAGCAGCGTGTGGCACTTGCCCGCATGTTGGCGAGCAGCCCTGACATTTTACTGTTAGATGAGCCGTTTTCTGCACTGGACCGCCATTTGCGCTTTTCTATTGAGCAAGAATTTGCCGATGCTTTACAGCGCTTTAACGGTACGGTATTGTATGTGTCACACAATGTGGGTGAGATTTATCAGTATTGCAAATCTGCTGCGGTGCTGGCACATGGCAAAGTGGCTGAATTTAGTGCAACCCAGAGTTTGTTCCATGCACCTCAAACGGTGGAAGGGGCGCGCCTAACAGGTTATAAAAACCTCTCTGCTATTGCAAAAATCGATTCTCATACTATTTTTGCAGCTGATTGGAATTTACCTTTTACACTGGAAGATGAGTTAACCAACGACATAACTTTTGTAGGTGTGCGTGAGGCGGATTTGGTTCTAACTGAAGTTGAGAGAGAGGGCTGTGTAAAAGTTACCGCTGCAAATGTCAAATACTTTCCGCAGTTTGCAGTGCTTAACCTATATTCCAATGGGGCAAATAAACCAATCTATTTTACTTGTCCTAAAGAATCTGCAGAAAACTTTCTTACCCTTAGTAAACAAGATAGGCTGTATTTAGTCATCCGCCCTAAACAATTGCTGTTTTTTCGCAGTGAAACATATCATAATAAAAAGCAGCCTTAAAAAGGGGCTGTTTTTATTATACCGCTTATAAATCACCAAAAAAGTTTTTAAAAATCGGGTTATAATGATACATTTTGTAAAAATTAGATCTAAGTGATAAAAAACTATTAAAAACGTGGTATAATGTTATGAACAAAATTATGGATATCTAAAATAAAGCCGGAGGTAATGTATGAAACATGTAATTGACCCTCTTGATTTATCGGTGGAAGAAATCACCGAACTGCTTGATGTATCGAATGATATTGAAAAGAACCCCAAAAAATATTCAGAAATCTGCAAAGGTAAAAAACTTGCAACTCTGTTTTATGAACCAAGTACTCGCACACGTCTCAGCTTTGAGGCAGCAATGCTCAATTTAGGCGGAAGTGTGTTGGGCTTCTCGTCGGCAGATTCCAGCTCTGCTGCAAAAGGCGAAAGTGTAGCCGATACGATTCGTGTAATTTCTTGTTATGCAGATATTTGTGCTATGCGCCACCCAAAAGAGGGTGCACCGAAAGTGGCGTCTGAATATGCAACCATTCCGGTTATTAATGCGGGTGACGGCGGCCATCAGCATCCCACCCAAACACTTACCGACCTGCTCACCATCCGTTCGCTGAAAGGCAGGCTCGAAAATCTTACGATCGGTCTCTGCGGTGATCTCAAATTTGGTAGAACCGTACACTCTCTTATCAAATCACTCTCACGTTACAAGGGCATCCGTTTTGTTCTTATTGCACCTGAAGAACTTCGTATTCCCGATTACATCCGCGAAGAGGTTCTTCGCGCAAAAGACATTCCCTTTGTAGAAGTAGAAAAGATGGAAGATGTAATGCCTGAACTGGATATTTTATATATGACTCGTGTTCAGCGCGAACGTTTCTTTAACGAAGAAGATTATGTTCGCCTCAAAGACAGCTACATTTTGGATATGAACAAACTAAAAAACGCAAAACCGGATATGTTCATCCTTCATCCTCTGCCGCGTGTGAATGAGATATCAACCGAAATAGACAATGACCCGAGAGCGGCCTATTTCAGGCAGGCACAGTACGGCGTGTATGTACGTATGGCATTGATACTCAAATTGTTGGAATTGGAGGCATGAGAAGATGATTAATGTAGATAGCTTAAACAGGGGTGTGGTCATTGACCATATCCGTGCAGGTAAAGCAATGGAAATCTATAAATATCTCGAACTTGATCGTTTGGATTGCAGCGTTGCTATCATCAAAAATGCAAAGAGCCGCAAGATGGGCAAAAAGGATATCATTAAAATTGACGAAAACATTGATATTAACCTTGATGTTCTGGGCTTTATCGATCCGAATATTTCCATCAACATTATCAACGAAGGCGGTTTGATTGAAAAGAAAAAGCTGAAACTGCCAGACCAAGTAACCAATGTAATTAAATGCATCAATCCGCGCTGCATTACTTCTATCGAACAGGGTATTAACCACATTTTTAAACTTGCCGATGCACAAAACGGCATTTATCGTTGTATTTATTGTGAACAAGAGTTCCAAAACAAATAATAAATTATTATAATTGGAGGAATAAACCATGGCAAATACAGTTATCGCAGCTAAAAATGCGCCTGCAGCAGTAGGCCCATATTCTCATGCAGTGTTGGCAAATAATACATTATATACTTCTGGGCAGTTGGGCTTGGACCCAACCTCGGGTGAATTGCCGCAGGGAGTAGAAGCACAGGCAGAGATGGCACTGAAAAATCTCGGAGCAGTACTTGAGGCAGCAGGGATGAATTACAGCGATGTTGTAAAAACCACTGTTTTTCTTGCAAATATGGGCGATTTTGCAGCAATCAATGCGATTTATGCAAATTATTTTAAAGGGGAGTGCCCGGCACGTTCTTGTGTTCAGGTGGCGGCACTGCCCAAAGGCGCTTTGTTTGAGATTGAAGCAATTGCAGTAAAGTAAAATAATATATTTTAAATTTATATTTGTTAAACCACAGGTTTTCTTTTTAATGGAAATCTGTGGTTTTTTGTTTTATAAGGCATAATAATAAATTTGCATTATGCAATTGATTTTTCACACAAAAATAAGATAAATTTATTAGAACAACTTCTAAATTTTGCGAAAAACAAAGATAATTGCTTGAATATTGCTAAAAATACCTTATAATGAATCTAGTTTGATAAAAAATTATTTATTTTAAGCAAAGGTCTCTGTGGATGATGCGATAGAAAATCGCAAAAAATATGATATGAGGTGTTATCATGAAAGAAGCTGTCAACAAAAACCCGGGTTCTCTCTTCAGCTTGGACGGAGTGCCGAGCTTGAAGCAGATTGTACCTTTGGGGCTGCAGCATGTAGTTGCAGCAATTGTAGGTGTTGTCACACCTGCTCTTTTGGTATCCAATGTATGCAATCTTTCTCCGGCAGACAAAACACTTTTAGTGCAATCCTCGCTTCTCATTTCTGCAATCGCAACCTTGCTTCAGCTTTTTCCGTTTGCTAAAAAGCTTGGCTCCGGTTTACCTGTAATTATGGGTGTCAGCTTTGCCTATGTTCCCACATTGCTTGCAATCGGCGGCGAATTTGGTATTGCAACCATTTTCGGCTCTCAAATCATCGGTGGCTTGGTAGCTATTGTTGTTGGCCTATTTGTTAAAAAACTAATGGTTCTGTTTCCTCCGCTGGTAACCGGCACCGTTATTTTTACAATCGGTCTTTCTCTGTATCCTACAGCAGTTAACTATATGGCGGGCGGCAAAGCGTCTCCAACCTTTGGTTCTCCTCAAAACTGGTTGGTTGCTTTGATTACATTTGCTATCGTTGTATTTTTTAACTATTTTACAAAAGGTTCTATGAAGCTTGCAGCTATCCTTATCGGTATGGTATCGGGTTATGTGGTAGCCCTTTTCATGAATATGGTTAACTTCGATTCTGTTACCGCAGCAGGTTGGTTCTCTTTGCCAAAACCGATGCATTTCGGCATTGTATTCCAGCCGACAGCAATTGTATCGATGGTTATTATCTACATTGTAAATGCGGTACAAACCATAGGCGACCTTTCATCTACCACCACAGGCGGTCTTGACAGAATGCCCACTCACGACGAACTTACGGGCGGTATTGTTGGCAATGGTATTGCCAGTGTTATCGGCGCATTTTTTGGTGGTATGCCTACAGCTACCTACAGCCAAAACGTTGGTATCGTAACTGTTAACAGAGTAGTTAACAGAGTTGTATTCGGTTTTGCAGCCGGTGTTCTTCTTGTAGCCGGCTTTGTTCCTAAATTCGCATCGGTTCTTACTACTATTCCTCAAAGCGTTATCGGCGGTGCAACCATCTCTGTATTTGCAACCATTACTATGACTGGTATTAAAATGATTGCCTCTCAATCGCTTACACCCAGAAATACAGCTGTTGTCGGGCTTTCTGTTGCGCTCGGTGCAGGTATCGTGCAGGCAACCGGCAGTTTACAGCTGTTCCCATCTTGGGTGCCTACCGTATTCGGCAGTTCATCTGTAGTGGTAGCTACTTTAATGGCAGTTTTCCTTAATGTAATTCTTCCCAAAGATAAAACAGAAACAAAAAAATAATATGCACACCTTTTAAACTGTATAACAGTTACACTCGGGGCAACCGGTTAAAAGCCGTATTAAAGAAGGAGGCTACCCATGAACAAATACGTTAGCATGTACCTTCCGCTCGTCGATTTTATCGCCGAGTGTATGGGGGAAAACACAGAGGTGGTTTTACACGACCTCACCGACTATCATCAGTCTGTTGTTGCAATTCGCAATGGGAATATCAGCGGAAGAAGTGTAGGCTCACCGATTACTGACCTTTCGCTTAAGGTTCTCAAAGCTGCAATTTTTGAGCAAGTGCCCTATATGGCAAACTATCAGGGTGTGGCAAAAAACGGTCACATGCTCAAATCCTCTACATACTTTATAAAGGATGACAGCGAACGTTTTGTTGGGATGCTTTGCGTTAATACGGATTACCACAATTTAGTAGAATCGCGCAATCTGCTTACAGACTTAATTGCTATGCTGAAAATTCCAAATGAATCTTCGATTATTTCAGAAAACTTAAATATGAATGTACAAGACCTGGTTATGAACAACATCCACCGCATCTGCCCCGATATTGTTAATGTGGCAGAAACCATGCAGCAGCGTGAAAAGATGGATATTGTAGATAAACTCAACGAGATGGGTACCTTCATGATTAAAGGCGCAATCAGTTATGTTGCAGATGCATTGAGAGTTTCGGTACCGACAGTTTATCGTTACCTCAACCTAGTAAAAAAAGAAAATTAAAAAGCACGCTGTCCTTAAGGACAGCGTGCTTTTTAATTGTATAACGATTATTTAGCATCAATGTAGCTGTACAATGTATATTTTGAAATCCCAAAATACTTGCTTACTTTATCGCCGGATTTTGTTATTAAAAATGCGCCTGTGTTATTTAAGAATTGAATTGCTTTAATCTTATCGTCTTTATTCATCAAAGCAACAGGTTTCCCCACCAGCTGCACAGATTGCTCAATCAATTCGTCCAGCAAGTCATTCACATTCTGCGCAATGCGTTCAGGCTCTTTGGTATCCGGTTCGGTTGCAATGAGCGGTTTCAAAGAATTTTCAATCATCAATAAACCGGTAATGTCGTAATTGATAGAAAAGATTCCAACTACATCGTTTTTCTCGTCGCGGATATAAATAGTGCTGGATTTAAGAATTTTACCGTCGCGTGTTTTGGTAAGGTAGTTTAGATGATCTTTCAGTTTGCTATGGTCACCATGTAATGCTTCCAACACCACCAAAGACGGCCCATCACCTGCTTTGCGTGAGGTTACATGTCCGTTTTCGATAATGACTATAGAGCTTTCGGTAAAGTTGTTGCTAAGATCATGCACTACAACCTCGCAGTTGTTGCCAAACTGCTGCGATATGCCCTTTGCAAGACGTTTTAAAAAATCAAAGGTTAATCCCTGCAGCATCATTGCCTCCATTTCTCCGGTGCATTTAATGAATCGGTTTTGTGCAATGCTCCGGTGCGATTTGTATAGTATTCATCATAGCAGAAACCAAAAATAAATCAACAGTTTTCAACAAAAAAAATAATTGCTAAAAAATAATTTTTAGTTTATGCAATCCGCCTACATATTAATGCTTGATTTTTAATAAATCTAATGGTAAAATATAAATTGTAAACAGAAAGATTCTACTTTCTGTGCAATGTGTATGATTTTTGCCAAAAGTCATACTTATTATAATGGGGCATGATAAAAGAAAACGGCTGAAACGGAGTGCTTTGCGCACGGGCTGAATGTTCGAATTTGGGAACAATCTGCACGGTGCGTAGGCATTTTTTATATGCAGAAAACCCGATAAAGAATATTTCTTTTTTAACCACTCAACCAAGATCAATTTTTAAAGAGTAAGGAGAATGCGCGATGCTATTAATTGGAAACGGTAGACTTGTTACCCGCGATGAAAACAATCTCTTTTTTGAGAACGGCTGTGTCTGCGTAGAAAAAGAACTGATTAAAGAAGTGGGTGAGACTTCTGCATTGAAGGCAAAATATCCCGATGCAGAGTTTATTGATGCCAAAGGCGGCGTCATTATGCCGGGTCTTATCAATGCACATAACCATATTTATAGTGCGTTTGCACGCGGACTTTCCATTAAAGGTCATAACCCCAAAAACTTTATGGATATTCTGGATGGACTTTGGTGGACACTTGACCGTAAACTTACAGTCGAAGACACAAAATACAGTGCATATGCTACTTACCTTGATTGCATTAAAAATGGTGTAACAACAGTGTTTGACCATCACGCAAGCTATGGCGAAATTGACGGCAGCCTGTTTGCTATTTCAGATGCTGCAGCAGAATATGGCGTGCGTACCTGCCTGTGCTATGAGGTTTCTGACCGTGACGGTGAAGAAAAAATGAAACAAGCAGTGCTTGAGAACGAAGCATTTATTCAAGCCGCATTAAAAGACGAAAATGATATGCAGTATGGTATGATGGGCATGCATGCTGCGTTTACACTTTCGAATAAAACTCTGGAGTTTAGCCGGGAGCATACTCCCAAAGGGACTGGTTTCCACATCCATGTTGCCGAGGGCATCAGCGATGTTTATGATTCGCTTGAAAAATACGGTAAGCGTATTGTCAACCGTTTGTTTGATATGGATATTCTCGGGCCGCAAACCATTGCCGGTCATTGCATTCATATTAATGAACATGAAATGGATATCTTAAAACATACCGATACGATGGTGGTTCATAACCCCGAATCCAATATGGGTAACGCAGTTGGATGCCCTGCAGTACTTACCTTATTCCAAAAAGGAATTCTCATCGGTCTTGGCACCGATGGCTATACCAATGATATGCTCGAATCCTATAAAGTTGCAAATATTTTGCATAAGCACAATACCTGCAATCCGAATGTTGCTTGGGGCGAAATTCCAGTTATGTTATTCCAAAACAATGCAACAATTGCAAACCGTTACTTTAAAAAACCGCTTGGTGTGCTTAAAGCAGGGGCAGCAGCAGACGTCATCGTCACCGATTACAACCCGCTTACACCAATGACAGCCGATAACATCAACGGGCATACTTTATTTGGTATGAACGGGCGCAGTGTCGTTACCACCGTTTGCAATGGTAAGGTCCTTATGAAAAACCGCGAACTGCTGAATATTGATGAAGCAGCCGTTATGGCAAAATGCCGTGAGCAGGCAAAAGCATTGGCAGACAGAATTAATTTTGGCAGATAATAAAATTGTACCTAGGTAGGCTGATGAAAATGCAATCGGTCTAATAGAGAGGAGAAACACGAATGAGTGATAGAATGAGACCAATCCCATTTGATAAATTGGTCAACTGGGTATTGGAAGAGCATAAAACCGATGGCGCCGTTTTCGGCGTACGCCGCCCATTTATAAAGAAAAACGATAAAGTACTGCACTTGTTTGGCGAACAGATGGAAACCCCGTTTGGCCCCGCAGCAGGCCCGCATACACAGCTTGCACAGAATATTATTGCTGCTTATTTTGCTGGCAGCCGCTTTTTTGAGCTGAAAACCGTACAAAAACTTGACGGTGAAGATTTACCGGTAGCAAAACCTTGCATCAATGCAGAAGATGAATGCTACAACGTGGAATGGTCAACTGAGCTGCGCATACCCGAGGCATACGACGAATATGTTAAAGCGTGGTTTGCACTGAAACTGATATCCAAAGAATTCGGTTTGGGCAGCGACACAGGCTTTATGTTTAATATGAGCGTCGGATATGACCTTGAAGGCATTCAATCCCCCAAAATTGATACCTTTATCGAAGGGCTTAAAAATGCCGAAAATACAGAGATATGGGCAGAGTGCAAAGCATTTGCACTTGCAAATCTCAATCGTTTTGAGCATATTGATGCAGCTTTTGTAGAGGGCATCAGCCCCAAAGTTTGTACATCCATTACACTTTCTACGCTACACGGCTGCCCACCGCAAGAGATTGAACGCATTGCTACCTACCTCATTACCGAAAAGGGGCTTAATACCTATATTAAATGCAACCCAACCTTGCTGGGCTATGAATTTGCACGCAAGACGATGGATGAGATGGGTTATGATTATCTTGTATTTGATGACCACCACTTTAAGGCAGACTTGCAATTTGAAGATGCTGTGCCTATGATTCAACGCTTGATAAATCTGGCGGAAAGCAACGGGCTTACTTTTGGTGTCAAACTTACCAACACTTTCCCGGTAGGTATTGGCCGCGGAGAGCTGCCCGGCGAAGAGATGTACATGTCCGGCCGTTCACTTTATCCGCTCACCGTTTCGCTTGCTCATAAGCTTTCTAAAGCATTTGACGGCAAGCTGCGCATTTCTTATTCCGGCGGCGCAGATATCTTTAACATTGAGAAGATTTTTGAAGTGGGCATTTGGCCCATTACCCTCGCTACAACATTGCTAAAACCGGGTGGATATCAGCGGCTTTCGCAGATGGCAGAAGTATTAGATTCTTGCGAATACAAAGATTTTGATGGCGTGGACCTTGTAAAACTACAGTCGCTTGCTTACGAATGTGTACGTGATCCGCATCATCTCAAAGCAATGAAACCGCTGCCCAACCGTAAAATGAAAAAGAAAGTTCCTCTCATCGATTGCTTTAGTGCTCCTTGTCAAGATGGCTGCCCAATTGGGCAGGATATCCCAGCTTACGTGCGTTTGGCAGGCGAAGGAAATCATCTTGAGGCTTTGAAAGTAATTACCGAGAAAAATCCGCTGCCGTTTATCACGGGTACTATTTGCCCGCATCACTGTGCAGATAAATGCACCCGTAATTTCTATGATGAATCGGTGAAAATCCGTGCTGCTAAACTAGAAGCTGCTAAAGCGGGTTACGATCAGTTGCTGGCAGAATTGGAAGCTCCTAAAATTAAAGGTAGATCGAAAGTAGCAATCGTCGGTGGTGGCCCTGCAGGCCTTGCTGCTGCGTATTTTCTGGGCAAAGAGGGCATGCCGGTTACCGTATTCGAGAGAAGAAAAGAACTGGGCGGTATTGTTAAACTGGTTATTCCTGAGTTTAGAATTTCAGATGAAGCTATCGATAACGACGTGAATTTGGTTCGTTCTATGGGTGCAGAATTTATACTGGGATCTGAGCAAACTTCGGTTGAAGAACTCAAAGCGCGCGGCTATAAATATGTGCTGTTTGCAGTTGGCGCTTGGAAGCCGGGAATATTGCGCTTAGAAACCGGTAAAGCAATGAACGTGCTGGAGTTTTTAGAAAAATACAAAGCAGATGAGTCCAGCTTAAACCTCGGCAAGAATGTTGTCGTCGTAGGCGGCGGCAATACCGCTATGGATGCAGCGCGCGCAGCAAAACGTGTAAAGGGCGTAGAAAAAGTATCACTCGTATACCGCAGAACCAAGCGCTATATGCCTGCTGATGAAGAAGAACTTGAACTTGCGCTGGAAGACGGTGTGGAATTCTGTGAACTGCTTGCCCCAATCGGCGTTGAAAACGGTGTGCTCAAATGCTATAAAATGGTTCTTGGTGCACCTGACGAAAGCGGCAGACGCAGCCCTGTTCAAACCGAAGAAATCGTTACAGTTCCTGCAGACACCGTGATTGCTGCAATAGGCGAAAAAGTGGACACCGAGTTGTTCGAGAAAAACGGCATTGCAGTTGATGAGCGCGGACGCGTGAAAGTGGATGCCAAATTTAGAACCAACGTTGAAAACGTATTTGTCGCAGGCGATGCACTGCGCGGCCCTGCAACGGTAGTAGAGGCAATTGCTGATGCTATGCAGTTTGCAAAAGCAATTTCTAAGTTGGAAACAAATCATTATGAAGAATTGAATGTCAACCCCAACTCTGCCGATGTAAGACTGAAAAAAGGTTTGCTTGAGGTTGATACCGATGCTTATAAGCAATGTGACCGTTGCCTGGAATGTGCAACCGTATGCGAATGTTGCGTAGATGTGTGCCCCAACCGTGCAAATCTTTCTATCCATGTGGGTACCAAGCCAATGGCTCAAATTATCCATGTCGACGGTATGTGCAACGAGTGCGGCAACTGCGAAACCTTCTGCCCGTACGACAGTGCACCTTACAAAGAAAAATTTACTCTGTTTGGCAATCTCCCTGATTTTGACGACAGCAAAAACGAAGGTTTCTTATGCATAGACGGTGCGAAGAGTATCTTCCGTGTTCGTCTGGACGGTGAGGTTAAGGACTATGCAGTTTCAGACCCCAAATGCGGTTTGCCCGAGGATATCCGCAAGTTGATTACCACTGCATATGTTGAGTATAATTATCTGTTTTAAAAAATTATCATTCTGCAACACCATTTTTTAAATAGCCTGTGCGGGTATCCGAAAAAACGGATACCCGTATTGTGCATGTTGAAGGGGGTCACTCTATGTCAAAAATGATTAAGGGCGGTACTATTGTTACTCCAAAGGGCAGTTATTCTGCTGACATTCGCGTTGATAATGGGAAAATTACTGAGATTGCGGCACAGCTGTCCACTGAAAATGCAGATGTGCTCGACGCAAGCGGGTGCTTGATTTTCCCCGGTTTTATTGATGCCCATACCCACTTTGATATGAGTACCGGCACTGCTTTGACGGCAGATAACTTTCACAGTGGTACGCGCGGTGCGATTGTTGGCGGTACCACCACAATTGTAGATTTTGCAACGCAAGAAAAAGGTGAATCTCTTGTACAGGCTCTGCAAAATTGGCACAATAAAGCCGATGGTGTCTCCTCTTGCGACTATGCATTCCATATGGCAATCAGCGATTGGAATCCGTCTGTCAGCAAAGAAATTGATACAATGGTTACCGAGGGTGTTACTTCATTTAAGCTTTATCTTGCCTACGACAATCTGCGCGTTTCGGACGGTGAGCTGTACGAAATATTGAAGCGGGTGCATGATGTGCATGGTATTATTGGTACCCACTGTGAAAACGGCGACCTCGTTAACGAGATGATAGCAGAAAAACGTGCGACAGGTGAGCTTTCTCCTGCGGCGCATCCCGCTTCTCGCCCCGATTTTGTTGAAGCGGAAGCAATTTCACGTTACTTATACATCGCCGAGGCTGCGGGTGCTCCTGTCAACATCGTACATTTGAGTACCAAAATGGGTTTTGATGAGGTGCTCAAAGCCCGTGCAAGGGGGCAAAAAGTGTATGTTGAAACTTGCCCGCATTACTTGACGTTGGACGAAAGCCGTTATCACCTTCAAAACTTCGAAAGCGCAAAATATGTATGCTCACCCCCCCTTCGTAAAAAAGAAGATCAGCAGTGTTTGTGGACGGGGCTGAAAAACGGCGACATTGATACCGTTTCAACCGACCACTGCAGCTTTAACTTTAAAAAGCAAAAAGAGCAGGGCAGAGAAGATTTTAGTAAAATCCCCAACGGTATGCCCGGGGTAGAGCATCGCCCTGCTGTGATGTATACCTACGGTGTGTGCGAAAACCGTATAACCAAAGAACAGATGGCGGCTCAGTTGAGCGAAAATACAGCTCGTCTTTTTGGTATGTATCCTCAAAAAGGTGCGCTACTTGCGGGCAGTGATGCAGATATCGTTGTGTGGGACCCATCTTATAAGGGCATAATTACTGCACAAAAAATGGAACAGAACGTCGATTACACCCCTTATGAGGGGATGCCTGTCACCGGCAGACCGAAGGCAGTATTTTTACGTGGCCAGCTGGTGGTACAGAATGGTGAAGTTGTTGCTGAGCATCGCGGAGCATATGTCCCCCGTCATGAGAGTGAGTATTATCCGCAACAACCCGAAAGTTCGAACCGCTAATATTATAGAAAAGGACGGGATGATTCCCGTCTTTTTCGTTTTGCTGTGCAGATTGTTTTGTAAATGATATTATGGTAAAATTATATAAAATATGTATATTATAACAAGAAGGAGGATGTGATTTGAGTAAGGCAGAATTCTTGACTGAATTAGAAAACGCTTTGGAAGATAAATTGCCGAAAACAGATTTGGATGAGGTGCTGTCGAATTACAGCAGCTTTTTTGATGAGAAAACAGCAAGGGGGCGAACAGAAGAATCTGCTTCTCAGCAACTGGGTTCTCCGGCAAAAATTGCAAGAAATATAATAGATGCAAGAAATTTGGCTGAAACCGTAGGCTTAGCGAGCATGTCTCGCCGGCTTGGCGCATTTATGGTGGATACTTTTGTGTCTGCTATTGCAATTTTGCTTGCGGTATTGCCAAGTAAACTTTTAGGCAGCGGCACCATACAAGGCGGTATTTTAATTTTATTACTCCCATTAATATTGCTTTTGGGAGTTAGCAATATTTTAACTGCTATTTTGCTTTGGGCAGGCAATGGCTATACACCGGGCAAATGGCTGCTCAAAATTAGGGTTGTGAGGCTTGATAGTAAAAAGCTTACGTTTTGGGATGCTATTTTGAGAGAATTTTTAATTAAAGGCAGTGGCAACGTGATTTCGAATGGTATTTTAAATATGGGTTCTTTTATTTGGGGATGCGCTACGAGTCGACATAAAACCGTACAGGATTTGGCAGCGCAAACAAAAGTAATCAAGGTTGCAAGGTGAAAATTCGATATATAGAGATTTTCAAGCGAAGAAGAATCATCAAAGAGGTTTTCAACTTATCCAGTAATTTGAAAAAATATTTAAAAAAAGTTTCTAAATAGATGCAATATTTTTACAATGTTATGGTACTATATAAGAAATATTGAAATGGATATGAGGACCACTACAATGAGAACGACAACAAAACTTTTGACTATAGTATTACTGCTTGCAGCTGCAATTGCGTTTTCTGCTTTTACTTTTGCAACACCATATCAGCGAAACCATATACTGCAAACAAGCGTTGAAGATTTGTCATCTGAAGAAGAGGATATGCTGAAAAACATCAACGGTACATGGAAGGGTTCTTTTTATGTAGTGGTGGGGGAGAAAAAGTATATAAACGACAAAGTGACTATGAATTTTGTAACCAAAGGTGATAATCCAAGATTGTATCTTACGGTGGAATCTTGTGATGCGAATTACTTGTTGCCCAATAAATGGTATTTTGAGGATGACAAAATTGTTTATACCTTTAATGATAGCCCTTGGACGGCAATTGTGAGCCTAAGCTTTGAAAACAATAAAACCTTGGTTGGTGAATACGAACAGTATGGCAAAAAACGCGAGATACGTTTTGTCAGAACTTCATCATCGCCCATAGATTTTGAAGGGCAGCCTCAATTTATGTTTGAGGATGTTCCTGCAGCCGAGTGGCTGAATAAGCTAAAAGAATACCCCAACTATACAAAAACTGCTGTAAACATACCATATACCTATGAGCTTGGCAAAAGAGATAAACTTAAAAGCATACTAAAAACAAATGCTTTAGACAAATTAGTGAATACAAAAAAGAATGATGCAGATAAAATGCAGGTTTTATTAAATTGGGTATCAACACAATTTAGGCATAACGGAGAATCGGGTATGCCTGAAAAGCAGGACGCTTTATCCATTATGCAATACAGTAAAAAAATGAATGGGGTAGAGTGCAGGGGATTGTCAATTATTCTTTCTGAAATGCTGCGTGCTTATGGCATTCCCGCAAAATCGGTTAAGTGCGCCCCACCCGATGCAAATACTGTATATTGCCATGTGGTAGTGCATGCTTACTCCAAAGAGTTAAAACAATGGATTATGCTGGACCCAACATACAACCTTGTTTTAAAAAATGAACAGAATGTTTATATCAGTTTGCCTATGTTGCGTGAAAGCTTGATAAACGGTACCAAACTCATACCCAATGAGGGAGCAGGGCGCAACGGTAGGCCATTTTATATGGATTTTTACCGCGCGTATATGACAAAAAACTGTTTTCATTTTTCCAATGCAGTCGATTCTTTTTCAGGGGCGGAAGGTGCTGCAGCAAATCGCGTTATTACACTAATCCCCTCAGGTTATCCAACTACCTATGCATATTACAGAAATGAACAGCCCACTTACTCTGCCGAGGAGTTTTGGAAGCTGCCCTAATATCTATTGAAATAAGCTGACGAAAAAGAGCGCGTGACCTTTTTATTGGTCTCGCGCTCTTTGTTATGTTCTGCTTATTTCTTTTTTCTGGAGTAGGGGGTGTCTTCCATCGGCAGTTTTGTTCTAAACTTGCCGTCCAAGTTGTAGTAAGCAAGCTGAACTGCGGGTGGAGTGGGAATAGAGCAGATTTCACCGATACCTTTTGCGCCGTATGCCAAGTCACTGTGGCTCTTCTCAATGATCATCGACTCAATTTCAGGTACTTGCGTCGATTTCATTAAGCCAAGTGTACCGTATTTCGCGGTGGGAACACCGTCTTTCAGCGGAAAATCTTCGGTTAAAGCGTATCCAAGGCTCATAACAACGCCACCTTCAATTTGCCCTTCAACGCTGATGGGGTTAACCGCTTTGCCAACATCATGTGCTGCAATTACCTTTAAAAGCTTGCCGCTTTCATCCAAATCTACCACGTGAGTTGCATAACCGTAAGCAATATGGCTGACGGGGTTTGGCTTGTCACTGCCCATTTTATCGGTTACACCGAGGTATTCGCCTATAAACTCTCTGCCGTTCAGGCTTTCGAGCGAATTACTGCCCAGTGCTTCTTTCAGTGCCATAGCAGCGCGGTGGGTTGCCTCGCCGGTAAACAGTGTCTGACGGGATGCAGTTGTATTGCCTGCATTGGGTGCTTCTTTTGTGTCGGGCGCATCATAAATTACTTGTTCGGGGGAGAGACTAAGAGTTGTGCAAACCATTTGTGTAACAACGGTACCCATACCCTGCCCAATGCAAGCTGCACTGCTGTGGATATGCACCTTTCCATCTTTGACGGTTAGTCGGCAGCGTCCGGTATCGGGGATGCCGACGCCAAGCCCGCTGTTCTTCATTGCACAAGCAATACCTGCTTTGGGGTGAGCATCCATGTATGGTTTTACAGCCTCCAAAGTTTCTACCAATGCGGTAGATTCATCTGCGATTTGTCCGTTAGGCAATACCTCACCTGGACGAATTGCGTTACGATAGCGTATTTCCCAAGGGGATATGCCTACTTTTTCAGCCAACAGGTTGAGGTTGCACTCTGTTGCAAAGCAACTTTGTGTTACACCAAAGCCGCGGAATGCGCCTGCAGGCGGGTTATTGGTATACCAAGCCTGCCCGTGGATATCAATTACTTGATAATTGTATGGACCTGCCGCATGCGTACAAGCTCTTTGCAAAACAGGGCCGCCGAGTGACGCATAAGCACCTGTATCGGCAAGCAATGTTGCCTTCATCGCTGTGAGGTAACCGTTTTCGTCACATGCAGTGGTAAACTCCATCTCCATCGGGTGGCGTTTGGGGTGTATCATAATACTTTCTTTCCGCGTAAAAGAAACTTTAACGGGGCGTTGAGATTTGTATGCGAGAACAGCAGCATGATGCTGAACACTCATATCTTCTTTGCCGCCAAAACCACCGCCTACCATTTTTGCAATGACGCGTACTTTATCTTCGGGCAATCCAAGTGCTTCGCTGCACTCTTTGCGTGTCTGATAAATACCCTGGTCACCTGAGTAAATAAGCACACCGTCACCTTCTGGCATTGCAACTGCAGTTTCGGGTTCAAGAAACGCATGGTCGGTAAAAGGTGTGCTGTAACGCATTGTTACAGAGTGTTTCGAATTTTTTATTGTTTCGTCGGCGTCGCCGCGCACCAAATGTTCGTCGGCAAGCAGGTTACCGGTTTCGTGAATCAACGGCGCACCCTCTGCTATCGAATCCTGAACAGACAGAACGGGTTTCAGCTCTTCAAAATCAATTTTAACAAGCTTTTTGGCTTCTTCCAAAATTTCCTTGCTTTCTGCCGCAATCAGCACAATTGCATCGCCGATAAAATGAGTTTCTTTACCCTCGGCAATCAACACATCATAATCTTTTTTCAAATGCCCAATTTTATGGTTGCCGGGCAAATCGGCAGCGGTAAGCACAGTAACAACACCGGGCAATGCTTTTGCTTCGGTGACATCAATATGTTTTACAAGGGCGCGGGGATAGCTGCTGCGTACTGCACTTCCATACAGCATGCCGTCTATATGGATATCATCGGCATATTCTGCTGTACCAAGTGCTTTAGCGGTGGCATCCACACGGTGCAGGTTTTCGCCAATTACACCGCAAAATTCTTGTTTTGGTACAGCGGTGTTCTCGCGGAACAGTTTAGCAGAAAGCAAAATTGCCTCTTCTATTTTTTTATAACCGGTGCAACGGCAAATGTTATTTTTAATCGCTTCTTTTACATCCATAGGCGATGGATTTGGGTTTGTGTCAATCAAGCCTTTGGCACTGATGACCATACCCGGTGTACAAAATCCACATTGTACGGCACCAACATGCGTAAATGCATAACCGTAAACATCTTTTTCACGAGAGGATAGCCCCTCTACGGTAACAATGCTTTTACCTGCTGCGCGTGCTGTGGTTAAAATACAGGCTTTTGTCGCCTTGCCATCTACCAAAACCATACATGTTCCGCATGCACCTTCAGAGCATCCGTTTTTTACAGAAGTGAGATGAAGCGTTTCTCTTAAATATGTAATCAGCTTTTCATCCTTCTGTGCAAAAGTTGTCTTTCCGTTAACCACGAATTCAAACATTACTGCACCTCGTTTCCCCAATATTTAATGTAGCCCGTGCACGAAGCACTCGTTTTTATAACGACGCTAAAACCCCTAAAAATATTTTAGGTTCGGTACAATTTAATCGAAGTATGACTTTACTGCACTTTGTACACAATTAAAAAACATTAAAAGAGTTATAGTGTTACTATTAGATAGTTTATCATCTAAAAATGAAAAAAGCAAGCTATAAAACAGCAACTTTATGGTAAAAATAAAATATTTTTGAGCAAATCTAAAAATTTTTTAGAAAATCTATTGATTTATTCTATTTCTGTGCTATGATGGAGACATAAAGCAACACTACGCAATGAAAATTGCCGCTATAAAATTAGGAGGGGTTTGTCGAATGGATAAGATCAAATGGGTAGAAAACAAAATGCCTAAAACCGATGACGCGAAGCTAAAAGTTATGGCGCTGTCTGAGGTAGAAAAAGCAAGAGCATTCCATAAAAGCTTTCCGCAATATACAACCACACCTTTGGCACATTTAAAGAATATGGCAGGGGTGCTTGGTGTTAAAGAGTTTTTTGTTAAAGATGAATCTTATCGTTTTGGTTTAAATGCATTCAAAGTATTGGGCGGTTCTTTTGCCATGGCTCGTTACATAGCCCAGCAGCTTGGCAAAGACGTTTCTGAAGTTGATTATAATTACTTAACCTCCGATAAACTCCGCGAAGAGTTTGGTCAGGCAACTTTCTTTACCGCTACCGACGGCAACCACGGCAGAGGCGTTGCTTGGGCGGCAAACAAACTTGGTCAAAAATCGGTTGTACTTATGCCCAAAGGCTCTACCAAAACCCGTTTTGACAATATTGCAAAAGAGGGTGCAAAGGTTAGCATCGAAGAAGTTAACTACGACGAATGTGTTCGAATGGCAAATTCAATGGCGCAAAAAACCGAGCACGGCGTTATGGTGCAAGACACTGCATGGGACGGCTACGAAGAAATCCCCGCTTGGATTATGCAAGGCTATGGCACCATGGCAATGGAGGCTTACGAACAGCTGAAAGCAGCCGGTGTGGACAGACCCACTCACATTTTTGTGCAAGCAGGTGTAGGCTCGTTGGCAGGTGCGGTGCAGGGCTTCTTTGCCAATATGTACCCCGATAACTGCCCCACCACTGTGATTATGGAAGCTGAAATTGCAGCTTGTCTCTACAAATCTGCTGCTGAGCAAGATGGTAAAATCCGTTTTGCAGAGGGTGATTTGCAAACGATTATGGCAGGTTTGGCATGTGGTGAGCCAAACACAATTTCTTGGGATATTCTTAAAAATCACAGCAGTTTCTTTGTATCCTGCCCCGATTGGGTAGCTGCAAAAGGTATGAGAATGCTTGGGGCACCCATGAAAGGTGACCCGCAGGTGGTCTCGGGCGAATCAGGTGCAGTTGGTATGGGCCTGATTGCTACTCTGATGGAGAGCGATGAGTATAAAGACCTTCGTGAAGCGCTGAAGCTTGACGAAAACTCTAAAATTTTGATGTTCTCCACCGAGGGAGACACCGACCCTGATAGTTACCGCGGCATTGTTTGGAACGGTGCTCATCCAACCTACTGCAACAAATAAGCTACCACGGCAAAGGCATATTTTTCAGTAAATAAATCTGCGATAAACAAAAATTTGAAAAGGAGACTACAATCATGGATTTTAACAAAATCAAAGAAGCAGCTCAGGGTTACGAAGCTGCAATGACAAAATTCCTGCGTGATCTCGTTGCTATCCCCGGCGAAAGCTGCGAAGAGGAGGGCGTCATCAAAAGAATTGAAAAAGAGATGAAAGACCTCAACTTTGATAAAGTTGTAATCGACCCGATGGGTAATATTCTGGGTTATATGGGCACAGGTAAAACCCTCATCGGCTACGATGCTCATATCGATACCGTTGGTATCGGCAACAAAGCAAACTGGACATTTGACCCCTATGAAGGTTTCGAAACAGAAACCGAAATCGGCGGACGCGGAACCTCCGACCAGTTGGGCGGTATTGTTTCCGGCGTATACGGCGCAAAAATCATGAAAGATCTTGGTCTTCTCAGCGATAAATACACTGTTGTTGTAACAGGCACTGTACAGGAAGAAGACTGCGACGGACTTTGCTGGCAGTACATCATCAACGAAGACAAAGTGAAACCGGAATTCGTTGTGATTACCGAGCCAACAGACGGCAACATTTACCGTGGCCAGCGCGGACGTATGGAAATCCGTATTGATGTAAAAGGTGTATCCTGCCACGGTTCTGCACCCGAGCGCGGCGATAATGCTATCTACAAAATGGCAGATATCCTGCAAGAAGTTCGCGAGCTGAATAATAACCTCCACTACGATCCGTTCTTGGGTAAAGGTACCGTTACCACTTCTCAGATTTTCTACACATCTCCCTCTCGCTGCGCTGTTGCAGACTCTTGTGCAGTTTCTCTTGACCGCCGCCTCACCGATGGTGAAACCTACGAGATGGCTTTGGAAGAAGTACGTAACCTGCCTTCTTGCAAGAAATACGGTGCAGAAGTTAGCATGTACACCTACGAGCGTCCGTCTTGGACCGGGCTTGTTTACCCCACCGACTGCTACTTCCCAACTTGGGTTATTCCCGAAGATCATGCTGCTACAAAAGCAATGGTTGAGGCTTACAAAGGCATGTACGGTGAGCCTAAGGTAGATAAATGGACTTTCTCTACCAACGGTGTTTCCATTATGGGCCGTTATGGCATCCCTTGCATCGGCTTTGGCCCCGGTAAAGAGGCTCAGGCACATGCTCCCAACGAGAAAACATGGAAAGAAGATTTGGTTCGTTGCGCTGCTGTTTATGCCGCAATGCCTTCAATCTACTGCAATAAATAAGTACAGTTACGTTTACAGCCCGCAGGTAATGCGGTTAAATAAAATTATAAAGGAGATACACAATGAGCGGACTTAACAAATATATCGAAACTCTTAATAAACTTGATTTCTCTAAAATGTATCAAAACGATTTCTTCCTGACTTGGGAGAAAACCGACGACGAACTGAAAGCTGTTTTCACCGTAGCAGACGCTCTGCGCCATCTGCGTGAACAGAACGTTTCTACCAAAATTTTTGACAGCGGTTTGGGTATTTCCATTTTCCGCGACAACTCTACCAGAACACGTTTCAGCTTTGCATCTGCTTGCAACCTGCTGGGTCTTGAAGTACAAGATTTGGATGAGGGTAAATCTCAGATAGCACATGGTGAAACCGTTCGTGAAACTGCTAACATGGTTTCCTTTATGGCAGACGTCGTCGGTATCCGTGATGATATGTACATCGGCAAAGGCAATGCTTACATGCACGAAGTTTCTGAAGCAGTACAAGAAGGTAATAAAGAAGGCGTTCTCGAGCAGAGACCAACTCTTGTGAACTTACAGTGCGATATTGACCATCCCACACAGGCAATGGCAGACGCTTTGGCTCTGGTTCACCATTTTGGCGGCATTGAGAATATGAAGGGCAAAAAGATTGCTATGACTTGGGCATATTCTCCTTCTTACGGCAAACCTCTGTCTGTTCCTCAGGGCATCATCGGCTTGATGACTCGTTTCGGCATGGATGTTGTCCTTGCACATCCCGAGGGCTACGAAGTAATGCCTGAGGTTGAAGAAGTTGCTAAGAAAAACGCAGCTGCTTCCGGCGGTAGCTTTAAGAAAGTAAATAGCATGGCAGAAGCATTTAAAGATGCTGACGTTGTTTACCCCAAGAGCTGGGCACCGTTTGCTGCAATGGAGAAGCGTACCAACCTTTACGGCGAAAACGATTTTGACGGTATCAAAGTTCTTGAGAAAGAGCTGCTTGCTCAAAATGCCAACCACAAAGATTGGGAGTGCACCGAAGAGCTGATGAAAACCACAAAAGACGGCAAAGCACTTTACATGCACTGCCTGCCTGCCGATATTACAGGCGTTAGCTGCAAAGAGGGCGAAGTTGCTGCATCGGTATTCGATCGCTACCGCACACCTTTGTACAAAGAGGCTTCCTACAAACCTTACATCATTGCTGCTATGATCTTCTTGGCCAAAGTAAAAGATCCTCAGAAGACACTTGCTGCTCTTGAGGCTCGTGGCTTAGAGCGTTGGATGCAGAAATAATCCTGCTTGCATGAACCATTAACAATTCTTATGGCTCACCTGCATGAACCCTAATTCTGTGTAGGTGAGCCATTTTATTTCTATTAATTGTGAAATTTGCCAATTATAAACCGAAAGAGGTAAAATTTATGGGCAAAAAGATAGTCATCGCACTCGGCGGCAACGCACTCGGTAATAATCTCCCCGAGCAGATGATTGCTGTCAAAGAAACCTCCAAAGCCATCGCAGATCTTATCGAAGAGGGCCATCAGGTTGTTATTTCTCATGGCAACGGCCCGCAGGTAGGTATGATCCAAAATGCAATGGCAGAATTCAGCCGTGTACACAACCAGCCCCTTGCGCCACTTTCTGTTTGCGTTGCAATGAGCCAAGGCTACATTGGTTACGACCTGCAGAATGCACTGCGCGAAGAATTACTCAACCGCGGCATTAAAAAAGCGGTTTCTACCGTGTTAACACAAGTTGCGGTAGATCCCGAGGACAAAGCTTTTGAAAACCCCACAAAGCCAATCGGTGCATTTATGACCAAAGAAGAGGCCGATAAATTAGTTTCTGAAAAAGGCTGCAAAGTAATTGAAGATGCAGGCCGCGGCTACCGCCGTGTTGTTGCGTCTCCAAAACCGCAGGAAATCGTAGAGCTTGATATTATCAAGGCACTGATCGACGCAGGTCAGATTGTCATTGCGGGCGGCGGCGGCGGTATCCCCGTTATTAAACAGGGCAACCACCTCAAAGGTGTCCCTGCGGTAATCGATAAAGACTTTGCAAGTGCTAAGCTTGCAGAGCAGATTGATGCCGATTACCTTATCATTCTCACAGCGGTTGAAAAGGTCGCTATTAACTTTGGCAAACCCGAACAAAAATGGTTGTCTGAAATTACACCTGATGAGGCGAGAAAATATATGGAAGAAGGGCATTTTGCGCCTGGCTCCATGTTGCCTAAGGTACAGGCTGCGGTACAATTTGCAGAGAGTAAAGCAAACCGCACTGCTTTAATTACATTGCTTGAAAAGGCAAAAAACGGCATTGCAGGTAAAACCGGTACCGTCATCAAATAACTTATTTATATGCCATACTTCTATCTCCGATAAACCATAGATACCAAGCCAAAAAGCCATCCGATATTGACCTTCGGATGGCTTTTTGGTATTCAGATATTTAATGTGTTGCTGAAATGTGCATATGAATTCTTACCTACGAAACTAACGATTGTCCCATACTAGTTGATAGTGGTCTTCTGATACAGATACGATTTGCTCAATGCCCTCATGCTTGTAATTTAATGGACTAGCATCTGAGGTGAATTTTACGCAAGTGCCGCAAGAGGATGACAGCCTGCGTGGCACGGGCATTGGCTTTGCATCCAACCCATTTTTGTGCAGTGTCTTTGCAAAACTGATTGCATCAAAGTGGGTAAAAAAAGTTGCAATATAGGTTATCATAGCTTTTATTTCACAATGCTCAGATGATATTCGTCATCTATTTGTGCAACCGTAACTTTATAGCCTGCATTTTCTGCATAGCGGGTAGTGTTCTCCACAGCGGTACGGTTATCTACCAAAAGTTCGCAGCTATTGGGTTTGGCATCCAGTACCTTTTTCAGCATAATAACCGGCTGTGGGCAAGAAAGCCCGCGTGCATCAATTGTGTTGTTCATATACCTTCTCCTTAACTTTCTTTGCATTTTTTATATTGCAAACGGCGATAATTACCATAATGATAAGCCCTGTTATAACAGCAATCTTCCCGTTTAAAGTAGGGCCTTTGCCCGAAGATGCAAGACCAAAATTATGTACAAATGCTGCGCCAACAAATAAACCAAGCACAGTGATTGCAGAATCGGAGTTGCCCTCGCCTGCAAGTACCAGTTGGCGCATGGGGCAACCGCCTAAAAGTACAGAGCCAAAGCCAACAGCAAGCATACCAAGAAAATTCCAAAGTCCGTCGGTGTGGGCTACGGGCTGGTTAGCAAAACCGGGGTGAAACAACCCAAATATTAAATTGCAAACCAAGGCTCCTGCAAAAATTGCTGCAAAACCCGCAAGCAAGGTCCAGTCTTTAAACAGCATTACATCGCGGATACCGCCTACCATGCAAAGCCTTGTACGCTGTGCAATAACACCTACAATCAAACCTGCTGCCAGGGATACTAAAATAGGGGCATGTTTTGAACCGGGCCCCTCGGTGCTGAACAGAATAAACGCAGGTGCTGCGAGCAGCAAAGTAAGCATCACAAGTTGAATTACCGGCAGAGCTGCACCCTCTAAGGCGGGCAGGGTATAAGTGCGTTTTAGGCTGTATCCGTTCTTTAAAAATGCAACGCCAATGCCAATTCCAACAGTAAAGCCAAGTAAACCCAACACAGCATTCCAGTCTCCGCCCGCCAAACGAAGAATCATTCTAAACGGGCAACCGAGGAACATCAGTGCACCAACCATTACAAAAAAGCCCAGTACAAAACGTGTAACGGGGGAAGAACCGCCGCGCGGTGAAAACTCTTTTTTGCATACTGCTAAAAGAAATGCGCCTAAAACCAAACCGATGATCTCGGGGCGTATGTACTGCACAATTTCCGCTCTGTGCATACCAACTGCACCTGCTGTATCACGAATAAAACAAGCAATGCAAAACCCCATATTGGCAGGGTTGCCCATCAACACCAACACCACCGAGATGACGCCGATGATCAACCCGGCAACTACTATTTTTATCTTTCCTTTCAAGAAAACAACCGCCCTTTCGTGTTAAAATCACTGATAGATTAGTATTACTAATAATCATTATAGCATATAAATTCCAAATTTAGGCATTGCAATTTTATATAATTTGTGCATATCTATAGAATTTATCTATAGATATAGCGGTTTTTTAGAAAAAATAGTATCATAGCTTTATGAGGTGATAAAGATGGCTGAAAACTGCAAAGTCTATCTGGATAATGCCAGTACAACCTACCCCAAAGCTCCCGGAGTTGCACAGCGTGTTTGTGAGTTTATTGAGCATGTTGGTTGCAATGTCAACCGCGGTGAATATGAAGATGCTTACAGTACGGCGGAGGTCGTACTTGATACGCGTGAGCGTTTATGTACTTTGTTCGGTTTTAACGAGCCGCGCAATGTCATCTTTACACAAAACGTAACAGTTGCTCTGAATATGGTTTTAAAAGGCTGCTTTAAAGCAGGTGATCACCTGTTAATATCTGCAATGGAGCATAACGCAGTCATGCGTCCTCTGACACAGCTTACCGAAAACGGTGTTACATTTGACCGTATACCATGTAACCGCGACGGTGAACTGATGGTAGATGAAATGGAATCGATGCTGCGCCCCAATACAAGAGCCGTTGTAATGACGCATGCTTCCAATGTTTGCGGTACCTTGATGCCTATTGAATGGGTGGGTGCATTTTGTCGCGAGCATGGATTAAAGTTTATTGTAGATTGTGCACAAACAGGAGGCACCTTTCCAATTAATATGCAGGCGATGCACCTAGATGCATTGTGCTTTACCGGCCACAAAGGGCTGCTTGCACCGCAGGGGATAGGGGGCTTTCTTATTACTGATTCTTTTGCAAAAGAGCTCACCCCTTTATTTTCGGGTGGAACCGGCAGTTTTTCTAACCTTGAAACCTTGCCGCTGCTGTTGCCGGACCGTTTTGAAGCAGGTACTCCGAACCTCCCCGGTATTTATGGGCTGAACACCTCTCTCAATTATCTCGAAAAATACGGTATTGACCGGATCCGAGAGCAGGAGCAGTCACTTACACAACGTATGATGGAAAGCCTTACCGAAAAGAAGTTGCGCTTGGTGGGGGTAGACGACGCAACAAAAAAATCGGCGATTGTGTCGCTTGATTTTCTTGGCAAAGATAATGCGGAGGTTGCATACCGCCTTGATAGTGAGTATGGTATTATGACGCGCTGCGGGCTGCACTGTGCCCCCAATTCACATAAAACTCTGGGTACTTTCCCGCAGGGGACAGTGCGCTTTTCCATCAGCCATTTTAACACCATTACTGAAATTGATTATGTGGTTAAGTGTATACATAAAATTCTTGCAGAATAAGACGAAAGGAGCGTTGCTTGATGCCATCCAACCCGCTTTTGCGCCAAATTCCAAAAGTGGACGAACTTTTGCGTCAGCCTGCGCTTTTACAGCAGCAATATCATCATTCAGTTCTTTTGCAGGCGGTTCGCGCCGAACTGGATAGCCTACGAGCCAAGCTTATCGCAGGCGAGTGCAACGAAGTGCCGTCAACAGAATGCCTTAGTAACGCGGTGTTGGCAAGGGCAAATTGCTTGAGCACGATGAGCCTGCGGCGTGTCATCAATGCAACGGGTATTGTTCTGCACACCAACCTTGGGCGAGCTCCGCTGAGTAAATCGGCGTTGCAGGCAGTGTATGACGCTGCTTCGGGGTATTCCACGTTAGAATACGATGCGGAAAAGGGCGCACGAGGCAATCGAGGAGAGCACATAGAACCTCTGCTCTGCGAGCTTACAGGGGCACAAGCAGCAATGGCGGTAAACAACAACGCGGCGGCTATTTTGCTAACACTTTCCACCCTTGCGAACAATAGGGAAATTATTGTTTCACGCGGAGAATTGGTAGAAATCGGCGATAGCTTTCGTGTCCCCGATATTATGGAGCAGAGCGGCGGGCGCTTGGTTGAAGTGGGCGCAACCAACAAAACCCATCTGCGCGACTACGTAAATGCAATAACCGACCAAACAGCGGTATTTTTAAAAGTGCATACCAGCAACTATAAAATTATCGGATTTTCGGGTGATGTGCCGCTCACTGAGCTTGCAAAGCTGGGCAAACAACGCAATATCCCCGTTGTATATGACCTTGGAAGCGGTGCTTTGCTTGATGAACATGCATACCCTATTTCGATTGAGCCAACTGTGCCGCAGGCTCTGCGTGACGGTGCAGATATAGTAACCTTTAGCGGTGATAAGCTGCTTGGTGGTCCACAGGCTGGTATTATTGTAGGCTCTGCGGAATGTATCAACCGAATGAAACGCAGCCCTCTAGCACGAGCATTGAGGCTTGATAAATTATCGCTCGCAGCACTTGAGGCAACACTGCATTTGTATCGTGACCCTGTACAGGCATGCAAAGAAATCCCCGCTTTGCGTATGCTTTTCGCAGACATTGCCACTCTAACTGAAAAAGCACAGTTGCTATGCCAAAAGATTTTAGATAACTGCCCTGGGTATACAGTAGAGGTGGTTCGGCAACAGCGGCAGGCGGGTGGCGGTAGTTTACCTGCACAGGTATTTCCAACTGCGGCGGTTGCAATTGCACCTTATAAAATAACCGTTACACAGCTGGAACAGAAATTGCGTGCTTTTGAAACACCTATCATTGCACGCATCAGCGAAAACCGCTTGTTGCTCGATGTTTCCACCATAGATGAGCATGAGTTCGATTTGGTGGCACAGGGGGTAGCAAACGCACTATGAAACATATCATTATCGGAACAGCAGGCCACATCGACCACGGTAAAACCTGCCTGATTCGTGCACTTACCGGTATGGATACCGACCGCCTTGCAGAGGAAAAACGCCGCGGAATTACCATTGACCTTGGTTTTGCTCATATGGCGCTGCCCAATGGGGTGCAGGCAGGCATTATCGACGTACCGGGGCACGAACGCTTTATCAAAAATATGCTTGCTGGTGCAGGATGTATCGACCTTGTCTTGATGGTAGTTGCTGCCGACGAAGGCGTTATGCCTCAAACCGCAGAGCACCTTGAAATATTATCTCTGCTCGGCATCAAACGAGGTATCGTTGTAATAACTAAAACAGACCTTGTCGATGCGGAGGGGCTTGCCCTTGCAAAGCAGGATATTGCAGAGCGTTTTGCAAACAGCTTTCTTGCAGATGCACCGGTATATGCGGTTTCTTGTAAGACTGGTGTAGGTATTGACGCTTTGTGTACGGCAATAGCAACCATTTCTGCAAGTATCCCTTACCAAAATGACGCGCAGTCCTTTCGGCTCCCTATCGACCGTGTGTTTACCGTAGACGGCTTTGGTACGGTAGTAACCGGTGTTGTAGCCGAAGGTTCTGTTACGGTTGGCGATAGCATCAGCATTTACCCAAGCGGAGAGGCTGCAAAGATACGCGGGCTGCAAAGCTATGGTAAAAATGTTGAAAAAGTGGCGGCGGGGCAGCGTGCGGCGGTAAATCTCACCGGAATAAACAAACAAAAGCTAAAGCGCGGAGATGTACTTGCCTATTCAGGCTCATTGAGTGCAACATACTATTTGGATGTAAAGCTTATTGGTTTGCCGAATATAGAAAAACCAATTGTCAACAATCAGCGCGTTCATCTTTTTATTGGCACTTCGGCTGTATTGTGTCGTATAGTTTTGTTTGGTACAAACGAACTGCAAGCAGGCAAAAGCGCTTACGCACAACTTCGCTTAGAAAGCCCTGTAGCAGTTAGAAACGGGGACCGATTTGTGGTTCGTTTTTACTCTCCTTTGTGTACTATCGGCGGCGGGACAGTACTGAATGCAAACCCAGTGCGCCATAAGCGCAGTGATATTACGGTACTAAATGCGATTCGTATAGCAGATACAGGCACACTCCGCGAGCAAATTTTACAGTTGATGAGAACATCATCTGTTTTGTATATGCAAGAACAAATACACTCTAAAATGCCTAAAATACCAAAAGAGCGGCTTCAAGAAGAATTGCAAGCGTTAATTGACAAAGGCGACGTAATAAAAACCGATTCACAACTGTTTGTATTATTAGAGTATTTACAACTGATAGCACAAAAAGCACAGACACTTCTTTCCGATTATCATAATCGCAACCCTCTAGAGGAAGGAATGCCAAAACAGGAGTTTAAAGTTGCGCTGTTTGGGCAGAACCCTGCACCTGCAGCGGATGAAATATTACATTTACTGAATAAACGTGGGGTTATTTCCGTTCTATCCCATATGGTTGCCCTGCCAACTTTTTGCTGTGAGCGCACCTCGCTTTATGTTACGTTAAAAGAAAAGGTGATGTTTTTTTACAATAAACAAGGCTTTGTACCTGCACCGCCCGAATCAATAGCATCTGATGACCGAACTCTGCTTCGTGTTGCCCTTTTGTTGATGCATAGCGGTGCACTTATCAAATTACCATCGGGATGCTGTATTGGTGCAGAATATTACAATTCGGCGGTACAAAAACTGAAACAGTATCTATTGAAAAACAGCAACATTACCCTCGCACAATACCGTGATTTACTGGGTATTTCTCGTAAGCCTGCACAGCAGTTGCTCGAGTACTTTGATGCTGTTGGCATCACAAATAAAACAGGGGATGTACGCACGTTGAAATAAAAACAGGGAAGCCTGCAAAGGCATCCCTTATATATGGGGGCAGATGGGTGCTGGTGTGCCCTGCGGTCTTCAAAACCGTTGCAGGTAGTGATTGCTGCCTGGGTGGGTTCGATTCCCACATGCTCCCGCCAATACAAAGTCTATTGTAAAAACAAAAAAGCCTGCAGAAAGCTCTGCAGGCCAGTTGCGACACATTATTCCACAATGATGCTGTGTTCTGTTTTATCCACAACCTCGCCGATGATGCGTGCCCAAGGGGTACGCTGCTGCAACTCGGCAAGCATTTCTGTTGCCTCTTTTGCAGAGACCGAAACCAACAACCCTCCCGCGGTTTGCGGGTCCGCTAATATATCCCGCATACTGCGTGCCACACTGTTGTTTATCTTTACCTTTTCGTACAGGTAGTTCATGTTGGTGTATGCACCTGCAGGTATAATCCCCATTTCTGCTAGCTCTACAGCAGTGGGCAGTACGGGTATTTCGCCAGAAAACAGTTTGATACTGCGCCGAGAACCATCCGCCATCTCAAAAGCATGCCCAAGCAAGCCAAACCCTGTTACATCGGTGCAGGCATGCGCATGGTAACGCGAAACAACCTCACAGGCGGCTTTGTTCAGTGTAGACATGTTTTCAACCGCAAGCCTATAAGCAACGGCATCTGCCATATCTGCTTTTGCAGCAGTTGTAAGAATGCCAATGCCAAGCGGTTTGGTTAATATCAGCAAGTCACCTGTTTGCGCGCCGCTGTTTTTGAGTATCTTATCGGGGTGTGCAAACCCGCTGACGCACAAGCCGTATTTGGGTTCGCTGTCTTCAATGGTATGCCCGCCAGCAATAATAGCACCCGCTTCACGCACTTTGTCGTAGCCGCCCGCTAAAATTGCCTGTACCGTTTCCTGCGGCAGGCAAGACGGGTAGCAAAGCAGATTCATTGCAAGCGTTGGCGATGCACCCATAGCGTAAATATCGCTTAGCGCATTGGTGGCGGCAATCTGCCCATACATGTATGGGTCGTCTACAATGGGCGGAAAGAAATCCACCGTTTGAATCAGAACGAGTTCATCACTTATTTTATAAACACAAGCATCGTCGCTGGTGTCGAACCCTACAATTAAGTTTTGGTCGGAGAATTTTGGTAAGTTGCACAAAACTTGTGCAAGGACACCTGGTCCAATCTTGGATGCTCAACCGGCGCTTTTGGTCATTTGTGTTAAACGCATATCCTTCATCTCAGACATATTTTACCCTCCCATCAAGATTATTTGTATTCTATCTTACCCCATTCTTACACGAAAAACAAGAACACGTTTACACGAAAGGACGTTTATTATGGATTTTAAGCAACTAGAGGCGCTTGTATGGGTAGCCAAACTGGGCAGTTTTTCTAAAGCAGGCGAGCAGCTTTTTCTTACCCAGCCTACCATCAGCGCCCACATCAGCAGTTTAGAAAAAGAACTAGGTATGCGTTTGATTGTGCGCACAACCAAGGCAGTTTATCCTTCTCAAGAGGGTACAAAACTGCTCACCTATGCCACTGAAATACTGCGCCTGCGCGATGAAGCTTATGCCGCGTTGGCACAAACCAGCAGCAGAACGCCAAAATTATGTGAGCTGTTTGGAATTGACTTAAACAGTAAACGTGTTATTTCTTTGGTAGGCTCTGGTGGTAAAACCACTTTTTTGTTCGCACTTGCAAATGAGCTTGCAAAACAGGGCAAACGTGTTGCTGTTACCACTACCACCCATATTTTTAGGCCTGATCCACAGCAATGTGCCTATTTAATAACAGACGGTGATTTAGAAAAGATAGATATCGCTTTAAAAGAGCACCGCTTTGTAACGGTTGGCGCTCTTGAAGAAAACGGTAAATTGTCGGCACCTGCAGAAGAGCTGATTCGCTATTTACACAAGTCGGTAGACTTTCTGCTGATTGAGGCAGATGGTTCCCGTTGCCTTCCTATTAAGGTCCCTAATAACCGTGAACCGGTTATCTATTCGGGTACCGACCAAATCATTGCAGTGGGGGGGCTTTCATGTCTGGGCAAGCCAATCGGGTTAATTTGCCACCGTGCCCCCATCGCACAGCAGCTGCTGAATGTAAAAGATACCCACCAAATAACAGCACAAGATATGGCGAAGCTGCTTTATCACTCTTACGGCAACTACGGCGCTATGCTAACGGTAGTGCTCAATCAAGCGGATAACGAGTTTTTGCGAGGGCAGGCGGGAATCATTGCAGGTCTGCTGATGCAAGAAGGGGTTCATCGGGTGGCGGTTACCTCGTTCTTATCAAAACAATACGAATACTATTCTCAGAAAAGAGGTACTGTAAAATGCTGATTTTAATAAAAGGCGCGGGCGATTTGGCAACCGGTGTGGCATGCAGGCTTAAAATGTGCGGGTTTGATGTAGTGATGACTGAAACTGCAAAACCCACTACAGTCAGACGCACGGTTGCATTCTCTCGTGCGGTGTACGAGCAAAAAGCCGTGGTGGAAGGTATTACCGCGAGTTTGTGTACGAATTTAGGTGAGGTATGGGAAACTCTCAGGCAAAATGAGGTTGCAATTGTTGTTGACCCCGAAGCTGAAATTATCAAAGAGCTGCACCCTCAAGCGGTAATAGATGCCATCATTGCAAAAAAGAACATCAACACATCCATCACCGATGCCCCTGCTGTTGTGGCACTTGGGCCCGGTTTTACAGCAGGCGTCGATTGTCACGCTGTTATCGAAACCAAACGCGGGCACAACCTTGGGCGTGTGCTTTATAAAGGCAGTGCAGCCGCTAACACCGGCATACCGGGCAATATTGCAGGCTTTACGAGCGAACGTATCTTACGTGCTTGCTGTGACGGTATTTTTACACCTGTTGCGGATATAGGCGATATGGTTAAGGCCGGCGATGTTGTAGCAACTGTGGGTTCAAAGCCCGTTTATACCAATATTGATGGAATCGTGCGGGGGATGCTGCCCCCCAATACCCCTGTTTTTGAGGGGATGAAAAGCGGGGATGTTGACCCGCGCGGAATATACGAATATTGTTTTACAGTTTCAGATAAGGCACGCGCGATTGCCGGCGGTGTGCTTGAAGCGGTTCTTCACATTACAAATGAGGTGAATAAATATGAATAATTATCAGTTTTACAAAGAAGTTGCACGTTATATTCGCGATAAAGGCAGTGTACAGCTTTATACCATCATTTCAGGTGAAAATGCAGGGCAGAAAGCACTGCGTACAAGCGAAACTCTGCTTGCACAAAATGATTTACTGCTCCCATTTTGGCATAGTGCAACGTCAGACAGCCGCTTCGAAAATGCACCATGTACCGCTGAAATAAATGGTATCCAGGTTCTTGCCGAAAATTTAGTGCGCCGCCCGCGGCTGGTTATTTGCGGAGGCGGGCATATTTCGCTGCCTCTTGCGCAAATCGGCGTAATGCTCGATTTTGAAGTCACCGTCATCGATGACCGCGAGGAGTTTGCCAACATCCAACGTTTTTCAACGGTTCACAACGTAATTTGTGCCGACTTTAAAAGTGCCTTTGAACAGTTGGAAAGCAACCCCAACACCTATTATGTTATCGTTACGCGCGGGCATTCAGCCGACCGCCAGTGCCTTGAGGAGATATTGCACCGTCCGTATGCTTATGTGGGTATGATAGGCAGCAAACGCAAGGTTGCAGTGGTTATGCAGCAAATGAAAGAAGATGGCTATAGCGAAGAACAGCTTGCTCAGGTGTATGCACCCATCGGGCTTAAAATAGGTGCACAAACCCCTGCCGAAATTGCAGTTTGCATTGCGGCAGAATTGGTGCAAGTTCGCCGTTCGGGTTTTGCCGAAGGCTGTATGGAGGACAGCATGCTTGAGTGCCTTGATAACATAAATCAGGCGGAGATGATGGCAACCATTATTACCAAAAACGGTTCGGCACCTCGCAGCACAGGCGCTAAAATGCTTCTTGATGCGCAGGGGAAAATCCTCAGTGGCAGCATTGGCGGAGGGGCAGGCGAGGGGCAGATATGTGCTATGACGGCAGACGTCATCAAATCCGGTAAACCTCAAATTTCTACCTGCAACATGACCAATACCGATGCCAAACAGGCGGGCATGGTGTGCGGCGGCACGCTTACCGTATTTATGGAGCCGATAGTTTGATAACATATCAAACATAAAAATCGTTGTACTGCTTTATAGCTTCCACTTTACTCTTTGCTATTTGATATGAAGGATAATAATGGAATATGTTATATTATGCTTGCAATCATCCCATTTGTATGGTAAATAAATAGTATATTATATTAGGAGAATTTTTTTGAAAAGAATACTGTTACTGGTAATCGCGATTGTTATTGCACTGTCTGTGGTAGCATGCAAAGATAAAAATTCAGGCAGCCAATCGGCGAGCTCTTATTCATCAGAAGAAACATTAATTTCTGCTTCGTCAGAGCCAAAAGACGAAGAAACAGCCCTTTTCCAGCTGGGATTAATGACGACCGATAAGAAAACTATGAAAGTTGGCGACACCCTTGGTGACTGGACTTTAAGCGATTTAGAGATTGAATATGATGGGGCAAATAAAATCCAAATGCTAGAAGCACTGTTTAAAGGCAAAGTTACCCTAAAAGGTACCATTACCCGTAGTGGACTTATGGATGTAGGGTATGACTTTACTGTATCCGAAGAAGATAGAGCAAAAATGCCGCATTACATTTCTGATGAGATGGAACAGAAAGATGAGTTTATGTTTATGCTTACTATTCCGGAAAATGTTGCAAATGCACCCAGTTTGCAGCACGGCGAAAACCAAGAGTGCAATATAACTATTAGCGACTACCGTTTTATCTTTGCTTACATGACAGCGCCTGACAGTGCCACCGTTGAGAAAATAGGCATTTAGTAATGTGACTTTGCTTTGTTTGTAATAAGAAGTATGCGAATAAGGGCATCCTCGTTTAGCAAAACGAGGATGCCCTTAAAACATTCTTTTATAAGTCCTAGCAGTGTGCCCACATTTTAAACGTTAACAGCTGTATCATATCACACAAACTGTTCTTTTTGCACATCATAAATTCCGCGTGTAGTTAACCTCAATTCGGGGATGACTGGAAGTGCGGTAAAGGAGAGTGTAATAAATGGGTCGATATTCGGGTTGACGCCCATGTTATGCGCCAACTCTACCATGCTATGCAGTGTGCTGTTTACCTGTTCAAATCCCGTATCGCTCATTAAACCCATGACAGGCAATGGAAGTGAGGCAACTACTTTACCTCCGCCTGCAATCGCATAGCCGCCCTGAGTACGTACCAGTTCGCGAACAGCCAGCAATATATCAGTGTCGTTATCACCTGCAACAATGATGTTATGGCAGTCGTGCGATACACTGGAAGCAATCGCTCCGCCTTTGATACCAAAGCCTTTTATTGCGCCGATACCGATGCGCCCGCTTGCTTTGTGGCGCTCGATTACCGCAATCTTGTTGTACTCTGCATTTGGAATAAACTTGCCATCCTTTTCAGGCAGCACGGCGTCGATGCGCTTGGTGAGTATTTGTCCATCAATCAACACGATTACAGGGAACGGTTTATCTTCTGCATTCAGTACAAAGCTGCTTTCGTCAAGTGCAGCAACATGTACGCTCTCGCGAATTGCACCATAACAAGGTAGAACTTCTGCCTTTGCAGGTGTGGTGTTTTCACTTACCGCAATACCTTTGTGATATACGCGTGAAATTTTCACTTGCTCCAAATCGTCCAGCACAACGATATCCGCTTGATAACCCGGGGCAATGGCACCGATGCCGTCAAGATGATAACATGTTGCGGCGTTGATTGTTGCCATCTGTATTGCATGCACAGGAGAGATGCCAAGGGAGATCGCTTTTTTTATGCAATGGCTGATGTGCCCTTCACGCCGTATCTCCTCAATATGCTTATCGTCAGTACAAAAGCAAAAGCCGTTGGTGTCAATGTTGTTTTCTACAATACCGCGAACAATTGCCTCCAAATTTTTTGCCGCTGTGCCTTCTCGTATTAGTATTTGCATTCCGTCACGGCGTTCTTTCATTGCATATTCAAAGTTACAGCACTCGTGGTCGGTAGCAATACCCGCCAGTGAATAGGCGGCGAGGTCAAAATCTTGTAAAAACGGAGCGTGTCCATCCAATATTTTATGGCGGAACAACTCCAACTTTTCGTACATTGCTTTGTCTGCCGTTACCACACCGCGGTAATCCATTACTTCACCAAGCCCCAGTATACGTGGGTGATTTATAAATCCTTTCATATGCTCTGCTGTAAGTTTGCAGCCGTTGTCTTCAAATACGGCAGACGGTACACAGGACGGCATCATCACAAATACATTTGCGGGCACTTGTTCGGTTTGCTTTAATATGTACTCAACGCCCCTCAATCCGCACACATTTGCGCTCTCGTGCGGGTCGGCAATATAAGTTGTTGTGCCAAATGCAACGGCATTAGCAATCAGTTCAGGGGGGGCTACCAGTGTGGATTCAAAGTGCAGGTGCGAGTCAATAAAGCCGGGGCAAAGTATTTTACCGCTCATGTCTTGTTCCAACGCACCTTCATAACAACCTACACCAACAATGATTCCGTCCGAAATTGCAACATCCGCGGTAATGATTTCGCCCGAAAATACATTAACAACGCCGGCATTTTTCAAAACTAAATCAGCTTTTTGTTTTCCCAATGCAATCTGAGTGAGTTTTGCAAATTGCTCATATTTCATATCACAACCTCCTTATAACTGTATATATTATATATAAGTATTACTATATAGTATATTCTGTTTTTACAGAAAATCAACCCAATCACTGTAATTATAAAAAATCCCATTGCTTTAAGTATCAAGCAATGGGAAGATAAGATTTTTATTTGTCTGCAATTTCTCCGGCTTTAGTAAGGCTGATTTTTACAATAGCCGGCCCTACTATTTCATAAATAAGTGTACCGCAAAGTACAACAGCGCGTATTGTATCTGCATATTCCGGTACTACAGTTTGTGCCACAAACGTCAAACCGATGGCAACACCTGCCTGAGGGATCAGTGCAGGACCAAGATATTTACGAACGGTAGCAGGTGCCTTCATAATGGCACCACCAGCCCATGCGCCAAACATCTTACCGGCAACACGCAGAATGATATAAATAACACCTACAACTCCGATTGACGGCAAAATCGAGATGTCCAGCCCTGCGCCCGAAAGCACGAAGAACATCATAAACAATGGGGGAGTAACCATGTCGGTAATCTTCATTGCATCTTCAGAAGCGTCTGAAAGATTAACCAAAACAGCGCCCATTGCCATACACGTTAGCAAGGCGGATACATTGAGCATTTTTGCACACGTAATTGTCAAAAATACAAAAGCGGCACTCAGGTTTAAGTGGTTGGCTTGGCTTTTGAAAAATTTTAGCAAAAACGCGAATGCAAGTCCTAATAAACTGCCTGCCACTAGGGTGATAACCACTTCAAAAATGGGGTCTAAAATCGACATAGCCAAAGAGCCGGCATTGGGTGAAATAATACTTTTTGCAATGGTTACAGCAAAACCGAATGCAATCAAAGCCACGGCATCGTCAAGTGCCACAACGCTTAGCAGGGTTTCGGTAACAGGCCCTTTTGCCTTATACTGCTTGATAACCATAATGGTTGCAGCAGGTGCGGTAGCGGCTGCTATTGCGCTAAGTATTAACGAAAACGGCAATTTAAAGCCTGCCAGCAAAAGGCCGCCCAAAACAAACCATACTGCACACAAAGCTTCCAAAATTGCAATAACAATAGGGGTAAATCCTACACGCTTAAAATAGCTGATTTTAAATTCACTGCCTATCGAAAAGGCAATAAAACCCAGTGCCATGTCCGATATCATAGTCAACTGCGATACTGTTTCGCCGGGGATCAACCCCAAAACGGAAGGACCAATTAACAACCCCCCTATTAAATATCCGGTTACATTTGGCAGTTTAACCAGTTTGGCAAGTTTACCAAACAGTAAGCCGGTCAATAAAATAACAGCGAGATAAAAGAATACATCTAATTTCATATTTGCCTACAGCCTTTTCAGTTAAGTTTAATTCCTTTTGTAAAGTCAACAGGTACGGTAAATACGATACCCGTGTCTGGTTTAGAAAGATCACCGACAACCAGCTCGATTGCTTTCACTGCAATTTCTACCTGATCTTCCGGCAGTACCGCAAACAGTGTTCTGCTTTCTACACGTTCTGGGTTTAAAATTGCACGCAAAGAACCAAGAAACGACCCACCGTACTCCGAAAGGGTGTGAGCCATCCCGTTGCTGTTCAATATGGTTGCACCGCTGATTCCGTCATGCGAAAAACGTTCAAGCAGCGGTTCCAGTGTTTCAATTTTGTTTAATACAAACACTAAAAGTTTCATTGCTCTAACCTCCTATAGCTGTGAATTGGCACAGCTGTTTTTTGTATGGAATTACTATAACATTCTATCACTTTTAGCAGAAATGCACAATGCCTAATGCTCAAAAATAAGAAGATATTCAGGCAATTTTTTTCTTAAGTACCTTTTTTAACCCTTGAACTAGCTAATTTGGTGTGATAGAATGAATAAGTATGAATTCTTTACATGAGAGGACGATTTTAGATGTCTGGACATTCCAAGTGGAGTACCATCAAGCGGAAAAAAGAAAAGACTGATGGTGCACGAGCCAAGATCTTTACCAAAATAGGCAGAGAAATTTCGGTTGCAGTCAAAGAAAGCGGTGCCGATCCAAATAATAACAGCAAACTGTATGACTTGATTGCAAAAGCCAAAGCCAACAATGTCCCTAATGATAACATTGACCGTGCGATTAAAAAAGCATCCAGCGAAGGCAATAAAAACGATTACGTTGATATGGTTTACGAAGGATATGGACCTTGCGGTGTAGCGGTAATTGTAGAAGCATTAACAGATAATAAAAACCGTACAGCAGGGGATTTGCGCCATTATTTTGATAAATTCGGCGGTAATCTTGGACAAACCGGTTGTGTATCTTTTATGTTTGAACGCAAGGGAATTGTCGTTGTTGAGAACAATAAACTCAGCGAAGATAAAGTTATGGAAGATTGCATGGAGGTTGGCGCAAACGATTTTCATTTTGAAGAAGATGCGGTGGAAATCTCCTGCGAGCCCAATGATCTCCATATCGTAAACAAAGGGCTTATTGAAAAGGGCTACAAGGTGCTTTCTGCAGACGCTGTGATGGTACCCTCCACTTATACAACCATTGATGATCCCGATTTGCAAAACAAGATGTCGCTGTTGCTCGATCACCTTGAGGATAACGACGATGTTCAGCAAGTGTTCCATAATTGGGAGATGCCTGATGAGCCGGACGAAGACTAATATAAATGTCTTAAACTTTTTAAAGATGTATCAATAATAATACAATGCTAAAGTATAGCAAAAATTACGCCTCTTTAACACGCTGCTCAGTGTGTTAAAGAGGCGTTTTTATATTAGTAAGTGAATACAACACTGTTAAAACACGAGCTGAATTTAACCAGTACTTTAACTTGCTTTTTCTGTGATGTATTCGAGATTTTCATTACCATCTTTTCCGTTATAACTGATTACATAACTGTATTCCGTACCATCTTTAGTCGTGATTGCAATTCTGTAAGCGGGTGCACCTTCGGGGCGCAGTGCTTGCATTGCCAATGCAAAATCGTTTGCAGGTTTGGGGTTCTCATATACTTTTTCTACATCAAACAAAGTTCCGTCCGCCTCTATATCCTGCGAATAAATCGCAATACCGCTGCGATTGTCTTTGGGTATTACAAAAATGATGTTTTCGGTTTGCTGTAATTTTAAAGTCTCATGAGGCTGCAAAATTTTTATTTGTTCATCCGTTGCAAAGTTGACCACCAACGCAACTGCCTGTTCAGGCGGGGTTTGTACTAGTTGGTTGAATTTTTTATTATTGTAGTCTATCTCTATGACGGAACTGCTGTTTTTACTTGTTGTGCAGCCAGTAAACAAGAGTAGCAAAAACAAAATAGATAGTGCTTTTTTCATGACAACCTCCTTACAATATTTCGAATATCCTTTATATCTTTCCTCATAATTCATGAAATATTTTAATTTTAAAAACAGCAGAATAATAACAAACAAATGTGTTTATTATAAGCCTTTATAATAAAATGAGCCTTTATCAACTGTCTGGCACCAAAAAGCCTGTTCTAAAATGCGTACTACGTCTGCACGTTTGGCTCGTCCATTTACCGCTTTAACAGCTTCAGCAGCAACAATTAAATGGTTTGCATTCTCTTTAAAATACTGCTGCAATGCAATCTGGAGTTCCACATCAGACATTGACGAGGTGTTTTTTGTATTTGTTTTTGCAACGATAAACTCTCGCGGATTTGCCTTTCGGTATGTCTCAAATACAGTTTTGATTCTGCTTGATAAAAGCGAGGAAATATCCGGGCGTTTGCTTAACAAATGAAACGGACATTTAAGTAAATCTTGCATTGTTTTATATTTCAATTCATTGCAATAATCCAAAAAAGGGGCATAAATCTCTTTGTTGTATACTTCTTTAATTTCGCTCATAATTTTGAAGACCTCTCCTTAAAAAAATTGTACAAATAATAATTATATATGATTGTGCATTTCAGTGCAACCGGTAAAACAAAATACAATAAACGTAGGTTTATCTGCTCTGCATTTTGGTAAAGCTAATACAGAGGTGATTATGATGAAAAATTATGCTAACGGTTCTCAAATGCCAATGGGATTGGGAATGGCGCTCGCAAAAAATTTAGATGCAATGAACTATTTTGCCACGCTTTCACCTGATCAGCAGCAACAGGTTATCAATCATACTCATGTAATCCAATCGAAAGAGCAAATGCAACAGTATGTGCAGCGGTTGGCAGAAAACAAATTGGATCTTTTCTGAGTAACCTCCGGTTCACCGGAGGTTTTTTTATGCCTTAAATTTAATAAGTACTTATACTAAAATGCATCAGCATCAGATTTAGATTTCATTTATCAACCTTATTTAAGCGGATGTTTTTTGCAATAGCCCATTACTATACCATAAATAGTGGGGGATGTGTTGTTTGAAGGAGTATTTTATGAAACAAAAATTTATTTTTTAATATTATATAATAATGCCAACTTCAAAAAGATTATATTACAGAAAGGGTGAAATAAATGAATCGATCATTTGCAAATACCAATCTATTAAGTCCTTTGGACTCAATAAGAAAAAACAAAGGTGTTGATGCACTTAGGGTATATTTTTATAAAATGGGAAAAACAAAAAAATCAGAGGCAAGCAGATTGATTAACGACAGCCGATTGCATTTTTATTCGCTGTTTTTACTTATCCAACAGATTAAAACATTGGACTTCTTTCCACACTTAAATACACGAAATAAAACTGCTTTGAGTCTTTGCGGTAAAATTTTAAAAGATGAAAGGCTTGTTTTGATGAATGCCGGTATACCAACGCCCCCCAACAGCAGTCAAAACCAAGCAGTTCTAAAATGGATGCTTGCTTCCGGTTCTGATGACGACGGACTTAGTGATGATTTTGATGAGATTTTAGATGCTGCTGCATCGCTTTTGGTTGTACAGTATAAGGATAAAACCATTTTGCCGCTCATAGCAAATATGATTTTTAAAAGGAATAAACAAGGCGCATACTGCCACGAGTTGATTTGGTGTTTTTGCCAAAGCCGAGACCCCAATTCCCTGAAACTCATTTCACAATATCTTGATTCTGGTGATAAAAAAGATGCTGAGCTGTCACGTAAAATTCTACATTATCCCAACCCCCAAAGTAACAATCCAAGTACAGAAAATTACAGCAATCAAGCTTATCAGGGTTGGCTAAAAGACAATTTTGATTATTTATACTTTACAAGTGAGAGCTTCCAGCAATCCAGCGAACCCGAGATATGTTGCGTTGATTTGGGTGCAAAATATTTGGGCAAAAAAATAGCACCCCATAACAGACAAATGCTTGCCCCGTTGAACAAAAACGAACAGGAGCATTTGGATGAGTTTCATCAATTGGATTACGATGAACAAGTGAATTTATGCAATTTTGCGCATAAGGTTCATAAACAAAATCGGAGCTTACAAAATAAATGGAGCAGCTACCCTGTGAGTAAACAAGTACATCTTGCCCAGAGCGGGTTAGGAGGTATTCGATGGTTATAATATCAAACAGTCCTTTGGATACAGAGGCTTTGGAAGAAAAATATAAGCCAAACAATGTGGAAAAAGAAATTATAAATACGCTTTCATCAAGCGATAAAAAATATTACTACGATTCACTGGATGAATTTGTTTTTGAACTGAGACTGAGAAATGAAATTGTAAAATCTGCAATTGAACTAGACAAAAGCCAGTTAGGTTTTGCTGTTTTTCGCAAGAGCAAATGCAACGAGGCGTATTGGGAACGGACTCAAGAAGGAGGTTTTGTTTTAAAAAATGGCGCAAAGCCAAGCGATGCAATCGGTGATATCTATTTAAACAGTTCAAAGTATGCAACAGAATGTGCAACGGCGATGATGATTATTTATTATAAAGCGCTGCTGAATATTTACCCTGAAGAACTGTTTAACAAAGTGTTCCCAAAAATCCACCTGATGAACTGGCACTATATTGACAAACTGCTTAAAGAAGTTGGATATATGCGAAAAAGGTCAGATTATTTGCTGGGAGACCGCAGATATTTTTCGAACCCCGACGTAGACCCTTTGACACCGCAATGGAAAGGCGAAAATGTAATCGACTTAAATGGCGAACTTTACTATGGGCATGGTATCGGTATTCATAATGCAAAAACTATTATTAAAGTGTTAAACGACAACAGAAAAGAAGGTGCACAACAATCTGCTTATTTGCTTGATTCAGCGGGCAGACCGAATTTTAAAAACCTATATGATATTTACTATAAATTTCAAAATCCTTCCATATAACACCTTATAATAAATTTGCAATAATAATTGAAAATAGGATAAGTTTTTACATACTGAATTTTAGTTTATGTAGTTTTAAGGACATCTTATGATATTGACAAAAAGAGTGCACTCCATTATGGCTTGCACTCTTTTTGGTTGATTGAATTTTATTTAGAAGCGTTGCAGCCTGCAATTCTGCCGAATACAGTAATATCGGCTAAAGCGTTACTGCCAAGGCGGTTGGTACCGTGGATTCCTCCGGTAACTTCGCCTGCTGCGTAAAGCCCTTCAATTACCTTGCCGTCTTTATTAATTACCTGAGCATTTGTGTTGATTTTTACACCGCCCATCGTGTGGTGCACTGCGGGAACAGCCTTTATTACATAGAACGGAGCTTTTTCAACTTTAGAAGGCATACTCCGTTTGTTAAACTCTGGGTCTTTTCCTGCATCTACATATTTGTTGTAATTTTCAATTGTCTTTTTAAATTCAGTTGAATCAATTTTAAAGAAATCAGCTACTTCTTCAATCGTATCGCCTTTTACAAGAAGTTTGTTGTCATAGAGATATTTTATTTCAGCAGCATGATTTTCTTCCAGTTTGCTTTGTTCATAACCGTTTTGATCCACAATTTCGTAGCAGCAATGGTCGGTTTGTGCTTTAATTGCCATCGACATAACGTCACGTCTACCGAGTTCCTCTACAAAACGTTTGCCTTCTTTGTTAACAATTACGGTATGACCGTATAGTCTTGCGTCATCAAAGTACAAAAGGGTACCTGTAAGCGGATCGCAGATAGGGTAAGTCTGAATATATTCCATCCCTACAAGCTCGGCGCCTACTTTTTCTGCCATAACAATGCCATCGCCTGTGCTGCCTACAGAGTTTGTTGAAAGAATATTTTCGTCAATTTCAGGGTTATACTTCTTTCTCATTTCAATGTTTGAACCAAATCCGCCTGTAGTAAGGATGACCGCTTTGTTTGTTTTAAAAGTGTAATTTGCATCGGGGCCTTCTGCCTTAACACCAACTACTTTTCCGTTTTCATCGGTAATAAGCTCGGTTGCAGGTGTATTGCAGAGTACTTTAATACCAAGTTCTTTTGCTTTTGCCTGCTGTTTTACAATGATTTCCTGGCCGCTTGCTCCTTTTGGAATAAGGCTTCTTTTAACAGAGTGTCCGCCGAAGAACATCAGCTCGTTTTCCCACTCAACGCCTACGACATCTCTCAGCCATTTTGCCCCGTCAAGTGCACCGTTTGCAACTACTTTAACCAGTTCGGGGTCGTTTTTATTATCTCCGCCCTTCAGCATGTCCTCAGCCATTTGCTCGGGGTTATCTTTAATATTTTCTTTTTCCTGAAGCCAGTTTGCAGGGGCTGCATATTCTGCGCCAGAAATAAGTGTGTTGCCGCCCGGTACGGGGAGCTTTTCAAGGATGATAACATCGGCTCCCGCCATTTTTGCTTCAATAGCAGCACTGAAGCCTGCGCCGCCGGCACCTATAACAACAATATCATGTGTTTCTTCAACGTCTTTTTTTTCTGCTGCATCGGCAGTTGTGGCGTTAACTTTTTTCAGCAGTTCAGGTGTTGCACCTGCCGAAGCCAATGCGGCGTTTACTGCCTCTAAAAAGCCTTTTGAGGTTAATGTACAGCCTGCAACAGTATCTACTTCGGTGCTGTTTTTTTCAATTATGCTTTGGGTGAGTGTTTCCATAGCTTTGTCAAAGCCTTGGGTTTCTTTGTTTTCAAGCACCTTTATGTCGGTTACAGCGCTGTCTTTAATTGTTACTTCAACCTTGATTGTGCCGCCTTTACCGGTACCTTCGCCGGTGTAGGTGCCGTCTTGAATGCCGGCTTGTTCCGCTTGCGGTTTAGGTGAGCCGCATGCGGCTAAACCCAGTACCATCAACAATGCCAGTGCTAATGCAATTAGTTTTTTCATAATTCTCCTCCTGCAATATCTGTTGTTAAATAATTAACTAACAAATACAGTATATCATAGCCGAAGGTGAAAGTATTTGCATTACATTTCTTTTTCTTGTACTTTGCTGTATAATAAAATAACGACAAAATTTGGGGGCGTGATTGATTGTCGCTAAAACTTAAAATTATAATATGCTTTTTAATGTGTATTCTGTTTATTTTTTTGCCGTTGTTTTATTTAATCGAATCTTATTTTAAGCCGATGAATATGAAAAACGCAGAACATCAAATTACGCAGCTTATCGACTCAAAAGCCAACGAAATAGGTTCATGGCTCAATCAAAGAGTGAGCGAAATAAGAATTATAAAAGAATATCCATACTGCAAAGAGCTGGATTTTAACCAATTAAAACCCTACATCATTAATCTGAACAAGATATTGAATAAAAATTACGGTAACAGTACAGAAACCTTTGCCATAGGCGGTTTGGACGGCAAAGGCTGGATAAACGATAATATAACAATTGATGTATCACGGCGCCCCTATTTTAAAGAAGCAATGGCTACCAATCAAGAATACGTTATAAGCAACCCCGTCATTTCGAAATCAGACAACAACCATATTTTTCTTATTTGTTATCCCATCCACAACACAAAAGGTGATAAGGTGGGCTTTATCAATGGTGCCGTCAACCTTGAGCTGCTTTCTCAAATAACAAAAGAGATTGAACTATATGATGGCTTTTCTTGGATTATGAACAGGGAAGGCGAAATCTATATGTCGTCCGACAAAGTTTTGCCACAGCATAGCGTTACAAGTGACATGCTTTTAAAATCCGTTAAACAAAGCAATGGTTTTACTTCAGGAATTATACACTTGAATGAATTTTCTGAAGTGAATTCCACTGTTTTCTATTCTTCTGTTCCATATGCTAAAGATTGGATACTCTGTACGATGATTGACAATAACAAGATTCTTGAACAAACAAATCAGCTGATTAATCTTCTTTTGATTGTGTGCCTGCTTTTGTTTATTGTTTCCATCTTGTTATCCGTTTTTATTTCCTGCTCCATTACACGCCCTGTAGAGCGCCTCAAGTATCACATGCTTCAAGCTGCTTCCGGTAATCTGGATACTGTTTTTGAAAGCAAAAGTCATGATGAAATATCTGTTTTAGGCAAGGTTTTCAATCAAATGATTATTGCAATCAAAAATTTGATCAGCCAAATTTACAGTATACAAACTCAAAAGCGCCGTGCAGAATTAAGAGCATTGCAGGCACAGATTAATCCGCATTTTTTATACAATACGTTAGATACCATACAGTGGAAAGCATTAAGCCGCAATGCATGTGATGTTGCCGATATGATACAGCTTCTTTCGCAATTTTTTCGCATTTCGCTCAGCGGGGGAAAAGAATACATAACGGTGGAAGAAGAAATTGCCCATGTTACTTGTTATTTAAAAATACAAGAAATACGTTACAACGACAAATTAAAGTACGAAATTGATGTTGACGAAAGTGTAAAACAATATTTGATACCAAAACTTATTATTCAGCCCTTGGTAGAAAACGCGATTAATCACGGCTTGAAACCAAAATCCAATCGAGGAACCATTTCGATTTCCGTCAAAGAAAAAAACAATTCTCTTTGCATCTCGGTTTCGGATGACGGAGTTGGATTTGACGAACAAAAGCTAAAACAAATACGCCATAATATGAGCGCCTTTTTGGAATCTGACCATTACGGACTCTATAATATCAACGAAAGGCTTTCCATAGCCTTTGACGAAAAGTACAGTATTACCGTTTGTAACAGACCCGATTTTGGGGCACAAGTGCAAATAGAAATACCACATATATGCGAGGGATTTGAATGTTAAGGATATTGATTGCAGATGACGAAGAAATTATCCGAAATGGCTTAAAAAACCTGATTGAAAGCAGCGGACTGGAGGTTACTGTTGCAGCCCTTGCCGAAAACGGAGAGCAAGCGTTGGAGGCTGTTGAAAAATACAGCCCTGAGATTATTTTGATGGATATTAATATGCCATTTTTAAGCGGACTTTCGGCGATTGAAAAAATACGCGAGATTGATAAAGAATGCAAAATTATTATTATTTCGGGGTATGGTGAATTTGAATATGCGCAAAAGGCTTTGGATTTAGGGGTGTTTTCTTATCTTCTAAAACCGATAGACTATCGTAATTTTAAAAATATTTTAGCAAATGCAATCGACTCCTACTGTAACCGTATTTGGGAGATGAACCAAATCAAAGACGATAGCAATGCAACAGAAAGTTGCAAAGACATTGCACTATCTGCGCTAAATTATGTAAGAGACCATTTTACCGACAGTACAATTTCTCTTAATAAGGTTGCAGAAACATTCCACATCAGCCAGTCGTACTTAACCAAAATTTTTAAACAAAAAACAGGCTATACTTTTACCGATTATCTCAACAATCTGCGTATTTTAACGGCAGCTAACTTAATAACACAAGAAGAAAAAAGCTATACAATGAGCCAAATTTCAGAGATGGTAGGCTATAGCAGCCCGCACTACTTTAGCCGCGCGTTTAAAAATTACATCGGTGTATCGCCCAACAAATATCGCACCACCAATTTGAATAAAAACTAAAAGCCGTTTGTTTCAAAAAAATACCGAGGTGTGCACAATGCTGCATACCTCGGTTGTTTGTATAGTGTGTTTGTTAACTTTGAAATTACAAAGGGGAGAGAGGGTACATACCGCCGATTGGCACAGAAAACATCATGCCCATTCCTGGTTTTGCATCATCACCCAAAGTTTGCCGTACCGCTGTAACTGCTTTATCTAAAAGGTCATCACTTTCCAAAACAGTGAAAATAGTTTTATTAAAAGGTCTTGCACTGGTCAAAAAAGTCCTGAAGATGTTAACCATAGAATGGCTTATTTTGTCATTGTCTATCATAAAACCGGCCATGCCTTGGCTTTCTAAAATCGTTGCGCCCGTAACACCGGCTTGCATCAGCCCTGTTAAAATATCATCGAGATAGTCTACTTCGTTCAATACGATAAAAAGAACATGCATGGTATTGTCTCCTTACATTTTATTTAAAGAGATACTGCTTCTTGAGGGCATTCATTTTGAGAGAGTTCAGTCTTTTTATTCAATCCGTCCACTTCACCGGCCTTTTGTATGGCAATCTTCGCAAAAATGGGGCCTGTGGTTTCGTATACTAATACGCTGAACATGATTATGGTGGCGATAGCTTCAGCCTGCCCCGGGAACATCTGGCGTACAATTACAGTAAGTCCGATGGATATCCCCCCTTGAGGCAACAGAGCCAAACCTAAATATTTGCGAATAACATCCGGCGAAGAGGCGATTTTTGCCCCTGCCCAAGCGCCTGCCATTTTTCCACAGATACGAGCCAAGATATAGCCAACTCCAAGAAAGCCTACCGATGCTAATATGCGAAGATCTAAGCTGGCTCCTGCCAAAGTAAAAAACAGAAGATATAACGGTGGAGTAAAGCCGTTGAGTGAAGAAAACACTCGATTGGGGTTATGTTTTAAGTTTACTACCATTGTTCCTATCATAATACAAGCAAGCAGAGGTGAAAACCCCAGCCAGTTGGCAATACCTGTGGTGATGCCTATAACAGCCAATATCAGTCCCAATAGGCTTTCATTATCCGGTGCGAACTTACAAGCATAGGTGAGGATTAATCCAAAAACACTCCCTAAGAGCAAAGAGCCGGCAATTTCAATAAAAGGTTTTACAATCATAATAGCCAAAGGTTGTTCTGAAACACCGGTAACTATTTTTGCAACGGATACTGCCAGCCCAAAGATGATGATACCGAATACGTCATCCAGTGCTACAACAGGCAGTATGGTTTGTGTCAAGGGACCGCGGGCACGAAATTGGCGTATAACCATCAAGGTAGCAGCAGGGGCCGTAGCAGCGGACATTGAGGCAATGATTATGCTGAACACAAAGTTTTGCTGAAATAGATAATAAACCACAGAAAATACAACAACTACTGCTCCGATTACTTCAGCAAGTGTAATTATAAAAATTGCCTTGCCTAATTTCTTCATTTCTTTTACAATGAACTCACTGCCAATGCTAAAGGCAATTACCGCAAGGGCAAGTTCGCTTATAATTTCCAAAGCGGAAATATCTTGTTCAGATACCAGCCCTAAAAATGAACCACCTAGAAAAAGGCCTGCAAGTAGGTATCCCGTTACGTCTGGGAGCTTAAAGAATCGGGCAACTTTTCCTCCGACCAATCCGGCCAAAATTACAAGCCCAAGTTTTAACAGTATGTTCAATAGTTTACCTCCGTAAAGATTTTTATTTATCAATTAAACTAAACCACATATAAAAAACGTATCACCAAAATGGCATACGTTTTAACAATTGGCCCTTTAAGGGGCATATGTAATTGTACGTGGATGACAGTAAAGTGCACTTTTTACTGTCGAAAATGTAGATATATCTAAAAACATGATAGCATACCATTCATAAAAAGTCAAAAATGTGTATATTTGTTGAAAATATCTTATAAATATTTACTTATATGTATGGATAGAGTATAGTTGAATTAAGTATTGAACGAAGTAAACATTTAACATATTGGCGAGGTGTAAAATGAAAAAGAACAACATCAAACTATATAATTTAATCTTTCCCATATGGCTTTTATGGTTGTTCCCGATTACTTGGTTAGTGGTTTTGCCGGCAAATTTTCTTATAGATTTGATGGTTGTAGCTGTTACTTTAAAATATCTGAAAATACAAGAGATAAGGCAGAATATGAAGGCGGTTATTTTTAGTGTTTGGATGTTTGGATTTGCGGCAGATTTTATTGGTACTGCAGCAATGCTTTTGTCAAATATTATTAGTTTTAATTATGAAACGCAGTTAGGAAAATGGTGGTATACAAACATTACAAACGCTGTTAGTTACAACCCGTTTGAAAGTATATATGCTGTATTGTGGGTTTCCGGCTGTGTGATATTAACTGCTTTTTTAATCTATTTATTTAATTATAAATATTGCCTAAATAAAACTAATCTTGATAATACCCAAAAGAAAAAACTTGCCCTCTCGCTAGCTGTATTCACGGCACCTTACTTGTTTTATATCCCTACCGTTTGGTTTTTCTAATAGTATTTATATTTTTCTCAAGCGAAATTGAAATATATTTGATTATAAAAGGCGTATTTGCGGTAATCTTTTACTAAATATATGCTATTTATTAGTTGACGGCATGCAAACAGCCTTTGTACTTATTAGATACAAAGGCTGCTTGATAAAACGATAATATTATGTTTATGGCTTATTATCTTGTGAAAGTCTCAAATGGCTATAAAAACCTGAATAAGTTTAACAATTCAAAAAGAGATTTTTAATATAAGCTACGCTCAATGGTGGTCATGCTCTTCTGCTTGAGCAATTTCTTTTGTTTCTTGTACTGTACCGTGTGGATGTTGAGGCGGAGCGTATATTGTGTACAGTTTAAGAGGTTTATTACCGGTGTTAATTATATTGTGCCATGTGCCCGCAGGGACTAAAATTGCATAATCGTCTTTAACTTTTTGCTGAAAACGTAAATTTTGTTCGCTGTCTCCCATTTTAACCAATCCCTCGCCATCTTCGATGCGAATGAATTGGTCTACTTTGGGGTGAACTTCCAACCCGATATCTCCGCCGGGTGGGATGCTCATTAATGTAAGTTGTAAATGGTTACCTGTCCATAATGCAGTTCGATAATTATTGTTTTGCTTCGTTGCTTTATCTATATTCACTACAATTGGGTCAGGTCCGTAATCTTTTAATTTAATCATCTGTTGAGAAGCCATAACATTTATCGCTGGAGTTCTATCATAGTTATTATAAGGGTTACGCCTGCAATATTGCATATTACTCACTCCTTTCTATATTCTTATAAAATATCATATTCATTGTGTTTATAAAATGTGCGGTATCGGTAACCGCAATTTTACTATTGACGCAGGCTTTTAATTAAGCTATGGTTTGTATATTAAAAAAGAATCTGTTATGTACTTTAAAATAAGGAGACAGACAAAATGAAATATATCTCTACCTTGATTGCGGTAAAAGATTTAGAAAAGTCAAAACAGTTTTACCATGATGTTTTGGGGCTGGATGTAATTGCTGACTTTGGAGCAAATGTTACTTTAACAGGGGGCATTGCTTTGCAGACTTTGGATACATGGAAAGATTTTATTCATAAAGCAGATGCAGATATTGTTTTTGGCAACCATGCAGCAGAGTTGTATTTTGAAGAATGTGATATGGATGCTTTCGTTGATAAAATAACGGCATTAAACTTTATAGAGTATGTTCACCCATTGTTTGAACACACTTGGGGGCAGCGGGTTGTCCGCTTTTATGATTACGATAAACACGTTATTGAAGTTGGCGAAAATATAAATGCAGTAGTAAAAAGGTTTATTGAGAGCGGGCTTTCTGTAGAAGAAACAGCTGTACGTATGGACGTCCCTGTAGATTATATTCAATCGTGTTTAGAATAATAGTGAGAACATTTTAAAAATCCTGTGATGATGCAAATTTTGATTAAAGAATACAAGAAAAGAAGTTTTCTTACAATATAAAAAACCGTATAATCAAGCTGCTTGCTTAGATTATACGGTTTTTGTTTGCAAACTTCGATATTACCAATTATTAATCGTTTTGCTTGTAACGTTTTGGCATTTCGGTTACTCTAATAAAGTAAAAGGGGGGAGACACCATGCGTAAGAAAGACGAAATAGAAACGATTTATTATAGCTATTCGGATGATATTTACAAATATCTGCTTTCAATGTGTCGTAATTCTGCTGTGGCAGAAGACCTTTTGCAATCCACTTTTTTAAATGTGATAAAAGGAATTGCAGGTTTTCGAAATTCCAGTACCATTAAAACCTGGATATTTACAATTGCACGCCACGAATATTTTCGTTGGCTAAAGAAGAATACTCCCTCTTTGCCGTTGAACGAAGAAATTCCTGCAAATTGCAATATAGAAAATGATTTTGAGCGTTGTGACCAAACAAAAAAGATTTTAGAGTATCTTAATGCATTGGAAGAACCGAACCGCTCACTCATGATTTTACGTTTGACAGGTGACCTAACTTTTAAAGAAATCGGTACCATGCTTGGCAAAACCGAAGGGTGGGCAAGAGTAACCTTTATGCGCACAAAATATAAGCTGATACAAGATTTGAAGGAGGACTAATCATGGAAAAAATGAGCTGCAATGTAGTTCGAGATTTATTGCCGCTTTACGCCGAGGGGTTAACTTCAGAAGAAACGAATACTGTTGTACGGTCACATCTTGATGAATGTAAAGTTTGTACAGAGTATTATGCATGTTGCAACACAGATTTAGATTTGAGGATAGATAAACCCACTAAGTCCGACCGTAAAATTATCCGTTGGATGCGGTTGAAATTTTTATGGTATTTGTTTTGGCCTTTGTTTTACGGGGTGTCTTGGCAGTTTGGCTGGCAGAATCAAACTCTGAGGCTCATGATTGAGGCTTTAATCGTTGTTTTTACCCTTCCGTTTTATTCGAGCTTTGAAATTAATTTTGATCCTGAAAAAAGAAAAGAATACTACAGCAGAGAAGAAAAAAACATCAATTCAGGCAAGAGCTCATTGTTTTCGCAGGCAGTTTTTATGTCACTGCCAATACTTATACCGGTATTATTTGGAGTTATTCCGCTTATTATAAAAGAACTTATAAAGTCATAACCTTAAAGTATCAAAGTTTAATTTTAGGTGTAGTTTGTATGACTTTGCATTATAGTTTACAAAAATGAAAGGATAAGTTTTAATTACAAACAATTTACTTAATTACCCAATTAATGTATGATAGTAGTATTAAATTTAGTGAGGTGCATTACAAGGTGTATTGGGTAATTAAAGATGTTTATATGAATGAAGACAACTGCAAGTACGTGAGCTATGGTATTGCTACGGACGACTATTCTATTGGAGACGTTTCTACTGTTCAAGAGTATGTAGAAGAACTTGTACACCTGTGTAATAAATATAATCTTAGTAAAGAGCATTTAGCAGATGTAGTTGAAGATTCGATAATTGAATAAGGGCTGTTTTTATATCAAAATTAACTTGTGGTTAACTAAATTCTAACAAATAAAAGCGCTTTTGGCTTAAAAGCGCTTTTATTTGTGTAAGTTACTCGTCTTCTGCAATTTCTTCAAGACAATGTATTAAGTCTTGCATAGTGTAAAGTTTAACATTTTTTTCTAGGATGGTATTTTTTAGTTCTATTGGTAATGATTCGAATTTATCTGCAAGTTTTGGGTCAACATAAGACATAAAATCACCTCTGTATTAGGTTTCCCGCTTGTTGAGTAATTATTTATAGCAGCATAGAATTTAGGATATACATTTAAATCAAGGTGCCAAGCGTTTAAAAAAATGAGAGTAATAAGATTGCAGGCGATGCTGCTCAAAAGATACTAGTCCCAATAATCTCGGCTTACCAATGTGTAATTTAATACCGACGTGGCGATACCCCAAAGTGGCAAACGGGATTTTTGTAACAATATCATTTCCGTTTTCAATCCGCAATGTTTTAAACACTCTTTTGTTGTACGATTTTTTAAATGCATTGTTTCCCACACGAGGGCATCCGTATAAAAACACCTCATAATCTTTGGAGGGAAAGTTGTATTGTAAATCAACAGCACAAAGCACGGCTAGTGCGGCGCCGTAAGAATGGCCGGTAACTCGTATGTAATGAATATCCGATGGTATTAGTTTATGGATTTCATTCCGTATACCTGTACTTTTATAAGCATTTATAAAGCCTGTGTGAACTTTAATTTTCGAGTTGGTATTTCCATAAGGGATAATTTTTTTCCAAAATGTGAAATCAGTTAACCAATCTTTCTTGGAGTCGGTGCCTCTGAAAGAAATGGTTAAATGAGGCTTTTTTATATAAACATAGCACTGAATATCGGTTGCATGGTCATCGATAACCACGGTTTGTTGATTGGGTAATTCGGTATGTTCGCTGTTGTATGCAAGGGCAGATAATTCCATCATATTAATTATGTCTTTTTTTGTCATATACCTCACCCCTGTAAAAGTTCAGGTAAACATATAACCAATAAACATGTAGATTGGTGTAAAAGGTGTACTGCTGCAATATTATATGTATGCCATTAATTCTACGATATTCTTTAGACAAAGTCTAAATGTAAAAAGTGAGGTGTTTGCTTTTTTGCTTAGAGAGCAACTGCCTTTAAAATATGTGCTCCCCACCAATTTGAAAGTGCTTTTGGAAAATTATTTCTCTTCAAAATGTTTTTATTCTGGAAGGATCAACGCGCTATACTTGTCATTTTAGACAAAATGTGATTTAATATATAAAAAGAACTGTGATTTTTTGGATGATTCTTTGCTGCTTACGCATAAAGGGAAGAAAACACCAAAGTGCGGTGATAGAATGATAAACTCAAAAATAGGAAAAACGAAAAGTATATTTCAAAAGCAGTTGGAAAAACAAGCGCTGAAAAAAATAATATTATTAGTTATTGTGGGATGCCTGCTATTTTGCATCCCTATTTTTGGGCTGAATTGTTTAAACTTACATTTTAATGTAAATGAACACCTCAATTTTTTAAACCGAACCTTTGATAAAGCATATAACAATACGGCAGAATTTTTAAAAAGCCCCGAAAATGAGAAAGCTTTTGTACGCTGCATTACCACCGCATCTGACGGCAGAGAGGTGCAATATTCCCTTAGCAAGCATAACGTTGTCGGCCCGGTGAGAATCAATTTAATTTTGATGAATCGGAACAGAAATATTGTATATACCAGCTTCAGCGAAGATAATATGAACCTCCACAGAATAGAATTTAACAAAATTGTAGCGGATAATGTCTTGAAAAACCCCACGTCGATTTACAATACTGTTTACTATTTTCCCGGTGAACATTCGGAATATGTTTTTTCAAAACCATTGTATGCAGATGGAAATTTGATTGGTTTTATAGCGGTTTATTTAAACGGCAATGACTGGAGCAAGCTTTTTTCTGATTACCAGTATGACAGTATCATTACAAATCTAAACGGCGATATAATCTATTGCTCTAAAAACGGTTTTTTACCCGAACGCAATACCAATAAATTTAAAGAGGAAATAAACCGGCATGTCATTACAATCAATGGTATTCGATATTTATCGTCTGCACGTATTTTACAAGATAAAAAGGCAGTGCTCTATTCCTTTATTTATTCATCCGAAAATTCCCTTTATATTGTCACCGGGGTAGTTACTATCATATTCTTGGGGAGCATTGGGTTGGTGATGTTCTTAAAACTGTCGCAGATGATGGCGGCAAAAAATGCGGAATCGGTAGGAGCTTTGGTAGATGAAATGCGCATTATTCGCCACGGTAACAACCAACATGTTATTCAAATTAACTCAGGCGACGAATTTGAAGAAATTGCATTGCAGATTAATAAAATGCTCAAAAGTATTAATGATTTGAACACAAAAAATACTGACCTTATTAAACTAAACAGCCTGATTGAAATGCGTAATTTGCAAACACAAATTAACCCACATTTTATTTACAATACGCTGGATAATATTAAATACTTAATTCTATTGGATGGGAAAAAGGCAGCTCATCTGATTGAAAAATTTACGCACATTCTGCGATACAGCATTAACAATACAAAGCAGGATGTGTTTCTTTGGGAAGATATTTTGTACATACAAGATTACCTATATATTCAAAGAACAAGGTTTGGTGACCGGTTTTTGTGCAGCATAGAAATAGACCCATGCTGTAACGAATACAAAGTACCAAAGCTTCTGTTGCAGCCCTTAATAGAAAACAGCATAAAATATGGGTTTAAAAAAAAGATGAACCTCTCGGTTAGTATCAAGGGCTGGTGTGACGGCAAATATTTATGGCTTTCTGTAAAAGATGATGGTCCCGGTGTTTCGAACGATACATTGGAGACATTGCAGAAATTGATTGTTTCGGAGGAGATTAAAACCGAGCACAACGGGCTGCAAAATTTGTGCAGACGAATTATATTGGAACACGGAACAACCTGCGGGCTTTTTATTGACAGCACAGAAGGAGAATCGTTTACGGTTACAGCAAAGCTTTTACGCAAGGGGGAGAGCAATGTATAGCGTTTTGTTGGTGGAAGATGAAGACATTATACGTAAAGGCATTAAGCATTCGGTGCCGTGGGAAGAACATAATTGCATTGTAATAGGCGAGGCTCGAAACGGTATTGAGGGAAAAGACCTTATCCAAAAACTAAACCCGAATATTGTTATTACGGATATTAACATGCCGGTGATGGATGGACTGCAAATGATTGCGGAAACAAAATGCCAAAACGACTATGTTGCCATCATTCTCACAGGATATTCGGATTTTGAATACGCTAAAGAAGCCATCAAAAATGGTGTGTCCGATTACATACTGAAACCGTTGAATATGGAAGAAATAGCAGAAACATTGGAACGAGCTGCGTTGGAGTGCAAAAATATCAGCGTTTTAAGAAAGCAGAACGAAAGCGTTGGGGAGTTAAAAAATATTTCTTTATTCTGCAATACGGAACTAAAAGAAGCAAGTGATGACCCTGTGGTGGAGCAAATATTAAAAATAATAGCAGAAAACTACTCTAAAAAAATCACACTTACCGATTTATCGGATATACTGCATTATTCCGACCGATATATTAATCAAAAATTTCAAAAAGCGTTGGGCACAACGGTAATTGAATACTTGAATCGGTACCGCATTCAAAAGGCGCTTTCTTTTTTGCAGGAAGATCAGATTCCAATATCCGACATCGGCTGGGAATGCGGAATCGGAGATTACAAGTATTTTAATCACGTTTTTAAAAAATACATCGGATGTTCGCCCAAGGAATACAAAATTAAAATTCGATAAAAAAGATACCGAACAACATAGTACTATTGTTCGGTATCTTTTCCATTTGTTCGTTAATTTGGGTATTAATTTTATGCAATATTGCTATAAAATAGAGGTAAGAGGTTAAGTAACCAAAATATGAAGGAGGATTTCTAATGAAAAAAGCAATCGCAATGGTATTATCCTTGATTATGGCCATTTCTGTGGCAGGCTGTTCTTCTACTCCAAAAGCAACATCCGAGAAAGACAGCACCGCAGCGTCCGACTCACAGTCTGAGGCAAAACAAGGCGGCGGTAAGCTGGTTATCTATTCACCAAACTCCGAGGGTTTAATGAATGCAACCATTCCTCTGTTTGAAGAAAAATATGGGGTTGATGTAGAAATTATTCAAGCCGGTACGGGTGAATTAGTAAAGAGAATCCAATCTGAAAAAGAAGACCCTTACGCCGATGTTTTGTTTGGCGGGTCATGGTCTTTGGCATACGATAACAAAGACCTTTGGGAGCCGTATGTATCCTCGAACGATGCCAGTGTATGGGATGCATACAAAAACACCTGCGGCTTTATTACCGGCAACGTTCTGGACGGCAGCTGCCTGATAGTAAATACCGATTTAATCGGAGACATCAAGGTTGAAGGTTATGCCGACCTGCTCAATCCACAGCTGAAAGGCAAAATTGCAACTGCAAATCCTGCAAACTCGTCTTCTGCATTTGCACAGCTTACAAATATACTGCTGGCAATGGGCGGTTATGAAAACGATGCCGCATGGAAGTATGTGAACGATTTGTTTGCCAATATCGACGGTAAAATCTGCGAGAGTTCCTCAAGCGTTTACAAAGGTGTTGCAGATGGCGAATATGTTGTAGGTTTATCTTACGAGGACCCGTGTGCACAGCTTGTAAGAGACGGTGCTCCTGTAAAAGTAATCTACCCTAAAGAGGGTGCAGTTTATCTTCCCGCATCTGCAACCATCATCAAAGGCGCCAAAAACATGGATAATGCAAAACTTTTCATTGATTTTATCATCAGCGAAGAAGTGCAAAACATTTGGGGTACCACATTAACCAACAGACCCGTTCTTAAAAATGCAAAAACAAGCGATTTCATGACGCCGGTGTCTGACATAAAAGTTATTGAAGAAGATATCCCTTATGTAAGTTCGCATAAACAAGAAATTGTAGATAAGTTTACCGATATTTTTACAAGTCTTCAGAGCAAATAGCAATCATTGACTGCGGAGGGACAAAATGAGTAAAATTTTAGTACAAAACGCTGTAAAAAAATATGGAAACAATACGGTTATTTCGGATCTGAATGTAGAGATTAAAGGCGGTGAACTCTTTACTCTTCTTGGTCCTTCAGGCTGTGGAAAAACCACGCTGCTGCGGATGATTGCCGGTTTTAATTCTATTGAGGGCGGCGACATTTACTTTAACGATACGCGCATCAATGATATGGACCCCAGTAAAAGGAATATTGGCATGGTGTTTCAAAACTATGCCATATTCCCCAATATGACCGTGCGCGATAACGTTGCTTTCGGTTTAAAAAACAGAAAGATGGAAAAAGAAAAGATAAGGGAAGAAACCGAAAAATACCTAAAGTTGATGCAGATTGAACAATATGCAGACAGAATGCCCAATCAGCTTTCGGGCGGACAGCAGCAGCGCATTGCTTTGGCTCGTGCACTGGTGATTTCACCGGATGTTCTGCTTATGGATGAACCCCTCTCCAACTTGGATGCAAAACTGCGGCTAGAGATGCGCAGTGTTATCCGCCATACACAAAAAAATGTGGGCATTACTACCGTATATGTAACGCACGACCAAGAAGAGGCAATGGCAATCAGCGATACCATTGCTGTTATGAAAGACGGTGTAATCCAGCATGTGGGAACCCCAAAAGAAATTTATCAAAGACCTCGAAATGTTTTTGTGGCAACTTTTATTGGCAGAACCAATATTATACCCGCTAAAACAGAACAGGGCGTCGTAGTTTTTCCCGGGGGATATCGTGTAGAACTGGAGTGCCTAAAACAGCAACAAAACGAAGATGTTCTTTGCTCGATTCGTCCCGAGGAGTTTATTATCAGTGCTGCCGGCGGTGATGGGATAAAAGGTGTGGTGAAAGAATACACCTACCTTGGCCTTAATACGCATTATGCTGTGGAAACCGAAAGTGGCGCAGTGGTAGAGATTGTGGAAGAATCTTCAATAGAGGATGAATTAAAGCCCGGGCAGAACGTGCTGCTTCAAGTGAAAAAGCATAAGATCAATGTGTTTGACAAAGAAGGCAACCAGAACCTTGTAAGGAGCGAAACTTATGAAGGACAATAATAAATTTCGTTTAGACATTTGGGGGCTGATTACTCTTTGTACGATTGCGGTTTATGCACTGTTTTTACTCTACCCTATGGCTCATTTAATTCAGCAATCGGTTATTGACAGGGAAACCGGACAGTTTACGATGGTAAATTTCGTAAAATTTTTCTCAAAAAGCTATTATTTTGATACGTTGCTGAACAGCTTTAAGGTTTCAATCGCTGCAACCGTTTTATCTATCTCAATCGGAACTCCGTTGGCGTATTTGTTTTCTGTTTATAAAATCAAGGGCAAATCGGTGCTTAATATTTTAATTGTTGTGGCATCCATGTCTGCGCCGTTTATTGGTGCATACTCTTGGATTTTGCTTTTGGGAAGAAGCGGCGCAATTACAACATTTTTTAAAAAGTTTGGTATTGCCATTCCTGATATCTACGGATTTGGAGGAATTGTATTGGTAATGTCGCTGCAGCTTTTTCCGTTGGTGTTTCTGTATGCAAGAGGAGCATTAAAAAATATCGACAACTCGTTGATTGAGGCAGCAAATAATTTAGGCTGTTCGGGCATAAAATGCTTTTTTAAAGTAGTAATACCCCTTATCATGCCCACACTGCTTGCCGCATCATTGTTGGTGTTTATGCGCTCTTTTGCAGATTTTGGTACGCCGATGTTGATAGGTGAGGGTTACCGTACATTCCCGGTGGTGCTTTATACCGAATTTATCAATGAAGTTGGCGGAAACGACGGCTTTGCAGCGGCAATCGCAGTTATAGCAATTATTGTAACCACGATTGTTTTTCTGGCACAGAAATATGTGTCCAATAAAAATGCATTTGCACTAAATGCATTGCATCCAATTGAAGAAAAATCACCTAAAAAATCACAAAAAGTTTGGGTGTATCTGTTCAGCTATTTTGTTGTGGGCGTTGCCATTTTACCGCAGGTTTATATCACTTATACATCCTTTAAAAAAACCACAGGTAAGATATTTGTACAGGGTTACTCTCTCAAAAGTTACATATCTGCATTTGGTAAGTTGGGCAAAAGCATACAAAACACCATCATTATTCCGTTAATGTCGTTGGTTGTTATTGTACTGCTGGCTATTCTGATTGCTTACCTTGTTGTAAGACGTAAAAACGCACTTACCAACGCGGTAGATATTATTTCTATGGTTCCTTATATCATACCGGGTACGGTATTGGGTATTGCCCTGCTAAACGGATTTAATCAGCGCCCTATGTTGCTGAGCGGGACAATGCTGATTATGGTAGTTGCGCTGGTTATTCGCAGGCTGCCCTATACCATTCGTTCTTCTGTTGCAATTTTGCAGCAAATACCAATGAGCATAGAAGAAGCTGCAATTTCGCTTGGCGCTTCTAAAATGAAAGCCTTTTTTGGCGTCACTGTCCCTATGATGACAGCGGGCATTGTATCCGGTGCAATATTAAGCTGGGTTACAATGATAAGCGAATTATCTACAGCGATTATACTTTATACCGGTAAAACAAAAACATTAACAGTTGCGGTTTATACCGAGGTTGTTCGCGGCAATTACGGCATAGCAGCAGCACTTTCTACCATTCTCACAGTGCTAACTGTAATATCGTTACTGATGTTTAACAAGGTAAACGGGGGAAAAGAATTCAGTTTATAAATAAAAATATTTTATATCGTAAACTAAAAACCGCCAGAGTGATAAACTCTGGCGGTTTTGTCTATTTGGTGATTATTCGACAGTTATTTTAAGCTGATTTGTTTTCTTATTTAACACTTAAAGTTATTCTTTATAATCAAGTTTAACTTCATAACAAAACCCTGACTTGGCCTCAAAAATGAAAATATCATTGTTTTGTTTTACATCAACGCGGCTTCCATCTAATAATATATGGATATTTTCGTGATATTTTATTTTAACTTCACTGTCCTGCATACATTTAATGTTAGCGTAGGTCAAACGGTGTTTTTTCCAATATATATCTACTTCACAGCCACCCCGTGCACGTAATCCTTTTACATATCCTGTTTCCCACTCCTGTGGAAGGGCAGGGAGCAATTCCAGCATACCAAGATGGCTTTGAAGCAGCATTTCTGCAATTCCTGCGCAAGCACCAAAGTTTCCGTCTATCTGAAAAACCACTTGCTCATTTTCACGTTCACCTAATGGTGGGTGAAGACCAAACAGATTAGGATATACCGATTTTTTCAAAAAACAATTTACATAATTAGAACAAATTTCTGCCTTGCCTAAACGCGCACATAAATTAATGGCCCAAGCACAGCTCCATCCGAAAGTTCCGCTGCCATGAGAGAGCCTTCGTTCCAACAGCCGTTCAAATGCAAAGGCTATTTGTGGTTTTTCATAACGGTTAATCAAATGTGCAGGGTGCAGTGCATATAGGGGCGAGAAGTGCCGATGCCCCAAATCTTCTTCCTTATAATCTTTACCCCATTCCAGAACTTGCCCCTGCTGTCCTATCGAAAAATTAGGCAGTAAGGGGGCTGCTAAGTTTATGTCATCAACAATTTCGTCGCTTATTTTAAGGATTTTGCAGGCTTCAATCGTGTTAGCAAATAATTCCAGAAGAAGCCCCAAATCCATAGCTGAAGAATAAGTTACACTGCTAATTTCACCTGATGATGTATAATAAGTATTTTCAGGTGAGGTTGACGGGCAGGTGTAGAGTTTCCCGTTTGAACCTTCACAAAGCCAGTCTAAACAAAATTTTACTGCTTGCTTCATAATGGGTAAAGCTATTTGATGAAGAAAATTAGTATCCTGCGTAAAACGATAATGCTCGTAAAGGTTTGAACACAGCCATACTCCGCCCATAGGCCAATACGAATATTTGGCAAGCCCTTTTACAGGCGCTGTATTGCGCCATAAATCAACGTTATGGTTTACAACCCAACCACGGCAGTGGTATCCTTCTTGTGCGGTTTTCTTCCCCGCTACGCTCAGTTCTTGCAGCATACGAACAAGCGGTTCATCACATTCTAAAAGGTTGCATACGCCGCTGTGCCAGTAATTCATTTGAGTATTGATATTGGTTGTCCAGTTACTGCTCCATGCAGGGCGCATTTCTTCATTCCAAATGCCTTGCAGATTTGCAGGTTGTGAGCCATTTCTAGAGCTTGCAATTAGAAGATATCTTCCGTATTGAAACAAAAGTTCTATCATTCCAAGGTCTGTTTTTCCTTGCCTTATTTGTTCCAGCCTTACATCTGTAGGGAATTCATCGTGTGAGTTTTTTTCTAAGCACAATTCCACGCGGTTAAATAACGCAGTATGATTATTGATATGTATGTTTTTAAGGTCTTTGTACGGCTTTTGTGTAGCATGTTGTAAAATAGAACGGCAAATTTCATCCAGTGCATCGGCACACTTCTCGGTCGGTTTGTCGTACCCTTTAAAACCATCTGCGGCACAGAGGATAATATGCAGTGTACTTGCGGCGGTTACTCTTAAAAATCCGTTTTCTACTGAGAGAATGCCATCTGTTTTAACACGAAGTCGCACTTGAAATGCCATTCCCGATTCAGAAGCATCAAATATAATTGGGTTTTCACATTCGATGTAATTGGGTATTACGTGCGATGGTGCATTCCCACACATCACCACTTCATCATTTTGGGTATATGTTTTGTGCTGCAAAAGGCTGTCAAGGTGCAAAGATATGTCCAAAAATTTTGGCTTATCTGCGGTAATGTGAACCGATAGTATTTTGTCTGGATTAGAGCAAAATACTTCACTGCAAATTTTATTGCCGTTTGTAATAAATTCAGTTTTAGCTGTCCCGGTTTTTAAATCCAGTTCTCTGCGGTAACTGCAAACATCACCAATATTGTTGTAGATGTACCTTAGGTTACCAAGCGGCTGATAAGATTCATTCCATGTATCGCCAAGCATTTTGTTTTCTATCAGTTTTTGCGCGCTTAATGTATCACCTAAAAAAACAAGTCTTTGAACTTCTTTAATAAGGGATGCCGGTACTTTATATTCCGATTGCTTTGGTCCGCCTGACCAAAGCGTATCAAGGTTGAGGCTGATTCGTTCCTCGGGTACCCCCCCGTATACTATACCGCCCAAACTGCCATTTCCAACCGGCAGTGCACTTGCAAACGTATCGGCGCATTGCCGATACCATAACTTTAGATTGTGCATGATTTTACTCCTTCACCGCGCCCGAAGCAACGCCGTTTACAATATATTTTTGTGCAAATATAAAAATTAAAATAGATGGAATAGAAATGAGAACCAATGCGGCATTGTAACGCCCTAAATTCTGCCCGGTGAGACCATAAGCTCCTTTGAATGAGTTGACAGCTACAGTGGTAGTGTAGAATTTATCTTTTGTCAGGAACATTAACGGAAACAGAAAATCCTGAAAAGACCACATTATCTGCAGTACCCCAAGGTTAATCACAGCTGGTTTTGCCAGAGGAAAATAAATTTTAAAAAACACCTGCCCCATATTTGCACCGTCTATATTTGCAGATTCCATAAGCTCTTGAGGCAAACTATCAAAGTAGTTTTTCATCATAAGCAATCCAAACGGCAAGGTGATAGTAGCCTCGGCAAAAATTACTGCAAGGGGAGTATTGTAAATATGCATTGTTTTAAGTATGTAAAAAAACGGTACAATTAATATTGGGCCGGAAACTGCAAGGCACATAATGCACAAATTGTAGATAGTTTTTTTACCCGCAAAAGAAATTTTAGAAAAACTAAAACCTGCAAGCGCGCTGACACTTACTACAAGAAAACTGCTGCCTATTGCATTGATGACTGAATTTATGAAGTAACGCGAGAAAGGAACATCATTGACACGGTTATTCATAACAAATGTATAATTTGCAAATCCATTTACTTTAAGAGAATTTTTTATTAAAGAAAACACCGGCAATGCCCATAGCAATGTGAGTAATATTAAAAAGAAGATCATCAGTTTACGTTGGTTTTCATTTATTTTGAACAAGTCAGTTTGTAATTCGGTATGTTTTTTGTGTTGCATAGTTTGTCTCCTCTCTGCTATTGTAGTGCTGATGTTCGATTTGCCAGTTTCATTTGAATAAATGAAATAGCAAATGCAATTAAAAGCACAATGATAGCTGCTGCCGAAACAATGCCAAGGTTGGAACCCGCAGACCGTGTAGCGCGGTAGATGTAGGTACCAATTATCTCGGTAGACCCGCCGGGGCCTCCGTCTGTCATTAAATAAACACGTTCCATTTCGCGAAAACCGCCAAGCAGCATGGAAATAATGATGGTTTTATGAGTATTTTTTAGCATAGGGTATAATACCAAAAACAAAACTTGATGAAATTTTGCTCCGTCTATGGTTGCAGCTTCCATTACACTTGGGCTTATGGTTGTTAAATCGGCTGTATAGTACATAATGGGGATACCGATTAAAAAAACAGAAACAGACATTACAGACCAAATTGCCAGATTAGGGTCAGATAACCAACGCTGAGTCAAGCCACCCATACCTAAAAAACGTAGCAGTTGGTTGAATGTTCCTTCTTTATATTCCAGCATAGAACTGAAAACAGCTGCCATTAAAGCAATAGGCAGCATGGATGGTACAAAAAACAGCGCATGAAAAAAACGCTTCAGACGAAGTTTAAAATTAAGAAAAACAGCTACCACATACCCAAGAGTCAAACCCGCGAAGATATTGGCAAAGGAAATTAAAAAAGTATTGAGCATAGAACGATAGAAGGCAGCATCCTGCAGTACGGTTTTATAATTGTTTAGCCCAACAAATCTAGGATGTTTAAATGAAATAGTTACAAAGTGAAAACTGTTTTTAAACAAAAAATAAAAGCTATATAGCAAAAAGCAGGCAAAAACAATCAGCAGAGGTGCAATAAATAAATATCCGGCTTTATTGTTGTTTTTATGTAAGGCGCGGTAAGTCTTTTTTGTTGCCTTGCTTTGTGTAAGTTTCATGTCGTCACCTCTCCGTTACAAGTATAAATTTTTTGCGGGCGCTTTCTTCATTACAGAGGAAACGCCCGCTGCATATGTTACTGATATTTTCCGCTGGTCCATTCTGTTTGAAGTGCCTTAACTTCTTCTTCAGCAGTTGAGGTGTTGCCCACTACTTTTTGTACCGACGCTCCTTCGATATCCGAATATCCGGATACATTGTTGCGGTCTGCGGTTGCAGTGTTCATTAATTCTATAAGTTTATTCCAACCTGCTTTCGCATTTTCACTGGTTAGCATAGTTTCATCCATTGCAAAATCTTTTTTGCCAGGTGTGCCCATAAACTGTTTTGCAAGAGTATCTACACCTTTGCCAACTGTGCAGTAAGCAACAAATTTAGCAGCTGCCTCTTGCTTTTCTGAGTAGTTTACAATACCGATACCCGCATCAAGGTAAGAGCGTACAGCAGCGTTTCCGCCTTGTTTTACAACAGGTAGTGCCATTGCGCCAACGTCACCCAGCTTAATGCCTTTTTGCTCGCGCAGTTTGGATGACAAAATAGGAGCTTCCCAAGAGCCCATGTACCATACCAAAGCATCACCAGCTGCAAAAATCTCTGCGGCACGTCCGCCGTCAAGGTCAAGCAAATCTTGTGTAAAAATATCTTCGTCAAAAAATTGTTTAAAACCTTTAAACGCAGTAATAAATTCTGGGCTGTCTACACTTGCTTTTTCGTATCTCCATTTGTTATAATAATCCCCTTGCTGCCCTAAAACGGTAAGCATCATTTCATCCATAATCCAAGATTCTTTACCGCCAAAAACTCCTGCATATTTGTCAGGATATTTTGCTTTTAAAGCTTCTGCCACTTTTTTATACTCTTCAATGGTAGCAGGAACCTGCATATTAAGTTCTTTTAAAAGGTCGGCATTGTAGTAGCCAATCATAGAACCACTGTTTACCATAGCAAGAAATTTTAAATTACCCCCGGTTAAATTTTTGGATTTTTCAATGCAGCTTTCTGAATATACAGCTGCCCAGTCATCTCCTGCCTCTTTTTTTAGCAGAGGGTCGAGGTCGCTTAAGTAATCGGAAATTTCTGTTGCAAAAGCTGTTGGCTGAACCCCAATGATATCGATATTTTCTTCGGAAGCAAGTGCCAAAGGTACCTTTTCTTGAAAGTTCTTACTTTCCATCACCGTTAAATTAATTTTAATATTGGGGTTTTCCTTTTCAAAGTTAGCAATAGTTTCTTTGAATTGATCCGAACTTGGAAACCATGTCCAGTATTCCAGAGTTACCGGAGAATCGGATCCATCAGCCGGCTGTGGAGATGATGTGCTTGGTTTGACCTTTGAGCTGCACCCGGTAAAGCTGGACACAATCACTACACCTGCAAGAATCATGCTGAGTAACTTCTTCATAACGAACCTCCTATTATTTTAAATAAATTTGATTAAAAATGAAACGGTTCATTTATGCTGATTAAAAAAACAGCAATGATTCGCTGAAAAAATGAAACGGTTCATTTATTGCTATAACAATAACATATCATAAAGTATAAGTCAACATTTTTTTCACTAAAATGTTTATTTTTCTGTTTAATTTATCTCTTTTTTGTTTATCTTTACAATTGCAGTTACTTGTTGTATGATACCTTTAAGTGCAAAAACGAAGTTAGGGGGCAGGTGAATGGCTGCAACAATCCGAGATGTAGCACGGGTTTCCGGTTTATCTATCGGTACCGTATCCAAATTTATAAACGGCGGTAAAGTAAAAGAAAACAACCGGATATTAATTGAAAATGCAATAAAAGAGCTTGATTTTAGGCCTAACAGCCTTGCAAAGGGGCTTAAAAGTGCAAAGTCTTATACTGTGGGTGTGATAGTACCCTCACTTTTGTCTACCTATACGGCGGTTGTTGTTTCTGCAATTGAAAAGTATCTGCAAGAACTGGGGTATAGCTCCGTGATTTGTGCTTGCCAACTTGATGAAGAAGTGGAATTAAACAAAGCACAGTTTTTAATTGATAAAATGGTAGACGGAATTATTCTGCAACCCCATTCTGGCAGCGGAAGACAAATTGATTATATCAAGAGCTGCGGTATTCCTCTTGTTTGCTTCGATGCTTTAGTGGCAGGGCATGAAACCGACGGTGTAGTTGTAGATAACATTGAAGCAGCCTATATTCCTACCAAACGTTTAATTGAAATGGGCCATAGAAAAATTGCAATTGTATACGGTGACGATATGTATACCTGTTTTGGCCGTTTGGATGGATATAAAAAGGCTTTGGCAGAATATAAAGTCCGTTTAAACGACAATTATGTTTGTCGTCAGCCTTACACAATGCAGGGCGGGATTCGAGCAATTGATTGGTTGTTCGGGTTGCCTGACCCTCCTACTGCTGTTATTGTAACAAGCTACGATATGACATTGGGTGCTTTTGTCCAAATAAATGCGCATAACTTAAAAATTCCGGAAGATATTTCGATTATAGGATTTGATAATCTTCCGCTTGCAGAAGCAATCAGCCCTGAGTTGTCTTTGGTTGAACAGCCAATGGAAGAAATGGGAATCAGCGCTGCAAAGCTGCTTCTTAGACGAATGCTGGGCGACCACAAAAAATTCCCTGAAATTATTGTTCATAAAACAAAGCTGCATATTAAAGGCAGTGTTAAACACATAGTACAAAGTAAATAAATCATCAATTTTTATATCTTTTTGTAAAATTGATTTTTCTATTAGTTGGAACATTAATATGAAGAGTGCTTAAAATCTCTATTATTAAGCACTCTTTTCTTGTTTATCACAATCTTATTACATTCATCAAATATGCGGGGTTATTGGGATTGCACTTAAAAAATATGCTTGTGCACTTTACACTATAGGTTAGCCAATATTAAAAAATGATAGAGTTTATCGAAACTTCTATTGACACTTATTGAAAAACGCTGTATCATAATAGTTGGTTAGCAAAGGCTAACCTAATTTTAAACCTATAGGTTAGCGTTAGCTAACTTTCTGGAAGGTGGAAAGGACAATTATGATGCCTTTAACATTTGCAAAAGCAGGGGAGAAAAATTTGATAAAGAAAATTGGAGGTCGGGATGAAACCAAGCGACATCTGAATAATCTTGGCTTTGTGGAGGGTGGCGAAGTATCCGTTGTTTCCGAAATTGCCGGTAACTTGATTGTCAATGTCAAGGAATCTCGCATTGCTATTAGCAAGGAGATGGCAAACCGAATTGTTGTAGCTAATATCTAAAATAAATCGAGAGGAGAAAATGCTATGAATACCCTAACAGAAGTAAAAACAGGGCAAACCGTAAAGGTTGTCAAGCTCCACGGTGAAGGTGCGGTTAAGCGTAGAATTATGGATATGGGCATTACCAAAGGTGTAGAAGTAAACATTCGTAAGGTAGCTCCCCTTGGCGATCCGATTGAAGTAAACGTTCGTGGTTACGAGCTTTCTATTCGCAAGGCTGATGCGGCAATGATTGAAGTGGAAAACACTTGAAATGGAGATTGCGGGAATAGTCATAAATGACTTTTTAGGGGGCAACTCCGTTTTTGCAGGCTATTAGGTTAGTTAAGACTTACCAAATTTGATTCGAGGAGGAAAAAAGATGTCGATTACAATTGCACTTGCCGGGAACCCAAACAGCGGCAAGACTACATTATTTAATGCACTTACAGGTTCCAATCAGTTTGTGGGGAACTGGCCGGGTGTTACAGTTGAGAAAAAAGAAGGTAAGTACAAAGGCAACAAAGATGTTACCATTACAGACTTGCCCGGTATTTACTCCCTTTCACCGTATACTTTGGAAGAGGTCGTTGCGAGAAATTATCTAATTACCCAACGCCCCGACGCTATTCTCAATATCATCGATGGTACAAACCTTGAGAGAAATTTATATCTCACAACGCAGTTGGTTGAGCTTGGCATTCCCGTTGTTCTTGCTGTCAATATGATGGATGTTGTTGAGAAGAGCGGCGATAAAATCAATATTAAGCAATTATCCAAAGAACTTGGTTGTGAGGTAATCGAAATTTCTGCACTGAAAGGCACAGGTATTACACAGGCAGCGGAAGCCGCAATCAAAGTTGCAAAGGCAAAAGGTTATACCATTCCCCAGCACAGCTTTAACGGCAGTGTGGAACATGCGATTGCCCATATTGAGGAAGCTGTCGTACATAATTTGCCACAAGAACAACAACGCTGGTATGCAATCAAGCTGTTTGAGCGTGATAATAAAGTTCAGAAACAACTAAAACTTGATGAGAAAATAATCGCTCATATTGATAGCGATATTAAAAAGTGCGAAACAGAACTTGACGATGATGCAGAAAGTATTATTACAAACGAAAGATATACCTATATTGCTTCCATTATAGGCGGATGTTACACAAAAAAGAGCAAGGGTAAACTCACCACGACCGACAAAATCGACAAGGTTGTTACCAACCGTTGGGCAGCACTTCCAATCTTTGCAGTGGTTATGTTTATTGTATATTTTGTTTCGGTATCCACTGTTGGTACATGGGCAACAGACTGGGCAAATGACGGCGTGTTTGGCAACGGTTGGCACTTGTTTGGTATCGGTTCGTCTGCATATTCTCAAGCGGCGGATGAATACGCTGAGCCTGCCGCAATGGTTGATGCATTTGAAAGCGCTGCGAAAGAAGCAGGACTTGAGCTTGATGCGGCAATTGATTTGACCACAACGGCTTATATGTATGATGACGGCGGCAATGTGGAAAAAGAAATTCCCGTCACATATGCTTCTTATTCCGAAGCTGCTGCATTGAAAGAACCCGACCCTGCCAATTACGGTGTTTGGGTACCTGGTGTTCCGGTTCTAGTCGAGAACGGATTGGAAGCTATCAACTGTGCAGACTGGCTTCAAGGATTAATTCTTGACGGTATCATTGCAGGTGTCGGTGCAGTGCTTGGGTTTGTACCACAGATGCTTGTTCTATTCTTATTCCTTGCATTCCTTGAGTCCTGCGGATATATGGCGCGTATCGCATTTATTATGGACAGAATTTTCCGTAAATTTGGTCTTTCGGGTAAATCCTTCATCCCGATGCTTATCGGCACTGGCTGTGGCGTTCCTGGAATTATGGCAAGCCGAACCATTGAAAATGACCGTGACCGCAAGATGACGATTATGACTACAACCTTTATTCCCTGTGGTGCAAAGCTGCCAATCATAGCGCTTATTTCCGGTGCAATGTTCGGCGGCGCATGGTGGGTAGCACCAATCGCATATTTCATTGGCATTGGTGCAATTGTTGTTTCCGGTATCATCTTAAAGAAAACCAAGCTATTTGCAGGAGAGCCTGCTCCGTTTGTTATGGAGCTTCCTGCATATCATATGCCAACCGTTTCAAATGTTCTTCGTTCTATGTGGGAGCGTGGTTGGTCGTTTATAAAAAAAGCAGGAACCATTATCCTGCTGGCAACAATCTTTGTTTGGCTTGCATCCAACTTCGGTTGGGAGAATGGCTCGTTTGGTATGGTCGAAATGGACGCAAGCATTCTTGCTGCAATTGGTAACCTGATAGCCCCTATCTTTGCTCCGATTGGTTGGGGTAACTGGCAGGGTGCTGTGGCGGCAATTACCGGGCTTATTGCAAAAGAAAATGTTGTTGGCACCTTTGGCGTTCTCTTTGGTGGATTTGATGAAGTTGCAGAAAATGGCTGGCAGATTTGGACGAATATGCAAACGACATTTACATCTCTTTCCGCATTCTCGTTCCTTGTGTTCAATCTACTTTGCGCACCTTGCTTTGCAGCAATGGGTGCAATTAAGCGTGAAATGAACAACGGTAAGTGGACGGCATTCGCAATTACTTATCAATGTGTGTTTGCATATGCAGTATCGCTTATAATCTATCAGTTTGGTATGCTGTTTACAACAGGAGCATTTGGCATAGCAACCGTATTTGCGATAGCAGTCGTAATCTTTATGGCTTATATGCTGTTTAGACCGTACAAGGAAAGCAACAAACTCAAACTAGCCGTAAAAGTTTAGCAAGCAAAGGCACTATGGAAATCAATCCATAGTGCCTTTTAAAAAGAATAAGACCATAATCATTCCTATTCATCATCTTCAATATTAGCCCATTCCGGAATTTTATCTTTCTTTTCTTTGCCTTTCGGTATATCATCATTTGTTAGCTTCTTTTCTGGTGTATAATCCATTTTTACAATACGCTGATAGGGGAAAGCAACCCCGCTTTTATCGAACATTTCTTTTACCGCCAGTCTCATGCCACGCTCCACTTGCCATTGTTTCATTGAATGCACTTTGCACATAACACTGATTTGAACAGATGAGCTTTCAAATGCGGTAATACCTTGTACAACGGGCGGTTCTTTTATAACATCCATATTCTCGCTTGCATATTGTTTTACGGCTTGCTCAATCAGCTGCATAATCTTTTGGGTATCGGCTTCGTACGAGGTGGATACGGTAATAATTGCTACATTATCGCCGCGCGAGTAATTTACAACACGCGAAATTGTACCGTTGGGTATAATAACTTGTTCGCCTTTAAAGGTTCGCAGATAAGTAACCCGCATTGCGGTAGCCTCTACAGTACCCTCAAAGTTATCTGTTTTAATGTAATCTCCCACCGAAAACTGATTTTCAAACATCATAAAAAATCCGGTTACAACGTCTTTCACCAAGCTTTGTGCGCCAAAACCGATGGCAAAACTGCCCACGCCGGCAGTTACAATCAACCCTTTCATACTCTCGAATAGGTTGAATTGTTTCAATATCAGTAAAATAGCTATAAAATAAACTACATAACGTGCTGCACTTCGCAATAAGGTCATCATTGTGTCAATGCGTTTACCTTGTTTTTCACTACGGTGGTACATCTGCTTTTGCATAGCGGATTTGGTACCGCGAGAAATAAGGTATAATGCCAGCTTGGCTAAGATGAGGATCGCAGCTATCATCATCAGATTCCATAAGAGTTCGCCTGCATTATCTTTAAAATAATCGGCAACGTGATCTAATTTTTTTAAGATTTGCCCGCTGATGCTAGCCGGAGTTTCCAGCATGTCGTTTGTAATATTCGATGTCATCTGATTAAACCTCCCGCAATAGCTACAGTTCAATTTTAAGCTGCCCATAACCTTTACCGCTGTAATAATCGAGTAGTACGGTGGATTCATCTGACCATTCAATACGGTATTGACCATGTGAAAATGGTTGGTAACTGTCGTTGGTACCCACACGGTAATTCAATTTGCGTTTAAAAATGCCAAATTCAAGTTTATATACATCTGCCCAGCCCGAACTGACCAGTGCACTTTTTTCTCGAATAACCAGTGTATTGCTTTTTTGCGGAGAAGTAAAATAGTACTCTGCAGAGTCATTGTTAATCAGAAAAAATGCCGCATTGCATACAATCAGTAAGCCTGTAACGAAATATAGCAATACACGGCGTTTTTTTATTAAAAACAGAGCGGATATAAGTATAATAAAGTTAAGCAGTTGTAAAGTTACAGTACCTATCAGATAAATACCCGCAAACAGTTCCAACCCTAACAAAATTGTACGAATAATAAGGCTGCTCCAAAATACGAAAAAAGCAATTTTACGTGTTGTCGGGCGAGGTTTGTGTTCCATCAACTTCATTTTTACCACCTTATTTAAAGAGAACTGTTGGCTGTGCAATCAATTTGTTTCTTATACGAAAAAGTATACCGCATAAGTTATCTATCGTCAAATGAACTTTTGCATTCATCGAAACACAGCGCTACTGGTAATTATTATCTGTTTGTGATATGATATTAGTAATAAAATGAAAAAAGATGGTGTTTTAACTATGAGGAATAATCCAAAGCCACCTGTTTATTCACAGGTAGCCTTTGATATTGCTACAAAAATAGCATCAGGTGAACTTGAAGAAAACTCTAAATTTACCGGCCGTTCATTAATGTCTACCGAATATGGTGTCTCACAAGAAACAATCCGTCGCGCATTTAAACAGCTTGCCGATATGGAAATAATCAGCGTACAGCAAAATATTGGTGCTACGGTGATTTCTAAAGAAAAAGCAGTTGGTTATATTGAAAAATTTCAAACAGGTAAAGACATTCGTTCTCTTAAAGCTGAGTTGAGGGCATTACTGGATGAGCGCGATAAGGTTAATACACGAATTGTACAATTGGTAGATAAAATTACCGATCTCGGCGACCGCTTCAAAAGCAGTGACCCGCTGCGCAACTACGAGTTCGAAATTTTGCCCGGTTCAAAAATTATCGGTAAAAGCATACGAGAGCTGGAGTTTTGGCAAAATACAGAAGCAACCATTGTTGCTATTAAAAGCGGAGGAAAAATCAATCTATCACCCGGTCCCAACGCCGTTTTTGAACCCTATGATATTCTAGTTGTGGCAGGCAAACTCGATTCTGTAGATAGAGTTAAAAATTTAATCAAATAATCGAAAGTCTGCATTATAAAATGCGGACTTTCTTTTTTGGATAGGATGTTAAAGGAAGGAGATAATAAAAAGAAAAAGGAGTGAATAAATTTGTCTATTAAGCAGCAGATTATCAAAGAGTTAGACAGCAGAATAAGGCGCTTGGACGAACACAGAACCACAGCGACCGAACCTACCGAAAACCAATATGATGAACTAAATCAGGCATTATCCCGCGTTATAGGCGCATCCTTGTACCACGAGCTGGAAGATATAAAGGGTTTTGTCGAAAAGCTTTCATGAAAAAACGGATAAGACTGTATTCACACCGAATGCAGTCTTTTTATGTATTATAAAAACATACCTATTATAGATGATTCGTCGATACTTTCATAATCCTTATAGGCTCCGCATTTTGAAATACCTTCGAAATGCAAAAAAGAAGCGCTGATGGTGTTTTTGTCCACTTCTCCTTTTACAATGCGGAGTTCTACAAGATCCATACCGTCTTTTTCTATTTCCGCTATTTTTTCTTGCAATAAATTTAAACTAACAGTAATCCTTTTCAAATAATATACATCCTTTAAATAAATTTGTTACGTAACAATCGTTAGCTTAATGGATATTCGAAAAAATTGCAATAGCGAGAAATGACGAGAAATAATTTACTTTGACGAATCTATAATAATTGTATAATTTCACAAAAAATAAGATAGAAACCAGAAGAATCTATGAAATTTTTTGAGAAAATAAGCGTAAAATACAGGCACGAACATATTATATTTAGATCAAATTCTTTTTGTACGGCAATATATTAAGTGCGGGATATCTTTGCCGTTATAGTGTTTGAGGTATTCTCCTTCCATTTTCATCCCAAGTTTTTCGGCAACTTTACGAGACGGTAAATTATCTGGCCGGATTTGAGCGATAACTTTATCTGCCTTTAACTTATCAAACGAATAGTTAACGCAAGCTTTTGCGCCTTCATAGGCGTAACCTTTACCCCAAAAAGCTTTATTAAAAATGTATGCGATTTCAATGTAGGCAGTCCCATCAATATTTGCTTTTAACGGACCCACCACACCTATAAATTTATCGGTACTTTTTTCTATTACAGCAAAGTAACTAAAACCTTCGTTTGAATAGCGCGTCAGGTTTTTGTTAATCCAATCGTGCACTTCATCGTCCGAAAATGCATGCTCCCAAGCATACATAACTTCTGCATCCTGTAAGATTAAGCATAAGCTGTTAAAATCATCCTTGCTAATATTACGAAAACCTAATCGTTCCGATTCTAAAATCCATTGCATATTTTAGCCTCCTTAACAAAATTTATAAAATTAATATAAAAAAGTAAATCCATGAGTGAGTTGATAGGGCTCTTCACATGGATTTATTATTTTAATAGTATATCAAAATAAAGCGAAACAACTATTTAAAGCAAATTTTCATCATATGCAGCACGTATACCGCCTACAAATTTGGGTCTGGTTCTTGCACAGATAATATTTGCTTCTCCGATTTTGTTAATACTTAGCCTAACCGGCACAGCAACATTTTTCAAGTGCATTCCAATTAATGTTCCGCCGATATCAATTCCGGCATGAGCTTTTATTTTTTCAACCGAAACTGGTTCTGCAAAATTTTCATAAGCAATTGTTGCAAAGCTCCCGCCCGCTTTAGGCTGAGGAATAACATTTATTTGTTCTAAACCATATAATTTTAGCGCTTGCTTTTCAATGATAAGTGTACGGTTTAAATGCTCACAGCATTGTGCTGCCAAAAAAATGCCTTTTTCATTTAAAACAGGATAAATACCTGCAAAAATTGCATTTGCAATATCAACGCTGGAAAATGAACCAATATTATGTCCGGCAACCTCGCTGGTAGAGCAGCCAACCACAAAAATATCATTTGCAGTAAGCTTTGCTGCTTGCAAAAGTTCAACAACAATATCGTTTGATTGCTGTTTAATGATATCAAACATATCGACATCTCCTTTTAAATGAATAAATCAAATAATAATCTTCTCCTATTATATAACATTTTCGATCATAAAAACAGCGTGAACATTGCAAAGTCAAAGAGATTTTCTACGCCGGAACTTTGTCCACAGTAACCGTGCGAAACCTACGGCAAATGGGAAAGCGCAGAAAGGCTGAAAAATGTGGTAAGTTCTTAATCGGCACATCTATTTCTGAACGTCCCAAAGATGTCAAAGGCAGAGAAACCTTTGGGAACTGGGAGCTTGGCAGAGTGGCTTCCAGCCGTGGAGAAAGCAAAGGTTGTTTTGCTGTCTTTTTGGATTTGTGGCAGTTCAGCGAAAAGATATGACCTTCCAGTACTAAAGATACTAAAGTAGTAAGTAATCCAAAAACGGCAACCAAGTCCATTCTGTTTAAATTATATGACATATAATACATATTGACAGCATTGATGCGTATTGATGCTTGCATATCTGTTGGTAAAGGATGCCCTTGAAGGAAAGAAATCAGTTTTTTAAAATTGACAGAGATAAAGCTGAAAAGAAATTTTTGTATCATTTATCATGGAAATAAGTTTTTGACAAAAAGCGCAAAAGACTATATAGCCTTATCTGAACAAAAGATACTGCAGTTTCCCTTGCCTTTTACACATTATAGTCACAAGTCTTGGACGTGTTTGACTTTCATGGTGGTTTTGGCGTTTGACACAAAACTTAGAAAAATCAAAATAAATTTTGGCTATTTTGCGAATTGTTCTTTGGATGAATATGATATATTCTAGCAATAGATAATTAAAAGTTTTAAGTAAGCGGAGGATGCGATGAAAAACAGTGGCGGACTTCTGGAGCTGAAGCGCATGAATCGAGCCCACATTAAAAAGATGATTTATCAAAAGGCACCAATTACGCGTGCCGAGGTGGCCGAAAGTTTGAATCTGGCGCTACCCACTGTTACCACCAGTGTAGTGGATATGCTTGCGGAGGGCATTTTGTGTGAGCAGGAGTTGCCTGGATGGGAGGCAAGCCCGCAGGGCGGGCGAAAACCATTGGCGCTGGATTTTGTCCCGCAGGCTGCCTATGCGGTGGGTATTGAGCTGGGCCCTTACGGCACGACGGGCGTTGTTTCTGATGTGAGGGGGAACATTATCGCGCGGTCCAAATCAGCGCCGGCCTCCGATTGCTATGAAACAATGCTGTCGCAGGTGGGGGAGCAAATTCGCAGCTTGCTGGATGGCACCCCGCGAGAAAAAGTGGTTGGTATCGGAGTTGGGTTGCCGGGGTTTATAGAAACGCAGCAGGGTGTGATACGATTTTCGTTTCGTGAAGATTGGAACAAGCACATACTGGCGCAGGATCTTGCCGATGCATTGAGACTTCCAGTTGTGATAGATAATAACGTGCGGATGCGCGTAGTTGCGGAGGAAATGTTTTCGCACTTGTGGCGCCCAGATGTGTTTGCGTATTATTTTATCTCGCGTGGTATTGCGTGCCCTGTTATGATGAAAAACGGTGTGTGGTCCGGATACACGTCGGGCGCGGGCGAAATAGGACATACTATTGTGCAACCCGGTGGGCCAAAATGTTCTCGGTGCGGGCACCATGGCTGCTTGGACGCAGTGGCCGGCGAAAACGCCATCTTAAAAAAATGTGAGAAAGCGTGCGCGGTGGGGCAGACCCCTATTTTGCAAAGCCTTGCCCAAAAGCGCCCGTTGGATTTAACACTTGCAATGGAAGCGCAGGAGCTTGGCGACGAGATTGTGTGCTCCATTTTTGCCGAGGCCATCAAGTATTTGGGTATCTCTTTGGCAAACACGGCAAACTTGTTGAGCCCTGGTCTTGTGCTGGTGGATGGTTATATCATGCGGTCGACACAAAACCAAGAAATGCTGCGTGATATTGTATCAAACTATCTATATGGGCTGAACAGCGATGAAGTGCGCATCGAATTTTTGCCCTTTGACCAATACCGGGGCGCTAGGGGTGCTGCGGGTCGCATCATTAAAAAGTTTTGGATACAATAGACTGAATAAAAATTACACCCTTCAAGAGGGTGCAATTTTTACCATGATACTTAAAAGTTTTAATAAACAAATGAATTGAAAAAGAAGTGAGTGACATTCCAGCACGATTCCATGAACATTTTGCCAGATATGAACCACTACGGCGAATATTTTGTCACAAACGAACAGTACATCCGCAAATACCGCTATGCAAACGCGTTTCATCCGTTCCACGGCTTTAGCATGATGAGTTGTGGGCATCATCTGGCGGAGGAGCACACCAGCGCCATTTACATTGTGGGCACGCACGAACCAGGCGTCGTGCGCGGTATGGGCCTGAAAATTCGCTCCACATTTGAGGAAGCGCTGGCTGACGCGAAAAAGAAGCTTGTGGGCGAAAGCCCAAACATCCTTGCGCTGCCACAAACCTTTACTACGGCGGCAGTGCATCTGTGCATGAAAAACCCGCTGGAAAACAGCCATGCGCGCGACAGCGCACCGGCTCATCCTTGCGGAGGTTGAGGAGGATTTTTATGTTAACCCTGAATGTACTAGATCAAAACGAGATAGCACCCGAATCTCTTGTGCGGCAATCGCTGGAGCAGCATGCCGCGCTATTGGAGCGCTGTAAGCAGGGGCAGGCACGTTACGAGGACAGCCTTGGCTGGCTGTGTGTGGACGAATGGGCAGGGGAAAAACAACTAGCAAAAGCAGAACAACTTGCAGCGTCCATTCGTAAAACGGCAGAGGTGTTTGTCATCATCGGCGTGGGTGGCTCTAACAACGCAGCGCGGGCTGTGATAGAAGCTATTCGACCTGCAAATGGTGTGGAGATTGTATATGCGGGAAATACGCTTTCGGCGTATGCGCTGAACGATATGCTCAAAACGTTGGATGGAAAGGAGGTTTACATTAACTGTATTGCTAAAAACTTTGAAACACTAGAACCAGGCACCTCGTTTCGCGTTTTGCGCCAGTACCTAGTGCGGCGTTATGGCAAGGAAAAAGCTGCTAAACGGATTTTATGCACCGGAACACAGGGCAGCTCGCTGGAAAGGCTGTGCGTGCGAGAGGGATATGCGTTTATCCAGTTTCCGGGCAACATCGGGGGGAGGTTCACTGCGTTAAGCTATGTGCATCTTGTGCCCATGGCGGTAGCGGGAATTGATATTGGCGCGTTAACCAAGGGTGCGTTGGAAATGGAGCGAACGCTAAAGGCGCAGCCCGCACAGGACAATCTTGCGCTGCGCTATGCGGTTTTGCGCAATTTATATTTTCAAAAAGGATACAAGGTGGAACTTCTCAGTGCCTTTGAGCCACGCCTTGCATGGTTTTTCAAGTGGTGGGAGCAACTGTTTGCCGAAAGCGAGGGCAAGGATGCACAGGGGTTGTTGCCTATCACGGGGGAATACACCGAACAGCTACATAGCTTGGGGCAATTTGTGCAAGACGGCACACATCTGATGTTCGAAACCTTTTTGGATGTGAAGGAGCGCGGCGAAAACGATAGCCTTATTTTGGGCGGCACAGATGTGGATGATGGATTCGACTATTTAGACGGAAAAGATTTTTGGGAGATCAATAAGGCAAGCTTTGACGCAACGCGCGAGGCACACAGCCAAGTTATGCCTTGCCTTACGCTGGAGGTGGGGGCGCTGGATGCCTATCATTATGGACAGTTGTTTTATTTCTTTGCCTTTGCGTGCTATTTGTCAGGTGAGATATTAGGGGTTAACCCCTTTGATCAGCCAGGCGTGGAAGCCTATAAAAACCGGTTGTTTGCTGCGCTGGGAAAATAACTTTGGACCCAAGCTCTGCGGCGTTTATCAATGATTGAAAACGAAAAAGGAGTTTAGCATGGAACAAAAAATTGTGACCAAAACAGCGCGTCCCTTTGGAATTAGAGATAAAGTAGGTTACGCATTCGGTGGCACTGCCAATGACTTTACTTTATTTTGTCGTAATGGCTGAGCAGAAATTCAACAAAAAAAGAGAGACGAAATGTCCCCCAAATTAATTGGTAAATCCTTTAAATATTGGTTTTGTAATGATATAATATATTATAGGAAATAAAATAACACCCTCACAGCGCACTATCTGCTGCAAACAGACGATGCGCTTTGCGCCTTAAAGATGGAACAACATCTTACAAGACTTATGAGAGCGTATTTATGCTGTGATTCTGTCACAGTTTTGAACAGATTTTAAGAGCTTTTTAGATGCTAGCCTTTCCGTCGGTAGGCATCTGGGGGCTCTTTTGTGTTATAATATTTTGCAAGCTCCGCCGTATTAAGATATCATCCAATTTTTAGTTGGGATTTGAACTATTGCGCACCATAGATTATGCTCATTAGGCGGGTGTGCTCTTGAAGTGCAAATAAGATAGAAAACCTATGGGGGTGAAATAAATGCACCAAAACTCAAGGACAAGAATCCCAATCCATTCACTGCCTTGCATCTCCGCTGAGAACAGCCCGAGCATAGGCATAATAAGACAAGAAACAAAAAATATTCCATGAACTACAAGCAACCACTTTAGCACCTTATCGGAATTATTTTGGGGTTGGATAGTTAAGCCTGCAAAAAAGGTTGACAGTGCCATAATTCCATAGCCCAACAAGTCATAACTAAAAAACAGACCAAATTTGCTATAATCAATAATTTGCATTGCTTGTTGGTTCAATCCGTCAAGTCTTACAGCAGTTACTTGTGCGAAATACACAATAAGAATAATTACCGCATACACTCCAGCAAAAATCATGGCAGAGTATCCTGCTGTTTTTCTGGCTACGTCACATTCATTGCAAAATGCACTTATCATAGGTACAAAACTAAAAGCTATAAACATGCAAATAAGGTAGCTGCCGAAATCAAATTTAGTGAGCATACACAGAGCAAATAACAGCACGGAAACTAAGTTTATTATGGAGCTGACCATTCCAATTTTTCTGTTCAAAAAATCACTTCCTGATCATTATATAAATAATCTTCATCTACTTAATCTTATTATATAGAACGAAAAAAGTCATGTATAAGTTCAAATCCTCATACATGACTTTAATTTGGTCTGAGTAGCGGGATTTGAACCCACGGCCTCTACCACCCCAAGGTAGCGCGCTACCAATCTGCGCTATACCCAGACATTTCTAAAAGTTTGTTTAAAACTCCTGCTCAAATATACTACCATATTCGCGACCAAATTGCAACCCCTGATTTTTAAAAGTTTTATCAAATAAAATCATTTTTTGAATTTAAAACAAGAAATCAAGAGATATCAAGAGAAAAACAAAGCATTTTAAAGTAATATTATCTTTGAATATAAAAAGATGCTGAATTTTTCTTTAAATCAAGAGAAAAATGCAGAAATTTATAGAAAAATCATTGACAATTTTAATATTTGTGATATATTTTAAGTCGTTGTTTTATACAACAGACATAGTTAAAACTTTGTTACAATTGTAAAATAAAAGCAAGGTTTTATGCATCTATGAAAAAACAAAACACACGTTGCGTATGTATCGCCTAAAACGAACCATATTGGTCACGATTAGAGTTAAGCCTTTTGCGGGAAGCGATATCAAAAGCACGTGTGGGTCCACAGTGGTTTGGCACAGACGAGCAAAACATCTGTGCAGCGGTTAAGGCTGTATTGCCTTAATGCTAATTTACGTGCGTGACTTAAAATCCGCAAAGGGGGATGCAAAGCATGGGAGATAACATTATTATTTGTCTGAAAGACATTGTTGTCGAGTATGACGGAGAGCGTGTATTAGAGGGGTTGAACCTGAATATACACGACAAAGAATTTGTCACCTTTCTTGGTCCGTCGGGTTGTGGAAAAACTACAACTCTTCGTATCATCGGCGGTTTCGTAGATCCGCTGAAGGGTGACGTTTATTTTGAAGGGAAGCGCATCAACGATCTTCCGCCCTACAAAAGGCCGGTGAACACGGTGTTTCAGCGCTACGCATTGTTCCCACATCTGAATGTATTTGAGAATGTGGCGTTCGGTCTGCGTTTGCAAAAAATGGAAGAAAAGATTATTAAAGAACGTGTGCAGGAGATGCTTGCACTCGTAAACCTCAAAGGTTACGAGAAAAGGGGAGTCAACCAACTTTCCGGTGGTCAGCAGCAGCGCGTTGCTATTGCACGTGCATTGGTTAATCATCCGAAAGTGCTGTTGCTCGATGAACCTTTGGGCGCACTCGACCTAAAATTAAGAAAAGATATGCAGATAGAGCTGAAACGTATTCAGCAAAGTTTGGGTATTACTTTTATTTATGTAACACACGATCAGGAGGAAGCCCTTACGATGTCTGATACTGTCGTAGTTATGAAAGACGGCGATATTCAGCAGATAGGTACTCCGGTCGATATCTATAACGAGCCTAACAATGCCTTCGTTGCCGATTTCATCGGCGAAAGCAATATTTTGGACGGCGTTATGTGCAAAGACTTCTTAGTGGAATTTGCAGGACGTGAATTTGTTTGTGTAGACAAAGGTTTCAAGCCCAAAGAACGCATCGACGTTGTGGTACGCCCCGAAGATATTAAAGTTGTTCCTCCGATTCAAGGGCATATTTCAGGTATTGTTGAATCCATTATCTTTAAAGGTGTACATTACGAAATGATTGTACGTGCCTGCGGGTATGATTGGATGATCCACTCCACAGTTGCGGAGAAACCCGGAGATACCATTGGGATGGTAATTAATCCGGAGGACATTCATATTATGAAGAAAATGGAGGAATCATAGATGAAATCCAAAGCTCCTTCCGTGCCGTACATTTTATGGATGGCGATATTTACGGTTATACCACTGGGCTTGGTGGTATATTTTGCACTCACTACGAAAGATGGTAAATTTACCATTGACAATATCTCACGGGTTGGCGAGTATTCGGGTGTGCTGGTGCATTCTGTTTGGCTGGCGGCCATTGCAACGGTACTTTGCCTCATCATTGCGTATCCTTTGTCCTATATCATTTCACGGCGCCCTGCCAACAAGCAGCGTACTATGCTTATGCTGTGCATTATCCCAATGTGGATGAATTTTTTGCTTCGCACCTATGCATGGATGACACTGCTTGAGAAGAACGGACTGATTAACAAATTTTTCGGTTTGTTCGGCATGGGTCCTTTTCATATGATCAATACTCAAGGGGCAGTGGTGCTCGGCATGGTATATAATTATCTGCCGTTTATGATTCTGCCGCTTTACAGTATCATGACTAAAATTGACGGACGCATTATAGAAGCAGCGCAAGATTTGGGCGCAAATACCTATGAAGTATTTTCCAGAGTTGTTCTGCCTCTTTCATTACCGGGTATCCGCTCGGGTATTACCATGGTTTTTGTGCCTGCAATCTCTACCTTTATCATTTCAAGAATGTTAGGCGGAGGCGGCAACATCATGATTGGTGACCTGATTGACCTTCAGTTCCTCGGTAATGCATATAATCCTAACCTCGGCGCGGCAATTTCGCTGGTGCTGATGGTCTTAATCCTCCTTAGTATGAGCATCACCAACCAGTTTGATGAGGAAATGGAGGATATGATGATATGAAAAAGCTTTCAAGAGTTTATTTTTGGTTCGTTATGGCTTTTTTATATATGCCAATCGGTGTTCTTATTTTCTTTTCCTTTAACCAATCAAAAAGCCGCAGCGTGTTTACGGGCTTTACCTTAGATTGGTACCGTAAGCTGTTTTCGAATAACGTTATACTCAATTCTTTGCGCACTACACTCATCATCGCCGTGATATCCACTATTTTTGCGGTTATCATCGGTACAGCGGCAGCAATCGGTATCAATTCGATGAACAAATGGATGCGCGGAATGATTATGAACGTAACTTATCTGCCCATCATTAACCCCGAGATTGTAACGGGTGTGTCACTGATGCTGCTGTTTGTATTTATGAAGAACAAAATCGGTATTCCTATCCAATTTGGATACCCAACGCTGATTTTGGCGCACATCACATTCAATATTCCGTACGTGATATTAAATGTACTGCCTAAACTTCGCCAGATGGATAGGTTTGTGTATGAAGCTGCACTGGATTTAGGATGCACACCATTTCAGGCGTTTTGGAAAGTGGTTCTGCCTGAGATATCGCCGGGTGTGGTTTCGGGCTTTTTAATGGCTTTTACCTATTCTTTGGATGACTTTATCATATCCTACTTTAACAGCGGTGCAACTTCGCAAACACTGCCAATTACCATTTACTCCATGACAAGGCGCAAAGTCAGCCCCGAAATTAATGCATTATCTACTATTATTTTTGCGGTTGTTATTGCTGTACTGGTCATATATAACATTATGGATGCCCGCAAGGAAAAGCATACCAAGAGAAAGGCAGGTGCCGAATCTCTATGAAAAAGCTTTTGATTGCAGCATTGGCAGTTATCATGTCGCTTCCGTTGGTTACTGTAAAAGCGTTTGCACAAGTAAAAGTTGAAGACCAAGCCTATTACCAAAAGTTTAAAGGGCAGAATGTGTCCATCAATGTTCACAATTGGGGAGAATACATCAGCAACGATGCACAAGAATCCATTGATGTAAATGCCGAGTTTGAGGCTCTTACCGGTATTAAGGTGAACTATACTACCTTTGCCTCCAATGAGGAATTGTATGCTCGGTTAAAAAGCGGAGGAGCAAGCTATGACATTGTCATTCCATCCGACTATATGATTGCAAAATTTATACGCGAAGATATGTTAGAGCAGCTCAATCTCAATAACATTCCCAACTCTAAATATACCAACCCTCAGTTTACAGGCATGGAATACGACCCTGAAGATAAATATTCCATTCCATACACTTGGGGCACCGTCGGTATCATTTACAATACAACGATGGTTGATACCGAGATTAACAGCTGGGATGCCCTGTGGGATGCCCGTTACCTCGGTGATATATTAATGTTTTCCAACCCACGTGACGCATTTGCTTTGGCACAAAAACGGTTGGGGTATTCGCTGAATACCCACGACCCGGACGAAATTCGAAAATCTGCAGAGGAACTGAAAGTGCAAAAGCCTTTGGTTCAGGCGTACGTGATGGATGAAATCTTTGATAAAATGCAAGGCGGAGAAGCTGCTTTGGCACCGTACTATGCAGGTGATGCACTTACGATGATGGCAGAAAACGAGGATTTAGCCTTTGTTGTTCCCAACGAAGGCACCAATAAATTTGTCGATTCTATCTGCATCCCCAAAGGCAGCAAAAACAAAGAAGCTGCCGAAATGTATATCAATTTTTTATGTGAGCCCGAAGTAGCGGCTGCAAACATCGAATATATCGGTTATTCCACCCCGAACACTGCAGCGTATGAATTGCTGGACGAAGAAACCAAAAACAGTCCAATATCTTATCCTCCTGAAGAGATCATGGCAAAGGCAGAGTTCTTCTACGATCTCCCCAAAGATGCCAGTGCAGAAATGGATGAACTATGGGTAGAAGTAATTTCTGCAGAAGTAGGGTATAGCAAATGGATGATTCCGATGCTGATGATAGGCTGTATTCTGTTTTCGGTGGGGATTAACGTTGTGCGCTCCATCAAAAAGAAACGCGATATTTACTAATTTCTTTACTGTATTGTTCTAAACCGCCTCCGAGGTTCGTTTTGGAGGCGGTATTTTTTATGCACAAACTACACTTAATAGGTGTAATTTGTGCATTTTTTTAGACAAAACATTCACAATCCTTGACAAAAACAACTCTATCTATTATTATAGGTTGTGCCGTAAAAATACAAAAATTGGTTGCCTTTGTTTACTGTAACTTCACAATAACAACACAATAATCAAATATAGTAAATGAATGGGCAGCAAAGTAAGCATTATGCTTACGTAATATGGATATGGAGGGATTCTTTGAAGCAAGTTATATATTATTATTTATGCTTAAAAGTTTTGATTAAGGCCTTTGCTGGCGGGTATCTTTTTATAACAGATTCTACCGGTTTACCGCCGATAGTATTCGGTGTTTGTGCTGTTTTGGTTTTAGCAGGGGGAACGGTTGCTTTTCGCAGTTTTAAAAACAAAACAAAACCCAATGAAATAGCGCTTTTCTTTATTGCTGAAATTGTTGCAACGGTATTCAATTTAATCTTTGTAAGCCAAGGCACTCTGATAGAATCCGGCATATGGGATATGTTTGTTACCGGCAGTTTATTCGACATTATTTTAGCAGCAACTATCATTTTCTTTACGGTTAAACGTAAATCTGCCTACATCAATATGGGTAAGCAAAGCTTTGCGCCTCAGTCGCATGAGGTAACCGGCAAAATACGCTGAGAATTTAACATAATGATAAAAGCGAGGATACAAACTTGTATCCTCGCTTTTTGTATATATGTTTATTTTGTTAACAAATCGGCAACGTACAAGCCGTTTGCTGCAGCTTGCGACAACGAACGGGTAAAGCCCGCACCGTCACCAATTGCGTAAATGTTTTTGCATCCCTTAATTTTAAAATTTTCAGATTCGGGGCGTGCAGAGTAGTATTTACATTCAATGCCATAAAGCAAAGTATCATAGTTTGCAGTGCCGGGGGCGATTTTGTCCAATGCTTCCAACGTTTCCATAATATTATCCAGCTGGCGCTTCGGCATACACAGGCTCAAATCGCCGGGAACTGCTGCTAGGGTGGGGCGCACGGTAGATTGTTTTAATCGTTTTTCATCGGTACGTCTGCCAAGCTTCAAGTCGCCTAAACGCTGAACAAGTACACTGCCACCGCTGATAAGATTGGCAAGGCTTGCTACGTGCCGGGCATATTCAATGGGGTTGTTAAACGGCTGAGTAAATCGCATGGTAGCAAGCAGCGCAAAGTTCGAATTTTCTGTTTTGCGGCACTCGTCACGGTAGCTGTGTCCGTTTACAGTCAGTACTCCGTCTGTGTTTTCGGTAACAACCTGCCCACGCTCGTTAAAGCAGAACATTCTGGTTGTATCACCGTAGCCTTTGCTGCGGTACCAAATTTTTGGTTCGTAGATTTTTTTCGAGAAATCCTCCCAAACCAAAGCGGGCAGTTCCACACGTACACCAACGTCGACCTGGTTGTTTTCAAGCGCAATTTTATTTTTTTGACACCATTTTACAAAGAAACGGCTGCCTACACGTCCTACGGCAAAAATAACATCATCTGCGGTTACGGTATGTTCGCCATTTTTATCTGCAACGGTAATTCTATTGGTGTTTTTGTCTACGTCCAGTACTTCGGTATTTGTTAATATGTCGCAGCGAGTGCTTAAATCTTCAATCAGCTTGCGCATCGTCTCAAAGTTCGAATCGGTACCAAGATGTTTAAGCTGTGCTTGGTTCATATGCAGGTCGTGCTGTGTGCAGAGCTTTTTTAGGTCATTGTTGGGCATAAAACGCTCTGTGGTAGCACCAAACTGTACCAAGATTTTATCTGCCTGTTCAATATAGTCTATAACGGTTCCGGCAGGTAAAAATTCTGTAAGCCAACCGCCGTATTCAGTAGAGATTACATATTTGCCGTCAGAAAATGCACCGGCACCTGCCATTCCTTCCATAATTGCGCAGGACTTGCACTTAATGCAGTGATCTACTTTTTTTGTAACAATCGGGCAAGACCTACCTGTAAGTGCATTGCCTTTTTCAAAAATGCAGACCGAAAGTGCGGGATTGGCAGTAACAAGACGGTATGCAGCCATAATGCCGCCGATTCCTCCGCCTACAATAGCAACGTCGTAGTGTTTTTTCATTGACATAGCAGTTTCTCCTTCAAAACAAGGGTGTATATTCGAGCGTCGTGCAATAATATGCTGATTTATGCACAAACCAACATATTATAAAGGGAATTACACCTCTTGTCAAGAGATGTGGTGAATTTAACGCTCTTTCATACGTTTTAACAGCTCGCTAGGTCTCACAAAATGTATGCTTTTCCCTGTTTTTGATGTATTATCTTCATTATAAAGGTTGTGATATACAGTAAGCATGTAGTTGGCTAAATCCTCTGCGCCGCTTCGTTTTACAGATGCAATAACCGAACGTTTGAGGATGTCCAGTTCTTCGGGGCTTTTGTTTTTTACTTCTCTGAGTTTTTCAGCCATGCTGACGGCATCATCAAATACAAAACCATTTACTCCCTCACGCACTTGGTCGGCATTCAGTGGGTCAAGCCGCTGCAGTACGGGCAAGCCGGTTGCCATACCCTCCAGCATAGAAATCGAGTTGGTATCCGAAAGAGATGCGGTAATGTAAACATCACAAGATGCAAGGTAGGGGGGCAGTTCATCGTGTTGTACCGCACCGGTAAATGTCACCATCTCCGCAATGCCCAGTTTTTTCGCCTGCTCTTCGAGCTCTTCTTTGCAAGGCCCGTCACCAATTATAATCAGATGAATCTTGTCCTCTTTTGTAATAGACTGTGCCCAATAATCCAAAATAACGTCTACGCTTTTTTCTCTGCCCAGTCTGCCTACAAAGCAGGCAATCATTTGGTCGTCATCTATGTTATATTGTTTGCGAAATGCCTCTTTTTTTTCTGCACTAATGTTGGCAGGGCTAAACGATTCCAGTTCTACAGAGTTTGGTATCACGTTAACATCTTTTTTTACACCAGCATTTTTAAAATATTCGGCACACTTCTTGGACGGACCTGTCAGCGCAGAGGCTGATTTTGCCAGCATTTTTGTGTAACGATGGCTGAACTTTGTCATAACACTAACCAACATGGGCGGTGCTACGTAATAAATATATTCATCGTACATTGTATGAAGTGTATAAACCAATGGCTTTTTGAGTATTTTTGCCGCCATTACTCCAGATAGACCAACGCCAAACTCGTTATGAATATGAATAATATCCGGATTAAAATCACGAATAAGGCGAAGCCTGCGCTCACTGATGGGAGCAGCGACTCCGAAGTTGTAAAAACGTCTCATACGTTTTGCAGGGCAGTGAAGCACCCCGTCTTTGATGTAATGTTTATGGGTATTATAGTCAGCGGTAACAACCAGAACTTGATGTCCCAGCTTTTCAAGACCCTCTTTTAAAATTTTAACATGAGTTACAACACCGTTAATATGCGGAAGGTAAGTTTCAGTAAACAGAGCAACTCTCATAATGTCCTCCAAGAATTTTATTTTTCGGTTATACCGCAATGTATCAACTGTTTCATTTAACAGTATATCACAAATTATTATGCTTTCAAATATTTAAACGAAATAGAACAGAAGAAATCTTCGTAAAATAAACTATTTGTCGAATTTATTTTATTCTGCGGCTATCTTCTTTACATTTGCTTGAATCTGCATTTATTGTAGGGTATAATATTTATTAGTTGTGCACATTATTTGGAGCGTATTATTCTAGAAAAGGACTGATGAAATGAGCAATAACTTTTCAGTTAGTTTTGAAAAAATTGCAAAGGAACTCTCCCTTGAAACCATCTATGCGCCTTGTGAGCTTTCGCAAATATCGGTTACCTGTGCAGATTTAAACCGTCCCGGTATTCAGCTTGCGGGCTTTTATGATTTTTTTGACCAAGACCGTATTCAAATTCTCGGTAAAGCTGAAATTGGTTATCTGGAACTGTTTAAGCAGGAAAAACTTGCAAAGCGTTTGGATAAATTCTTTTCACTCAAACCTCCTGCTGTTATTATTGCCCGCGAATTAGATGTACTTCCACAAATGATAGAATGTGCCGTCAAGTATGGTGTGCCTCTTTTGCGTACCGCAGATGCAACCACAAGTTTCTCGTCTGCACTTGCTGCAATGCTTAATATAGAGCTTGCGCCTCGCATTACACGTCATGGTGTGCTTGTGGAGGTATATGGTGAGGGTATTCTACTGCTAGGCGAAAGCGGCGTTGGTAAAAGCGAAACTGCCATTGAACTTGTTAAGCGCGGTCATCGGCTTATAGCAGATGATGCGGTAGAAATCCGCCGTGTTTCCAGCCGCTCACTGGTGGGCACATCGCCCGAGAATATCCGTCATTTTGTTGAATTGCGCGGTGTCGGAATTATCAATGCGCGCCGTATTTTTGGTATGGGCGCTGTAAAAGTAACCGAAAAAATCGATATGGTGATACAGCTTGAGCCGTGGGATACCAATAAAGTGTATGACCGAATGGGTATGGAAAACGAACATACAGAAATTCTCGGCAACAAAGTGCCGTCGCTTACCATTCCTGTAAAACCGGGGCGAAATCTTGCTGTTATTATTGAAGTAGCGGCAATGAACAACCGCCAAAAAAAGATGGGCTACAATGCCGCACAGGAGCTTCTGCATAAACTTGGTATGATTGAAGATGCAAAATCGGTCGAATCATCTGAATGGGATGCATTTTAAGTGAGTATTTGAAAGCATGCGATTTGTGAAAGGACATAGATTATGAAGTATTATGTTGGTATCGATCTCGGGGGCACCAATATTGCAGTTGGTGTGGTGGATGAAAACTGTCACATCATTGCGCGCAGCAAGCTGAAAACCAATGCCATCCGCCCTGCCAATCTTATTTGTGATGATATGGCTGAAGGTGTCAGACAAGCTGTTCATAACGCAAACCTCACATTGCAGGATATCGAGTGGGTAGGGGTGGGAACTCCCGGCACGGTCAACCACACTACCGGTGTCATCGGTTATGCAAACAATCTCGATTTTCACAATGTCCCCATCAAAGCGATGATGGAGGAGCGGCTGGGAATGAAAGTTTATGTTGAAAATGATGCCAACGCGGCAGCCTACGGAGAAACGGTTGCAGGTGCTGCAAAAGGCGTACAAAACGTGCTTGCCATCACATTGGGTACAGGCGTAGGCGGGGGTATCATCATCGACGGCAAAATTTACTCCGGTACGGGCGGTGCAGGTGGCGAGTTAGGGCATATGGGCATTGTAAAGGGTGGCCGCCATTGCACATGCGGAAGAAACGGCTGTATCGAGGCTTATGCTTCGGCTACAGGGCTTATAAACCTTACAAAAGAGGCTATGGAAGCCCATAAAGACAGCAAAATGTGGGATTATGCCAATAGTCTTGAACAAGTAAGCGGCAGAACAGCTTTCGACGCAATGCATGCGGGAGATGCCTACGGCAATGAGGTAGTAAACGAATATGTGGAATATTTGGCGTACGGTCTCGTAAACTATATTAATATCTTTGCGCCTGAACTGATTGTGATTGGCGGAGGTATCAGCAAAGAGGGCGAGCCGTTCCTTGCTAAAGTGCGTGAAAAAATATCCGAACAAATTTACGGTAGTTCCACGGTTACCAAACTTGCTTTAGCTCAGCTTGGCAACGATGCGGGCATTATCGGTGCGGCATTTTTAGGCAATTTGGCAGATAACTAACAATTTACGTATTGCTTAACTGCAGTATCTGAATTTGTTTTACATAGAATGGCTCGTTCTGTGAAAATCTGTACTATAAAAATTCCGAGGTGTATTATGGAAGCAAACGAGCAGCTTGTAAATTTTTGCAAAGAACATCAAATCATTTGCCTTACCAACCAATCGATGAAGGACTATACCTCATTCGAGATTGGGGGCAATGCAAAGGTAATGGTAAAGCCGTCTTCGATAGAGCAAATACAGCAAGTCATGCGTTTCTGCCAATCGGCAGATTTAAATCCGTTAATTATCGGCAACGGCTCCGATTTGCTGGTGTGCGATGAGGGTATTTTTCGCCCCATTGTACAAATCGGCAGCCTATTCAGCAATATTCGCATAGAAAACGGTAATCAGCTCGTCTGCGAAGCAGGCGTTTCGCTTGCAAAGGCTTGTACTTTTGCTTGGCAGCATTCTCTTACCGGTATGGAGTTTGCCTATGGTATCCCCGGCAATGTCGGCGGCGCTGTTTACATGAATGCCGGGGCATACGGCGGTGAGATGAAAGATATCGTTTCGTGCGTAAAGCATGTCACGTTATCGGGTGAGATAGAAACACTTTGCGGTGATGCCTGTGATTTTGGCTACCGCCACAGTGCCTACACAGATAATGGCTATTGTATTGCGGAGGTGCGCTTTCAACTTTCAGAAGGAGACTCTGATAAAATCAGAGCAAAGATGGACGAATTGATGAACCGCCGTAAAAGCAAACAGCCGTTGGAATATCCCAGCGCCGGAAGTACCTTTAAACGCCCGGTGGGAGATTACGCATCTGCACTGATTGACCGTTGCGGATTAAAAGGCAGATGTGTGGGCGGTGCAATGGTGAGCGAAAAACATGCGGGCTTTCTCATCAACTACAATCAAGCTACCTGTGCGGATGTATTGGCACTTGTTAAGATAGTGCAGGATGAAGTAAAAGAAAAAACAGGCTATGCTTTAGAATGTGAAATCAAACATATTACCGATTAAGCAAAACTTAAAGGAGAATAAAGCCCGAAAGATTACCCTCAGCCTATACGGCGTGCGGTAATTCAATCAGGGCGGGGGTTGGAGAGAAAATAATGGAATTTCTTATTGTAACAGGCATGAGCGGCGCAGGCAAATCGGGCGCCGCCAATGTTTTGGAGGATATGGGGTATTATTGCGTCGACAATATGCCGCCTGCGCTGATTGTTCGGTTTTCTGAGGTGTGCATGCAGTCGGGCGGAAAAATTAACAAAGTTGCCATAGTGGTAGATTCCCGCGGGGGTGACCTCTTCAGCGGCTTGTTTGAGAGCCTCGAAAAGTTAAAGCAGAACAACAATAATTACCGCATTTTATTTTTGGATTGTGATGATGACGTGCTTATCACACGATACAAAGAAACGCGCCGTAAACATCCGCTTTGTGAAAGCGGTGCGTCTTCCATAGAACAGGCTATCCATCTTGAGCGTGAGCTTCTACAGCCCGCGAAGATGAAAGCCAGCTATGTTATCGACACCACATTGCTCACTGCTGCACAGCTGCGCGATAAAATCTATGATATTTTTGAATATGGTGTCAATACGCGTTTGCTCATCAACTGTATGTCGTTTGGGTTTAAATATGGGCTCCCCAGTGAGGCGGATTTGGTGTTTGATGTACGATGCCTTCCAAACCCATTTTACATTGAAGAGCTGAAACAACAAACGGGTAAAGACAAACCGGTAGAAGATTACGTCTTAGAATTTGAGCAATCCCGTACTTTGCTTGCAAAACTGAATGATTTACTGGAATACCTTATTCCGCTGTACGTTGAGGAAGGTAAAAGCCAGCTGATGATTGCCATAGGCTGTACCGGAGGAAAGCACCGTTCGGTGGTATTTACCGAAAAGATTGGTTCATTTTTATCCGACAAAGGCTATCGTGTGGTAAAGAACCACCGCGATATATTAAAAGTTAAAAGATAAACGAAGGGGGAACCCCTCTATGTCCTTTGCACAGCAACTCAAACAAGAGATTTATGAAGCAAGACCAATGGAGCGCGAAGAGCAAATTGCGCAGGCCTATGGTCTTTTGCTTTTTTCAAAAAACTTTTCAAAGCAGGCACTATCTATACAAACTGAGCACGAACAGACAGCCCGCTTATTTTGTGATTATATTATTGACCTCATCGGTATTAAAACCAGCATACTGTATTCCGAATTCGAGAAAAAGAACGGCAGTGTGATCTATACTGCCGTTGTAGAGGCAGATGAGGACAGGATTAATATCCTGCATTTTTTTGGTCATTCGCCCGACGAGGTGAACCTGCGCATCAATATGCAGAATATCCGGTCAGAAAAAAGCCTGAAAGCTTTTATTTCTGGGGCTTATTTGGTATGCGGAAATATTACCGACCCACGAAAAAACTATCATCTCGAATTTGTAACACCGCATATGCACCTATGCAAAGACCTTATTACGCTTATTTCCAGTGTACTTGATACGCCGAAACTTACTCAGCGCCGTTCGGCTTATATTGCCTACATCAAAGAAAGCGAAGCAATAGAGGATATTATGACCTATATGGGTGCTACAAATTGTTCGTTACAGCTTATGAACGTTAAAATTTATAAAGATGTGCGGAACAAGGTCAACCGCGTGACAAACTGTGAAACTGCCAACATTGAAAAGACGGTGGCAGCTGCAGCAGCACAGTTAGAGGATATTAACTATATTTTTGATACAAGAGGAATTGATTTTCTGTCCGACGATTTGCGGGAGCTTGCAGAACTGCGTGCCGACAATCCTGAAATGAGCCTGCGTGAACTGGGAGAGGCGCTTTCAACACCGCTAACCCGCTCCGGTGTAAACCACCGCTTAAAACGTTTATCGAAAATTGCGGATGAACTAAGGCAGAAGAAATCGGAAAAAAGGAGATAACTATGGAAAACTTCGTGCACCTGCACGTACATACCGAATACAGCCTGCTTGATGGCGCCTGCCGTATCAATAGGCTTGTCGAACGTGTAAAAGAACTTGGTCAGCCTGCTTGTGCCATTACCGACCATGGCGTTATGTTTGGGGTGATTGATTTTTATAAAGAGTGCAAAAAGCAGGGTGTAAAACCGATTGTCGGCTGTGAGGTGTACGTTGCACCCCGTACCCGCTTTGACAAGGTGTATAAAATGGATACCGGTCCCTATCATCTTGTGCTGTTGTGCAAGAACGAAACAGGCTACAAAAATTTGATTAAAATGGTTTCTCAGGGCTTTACCGAAGGCTTTTACTCAAAACCGCGTGTGGATTTAGAATTGCTCAAGGCACATTCTGAGGGATTAATTGCGCTTTCTGCTTGTTTAGCAGGTGAAATACCCCGCAAACTGTTGCAGAGCGATTATGCCGGTGCGAAAGAAACCGCTTTGGAATATCAGCGTATCTTCGGAGAGGACAACTATTATATCGAAATACAAGACCATGGTATCCGAGAACAAAAAGTGATTTTGCCCAGCCTCGTAAAAATTTCCGAGGAAACAGGCATCGGGCTTGTTGCTACCAATGATGCGCACTACATCCGTAAGCAAGATAATAAAATGCAGAATGTGCTCGTTTGCATTCAAACCAACCGAACGGTCGATGATCCGTCCGATATGGAGTTTGCCACAGATGAGTTTTACATAAAAAGCAGAAGCGAAATGCTTGAGACGTTTCCGCAACTAGAGCAAGCGTTGGATAATACCGTAAAGATTTCTGAAATGTGCAACCTTGAGTTTGAGTTCGGCGTTACCAAGCTGCCTTTTTATACCGCCCCAAATGGGCAGGATAACTACGAATATTTTAAAAAGTTATGTTATCAAGGGCTTTATAAGCATTACGGCGATAGCCCCGAAAAGGTAATACAGCAAAGGCTTGATTATGAACTCAATGTGATTCAAAAAATGGGGTATGTGGATTACTTTTTAATCGTATTCGATTTTGTAAATTACGCCCGCAGTCATGATATCCCCGTCGGCCCGGGCAGAGGTTCGGGGGCGGGGAGTATCGCCGCATATTGCATCGGCATTACGGGCATTGACCCTATCCGTTATAATCTCTTGTTCGAGCGTTTCCTAAATCCCGAGCGCGTCAGCATGCCTGACTTTGACATTGACTTCTGCTATGAAAAACGCCAAATGGTAATCGATTATGTTGTATCAAAATACGGCTCTGACCATGTTGCTCAAATCATCACCTTTGGTACGATGGCAGCAAGGGGTGCACTGCGCGATGTGGGACGAGCACTCGCTATTCCATATCAAACAGTGGATGCAGTTGCAAAATCGGTACCCATGGAACTGCACATGACGCTTGATAAAGCACTTACCGTTTCTGCAGAGTTCAAAGGGTATTATGAATCGGATGAAAAACTCAAAGAATTAATCGATACGGCACGCAGCCTGGAAGGAATGCCACGCCATTCATCTACGCACGCAGCGGGTGTAGTAATTACACGCGATTCGGTAGATACTTATGTACCACTTGCGAAAAACGACGAATCGATTGTAACGCAGTTTACAATGACAACTCTCGAAGAACTTGGTCTGCTCAAAATGGATTTTTTGGGTTTGCGCACACTGACGGTTATCAGCTACGCACAAAAAATGATTCGCGAGAATTACTCTGACTTCGATATTGATAAAATTCCTCAAGATGATAAACAGGTATTCGAAATGCTCACCCGCGGAGAAACCGAGGGCGTGTTTCAGTTTGAGTCCGCGGGCATGTGCCGCACTTTGAGCGGTCTTGGTCCAGAGTCCATCGAGGATATGATCGCGGTCATATCGCTTTACCGCCCGGGCCCGATGGAATCTATCCCGCGTTACATTAAAAACCGTCATAATCCCGAACTTGTCACTTACAAGCATCCGCTGCTAAAACCGATTTTAGATGTTACTTACGGCTGTATCGTGTACCAAGAGCAGGTTATGCAAATTTGCCGCCAGCTTGCGGGTTACTCGTACGGGCGGGCTGACCTTGTTCGCCGCGCCATGAGTAAAAAGAAAGCAGATGTGATGGAAAAAGAACGCCGTAACTTCATCTACGGCATCCAACGGGAAGACGGCACATGGGAGTGCGAGGGTGCCATCCGCCATGGCGTACCCGAACAGGTAGCAAATCAAATCTTCGATGAAATGAATTCGTTTGCCGCTTATGCATTCAATAAATCCCACGCGGCGGCATATGCCACAGTCGCCTATCAAACAGCGTATCTGAAATGCCATTACCCAAAAGAGTTTATGGCAGCGCTGATGACCAGTGTATTGGATAATACCGATAAGGTAATTGAGTACATCGATGAGTGTTCACGTCTGCACATCAAGGTGCTTCCGCCCGATGTAAATTTCAGTAACGAAGGGTTCACTGTTGTGGGCGAAGATATTCGCTTCGGGTTGCTTGCGGTAAAAAACTTGGGTAAGGGTTTCATCGGAGATTTGATTGCAGAGCGGGCGAACGGATATTTCAAAGGATTCACCGATTTTTGCCAACGCCTGCATGGTAAAGACCTCAACAAACGGTCGATGGAAAGCCTAATTAAATGCGGTGCATTGGATAGTTTCAGTGCCAACCGCCGTCAAATGCTTTTGGGATACGAAGCAGTTCTTGCAAATCTTGACGAAATTAAAAATAAAAATGTTGCAGGGCAGGTAAGCTTTTTTGATACTGTACAAACTGAAGTAAAAAAAGAAGAATACCAATTGCCAAATGTGGATGACTTTTCTTTAATGGAACGTTTAGAAATGGAAAAAGATACAACAGGGCTGTTTTTATCGGGGCACCCTGTCGGGGAGTATCAAAATGTTATCCTTAAAATAGGGGCGCATAAAATTTTAGAGGTAACCAGTGAGCATTACGATAATGTTCCAGTGGATATAGTCGCTATCATTATCGGTAAATCAGTAAAAACTACCCGTAAAAACGATACTATGGCATTTCTTACTATTGAGGATACCACAGGTTCGATGGAGGTTGTCGTGTTCCCGAAGGTGCTTGTTGATTACAACAAGTTGCTGCAAAAAGGTACCATTGCGGTGTTTTCGGGCAGAATAAGCATAAGGGAAGACGAACCCGCCAAACTTATCTGTGACAAGGTGTGCAGCGTAGAGGACAAGCTTTCAGCCAAAGACAGTGTAAAATATCAAAACAGCCAACAGCAAAAGCAAACAGCTAACAGCGGTATTGTATATGGCAATGGCAGACGTCGTCAGCTTTTTGTAAAAACGCCGTCTGCTGTGTCTGAAGAATTTGAGAGAGCAAAAAATCTGCTTGAAATCTTTGAAGGTAACACACCGGTTTATGTTATGTTTGCCGATACAGGCAAATTAACCATTGCGCCCAAAAACCTCTGGGTGGATGTAAACAACGTGCTAATCAGAGAATTAATTGCCGTGTTGGGTGAAGAGAACGTAAAAATTGTAGAAAAGTGAATAAACATGAGACATTTCTCACTTGTCATTTAACTTAAAATACTTTATAATTCTTTAGGTTGCAATATTTTTTCGTATATACTGCAAACTAATATCAATTACATTTTTTTAAGAATGATTTTTATACGATTGGAGAGTTCATTATGGAGAAGAAACAGAAAACGATTGCGATTCTTACCAGCGGCGGTGATGCCCCCGGTATGAATGCTGCAATCCGTGCAGTTGTAAGAACTGCTTTGCACAGAGGGATACGTGTACTGGGCGTAAGAAGAGGTTACAATGGTTTGATTAACGGTGATATGGTTGAGATGAATTTCCTTTCGGTATCCGATATTATGCACAGAGGCGGAACAGTTCTCTATACAGCGCGCTGCCCCGAGTTCCGCGAGGACGCTGGTGTTGAAAAAGCAAAAGAAACTTGTATTAAAATGGGGATAGACGGGCTGGTTGTAATCGGTGGCGACGGTTCTTACCGCGGTGCGCGCGATCTCTCTCTAAAGGGCATTCCATGTGTTGGCGTACCCGGTACGATTGATAACGATATTTCTTCTACCGAATATACGATTGGATATGATACCGCGATGAACACCGTTTGTGAAATGGTGGACAGATTACGTGATACATCTCAATCTCACGACCGTTGCTCGGTGGTTGAGGTTATGGGCAGAAAAGCAGGGTACATTGCTTTAAACACCGGTATTGGCTGCGGAGCATCTGTAATTTTGATGCCTGAGGTTGAATGCGATATCGAAAAAGACGTTATTGATAAAATAAAAAGCTCGCATAAAACCGGTAAACAGCACTTTATTGTAATGGTAGCAGAAGGTATTGGCGGTGTAGAAGATATTGCCAAAAAAATTGAAGCAGCTACAGGTATTGAGTCCCGTGCATGCGTGCTGGGGCACGTGCAGCGCGGCGGTGCACCAACAGTAACAGACCGTGTTGCGGCTACAAAAATGGGCTACCATGCTGTTGAACTGCTTGAGCAGGGCATTGGTAACCGCGTTGTAGGTATGCAGTGCGGTGAGGTTGTTGATTATGACATTCTCGAAGGCCTCAAGATGGTGAAAACCATTGATATGAATACAGTAAAAATTGCAGAAGAAGTTGCTCTGTAAATTAGTTCGTATAAACAGATAAGTAAACAAGCCTGTATGCATTATGCATACAGGCTTGTTTTGTTGTTTGTAGTTATATTGGCACAAGCATTTTCATACATGTAACTAATTGTATCGTAAACCGTAAAAATTAGGTAAAATAACAGATTAACAAAATTTGCTATCGAAAAAAATACCGAATTTTGCAATAAAAAGTAGAAGAATAAGCACTAAACTATTGATAAATATTTACTTTAAGTATATCATGAAATTAGAATAAAAAATGGAGAACTATGGTCTATCCTAAATGACAACTTGTTTTGCGACTTATTATATTAATTTTTGTGGGGGTCAACATGAAACGATTTATTGCACTCATTCTTGCTGCAACATTAGCTTTTACCACTGCAGGCTGTACTGGTAAACCCAGTGCGCCGCAAGATCTTGTCAGTACCGAAGATACCATCTTGTCTCGTGAAGAAGATGAGGAGATGATTTCAGAAGATGAATTTCCTGATGCAAATAATATCAGTGCTATAGAAGAACCTTCAGAGAGTTCTTCTGCTCCATCGTCATCTTCTGTTCCATCATCATCGGCAAGTTCCTCGGTTTCTTCTGCTGCTCCCCAAAAATCATCCAGCAGCTCAACTGCTTCTTCAAGCCAATCATCAAAAAGCAGCAGTTCTTCCAGTTCACAAAGTTCATCTGAAAGCTCAGAAGAATCGGAAGATGAGGACGACGATGAGCCAAAATCAGTTTCATCTGTTTCGGGTGAAGTTCGCGCTGTTTGGATATCTTACTTGGATCTTTCTCCTATGATTAAGGGCAAAACAAGGTCCACATTCCGCAGTAACATCGGTGCAGCGTTCGACAATGTAGCCGACCTTGGGCTCAACACGGTTATTGTGCAGGTCCGCCCTTTTGGCGATGCACTCTACCGCTCCAGCTATTTCCCATGGTCTTACCTTATCAGTAACAGTAATATCGAGGGGAAAGACCCCGGCTACGACCCGCTTGAGATTATGGTTTCTGAGGCACATTCTCGCGGACTAAAATTTGAAGCATGGCTAAACCCGTATCGTATTCGTTCCAAAGGCAGTAAAGTGGATTTGGCTTCCAACAATATCGCATCAGAATGGTTGGAAGACGAATCGGATTATGTGATTGAATACGGCGGCGGTATTTATTATAATCCTGCAAGGAAAGAAGTGCAGGACTTGATTGTAAATGGTGTTAAAGAAATTGTAGCAGACTACGATGTCGACGGCATCCATTTTGATGATTATTTTTACCCGGCACCCGATAAAAGTTTTGATGAAGATGCTTATGCCGAATACAAGTCGGGCGGCGGCAATCTCAGCCTTGCAAGTTGGCGCAGAAGTAACGTAGATACATTGGTAAAACGTGTTTACAGCACCATAAAATCTACCAACAAGTCATGCAAATTCGGTATCAGCCCGCAAGGCAACCGCAGCAACAACTACAATTTACAGTACATAGATGTTGAGAAATGGACGTCCAACGCAGGTTATATTGACTATATCTGCCCGCAGATTTACTGGGGCTACAACAACAGCAGTGCACCGTATCAAGATGTCTTGGAGGATTGGGAAAGCCTGATAAATACTTCGCGCGTTAAGTTGTATGTAGGCCTTGCAGCATACAAAATCGGTGGTTCTGAAAAAGATTTTATCAACAGTACCAACATTATGAAGCGACAGGTTTTGTCCGCTCGTGAGCAAGATCACTACAAAGGATTTGCTCTTTACCGATATGATTCGCTGTTTAATCCCGATTCTAGCCTAAAGTCTCAAATCAATAGAGAAGTTAATAATCTGAAGTCAATCCTCGACTAGATTGGTGTCAGCGGAGGTTTAAAATCTGTGTCTAAAAATAACATATTTAAAAACAATAAAATGCTAGCAATCATCCTTGCATCCATCTTTCTCGTCATTACATTGGCTACAGGTGTGCTCGCTGCTTATAACGCGGGCAAGCTTCCTGATAAATCGTCAAAGGATGACAGCTCTGCAAGCGACGAAGTGACAACCGATAGCGAAGGCGAAGCTTCTTCTGATTCTACGGATTCGGCATCTGAAGAGACCGTATTAAACAGCGATTCTTTGCAATTTGACCGCCCAAGTGAACTGCGAGCCGTATTTTTGGTTCCCGGCTCCGATATTTTGGCAGGCGAACTCAGTGAATCTGCAGTGAAAGCAGAAGTAGATAAGGCAATATCCGACGCAGTAAACTTTACCGCAAATGCTGTAGTGGTAGATACTATGTTTAAAGATCAGGTAATCTACGGTACTTCGGGTGCAGTAGGCGGCTTTGATGTACTCGACTACATAAAAACCAAAGCAACCGAAAACAAGCTACTTACATATGCTACACTGCCTGTACTTGGCTCTGCTGTACAGGTCGACAACGCTGTAATCGATAAAATAGCACAAAGTACAAAAGCATTTGCCCAACAGTATAAGCTTAACGGTATTTATCTTGATGACTTCTACCTTGACAGCGCAAGTGGCGGATTTGCTGCCTATCAGGCAAATGGTTCTGGTATGGGGTACGAAAACTATATGCGCTCTATGTCCACTGCTGCGTTTAAAGCGGCATCCGATGCAATCCGCAAGAACTCGCCTGCTACGCAAGTAGGGCTTTATACCACAGCGGTATGGGCAAATAAGGCAACCAATGAAAAAGGCTCTAATACCAATGCAGCTTACCAAGCACTGGTTAACGGCAATGCAGATACTAAACAATGGGTAGAAGACGGTTTGGTGGATTTTATCGCCGTCAAAGCAAACGGAAGTATGACCGACGGCGCAATCCCGTTTGAAGCAGTTGTATCTTGGTGGGGCGCGGTTGCCAGCAACGCCGACGTACCTTTGCATCCGGTACATTCTTCCAGTAAAGCGGTTTCGGGCGAAAAAGGGTGGACAAGCCCTACCGAATTGGTAGAGCAATATATTACAGCCAAAAAAGTGAATGGCTACGAGGGCAGTGTATTCGATTCGCTCAAGGCGCTTACGGCAGACCCTCAAAAAAGCACAACCACTCTTCTTGCTACATTTCAATCAAAAGTAAATCTTGCAAACGTGCTTACAAAATTGGCGCTTACAAAGCCGAATAAACCTAACATTACTACTGCCGAACCAACCTATACTCTCATGGGTGCATCTGCCCCCGATTTTGAGCTGACAATGAACGGCAATAAAGTGGAGCGAGATGCAAACGGCTATTTCAGCATCACCGCAGAACTGAAAGAAGGGCCGAACGTATTTAAGTTCGAGCATAAAGGCGATGTGCAAACTTATACCATAACGCGCCAAACACAGGTACTGAAGGAAATTTCCCCCACAGGTAACCTTACCGTTGAGGGAGGAATGACCATTTCCATTACTGCAATGGCTTATCCCGATGCAACCGTATCTGCAACCATCAACGGTGCAACCATATCTATGTCTAAATCAACCACCGAAGATGATAATATCGATAAAAACCAATCTTACGTTAAGTTTGTGGGTAACTATAAAACACCTGCAACCAGTGCGGATAAAAGTATCGGTAATATTGTAGTAACTGCAACTTCAAACGGAATGAGCAAATCACTTACCGGTGCTGCGGTTACTATTACGCCCAAAGTGCCGATTGGTGATGGTCAGCTGGTAGAAGTCAAGGCACCGGCTGCCGAAACTTTTCCCGATGATACATTGGACGATCTTTCCAACGGCAGTTACTTCCCAATCGGTATTGGTGCACGTGACTATACCGTAAGTGATGAGTTGGAATACAACGACGGAAATAAAACGCATTATTATTATCTGCTAAAATCGGGCAGACGTGTTTACTCCAAAGATATCAGTGTGGTCAAAGGTGCCGACCTCAACGGGAATAAAGTCAGCAGTATGAGTGTATCCAGCGGCAGCGGTACTACCAAAGTATCGTTTAAAACCGATAAACAGGTATCTTACACCTTAAAGCATTCCGGCTCCAAAATATCCATTCAATTCCACTACACCACCTCTACCCCAGGCAGCTCTAAGGTGGGCAGCAATCCTCAATTTTCATCAGCGTCATGGTCAGGTTCAACCGTTACTTTAAGTCTTAAAAACTCCAGAAGTTTTATTGGTTATACAGCCGAGTATTCCGGAGGAGATTTGATTTTCCGCTTTAAAAATTCACCCGGCGGGCTAAGCGGTGCCAAAGTATACATTGATGTCGGACATTCTGCCGACAGCCGCGGAGCAAGCGGTTATATTTCACCCAGTGACGGAGGTATGACAGAGTACGATATAAACCTTGCCGTATCTAAAAAGCTAAAAGGTATTTTGGAGAGTAATGGGGCATCGGTAAGCATGCCGAGTACTTCAAGCTATGTTGAACTCGAAGATCGAATGGCTAGGGCAGCAAGCTATGACCCGCATGTGTTGATAAGCGTACATGCAAACTCCAGTACAAGCTCCAGCGCAAGCGGCTCGGAGGCATTTTATTTCTATAATTTTGCGTCCGGTCTTGCTTCCAATGTTTCTTACAATATGGCAAATGCGCTTAATATCAATAATCGTAAAGCAAAAAATGCACGATATTATATGACACGTACTTCTCAGTTTTCGGCAATCCTTTCCGAAAGTGCTTTTGTATCCAACTCGGATGAATACGCGATTCTGACGGACAGCGACTACCAGTACGACCTTGCCAAAGGGATTGCTCAAGGCATTAACAGCTTTTTGGCATCTGCTGCGGGCAGCTCGGGAGGAAGTGTTGAAGACGGCGAAATTGCGGAAGAAGAGGAAGAATCCAGCAGCGAAGGTGATGTAAAAGTAACGGGTGTTTCCCTTAATAAATCTTCTATGCGTCTTGCTGTCGGCGATTCCCAAACTTTAGAGGCTACGGTTAAACCCAGCAATGCCGCAAACGATAGAGTTGCCTGGAGCTCCAGCAACGAATCGGTAGCTGTTGTTGATTCCGATGGTGAGGTAACAGCCAAAAAAGCGGGTACGGCTACGATTACAGTTACAACTAAAGATGGCAAAAAAACTGCCAAGTGTACTGTAACTGTAACCGCGAAATCCGAAAGCGAAAGTGAAAGTGTTGGGTTGGACAGCGTAACCATTTACAGCCCTCCCGATAGAATAGAAGTGGGCAAAACACATACTTTCAGTGCTTATGTTGCTCCCGATAATGCTACCAATGTTACCTACGAATGGTCGGTAAGCAATACGAATATTGCAGTAATTAATAAAACCAGTGGCTTGTTTACCGCTAAGGCAGTAGGCAGCGTTAAAGTTACAGTTACGGCAAAAAGCGGGGGAGTTGCCAAAACCGATTATTATACCGTTGATGTTTTGGATAAAATTATAAGTGTCACCGGTGTATCACTTAATCCTACTTCATTAACATTAAATGCAGGTGAATCCAAGCAGCTTGTAGCAACGGTTTCACCAAGCAATGCAACCAATACTGGGGTGAAATGGAGTGTTTCGGGTGACAGTGGTATTACCGTAGATAGAAATGGTGTTGTCAAAGTAAGTGAAAACATCACCAAAGATGTTAGAACTACTGTGACGGTTATCACCAATGATGGTAGGAAAACGGCAAAATGTGAAATAATTGGCAAAGCAAAATCGACGCCATCTTCTTCCTCACAGTCCGAGCCGTCATCCTCTAATTCTGAAACAAGCAGTTCCAGTAAACCTGAGAGCAGCAGCCAAGAGGCAACACCGCCTGATGCTAAATCCTCTGAAAGCAGCGCCTCAGAAAAAAGCACCTCCTCAGCACCTCCCGCCGTGACAAGTTCAAGTTCACCCCAAACAAATTCATCTGCTGCTACGTAGCGCAATATCAACGATATAATCCCTATATAAAAAATACATAATAAAATTTTATTAAAAAAGAGCAGGATTCTACAAATTTCCTGCTCTTTTCTGTTGATTTAGCTAAGAATATGCGCTATACTAAATAATTGGATGATAAAAAAACATCTTAATGTTATTAATTTAACAATAATTGAAAAATTATGATAAAAGGGAGTGCTAACCTTGTTTAAAATAATTAAGAAAAAGCAATTGAACAGTGCCGTTACATTAATGGAAATTGAAGCGCCGTACATTGCCAAAAAAGCAAAAGCAGGTCAGTTTATTATTTTTCGCGTTGATGAGCACGGCGAACGCATACCTCTCACCATTGCAGACAGCGATGCAGAGCGCGGTACCGTTACGATCATCTATCAGGCTGTTGGGCGTTCTACTATTATGCTCTCCCAGATGAATGAAGGCGATTCCATTTTGGATTTTGTTGGTCCTTTAGGCACTGCTACACATCTTGATGGTTATAAAAAGGTTTGTGTTGTCGGCGGCGGCGTCGGCAATGCAATTGCATATCCCTCGGCAAAAGCATTGTTCAACAATGGCGCGGAGGTTGATGTTATTGCAGGCTTCCGCAGTAAAGATATTGTAATTTTAGAGGATGAATTCAAAGCGGTATGCAGTCATTTGTATATCACTACGGATGATGGTACCTACGGCGAAAAAGGCTTTGTCACCAATAAATTGCAAAGTCTTATCGATGCAGGCAATCAATACGATTTGGTCATCGCGATTGGCCCTATCCCAATGATGAAGTTTGTGTCGAAGGTTACGGAACCTTACGGCATAAAAACATTGGTTTCTCTTAATCCCATCATGATAGATGGTACAGGTATGTGCGGCGGGTGCCGTGTTACAGTCGGCGGCGAAATCAAGTTTGCATGTGTTGACGGCCCCGATTTTGACGGGCACCAAGTGGATTATGATGAATTAATGAAGCGTAATTCGTTCTATAAAGAGAGAGAGCATTGCGATGTTGATACCTGCCGCATGCTCAATGCAAAACCGGAATAACACCGAATACTTGAACTAGATGGAGGTTGAACACCATGCCAAATATGGCTCCGAAAAAAGTTCCCATGCCGGAACAAGACCCTAATATTAGAAATAAAAATTTTAAAGAAGTTGCCGAAGGATATACCCCTGAAATGGCAATTGAAGAAGCAAAACGTTGCCTAAACTGCAAACACAAACCCTGCGTTAACGGTTGCCCTGTTAATGTGCGGATCCCTGAATTTATTGCACAGGTGGCAGAAGGCAACTTTGCAGATGCGTATAAAATTATTACAAGTACCAATGCGCTGCCGGCGGTATGCGGCAGAGTATGCCCGCAGGAGCACCAGTGCGAGGGCAAGTGTGTTCGCGGTATAAAGGGTGAACCTGTTGCCATAGGCAGGCTGGAGCGCTTTGTTGCTGATTGGTATATAGAAAACGGTACCGAAAAAGCAGAAAAACCCAAAAGCAATGGGCACAAAGTTGCAGTAATTGGTGCGGGGCCTGCCGGCCTTTCCTGTGCAGGCAGCTTGGCGCAAAAAGGTTTTGATGTTACAATTTTTGAAGCGTTCCATACTGCGGGCGGCGTGTTAGTTTACGGTATTCCGGAGTTCCGTCTGCCAAAATCCATCGTTGCAAAAGAAATTGATAAGCTCAAAGATATGGGCGTTAAAATTATGACCAATATGGTTATGGGTAAGGTACTGTCCATTGACGAACTAATGGATGATATGGGCTTTGAGGCTGTGTTTATCGGTTCAGGTGCAGGTTTGCCCAGCTTTATGGGTATCGAAGGCGAGGCTTTGGTCGGCGTCTACTCTGCAAACGAGTACCTCACCAGAATCAACTTGATGAAAGCTTACAAAGAGGGTTACGATACCCCAATTGACAGATGCAAGAACATTGCTGTTGTAGGCGGCGGCAACGTTGCTATGGATGCTGCACGCTGTGCAAAACGTATGGGCGCCGAGAACGTGTATATTGTTTACCGCCGTTCTATGGAGGAACTCCCTGCTCGTGCAGAAGAAGTGCACCATGCAAAAGAAGAAGGCATCATCTTTAAATTGCTTACCAACCCCGTTCGTATTTTGCCTGATGAAAACGGCAGAGTTCGCGCAATGGAATGCATTGAAATGAAGCTTGGCGAACCGGATGCTTCCGGCAGACGCAGACCGGTTGAAATTGCCGGTTCCAATTTCGAATTGCCTGTTGATAGTGTGGTCATGTCCATTGGCACTTCGCCCAACCCCTTGCTTCGTACTACTACTCCTGGGCTTGAAGCGAACAAACGTGGCTGCCTGGTTGCAGACGATAAAATGCACACCACCCGCGAGGGCGTGTTTGCAGGCGGTGACGCTGTTACAGGTGCGGCAACTGTTATTCTTGCAATGGGTGCAGGTAAAACTGCAGCAGATTCTATTGAAGAATATATACTTAACAAGTAATACAAAACTAAAAAACCTATCAGTCTTATGACTGATAGGTTTTTTTATAAGTATTTATACTTTCTTTTTTCTGTTTATAGTGGTAATGATGATAAAGCTGATAACTGAAATTGCTATAAATACATAAGTTAGAGGAATTAACGCAAACGGTTCGATAAGTATTCCTTCTGGTGATAATCTATTACCTATGATTGTATAGCCAACAGCGCACGAAATTGCAATTAATATTGATAATATTGGCAGCCAGTACCTTTTTAAAATATGCTTCATATAAATTCTCCTCTATTATAAAGTGCAAGATTACTCTCTAATATCTATTATACAGTTTCTGTTCTTATAGAAATATTATTATTTTTTAAACTAATCGTAAATTTTTCAAATTAATATAATGCAAATAATGCCGATTCTAAAATAGCGTTGGGGTTATAATTATTGGGTGCTTTTAGTGTTTTAACCAATGCTTCTGCCTGTTTGGATGTTAGTTGGCTTGGCTCAACATTATAATAATGTAATGCAGCTTCTTTTATTCCGTAACAGCCTTCTCCAAAATAAGTAATATTGCAGTATAATTCTAAAATTTCTTTTTTTGTCAGTTTCGTTTCAAGGTTCAAAGCAACAAGCAGTTCGGCAACCTTTCTTTCATATTTTTTCTCAAAAGAAAAATACAGGTTTTTAGCAAGCTGTTGTGTAATTGTACTTCCGCCCTGGATAAAGGCTCCTGCTTTTATATTGTTGTACATCGCTCTTGCTGTAGCAATAAAATCAATTCCGCAATGCCAATAAAAACGTCGGTCTTCCGAGTCGATAACCTTGTCCAAATATTCTTGTGATATTTGATCAAGCGTTACATAAGTTTCTTTGGTTTTGATTTTTTTAATTTTATCTTGTATGCTTGTTTTTTCGACAGCGCTTTGATACATTTCAACTCCTGTGGATACAACAGGGGCATATCTAATGGACGAAAAGCACACACAAATTAAAAAAGTAACCGAAAATAAACATAAAACTATTTTTTTCATAATACATCCCTCAATATATAAAACGATTCTCTAACTGTTTTTTCTTCAACTTAAAAATAGTATATTATATGGCGGCATCTCTATATCTCTTGTATATTATTATAATATTTGCCAGGTTTTCTTGCCATTGAACCGGCTTACATTTACCTTACATTTCTGTCACACAAAACTGCTGTTTGCACGGTGTTGTTTGTTATGTTTGATGTTTGTCTGCATTTTTTTATCTGTACGCTCATATGATTAAGATGAAAGTAAAACCTGAAAGCAAAGGAGCGTATACAATGATGAGCAGAGCAGAAAGAAACCAAGCACGGCAAAGATCGTCCCATCGGCAATACGGGCAGTCGCAGCGTCAGGATGCGATACTTTCTACTATGCTTGCACAAATTACGGTCTGCTTAATATTGCTGGTACTTGCTTATTGTTTTAAAATTTCGGGGCTGCCTATTTACGAGAACACAAAAGCAGCTGTCAGTGAACTACTTGGGCAAGAGCTTCACCTAAGCTTTATCGATGATGTTATGAGCAGGTGGAATGTACAGCTTCCGGTTTGGTCAGACAATAAAGAACAACCTCAACCCCAGCAACCGTCATCGCAGGCAAGCGAGAAAGAACAGTCCCAGTTAATTGATTCTGAATTAGCAGGCTATATCGAGGAGTATTTGCCGCAAGATACGCAACCTGAGAGTTCGGCAGATGAAACAACAGAAGATGAGGCACAGCCTTCATCCAAAACCAAAGTATCCGGTGAAAATAATCAAGACGGGCAGGGGGGCGGAATTAACCCTGTCCGTCTTGTTGGTACAAAGCGGAGGTTGACCGCACCAAACACGGCAACACTTTCGCCATTTTTTATAACAGACAAGCCTATCCTGCCTGTAAAGCTTGGTACGTTAACTTGCCGTTTCGGTTTTCGTAAACATCCTATAACAGGTAAAGATGACTTTCATACAGGTGTGGATATCGCTGCCCTGGAAGGAACCCCTATTTCAGCAGTGCTAAACGGGACTGTAACCGAAATCGGCGAATCTGCAATTTACGGTAATTTTATTGTTATTCAACATAGTGTGGGGTTCGAAACGGTCTATTGCCATTGCAGCGAGATTCTTGCACCTGCGGGTGCGGTGGTGCGCCAACGCGAAATTATTGCAAAAGTAGGCAGTACGGGCATGTCGACAGGCAGCCATGTCCATCTCGAATTTAAAGTAAACGGTTTGCAGGCAAACCCTGCGTGGGTGTATGATGAGTTTTAATATATTAGGCGTCTCTGTGAGCGTGAGCTACCCTTTTTTGGCGGTACTCACGGCTTTTTTAACTTTCGATAAAACGGGCCTCGGCGGGCAGATGTTTTGCGCCGCACTTTTGCACGAGTTGGGGCATCTTACGGTGATGTACCTATTTCGCCAGCCACCGCGTAGCATCGATTTTGTTTCGTTTGGCATCCGCATCCGTAAGCAACAGAGCACGGCTCTATCATATGGCAAAGAAGTTCTTGTTTTTTTAGCCGGCCCGCTTTCTAATTTTATTTCCGCGGCAATACTATACATAATAGCAGACGCGCAGTTTACACAACTTGCACTGGTACATATTCTTTTGGGGTTGTTCAATTTATTGCCCATCGGTGCATTGGATGGGGGGATGATAGTTGGAAATCTAGCGCACTGTTTTACAAGCGAGCATACTGCTAAGGTAATTTCACTTACTGTGTCGCTGCTATGTCTGCTGCCGATTATGGCAGCCTCTTTTATCTTGGCAATTCAAGGTAAAGCAAACGTCACGCTGATTGTCACATCTTTTTATCTTGCTTTCACCATTTTTGCAAGTAAAGACAGATAGTGCTTTTTGTTGAAATTATGTCCGATTTGCTGTATGATAGATAAGATAATGTCAAACAATAATAAACTGTTGTTTGTTTGGAGGTTTCAATGGAGAGCATTAAAACACAATTAGATAAAATTCTGCTTAAAGTTCAGCGCCCTGCACGTTATGTAGGCGGTGAACTGAACAGTGTAGTAAAGCAACGCGAAGAGGTAGATTTCCGCTTTGCGTTTTGTTTCCCCGATACCTATGAAGTGGGTATGTCACACCTCGGTATGAAGATTTTGTATTCTCAGCTTAACGAAATGGATGGGGTTTGGTGCGAGCGCGTGTTTGCACCCGAATCCGACATGGAGAAGCTGATGAGAGAGAACCATATTCCTCTTTACGGGCTCGAAAGCATGGATTCCATCGCAGATTTTGATATGATTGGGTTTACCCTACAGTATGAGCTTAGCTTTACAGGGGTCCTCAATATGCTCGACCTTGCGGGTGTACCTGTACGCAGTGAGCAGCGCAGCAGTTTAGCACCCTTAATTGTTGCTGGCGGTCCTTGTGCATGTAACCCAGAGCCCATCGCCGATTTTATTGATTTGTTTATGCTTGGCGAGGGCGAAGAGGTTTTGCCCGAACTGGTAAATGCTTACCGCGATGCAAAAGCCAAAGGGCTTTCTAAAGCAGAATTTCTCAAGATAGCTGCACAGATTCAAGGCGTTTATGTTCCGTCTCTTTACGAGTTTGCGTATAACCAAGACGGTACCGTCAAATCAATCACTCCGCGTGATGGTGCCCCTGCTGTTGTAACCAAGCGTATTATAAAAGATTTGGACAAGGTGTATTTCCCAAAAGAATTCATTGTACCGTTTGTTGAGCCGGTGCACGACCGCTCTATGATTGAGGTGCTGCGCGGCTGTATCCGCGGGTGCCGTTTTTGTCAGGCGGGGTTCATCTATCGTCCATTCCGCGAAAAATCTCCCGAAACGCTCAATAAAAACGGTTGGGACCTCACCTGTAATACAGGCTACGAAGAAATATCGCTTTCGTCTCTTTCTACCAGCGATTATTCCAAACTAGGAGATTTACTGGACAAAATGCTTGTGTGGACGGATAAAGAGCAGGTAAACTTGAGCCTGCCGTCGCTGCGTGTGGATAACTTCTCTGAAAAACTGCTTGAGCAGATTGCAAAGGTTCGCAAAAGCGGGCTTACTTTTGCACCCGAAGCAGGTACGCAGCGTATGCGTGATGTCATCAATAAAAATGTTACCGAAGAAGAGGTCATCCACACCTGCACCACGGCATTTCAGGGTGGATATACTGCGGTAAAGCTTTACTTTATGCTGGGGTTACCCACCGAGACCAACGAAGACTTAAAAGGCATTGTCGACCTTGCGCAAAAAGTGGTTGACCTTTATTACTCTTTGCCCGATAAACCAAAGGGAAGGGGAGTTACGGTTTCCATCAGCCTTGCAGGTTTTGTGCCCAAGCCGTTCACGCCCTTTCAGTTCGAGCCGCAGGCGACGATGCAAGAACTTCAGGAAAAACAAAAATACCTGTTATCCTGTGTGACAAGCCGCAAAATTAATGTAAAATATCACGACTCCAAAACCAGTGTTCTTGAGGGTGTCTTTGCTCGGGGCGACCGTCGCCTGTGCAATGTTATCGAAACAGCGTGGCGCAGCGGTTGTAACCTTGATGGCTGGGACAATCATTTTAAATTTGAAAACTGGATGGCGGCTTTTGATGCATGCGGCATTGACCCGACGTTCTATGCCAACCGCACCCGCCCCTACGATGAAATTATGCCTTGGGATCACCTGGATTACGGTGTTACCAAACGTTTTCTGATTGAAGAAAATAAAAAAGCACATGCCGATACCGTTACCCCCCACTGCCGTTTAAAATGCGGCGGCTGCGGTGCAAATAAACTAAACGGAGGGTGTAAGTTTTAATGGATATGTCAAACGTCCGCGATATTCGCGTGTTCTTTACCCGCCGCGATGCTGCAAAATATATTTCTCATCTTGATGTAAACCGCTGCTTTCAACGTGCGCTTGCACGTTCGCATTTGCCGGTGTGGTATACGCAGGGCTTTAATCCCCACATTTACATCACTTTTGCAATGCCCACACCTCTTGGTTATGAAAGTGATTGCGAGACAATGGACTTGCGCGTGACCGAAGAAATCTCGATGAATGAAATTAAAGACCGCCTGAATGCTGCACTGCCAATGGGGCTACGTGTTTACCATGTTGCTTCGCCAATACACAAACCCGATGACATTGCATCATGCGATTACCAGGTGTTGGTGTCTGCACCGAGTAAAACAAGTGCCGAACTGCAAGAAATGTTTCAAGCAATGCTCAATCGCGATATAATCCCTGTAGAAAAGAAAACAAAAAAAGGCTTTAAAGAAATCGACCTTAAACCATTTATCGGTTTAAAAGGCTTAGATTCTTACGAAGACGGCATTCGCCTTTTACTGCGCCTTGCAGCAGGCACTACTACAAATATCAACCCCACACTGGTGTTTGATGCTTTTTCAAAACTGTACAATATGGAGCTTGATTGCATTCGTGTAAAGAAGCTGCAGGTTTATACCGATAACCCCGTAAAAGATGAGATTTTCGAATAAAGCACTTGCATTTATTAACAAAATATGATATTCTATTAAGGCATTTAGTGGCCGCTTTGCGCCTTGCGCAGGGTGGGGATTAATGCCCGGTCTCAATGGCCGCGACATTAAAGCGGGCAGTCCTCTGTCACTTCAAAAGGGTGAGTACGAATGTCTGAAATATAAGGAGGAAGTATCAATGGATGCTTTAAAACTCATTGCACAGGATTCCATCAAATCCGAAGCCCCTTCTGTAGAAATTGGTGATACCGTTAAAGTTCACGTAAAAATCAAAGAGGGCGACAGAGAGAGAATCCAGTTGTTCGAAGGAACTGTCATTGCAAAAAGACATGGCGGGGTAGCAGAAACTTTCACTGTAAGACGTGTAGCACACGGCTGCGGAGTTGAGAGGGTTTTCCCGATTCATTCCCCGAACGTTGATAAGGTAGAGCTTGTAAGACATGGTAAAGTACGCAGAAGCAAACTGTATTATCTGCGTGACAGAGTTGGTAAGGCTGCAAAAGTTAAAGAGCAACTTCGCTAATGAATGCAAAAGGGACGTTTTTTTCGTCCCTTTTGTTGTTTATATAACACTTTTTAGTATGCATTTTTATACAGAAGGGCGGCGGTTTTACGATGAATGAATGGGAAGAAAATACATCGGAATACGAACAGAAAAACAACCGTCTGTTTGTTAAAAACGCCTTTGAATGGGTTGAATCAATCGCATTTGCGGTGATTACCGTTGTACTTATTTTTACATTTCTGTTTCGAGTTGTAGGGGTCGAGGGCAAATCTATGGAGCCCACCTTGCATGACGGTAATTTTATTGTTATATCTGACCTGTTTTTTCAACCAAAAAATAATGATGTTGTAGTCATCACACCCACCACAAGCCTCGACATTCCCATTGTTAAACGCGTTATCGCTACAGGCGGGCAAACGGTGGATATCGACTTTAAAAAAGGAATCGTTTATGTTGACGGCAAAGCGCTGGATGAGCCGTATATTGCCGAGCCAACCAATCTATACTATGATATAGTCTTTCCGCAGACGGTACCCGAGGGTTATATTTTTGTTATGGGTGACAATCGTAATCACTCACTCGATAGCAGAGACAGCACCATTGGTATGGTGGATATGCGGTATGTTTTGGGTAAAGCACTGGTGCGGATTTTACCCGTTACACAAATTGGCATTATTCGTTGATGTAAACTGTTTTTGAACGGGTAATTTATTGATATTACCCAACTAAGAACCTGCAAGGAGGAATAAACAATGACTGAGATACCATCTATTCAGTGGTTTCCGGGGCATATGGCAAAAACGCGTCGGCTGATGCAGGCAAATCTGCCGCTTGTTGATATTATTATCGAGCTTACCGATGCACGCATTCCCGCATCCAGCCGTAACCCCGAAATTGATAAACTGACAGGGGGAAAACCCAGAGTTGTTCTGCTCAATAAATGTGACGCTGCCGATGAACATATCATTGCAAAATGGTGTGATTATTATAAAAAGCAGGGCGTAGCGGCACTGCCCACCGATTGCCGCAGTGGTAAAGGGCTCAAGCAATTTATTCCCCTCGTTAAAGAAGTACTAAGCGATGAACTAGAACGCCGCGAAAAAAAGGGGATGTCCGGCAAACCAATACGTATGATGATTGTCGGCATTCCCAACGCGGGCAAATCCTCTTTTATCAACCGCATGGCAAATTCGAAACGCGCTAAGGTAGAAGACCGCCCTGGTGTAACTCGCGGCAAGCAGTGGGTGAGTTTAGACAAAGGCTATGATTTGCTGGATATGCCCGGTGTTTTGTGGCCCAAATTTGAAGATCCTACGGTAGGCGAGCATCTTGCATTTACGGGAGCGGTGAAAGACGATGTTCTTGATATTGAGCTGTTGGCAATGCGTTTGCTTGACCTTTTAAACCGAGAATATCACAATTTGCTTTGCTCGCGTTATAATCTGACCGACGAAGAAACCGCCGAGATTGAGCCGTACGATTTGCTCAAACTTGTGGGCAAAAAACGCGGCATGCTTATTTCGGGCGGAGAAGTGAACACCGAGCGTGCAGCGATTATGGTGCTTGATGAATTTCGTAGCGGAAAAATAGGCCGTATCACGCTGGAGAACCCGCCGGAGGTAACTGCATGAGTTTGTACGAGTTTGAAAAACAGGCGTATGCAGAGCATAGCTTTCGCACGATTTGCGGCATCGACGAGGCGGGTAGAGGCCCTTTGGCAGGCCCTGTCTATGTGGCTGCCGTTATTTTGCCCCGTGATATTGAAATTGAGGGGTTAAACGATTCTAAAAAAATTTCTGAGAAGAAACGTGAGATTCTTTTTCAAAAAATTATTGATAAAGCTCTGGCATTTCGCATTGAAGCGGTAGATGAACAAGTTATTGACGAAATTAATATTTTAAACGCTACTATGCTCGGGATGAAACGTGCGGCAGAAGGGCTTGCAATAAAGCCCGATATCGCTTACATAGACGGTAACAAGTGCCCTGATTTAGAGGGAATTCAAGCGGAATTTGTTATCGGCGGTGATGCAAAATCGGCATCCATCGCCGCTGCGTCTATACTGGCAAAAGTCAGCCGGGACCATTATATGCTTGAGCTTGCACAAAGCTACCCTCAATACCAATTCGAGCGCCACAAGGGCTATGGTACGAAACTGCATTATGAAATGCTTGAAAAATACGGTATTTCGCCTGTGCATCGCCGCAGCTTTCTTAAAAAATTAACGGGGGCAGCCAAGTGAATACCGTTGAAATTGGCCGTATCGGCGAAGAATATGCAGCGGGTATTCTGCAAAAGATAGGGTTAACGGTAATTGCACAGAATTACCACTCTCGTTTTGGAGAAATTGACATTATTGCCGTAAATGAACAGTATATTGTATTTGCAGAGGTAAAAACACGTGTACAGGGGTGTTTGGGTGTACCTGCAGATGCAGTAGGCATACAAAAGCAACGGCGCATTATTAAAACTGCTGCCCACTATTTAATTAGCCACCCTGTCAACCTGCAGCCCCGTTTTGACGTAGTAGAAATCATAACTTCACCCAACGGCGAAGTTATTTCAAGCAATCATTTTGCAAATGCGTTTTGTGCACAATCCAGTGACATTTTTTAGAGGGAGGACAACACTGTGAAAGTATTTGATTTGCACTGCGATACAATCATTGAGCTTTGTGCGTCCGGTGAAAATCTCATCAATCATACACGCCAGCTTTCAATCGACCGCGCATGTTTTGAAAGTTATGTGCAAACCTTTGCAGTTTTTATGCCCGATCAATATCGTGGTAAGGCTGCAATCGACTACTTTAATCGTAATCTGCATTATTTTAAAAGCCAGATGCAACGTTACAGTGAGCTTATCGAACAGGCGTATACAGGCGGCGACCTTACCCGCATACTGCAAAACGGTAAAATAGCTGCGGTTCTTTCGGTTGAGGGCGGTTCCGTATTGGCGGGCGACCTTTCTTATGTGCCATATTTAAAGCAGCAGGGAGTCTCGCTCTTAACACTTACTTGGAACGGTGAGAACGAACTGGGCAGTGGAACCGTTGCAAACAGCCATTTAACCGATTTTGGCAGAGATGCCGTTGCTGCTCTTGAGCAAAATGGAATTATCGTTGATGCATCTCATCTTTCGGACAAAGGTTTTGATGACCTTTTAGAGATTGCCTCAAAACCTTTCGTAGCCACCCACTCCAACGCCCGTGCCGTATGCGATGTACCACGAAACCTGCGGGACGACCAGTTTCAAGAAATTGTAAAGCGTCAAGGGCTGGTTGGTATTAATTTTTATCCCAATTTTTTGTGCAAACAGGATAAAGAAAACGCCGGTTTTAAAGAGATACTGTGCCATGTCGAGCATTTTCTTGCACTCGGCGGAGAAGACGCATTGGCACTGGGCTCCGATTTTGACGGCGCCTCTATGCCGGCAGATTTAAATTCTCTTGAAAAAATTGCAAATCTCTATGAGTTTATGTTACAATCTATTTCAGACAAAAAGCTTGTTGATAAAATGTTTTTTGATAATGCTTATCGCTTTTATCAAAAGCATTTGGGATAGTTTATAGAAAAAGAGGTCTTACCATGAACTACATCAGCACCAGAGATAAAACTCAAAAAGTACCCTCTGCCGTTGCCATTGCAAATGGTATTTCAAAAGAGGGCGGGTTGTTTGTGCCCGAAAGTTTTCCGCAGATTACCGAAGAGCGTCTGCTCAAGCTTTCTAAAATGAGCTACACAGAGCGAGCTAAAAACATTCTCGGCGATTTTCTCACTGATTTTACCGACGATGAATTGTATCATTGCGTTACAGGTGCGTATACCGACAAATTTGAGGATGATTCTGTTACCCGTATAGCAAAACTGGGTGACGATATTTATATGCTCGAGTTATGGCATGGCCCCACATGTGCTTTTAAAGATATGGCACTGCAACTTTTGCCCTATCTTCTCAAGACCTCTGCTGAAAAAACTGTGGACGGCAAAGAAATCGTTATTTTGGTTGCCACCTCAGGTGATACGGGCAAAGCAGCGCTGGAAGGTTTCAAAGACGTAGAAGGCACACGGATAATGGTGTTCTACCCAGAGCAGGGTGTCAGCCCCATGCAAAAACTGCAAATGGCAACACAAGAGGGCGAAAACGTTACAGTTTGTGCAATCAAGGGGAACTTTGACGATGCCCAAACCGCTGTGAAGCAAATCTTTACCGACAAAGCGCTGGCAGAACGGCTTGCTGCAAACAATATGATGTTTTCTTCTGCAAACTCCATTAACTGGGGCAGGCTTGTGCCGCAAATTGTATATTATATCAGTGCGTACTGCGATTTGCTTGCCGATGAAGAGATTGCCATAGGCGATAAAATCAATGTTTGTGTGCCTACCGGTAACTTTGGCAATATTCTTGCTGCATATTATGCAAAAAAAATGGGGCTTCCCATCGCCAAATTTATTTGTGCATCCAACGAAAACAATGTACTAACCGATTTTATACGAACCGGTACCTACAACAAAAAACGCGAGTTTCATGCTACCATATCACCGTCCATGGATATCCTTATTTCATCAAACTTGGAACGTTTGCTCTTTTCGTTGTATGAGGGCAATGATGTGGCAGTGAAAAAGTTGATGAGCAACTTGAATGAGCGAGGCAGTTATGCTGTATCAGATGTTGTACGTGAACATTTGCAGGCAGAGTTTTACGGCGGTTACTGCGACGATGTATCAACCAAAGCAACCATTAAGAATACTTTTAAAAACTATTCCTATCTCTGCGATACACATACAGCAGTTGCTATGAATGTCTACAATGGGTATGTTAAAGAAACGGGCGATAAAACAAAAACAGTGATTGCCTCAACAGCAAGCCCATTTAAATTTGCACAAAGCGTACTTGAATCGGTTGCAGGCACAACGGATGGATTTACTGAATTTGAAATGACAGATAAGCTTGCAGAACTCACCGGCTGTGCTGTCCCCGATAGCCTTGCACTACTCAAAGATAAAGCACCGCGTTTTGCCGATGTGTGCAATAAAGCAAAAATTGAAGAGTATGTAGTTTCGCAATTAAACTTAAAGTAAGGGCTAAATCAGCTAAACAGAAAGAGGAATTCATGAGCATATTTGCAATCGGCGACCTGCATCTTTCCTTGGGCACCGATAAACCAATGGATATTTTTTCGGGTTGGCATAATTATGTGGATCGTCTTACCCAAAACTGGAATAATTCCATTACACAAAATGATACCGTTGTTATCGCCGGGGATACATCATGGGCAATGTCGCTGGAGCAAACTCTTACCGACTTTCAATTTTTAAACAGCTTGCCAGGTGAAAAATACATTATTAAAGGTAACCATGATTATTGGTGGACATCAAAAACCAAGATGGAAAATTTTTTTGCTTTAAATGGGCTTTCTACACTGCATATATTGCATAACAGCGCTGTACAGGCAGAGGGAACCGTGCTTTGCGGCACACGAGGCTGGCTGTTTGAAAAAGGCGAAGCGCATGATGTTAAAATCCTTGCGCGAGAGGCTGCAAGATTGCAGCTTTCCATTGATGCGGCAAAAAATATGCAGGGCGAACGTATTGTGTTTCTGCACTATCCGCCTGTTTACGGCGATGAAATCTCTGCCGAGATTGTTGATGTTCTTTTTCGCAACGGGATTAAAAAGTGCTATTACGGGCATATTCACTCGGGAGGCTGCAACTATGCGCTTAACGGCGAATATATGGGGATTGACTTCAGGCTTATTTCGAGCGATTTTTTGCGTTTTAAACCCTTAAAAATACACGAAATGGTAGAATTTTAAAATAAGATATGTTATAATAAAAAATGTTTCGCACTCGTACAGCATTTGCGTGGCAGATGGGTTGCATTTTGGCTTCCTGTCCGATGCGCATCGCATCGCAAAATGGCAAAACTGCGGTGGGTAGTGTATAGTTTGTGCATCATTACAGGAGGAAGTAAACAATGAAATTAGTCAAAGCAGAAAAGATTGAGACCAACAAATATCAGCTTGAAATATCCATCGGTGCTGAGGAGTTTGAAGCAGCAATTGAAAAAGCATACCGCAAAAATGTAAAACAAATCAACATGCCCGGCTTCAGAAAAGGCAAAGCACCAAGAAAAATGATTGAAAAAGTTTACGGCGAAGGCGCTTTCTATGAGGATGCTATCAATGATATTTATCCCAAAGCATACAGTGATGCTGTAGACGAGGCTAAAATCGAGCCCGTGGACAAAGCTGAAATCGAAATGTCTGACGTTGACAAAAACGGCTTTACTTTTAAAGCAACTGTTACTGTAAAACCTGAAGTTTCGGTTAAAGATTACAAAGGCATAAAAGCAGTTAAATATACCGCAGAAGTTACCGACGAAGAGATTGACGCCGAACTTAACAGAATGCGCGAGCGTGCAGGCAGAATTGTACCTGTTGAAGGCAGAGCTGCACAGATGGGCGACACTGCTGTTATCAACTTTGAGGGCTTCTGTGACGGTGTTGCGTTTGAAGGCGGTAAAGGCGAAAACTTCCCTCTGCAACTCGGCTCCGGCCAGTTTATTCCCGGTTTTGAAGAGCAGGTTGTCGGCAAAGAAATTGATGCAGAGTTTGATGTTGAAGTAACCTTCCCCGAGCAGTACGGCGAAGAAAGCCTTGCAGGCAAACCTGCAGTTTTCAAATGCAAGCTGAATGAGCTTAAAACAAAAGAACTTCCCGAAGTTGATGACGAACTGGCAAAAGATATGAGTGAGTTTTCTACTTTGGATGAACTGAAAGCTGATATCAAGGCAAAAGTACAGGAGCGCAAAGACAAAGCTGCACAGGATGACCTTGAGAACAGACTCATTGATACCGTAATCGAAAACATGGAGGCGGAGATTCCTCAGTGCATGTTTGATACTAGAATTGACCAAAGCGTAAAAGAATTCGAGTACAGACTGCAGTCTCAAGGCTTAAATCTCGATTCTTACCTGCAATATACCAATATGGAGCTTGATGCATTCCGCAAAACTTTTGCTGAACAGGCAGATAAGCAAGTAAGAATCCGCCTTGCTCTTGAGAAAATCGTAGAGCTTGAGGGGCTTACCGCTTCTGAGGAAGAAATCAGCAAAGAATACGAGAATATGGCGAAAAACTATGGTATGCCTGTTGACCAAATCAAAAAGGTTCTTCCTGCAACAGAAATTGCACAAGACCTTGCTGTAAACAAAGCAATTGATTTGGTACGTGACAGCGCAGTTGTTACTACCGAGGCTGCTCCTCAGGCAGAAGAAGAGGCACCTGCTAAGAAAAAGGCACCTGCTAAGAAAAAAGCACCTGCTAAAAAGAAAACAGAAAAGGCAGAAGATGCCGAATAATTGTGCAAAGTAATAAAACTATTTGCAAAGCTTAATGGTTCGGTAAAATAACCTGTTTTTTCTTGAGTTTATGTGTGCTGTAAGGCGCATAGAAGCGGTGTAATTGACCAATCATTTAGATTGAGATTATCGCGCCGCATCGTTTAATGAGGTGTGATTTAGGGCAGGGTTTTGCTCGCGGCTTACGAAGGATATCTTCCCGCACGAAGATATCCTTCTCGTTAAATTCTCATTAAATTAATGACCGTGCGGAGAATGGGTGATTACTATGGCTTTAGTGCCAACCGTCATCGAGCAAACCAACCGTGGTGAGCGTGCGTATGACATTTTTTCCAGATTATTAAATGACCGTATCGTCATGTTGTGTGACGAAGTGAATGATACAACAGCCAGCCTTGTTGTTGCTCAGCTTTTGTTTTTGGAAGGACAGGATCCTGATAAGGATATCTCTCTTTACATCAATAGCCCAGGTGGTTCTATTACAGCAGGTATGGCAATTTTAGATACCATGAATTACATTAAGTGCGATGTTTCTACCATCTGCGTAGGTATGGCAGCGTCCATGGGTGCTTTTTTGCTTACTTCGGGCGCAAAAGGCAAACGTTTTGCATTGCCCAACAGCGAAATTATGATTCACCAGCCGTTAGGTGGCACACAAGGTCAGGCAACCGATATTAAGATTCACGCTGAGCGTATCCTGAAAATTAAAGCAAATCTTAACAAAATGATGGCAGAAGCCACAGGTCAGCCCCTTGAGGTTATTGAGCGCGATACCGAGCGCGATAACTTTATGTCTGCTGAAGAGGCACAAAAATACGGCTTAATCGATAAGGTTATTGTTAAGAGATAATACAATTAATATCGGAGGCTGATCTGATTCTTCGGGTCAGCCTGTCCGCTTTTTTAAGAGCTTATGGAGGGTAATACCAATGGCTAGATATGATGATAACAAACCGCTGCGCTGCTCATTCTGCGGCAAAACACAAGAGCAGGTTACACGTATGATTGCAGGTTCGGGTGTATGCATCTGCAATGAGTGTGTTGAGCTTTGCCAGCATGTCCTGGATGATGAGGGGTATATTCCGCAAAAGAAAAAATCTTCAAAAGAAGACCAGCAACCGGTTATTCCCAAGCCGCGCGAAATTAAAGAAACACTGGATGAATACGTCATCGGACAGGAAAAAGCCAAAGTTGCACTTTCGGTTGCGGTATACAATCATTACAAACGCATATATTTTGGTGCGGGCTCTGATATTGAACTGCAAAAGAGCAACGTATTGATGGTAGGCCCTACCGGTGTTGGTAAAACACTGTTAGCGCAAACGCTTGCTAAAATTCTTGATGTCCCTTTTGCCATTGCAGATGCCACTACTTTAACAGAGGCTGGCTATGTGGGCGAAGATGTTGAAAATATTCTTCTCCGTTTGATTCAGGCTGCCGATTTCGATGTTCAAAAGGCAGAACGCGGCATTATTTACATCGATGAAATCGATAAGATTGCAAGAAAATCAGAGAATCCGTCTATTACACGTGATGTCAGCGGCGAGGGTGTGCAGCAGGCTCTCTTGAAAATTCTCGAGGGCACGGTTTCAAACGTTCCTCCGCAAGGCGGGCGCAAACATCCCCAGCAGGAGTTTATCCAGATAAACACCTCAAATATTCTTTTTATCTGCGGTGGTGCATTTGACGGTATCGAAAAAATTATCGAAAAACGTTTGAATAAATCCGCTTCTGTGGGCTTTGGCGCACAGCTAGTCGATAAAAAGACAAAAGAGAAAGATTATCTGGTGCAAAAGATTGAGGCACACGATCTTGTAAAATTTGGCTTGATACCCGAATTGGTTGGGCGTGTTCCTGTGCTCGCACCGCTTGAAAACCTTGATGAAGATGCTCTTGTGCGTATTCTTACAGAGCCGAAAAACTCGATGATGAAGCAGTATACACGCCTGTTTGATCTTGATGGTATTGCGCTCAACTTCGAGCACGACGCCCTCATCAGTGTGGCTGAAAAGGCGATTGCTCAAAAAGCGGGCGCGCGCGGGTTACGATCCATTATGGAGGGGATACTCTCCGATGCTATGTTTAATGCTCCGTCCGATCACACGATTGAGACAATAACGGTTACAAAAAACTGCGTTGAAGGCAAAGAACCACCCATCTTTTCGTATAATCCTGCAAGAAAACCGTCAAAGATGCAGATTTCATCGAAGCGCACCCAGTCGCGTTCAAAGTCATCTTCTTCCGTATCTTAAGCACTTCAAACAGAAAAGCAGCCGGTTTACGGCTGCTTTTTGTGTATCTGTAAAATGCAGGAAATAAGCTTAACTCTTGCAAAATTTACATTTATCATGTATAATTACAATCAATACAAAAACAATCAACATTTTAAATATATGTTTTTCGTAAATTGTGAAAAACAGGTGTTGGTATTGATTACTCCAATACTAAAATGCAGGTAACTTGTTTTAAAGTTGCTGCAACGTCAAATTTCCAACAAAGGAGGAAACTTTATGGAAAATATTACAGAGCAGGAAAACCGCTTTACTATACCAATGCTTGCCCTAAGAGGTTTGGTTTTGTTCCCCAAAATGATACTTCATTTCGATGTGGGCAGAGAAAAATCTGTTACCGCTTTGAATGAGGCGATGAAAAAAGACCAGCAGATTTTTTTGGTAGCACAAAAAGATATAAAAGTAGACGACCCCAAAGAAGAAGATTTATATCGCGTAGGTGTTGTTGCAGAAGTTCGGCAGATTTTAAAATCTTCAGGGAACACTTTAAGGGTTCTGGTGGAGGGCAGTTATCGTGCACGCCTGATAGATGTTATTGATGAAGGAAATTTGCTTCAGGCAACCGTTGAAAAATATCCGCTTAAAACTCCGCGTTACCCGCGTACTGCCCTTTGTGATGCGCTTATGCGCACAGTGAAGGAGCTTTTTGAGGAATACTGCTATCTTACACCCAAAATGCCGCGCGATATGATTGTTAACGCAGTTTCCAGCGAAGACCCTGTCTATCTCTGCGAATACATAACCGCTAACATTCCTTTAAATGTCGAAGAAAAACAGCGCATACTTGAGGAATCGGTCATCGTAAAACGTCTTGAAGACCTTGCAGGTGTTTTGGAAAACGAAAATAATATACTTAGCCTCGAAAAAGATATCTACGATAAGGTCAAAGAGCAAATTGACCAAAATCAACGCGAATACTTTCTCCGTGAGCAGATGAAGGTGATTTCAGACGAATTGGGAGAGTCTGAATCACCCATGGATGAAGCAGATGAATATGTGGAGAAAATCACCAAGCTTAAACTCGGTGAAGAGGCTGAAAATAAGCTGAAACAAGAGGCGGAACGCCTTTCTCGCCTACCAAATAACTCGCAGGAAGCTGCTGTTATACGCACTTACCTCGATACATGCCTTGAACTCCCGTGGAATACTGTTACAAAAGAAAAAACCGATATTGCTCGTGCCAAAAAAATACTTGACAGTGACCATTATGGGCTAACCAAAGTAAAAGATCGTATTTTGGAGCTTGTTGCTGTACGTAAGCTTGCTCCCGATATTAAAGGGCAAATCATTTGCTTGGTCGGTCCTCCGGGAGTGGGTAAAACTTCTATTGCAAAATCAATTGCAAAGGCATTAAACCGCAACTACACACGCATTTCTTTGGGCGGCGTGCGTGACGAATCGGATATTCGCGGCCACCGCAAAACTTATGTGGGTTCCATGCCGGGGCGTATTATCAATGCGCTGAAACTTGCCGGCAGTAAAAATCCGCTCATTTTGCTGGATGAGATTGATAAACTCGGCAACGATTTCCGCGGCGACCCATCTTCTGCATTGCTCGAGGTGTTGGACAGCGAGCAGAACAATGCATTTCGCGACCATTACATCGAACTGCCGTTTGACTTAAGCGAAGTGTTGTTTATTACCACTGCAAACAACCGTGACGCTATCCCCGATCCGCTGCTCGACCGTATGGAAATCATCGAACTTACCAGCTATACTCGCGAGGAAAAGTTCCATATCGCGAAAAAATACCTTGTACCAAAACAGTCAAAACGCCATGGTTTATCGGGCAAAACACTTAAAATTGCCGATGATGCAATTTATGCACTCACCGATAACTATACGCGCGAAGCAGGTGTTCGTACTCTCGAACGCACGATTGCATCTCTCTGCCGCAAAGCTGCAAAGGTTATTGTAGCAGGCAATGAGAAAAAAGTGACGATTAACAACAAAAACATTACAAAATATTTAGGTCCGCATCGTTTCAAACCGGAAGAAGTCGAACACAAAAACGAAATTGGTTTGGTTAACGGCCTTGCTTGGACTTCGGTCGGCGGTGAAATGCTGCAAATTGAGGTTGCCATTTTAGACGGAACGGGAAAGCTGGAACTTACAGGGCAGCTCGGCGATGTCATGAAAGAATCGGCACACGCAGCGCTCAGCTACATTCGTTCGCGTGCAACATCGCTCAACATCGAGCCGGATTTTTATAAGAATAAAGATATTCACATCCATATTCCTGAAGGAGCAATTCCTAAAGACGGGCCGTCGGCGGGTGTTACTATGTGCACTGCGGTGGTGTCAGCATTGTCTGGTACACCGGTTCGCTATGATGTAGCTATGACGGGCGAAATTACTCTGCGCGGGCGTGTTCTGCCTATTGGCGGGCTCAAAGAAAAAACGATGGCAGCGTATCGTGCAGGCATCAAAACCGTTGTCATCCCTAAAAATAATGAGCCAGACTTGGCTGAACTTGACTCTGTTGTAACCGATAATATTAAATTTGTTACGGCAGAACAGGTTGATACCGTATTAAAAACGGCTCTTATTTCAGCTTACGAAAGCCATATGATACCAAACACTCCGTCCCTCGTTAAACCAACTGAGATTGTACCGCAGCAGGAAGCCATTACACAATAAGGAGAAAGCCATGAAGTGGAATCAAGTAGAATTTGAGGCATCGTATGGTCTGTTTGAACAGATCCCGCCTTGTGAAACGATTGAGTTTGCTTTTTCAGGCAGATCCAATGTAGGCAAATCTTCTCTGATCAATAAAATATTCAACCGCAAATCCATTGCCAGAGTAAGCTCTATGCCGGGTAAAACCACTACCATTAACTTTTTTAGATTGGAAAACATTCGTTTTGCCGATTTACCGGGTTATGGTTATGCCAAGGTTGCTAAAACCGAGAAAAAAAGATGGTCAGAACTGATCGGCAACTATCTGCACAGCGATAGGGATATTGTTTTGGTACTTCAGCTCGTGGATATTCGCCACGCGCCTACCAAAGATGATTTACAGATGATTGATTATCTGATTGAATCCGAAACCCCATTTGTCATTGTGCTCACCAAAGCAGATAAGCTCGGCAATCGCCAAAAAGAAGAACGCCTTGCGGCGCTGAAAACAGAAATCCCTTATGCCGACCAAATAACCATGATACCAACCTCCGCTGAAACGGGTGAGGGGATGGAGCAAATTCGTGAGATTATTGAAGAGCTAGCGCAAGCAAATGACGGCATTGAAAGCGAAAACTCCGCTATGGATGAGTAATGCAAATAATGTGTTCGTATCTTTAATCTTTACAACGAACCTGCGCTTAAAAGCTCTTATCATTCCTTGCCCTGCGGGATAAGAGACATAGTTATACTGACTAGAAATGCCGATGCAGGACGGCGGAATGGAGCTTATTATGTTTGTATCAGATTGCCTTAATGTAAATAAATTAGGCCACCTCACCATTGGCGGAATGGATACCGTCGCCCTTGCTGAACAATACGGAACTCCGCTTTATGTCATGGACGAGGCGCAGATACGCAGCAACTGCCGCAAATATAAAAACTCAATCGACCGATTTTACAGCGGTAATGGTATCGCTGCCTATGCAAGCAAGGCACTTTGCTGTAAAGCTCTGTGTAAAATCGCAATGGAAGAGGGGATGGGACTTGATGTAGTGTCAGGTGGTGAGCTGCACACCGCCATGAGCGTGGGTTTTCCCCCCGAGCATATTTTTTATCATGGAAACAATAAAACGGTTGAAGAACTGGTGACAGCATTGCAGTATGGCGTTGGCAGAATTGTTGTCGATAATCTTACCGAATTAGATGTGCTCAATCAGCTTGCGTCAGCGCAAGGCAAAAATGTCAGCATCTTTTTTCGCGTTAAGCCTGGTATCGATGCGCACACCCACGAGTTTATCCGTACAGGGCAAATCGACAGCAAGTTTGGGCTTGCGCTCGAAACCGGTGAGGCAATGCAAGCAGTAAAACTGGCATCCGCCTACAAGAATATTACCCTGAAAGGGCTGCACTGCCACATTGGTTCACAAATTTTTGATATTGAACCATTTGAACTGGCTGCACAGGTAATGCTCGGCTTTATCGCAGACATCAAGCGTGAAACCGGCATGGAATTGCAAGAACTCAATCTTGGCGGAGGTTTTGGCATCAAATATGTGCCCGACCACCAGCCGGTGGAATACGACCGTTATATGGAGCGTGTTTCTAAGGTTGTACACCAAACATGTGCACAGCTTGGGTTGCAGATTCCGTATATCATTATTGAGCCGGGGCGCTCGGTGGTTGGCAATGCAGGCATTACACTGTATACCATCGGTGCCGTAAAAAACATCCCCAATGTTCGTACCTATGTTTCGGTGGATGGCGGTATGACCGACAACCCGCGTTATGCACTCTACCACTCCGAATATCATGCATTGGTTGCCAACAAGGCAAATCAGCAGCGTGATATGACTGTAACTGTAGCAGGTAAATGCTGCGAAAGCGGGGATCTCATAGGCGAAGGAATGCTCATTCAAAAAGCACAGGCAGGTGACATATTGGCTGTGCTTGCAACAGGGGCATACAATTATTCCATGTCATCCAACTATAATCGCTTGCCAAAGCCACCTGTCGTTATGGTGAAAGACGGCGAATCCAGGGTGGTTATTAAGCGCGAAACTTATGACGATATTCTCAAAAATGATTTGCTTTAATACATAAAAAATTAAAACTGTCAATTAAAATTCATATTTATGTTGTTTACTTTCACGGTTTAGTATGTTAAACTAAAAGTAAACGCCACTTTAACAATCACAAGCGTTAAACAGTCAGATGTGTTGTCTGCTCACGCTTAACATAACATTTTGGAGGGCATATCTATGAATTCTAAACTTAAGGATATTAATGTCGAGATTTTATTTAAGGCGGTACTTTCACTGCGAACCATGGAAGAATGCTACGATTTTTTTGATGATTTGTGCACAGTACCTGAACTCAAAGCATTGTCTCAACGCCTACAAGTAGCTAAAATGCTGGATGAGCATAAGGTTTACAGCGATATTGTGAATGCCACAGGGGCATCTACCGCTACCATAAGCAGGGTAAACCGTTCGCTCAATTACGGCTGTGACGGTTATCGCATCGTTTTTGACCGTTTGGATGCTATGGATGAACAGGAAAAGGAAAAATAACCATGGCATATGCTTACTTTGCCAACCATTACGACCGTCTTACAGGCAATGTGTCTTATATTGACCGGGCACGTTATTTTGATACGATAATTAAACAACATACAGATCATGTCGAATTACTACTTGATTTGGCGTGCGGAACAGGCAGCCTGTCGGCAGAACTTGTAAATCTTGGTTACGATGTAATTGGGGTGGATAGTTCGGCTGAGATGCTGTCTTTTGCTGCGCCCAAAGTACCTACTGCACTTTTTCTGTGCCAAGACATGACTTCGCTTAATCTTTACGGGACAATCGACGTTACCATCTGTGCGCTTGACAGCCTAAACCATATTACAGACGAGCAAGCACTTCAGCAGGCGTTTAACAGGGTTGCTATGTTCACCGCACCGGAGGGCCTTTTTATTTTTGATGTAAACTCAGTATACAAACACCGCGAAATACTTGGCTGCAATACTTTTTTTTATGAAAATGATGATTGTTGCTGTGTGTGGCAGAATGAGTACACCAAACACCACCATATTGTTAATATTGATCTCGACTTTTTTGTTAAGGATGGAGAACACTATTTTCGCGAAAGCGAATGCTTTAGCGAACGTGCTTATACTCCAAACGAGATGGATGCTTTTATTAAAACAGCAGGGCTTGAGACAATAGCTGTTTATGGCGATGATACGTTCAATGACCCTACAAATACCACACAAAGGCTTATTTATGTTACGCGCAAACTGCCCGTTGAACGCGGGGGCATTTCCGCAAATAATACCAAATCTATTCGCATTCGGAGGAAAACCACATGAGCAAAATTGTACGAGCTATTTCTGCAAACGGGGGCATTGTTTGCACTGCCATAGATTCTACCGATATTGTCGCTAAAGCGGAGCAGATCCATAAAACTTCTGCTGTTGTAACGGCAGCCATTGGCAGGCTCGCAACCGCTGCATCTATGATGGGTTCAGCTCTTAAAGGTGAGCAGGATTCCATTACAATTCGCCTTGCAGGTGACGGACCTGCCGGCTCTGTTATCGCTGTATCGGATTCACACGGCAACCCGCGTGTTTATGTGCAGAACCCCATTGTAGAGCTGCCACTCAACCAGTATGGCAAGCTTGACGTAAAGGGCGCCGTGGGCACACAGGGAAGCTTGCAGGTTATTAAGGATATTGGCTTAAAAGAGCCTTACGTGGGACAAATTCCAATTGTATCGGGCGAAATTGCCGAAGATATCACAAGCTACTTTGCTGTAAGCGAGCAGATTCCCACCGTTTGTGCTTTGGGTGTGCTTGTTAATCCGAACCTTACCGTAAAAGCGGCAGGAGGATATTTAGTGCAGCTTTTGCCCGGTGCAACCGATGAAGAAATCGATTTGATTGAGAAAAATGTAAATCAGATGCCTGCTATTTCAAAAATGATTGCCGATGGTGCTACGCCTGAGCAGGTGTGTTTCAAAGTGTTGGAGGGCTTTGACCCCAATTTGCTTGATGAAGCTGCTGTTGAGTACCGCTGCAATTGCAGTAAAGAGCGTATAGAGCGAGCGCTGATTTCTTTGGGTAAACAAGAACTTAATGATATGGCGGACGAACAACCTATAACAGAAGTTGCCTGCCACTTTTGCAATAAAAAGTATCGTTTTACAAGCGAAGACATTCGTTTATTGGCCGCAAATAGCTAGTAATTATAAGGTTTTTTATGATTTGTGTAGTGTTTATGTCGAAAAAAAGAAAAAATTTCAAAAAATGCATTGACATTAAGTACAAGGTATAGTATAATAAATCTCGTCGCTAAGGAAAAGAAAAGAAAATGATGTGGGAGCATAGCTCAGCTGGGAGAGCATCTGCCTTACAAGCAGAGGGTCACAGGTTCGAGCCCTGTTGTTCCCACCACATTTGGCCTGGTAGTTCAGCTGGTTAGAACGCTAGCCTGTCACGCTAGAGGTCGTGGGTTCGAACCCCATCCAGGTCGCCATTTTCTTTCTCTAAAGCGATATGCCTTTGTAGCTCAGTTGGTAGAGCAGAGGACTGAAAATCCTCGTGTCGTTGGTTCGATTCCGACCGAAGGCACCATTTGCGGGTTTAGCTCATTTGGTAGAGCGCCACCTTGCCAAGGTGGAGGTAGCGAGTTCGAACCTCGTAACCCGCTCCAACAAAAATAAAAGGCATTTAGTAATAGCTAAGTGCCTTTTAGTATATAATAGAATGTGGCGCCATAGCCAAGCGGTAAGGCAGAGGTCTGCAAAACCTTTATCCCCGGTCCGATTCCGGGTGGCGCCTCCAAAATTACCCTCCGAGTAACTGTTTCGGAGGGTAATTTTTTTAATTGTTATCAACTTGTGTATCAAAACCCTGACAACGGAGGTATCATATGATTGCAATGCAAAATAGAGATATTATCTCAATTGTTCGTAAAACCCTCAACTTGGTAGACCATAGGCTTGTCGATCATGGTGAACGGGTTGCTTATATTGTTTGCAAAATGTTACAGTGCCAGGGCACTTGCTCCGATTATTTAATACAAAGAATATGTTTTTTAGCAATGATGCATGATATAGGTGCTTATAAAACCGAAGAGATAGATAATATAGTGGAGTTTGAAACCAAAAGTGTTTGGGATCATTCCGTATATGGCTACTTGTTTATAAATAATTTTTCACCTCTGTCAGATTTAGCAGAGGCGGTTCTTTATCATCATTTAGATTATGATAAAATTTTAGACTTAGATTGCACTCATAAAGAGATTGCAATGATGATATCGTTAGCGGACAGGCTGGACATCTATCTTAAAAACACCGGCTATCAATTTGATGAATCGCTTAGCAAGTCGTTCCCCCCAAAAAAATTCAGCGCAGAATTGTTTGAACTTTTCCTTTTAGCCAACGAGCAATTCGATATTGTTACACGTATTGCAAACGGAAGTTACCTTGAAGAATTAATTGACTTTGTGGCTCATTATGATTTCACACCTGCTGAGGTGGACCGTTATTTAAAACTGCTCGTCTATGTTATAGACTTTCGCAGCGAAGCGACGGTAACTCATACAATTTTAACGGTTGGCATTAGCATGCAAATCGCAAAACGAATCAATTTAACAGAGCCTCAAAAAAATGCAGTTTATTATGGTGCATTGCTTCACGACCTAGGTAAAATCTCAACTCCAATTCAAATATTAGAAAATCCAGGCAAGCTTACACGCCCCGAAATGGAGATAATGAAGCATCATGTAGTGGTAACCGAAGAAATACTAAAGGATTACATTGACCCGGTAATTTGCAAAATAGCAGTGCGCCACCACGAAAAAATGGACGGTTCAGGCTATCCGCGAGGATTGACAGCGCAGGACCTTACTTTAAGCGAACGGGCAGTTGCAGTTGCAGATATTATGAGCGCGTTGTGCGGTAAACGAAGCTACAAGGACAGTTTCAGCAAAGAAAAAACAATTGAGATACTCACCAAAATGGCACGTGATAATAAAATCTGTAATGAGATTGTGCAGGTTGTGGTCGAGAATTTTGATGACATACTCTACAATGCAAATAAAGATTATGAGCATGTGTTCGAAGCATATCGCAGCTTAAAATCTTCTTATATAAACCTCTACAAGCGGTGTATCGAAATATGAATCCAAAATGAACTTTTTGCAACATTTTGGATACAGTTTTGTTGTATTTGGACAAACTATATGATATAATTATCACAATATGTCTAGAATATCACGAAATGAGGACGATTATGTTAACAGCTTCAAAAATAAAATTTATAGAATTTATGATGAGCGCAGATGTTCTGCGCTTTGGTGAGTTTAAAACCAAAAGTGGCAGGTTATCGCCTTATTTTGTAAATACAGGTAACTACCGTACAGGTGCACAGATTTCTGAGTTAGGCAAATTTTATGCGCAATGCATCAAAGATACCTGCGGTAATAATTTTGATGCGATGTTCGGGCCGGCATACAAGGGGATTCCTCTTGCAACATCTGCGGCAGGGGCTTTAGCACGAGAATTTGATATTGATAAGCCGTTTTTCTTCAATCGCAAAGAAGCAAAAGATCATGGCGAAGGCGGCAGCTTGGTGGGCTACAAACCACAAGATGGTGACCGCATTATTATTATCGAAGATGTAATCACCGCAGGTACAGCAGTGCGCGAAACGGTTCCTGTTCTGCTTTCGGCAGCTAAGGTAACGGTAACCGATATGTTTATCTCGGTAAATCGTTGTGAAATAGGCCAAAATCCCAATAAAACTGCGGTTATGGAAGTGAAAGACGAGTTTGGCATTGATGTGCATTCTATTGTCGATGTACGTGATCTTTGCGAGTACCTTAAAGAAAATGGCAATTATACTCAAGTTCTTGCCGCAATGGAACGATATATTGAACAGTACTGTAAATTTTAAAAATTTTTATTCTACAAGAATTATCCTTCAGCTTTATTCATAGTTTGCTATAACAGACTTATAAAAACAAAATAGGAGGCTACATATCATGACATGTCCAAAATGCGGTGCAAACTTACCTGATGAATCGGTTTTTTGTGCACAATGCGGCTACAGCTTAAGCGGTGAGGGTCAAACCGGTAATAATACACAGCCACCACCTGTTTATGGTGAGCCACAGCCAATACCTCCGCAGTATTCTTACGATGCTCAGCAGAATAATAACATCAAATCAATCAATGGTACAACCTACTTGGTGTTTGCTATTCTCGCTACAGTGCTTTGCTGCTTACCTTTTGGCATTCCTGCAATCGTCTATGCAACAAAAATTGACAAGGCACAAGCTCTTGGCGATTTACTGGGTGCACAAAGTGCAGCTAAAAAATCCAAGATGTGGTCTATTATTGCGGCTGTATCTGCCGTTGTAGTTTTTGTTCTTTATATCGTTATTATGGCAGCTTTGGGCTTTAGCCTTGCAGAAAGCGGCATGTACGGCGGCAACTTTTAATAAATTGTGAAAAAGCGTATCTTTGTAGTCACAATTATCTGTGTTCTGATGGTATTAGGGGCAATTTGGCTTTATTTCAGCAGCCCTCAAGGTGCAGGCATCCCTTGCCCTGTGCGTTTACTTACGGGCTTTTACTGCGCAGGCTGTGGTACATCACGTGCACTTCACAGCATATTGCATCTAAAGTTTTATCAAGCGTTCCGTTATAATCCTGCTATGGTCATATTGCTGCCTTTTATTATGGTTTACATTGCAGCACGCATAATTGATTATTTAAAAACAGGGCAAAACAACATCGATAAGCGTTTGTCTTTTCGTGCATTGTTATGGGTTATAATATTGCTGCTCGTGTACAGCGTGGTGCGTAATATCCCTATATATCCATTTAATCTGCTTGTTCCTACAATTATATAAGCATAATAAAACCTCCGACTAAAAATCGGAGGTTTTTTATGCTTGCGCAGGTTATAAGCAAAGCGTCTGTAATCATTTATAAACCACACGCAGCAGCGGAGAGTTAACCTTTAGGTACACCGATTTTTACTTTTCCGGTAAGGTGGGGTAATTTGTGTCGTTTCCTATTTTGTATGCTTCAGATGAATTTTGTTGGAATTCAGTTAGATACGTCCAATAACGTTTCGGCATATGTGTCATACGGCATTTGGGATTGTAGCGTGACTCAATTGCAATGGTATCGTAATATTGCTTCCAAAGTTTGCGGTATTGCTGCTCTGTTTCATCTTCTTTGGGTAACTGCAAATGCTCTATCGGTATAATTTCTGCCTTATAAGGTGTATAGATGAGTGCCATGCCGTGTGTGACATCGTATATTAAAAAATGTTCTTCTGCATATCTTTCACAGAAATGAGCTTTCAGCAGGGGCAAAACAAAATTTTTAGGTTCTATTTTGGCAACCAGTGCACCTTTGTATTCAGAAAAGCGAATAAAACCGGTTAACAGATGTCGTTCATTAAGCAAAGATTTTACTGCATTGGTAAGTGCACAAACTGTACTATTTGTAAGCATTTGTGCTGTTTTTCCTCCGTAACGGTAGCCTAGGCAAATAAAACGGTAGATTAACATTGCTTTATCGGGTGCACAGGTTAAAAAGCCAAGCCGCGCAAGCTCTTCGGCTTCTGATGAAATACGGGTTGAAAGCGATGTGTAAACACGATGTGCGTGTGCCTCGTTTGTTGTAATTTCTCGCGTAGGGTAGAGAATTCCTTGTGGTTCATCTGCTGATAAAATATCAACAGGGGTTTCGTGCCGCGTGTAACTTTCATATACGCAGCACAACAGCCCGTCAAAACTGCCGTCGTACAGATACACTACAGTTCCCCAGTCAGGCACTGTATCACATCCTCTCTGGTAAGTTGCGGGGTGAATAAAGATAACTGCTCGGGTTGGTATGCCGGCAGCATACCTGCACAGCGTTCCGATATCAAAGCGCGCATTGCCCCCTCAGGTGTGATTTTCAATCCTTCTGCAATCTTGCCGTTGCAAGTGATGAAATACTGAGCACGCTTTAATACAATACCGATTTTTTTGAGCCCTGTAAAATCGATTGAAGTTGCACGCCGCGCAAGCAGTATGCGCTGTGCGCTTTTTACACCAATACCCGGTACACGCAGCAGGGTATCGTATGGGGCGGTGTTGATTTCAACTGGGAACATATCCATGTGGTTGAGTGCCCAGTTACACTTTGGGTCGATATAAGGATTAAAATTCTGATGCTGCTCATCCAGCAGTTCAGAGGCATCAAAACCGTAAAATCGCAAAAGCCAATCTGCCTGATATAATCTGTGTTCGCGCAGGAGGGGTGGCTTGGTATCCAGAGAAGGCAGCAGAGAGTGACTTTGTACCGGAGTGTAGGCTGAAAAAAATACGCGTTTTAAACCAAACTTGCGGTACAAATTCTGTGTAAGGTTTAGAATTTTAAAATCACTATCGGGAGTTGCACCAATAATCATCTGTGTGCTTTGCCCTGCAGGAGAAAACTTGGGTGCATGGCGGTAACGTATCAGGTCTGTAGTGTTTTCTGCAATTTTATGCTGGATAACACTCATGGGGCGCAAAATAGATACCTTGGATTTGTCAGGTGCAAGCAGTTTTAAACTGTCTTGCGATGGGAGTTCAATATTCACACTCATACGGTCCGCAAGCAGCCCGAGGCTTTGTATCAGTGCATCATCTGCGCCTGGGATGGCTTTCACATGGATGTATCCGCGAAAGTTATATTCATTTCTTAACAGAGACAGCGTTTCAATAAGCTGCTCACATGTAAAATTCGGGCTTTTTATAACCCCTGAACTGAGAAAAAGCCCCTCGATATAGTTGCGCCGATAAAAATGGATTGTGAGATCGGCAAGTTCACGCGGAGTAAATACAGCGCGCCGAGTATCATTGCTTACGCGGTTAATGCAGTATTTGCAATCGTAAATACAGCAGTTGGTAAACAGTACTTTCAGCAATGAAATACATCTTCCATCTGCCGCAAAGCTATGGCAGATGCCGGCTGATACTGCACTGCCGATACCGCCCTTGCCGCCTCTGCGGTCTGCCCCGCTTGAGGTACAGGCGGCATCGTATTTCGCGGCATCCGATAAAATTGTCAGCTTATCAAAAATATTCATAAAACACCGTCCAAAAACAAATTAGAACATATGTTCTAATAATAAGTATTGTACTCCATTCCTTAAAAAAAGTCAAGTTTATCCGCTTTTTTCCTTGCGCAACACTATTGAATTTCCCAAAATTATGATATAATACAATATAATGTATCGAGAATAGTCGGTTTTATTACATTGCACGCGAAGCGTGTTCTCGTTAAGCTATACTTAATAAAGCGAGCGAAATGCACGCATAAAGAAGGGAGCTTACACGATGAACAGCGCAGTTACTATTTTTTCCAAAGATTATTCCGAGCTTAGTAAATTGCAAAGCCAAAAAAAGGTGAACTATGGCCTGATTGAAGACGAGGTAAACGGAAAAAAGTACTATGGCATCGGTATCTCAATAGAGGAGGATGGTTTTCGAGAAAGTGATTTTCTTGAAAATCTCTCTACATCTAAAACCGACATTTTAAACATCGTAACCTTTCTTTATGAAAACTCTATCCTAATCGATACCTGGAAGGAAATTACAAGTGAGCTTTTAGGATGTTATTGTTCCGATCCGTAAGCTCATTGCATGACGGAGGATTGGCATGGGCACACATAAAATCAATGTGTTGTTGGCAGAGGACAATCTTGACATGTGCGATGTCCTCAAAAATTATTTTCAGCTGACAAACGATATTGCTGTTTGCGGTATAACACATGATGGAGAAGATGCTTTGCTGCAAATTCGGCAGTGTTTGCCGGATGTTGTGCTGCTTGATTTAGTTATGCCCAAAATGGACGGCATATCCGTACTGGAAGAACTTCAAGCCAATCCTCTTAAAAAGCAGCCGCTGCTGCTTGTTGCCTCTGCAATCGGGCAAGAGAAAATCACTGCAAAGGCACTCGAATTGGGCGCGAGCTATTATATGATTAAGCCTTATGTACTGGAAGATTTACATCGGCGTATTTTGCTTTTGGCAGAAGATTTGAAACCGGAATCGCCAGGAAGGAGAAGATTATCTGAACATGATGACATCCCGCTGATTTCCAAAGAGGTAATGAGCCTAGGTGTGCCCACAAATTTACTTGGTTATCAGTATATGGTGTCTGCATTACGCATTATTATGGGGCAGAATCGGCCATGCCCCATAGCAAAGCAGGTATACGCAACCATTGCGGATGAAAATAATACAACCTTGGAATGTGTTGAAAGTGCAATACGCAAAACAATTAACCGAATTTACCAAGTACATAACGATAATTTTTGTTCAGTCATGCAGTTGGATGTTACAGGACAAAATAAAAAGCCCTCTAACGGCAGGTTCTTAACACTGCTGGCAGAAAAAATAAAACTGCAAAAAAGTCTGATGCAAGAGAGGGCAAAGTTGTGAGTGATGTTTTGAAATGCCTAAACTTGAGCAAAGAAAAGGTATACCAATATGCACAGCAAATAAATAGAATGGGCAGTTGGGTGTATTGGTGCGATACAGAGCAGGGTTGGTGGTCGGATGAGGTGTTCGAAATCTACGGCAGACCGCAGTCCGCCGAGTTTTCAAAAGAACTGTTTTTGTCTCGTATTCATCCTGAAGACTATAAAACATTTATGGAGACTTGGCAAAAAGCACTCGAGGGTACTCCGTTTCAGATTGTGCATCGTATCGATGTAAACGGTGAAACACTTTGGCTTGAGGAAAAAGGCGAGCCTGTTGACGATTTTGTAACAGGGCAAAAATTTATTGTGGGTACAGTGCAAGATATTACCGGTATAAAAAAGCAACAAGAATATCGGCAAAGCAAACAGCTTGAATTTCAAACAATAGTACGCGGTATATCCAATCAAAAAGAGATTGAAGAAAATAACCATCTGCAGAGTTCATTCTCTATGGATAAACTTAAGCTAGAGTTTATTTCAGGTCTAACACATGAGTTTAAAACTCCTATTCACATGATTCTTTCTTCTTTGCAAATTCTTACTTTAAAAATGTCAATGGAAGATCAAGAACACTATATCAATTATTACAAAAAATTTTGCGATTATATTGAACATAATGCTTATAAAATATTGCGTTTAACTACGAATCTGCTCAATTCTACTAAGATAGAAAACGGTTTTTTGGAGCTTAATTTTGAAGTTTGTGATTTCAAATTACTGATTGAAGAATGTGTAAACTCCGCGGATATTTATGCTGCCGCCAAAGGAATAAAAATCAATATTTTGTCTTATATCAAAGCGGGACAAAACATTTACTGTGATCGTGACAAAATTGACTGCATTATGCTTAACCTGTTGTCAAATGCAATTAAGTATACGAATAATGGCGGTAAAATTGACGTAATACTTACCGAGAATGAGCAGAATTTGGTTGTAGAAGTAAGCGATAACGGAAGCGGTATCAGTAAAGAATTGCTGCCCCATATTTTTGAAAAATATCGTACAGCAAAATCAAGGCTAATCAAAAACTGTGATGGTGGAGGACTTGGCCTTTGCATTACAAAAGCATTGGTAGAACTGCACGGCGGCAAGATTACTGCGCACAGTATAGAAAAAGAGGGAAGCACCTTTCGGTTTACGCTACCAAAAACTTATAAAAATTGTGCACCGCGCGGAGAATACATTGCGAAAAACAGTAAAAATTCAACACATCGGGCTCTCGTAAAAATGGAGATGTCTGATTTGAAAGAATACAATTAAAAAAGGACGGAATTTATTCCGCCCTTTTTTGCTTATACAGCGATTAGTTTTTTAGATGTAAAACAACAGTTTGCTATAGGTGGGGTAGGGCCAGCAATCTTCACTGCACAGGGCCTCCAATTCATCTGCCACAGCTCGCAGTTCCTGCATCGAAGTAAAAATCACATCTCTGTAATAATCCGCAAGTTCTTTCAAGTCTTTTTCATGCTCTTTAGCTGCAAGCAGTTCTGTATCCAAACGAGAAGTTTTTTTGTAAAGGCACGCGGCAAGGTTGGAAAGGCGATTTACCAGCGATTCTTCCGGCTCACAGCAGCTAAGCGAAAGCAAAGTTTTCTTTTCAATGGCAGCTTTACACAGTTTTCCACTGTATTTCAGTACTGCTGGAAGAATTTGCTTTTTCACCATATCAACCATCGTTAGCGCTTCAATATTGATGGTTTTGCAGTAGCTTTCCATCAATATTTCATAACGTGAATGCATCTCTGTGGATGTAAATATTTTGTGTTTGGTAAAAAGCTCTATGTTCTTATCCGAAACAAAGTAGGGCAATGCGTCAGGAGTAGATTTAAGGTTGAGCAGCCCTCTCTTTTTTGCCTCGGCAACCCATTCTTCCGAGTAGTTGTTGCCGTTAAAAATGATGCGCTTATGTTCTGTATAGGTGTTTTTCACCAGTTGGTTGAGGGCGGACGTAAAGTCGTCTGAGCTCTCCAATTGGTCGGCAAATTGGCTAAGAACCTCAGCAACGATGGTGTTTAGTATGATGTTCGGGCCGGAAACCGAGAATGTAGAACCGGGCATACGGAATTCAAACTTGTTGCCGGTAAAAGCAAACGGAGAGGTTCGGTTACGGTCCGTGGTGTCTTTGGCGATACGCGGCAAGGTATGAACACCCAGCTTCATTACCACAGCATCTTTTTTGTTATAGCTGCTTCCAGTTTCGATTGATTCTAAAATTTCGCAAAGTTCCTCGCCCAAAAACATCGAAACAATTGCCGGAGGTGCTTCGTTTGCGCCTAGCCTGTGGTCGTTGCCTGCATTGGCGACAGATACACGAAGCAAATCCTGATACTCATCCACTGCTTTGATAACTGCGGATAAAAACAAAAGAAACTGTGCATTTTCGCAAGGGGAGTCACCCGGCTCCAACAGATTGATTCCTGTATCGGTAGAAATCGACCAGTTGTTGTGCTTACCGCTGCCGTTTACGCCTGCAAATGGTTTTTCGTGCAGCAAGCAGGTTAGCCCGTGGCGTACTGCAACTTTTTTCATCATTTCCATCGTCAGCTGGTTGTGGTCGGTAGCAGTGTTTGTATTGCTGAAAATAGGTGCCAACTCGTGTTGAGCAGGAGCTACCTCGTTGTGCTTTGTTTTCGCCAAAACACCGAGCTTCCACAATTCCTCGTCCAAATCTTTCATATAATCCAGTACGCGGGTTTTAATTGCACCAAAATAATGGTCTTCAAGCTCCTGCCCTTTTGGAGGTTTGGCACCAAACAGCGTTCTTCCGCAAAAAACAAGGTCTTTACGTTGCTCATACAGTGCTTTATCAATTAAAAAATATTCCTGTTCTGGGCCCACTGTTGTAATAACACGCGATGCAGTGGTGTCGCCAAACAATTTTAAAATGCGCAGTGCTTGCTTGTTAATAGCCTCCATAGAGCGAAGCAGAGGCGTCTTTTTATCTAAAACTTCGCCGGAGTAGGAGTAAAATACCGTTGGGATGCACAGTGTATTATCTTTAATAAATGCATATGCGGTAGGGTCCCACGCGGTGTACCCTCTCGCTTCAAACGTTGCCCTCAAACCGCCGGAGGGGAAACTGGATGCATCCGGTTCACCGCGAACCAGTTCTTTGCCCGAAAACTCCATAATTACTTCGCCGTTGGCAGTGGGTGAAATAAAACTATCATGCTTTTCGGCGGTAATGCCCGTCATAGGTTGAAACCAATGCGTAAAATGAGTTACGCCTTTTTCAACAGCCCAATCTTTCATAGCATTTGCTACTATATTTGCAATAGATAGATCAAGACTTTTACCATTCATCATTGTTTTTTTCAAAGCCTTGTATGTTTCTTTGGGCAGACGCTCTTTCATAACGTGGTCGTTGAATACCATAGTTGCGAACATTTCGGGTACACGGGTTGTTGCACTCATATAAATCCTCCTTTAAAACACTGCACATAAAAAGGCGCCGTAGGTTACACACCTACAGCGCCTTTGCTGCTATGGTTTGCATTATAATATGCTCCGTTCAATTTGTCAAGCATAATTTTTGATAGTTTTGCAGGAGGTAACTTAAATTAAATCAAATAGAGGATAAATTAAACAAAAAATTTAGTTTTGAAATACAATTTTGCAGGAAAAATTAAAATAATTGCAAACAGCTTGACACAAAGCATTCAAATTCATATAATAAATGTAGTGAACAAAGGCGTTCATGAAAAGGTAGAACCCAGTGCGGTTTTACCTTTTCATGAGCGCCTTTTTTATTATTTCGTTAAGCGGGCGTGCCCGCACACAGGGAGGGGCACTTATGTTAAAAAAAGAAGGTCAAATCAGGATACCATCGGGCTGTGCGATTTCTGGCATTTTTGCCAAAGACGGCAAACGGCTTTGCGGTGATGCAATCGTAAAATCCATTGCAACGATGCATGACCGCAGCAACGGTTTAGGCGGTGGTTTTGCAGGCTATGGTATCTATCCCGAATATAAAGATTTATATGCATTTCATGTTTTTTATGATGATATTAATGCAAGAGAACAATGTGGGCGGTTTTTGGAAAAACGCTTTGATGTTGTAAATCTTTCTAAAATTCCCATTAAAAAAACACCTAAAATAACAAATGAACCTCTTATTTGGCGTTACTTTGTTACCCCTTTACAAACAAAACTTGCCGATTCACAGTTGGATGAGCGGGAATATGTGGCTCGCTGTGTAATTCGCATCAACACTGAAATAGACGGTGCCTATGTTTTTTCCAGCGGTAAAAATATGGGCGTGTTCAAAGCGGTGGGCTTTCCTGAAGATGTCGGCGAGTTTTACCGTTTGGATGAATACGAGGGCTATTGTTGGACGGCACACGGACGTTACCCAACCAATACTCCCGGATGGTGGGGCGGTGCTCATCCGTTTGCTATGCTGGATTATTCCATCGTGCACAACGGCGAAATATCCTCCTACGATGCAAACCGCCGTTACATTGAAATGTTCGGCTATAAGTGTACCTTGCTTACCGATACCGAAGTTATCACCTACATCATCGATTACCTTAACAGGCGCAAGGGGCTTACTCTTGAGGAAATTGCCAGTGTTGTGGCCGCACCTTTTTGGAACACCATCGAGCAAAAACCTGCCGCAGAGCGCGAAAAACTCACTTATCTGCGCACTGTGTTTTCCAGCCTGCTCATCACAGGTCCTTTTAGTATTTTGCTTGGGTTTGATGGCGGACTGATGGCACTGAACGACAGGTTGAAGCTACGTTCTATGGTCGTGGGCGAAAAAGACCAAATGGTTTATATTGCAAGCGAAGAATGTGCTATCCGTGCAATTGAGCCAAATCCCCACAAAATTTGGTCTCCTAAGGGCGGAGAGCCGGTTATTATTACACTAAACGGAGGTGTGCGGTAATGTCAATTGATTTTCTTTACCCTGAATACGAAGTTGTGCGTAACCCCCAGCGTTGCATTACCTGCCGTGTTTGTGAGCGTCAATGTGCCAATGAGGTACACAGCTACGATAAAGAACTGAACCAAATGCTCAGCGATGAAAGCAAATGCGTAAACTGCCACCGCTGTGTTGCACTTTGCCCAACAAGGGCATTAAAGATAGTAAAAACAGACCATACTTTTAAAGAGAGTTCTAACTGGCCGAACGGCACGATTGGCGAAATTTATCGTCAGGCAGGCAGCGGTGGTGTGTTGCTTTCTTCTATGGGCAACCCCAAAGATTACCCTGTTTACTGGGATAAAATTCTCATTAATGCGTCACAGGTCACTAATCCATCCATTGACCCGCTGCGTGAGCCGATGGAAACCAAGGTGTTTCTCGGCAAGCGCCCCGATTTAATAGAGCGTGATGAAAATGGCAATTTAAAAAACAACCTCGCCCCCCATTTGCAACTCAAAGTGCCTATCATGTTCGGTGCAATGTCCTATGGTTCTATCAGTTATAACGCGCATGAGAGTTTAGCACGTGCTGCAACAAAGCTCGGTACTTTTTACAACACCGGTGAGGGCGGGCTGCACCAAGATTTTTACCAATACGGTGCAAACACTATCGTTCAAGTTGCATCAGGGCGCTTTGGTGTCCACAAGAATTATTTACAGGCGGGTGCAGCAATCGAAATCAAAATGGGTCAGGGTGCTAAACCGGGTATCGGTGGTCATCTTCCCGGCGCAAAAATTGTAAGTGATGTTTCTCGTACCCGTATGATTCCCGAAGGCAGTGATGCTATTTCGCCCGCACCGCATCACGATATCTACTCCATTGAAGATTTAAGACAGCTTGTCTATTCTTTAAAAGAGGCTACCGCTTATACCAAGCCGGTCAGCGTTAAGATTGCGGCGGTACACAATGTTGCAGCAATTGCAAGCGGTATTGCACGCAGCGGTGCAGATATTATTGTAATAGACGGCTTCCGCGGCGGAACAGGAGCAGCACCTACCCGCATCCGCGATAACGTGGGTATCCCCATTGAACTTGCACTTGCAGCGGTAGACCAAAGGTTGCGCGATGAAGGCATCCGCGATAACGTATCCATTGTGGCAAGCGGCAGTATCCGCAGCAGCTCCGATATTGTCAAGGCAGTTGCGCTTGGTGCAGATGCGGTATATATCGGTACAGCGGCTCTGCTAGCTTTGGGGTGCCACCTGTGCAGAAGCTGCCAGCTTGGCAAATGCAATTGGGGCATTGCAACACAGCGCGCAGAGTTGGTAAAACGGCTCAATCCTGATATTGGCAGCGAGCGCCTTGTCAACCTTGTTACCGCGTGGGACCACGAAATTAAAGAGATGATGGGCGGCATGGGCATCAACTCCATCGACGCGCTCAAGGGCAACCGTTTAATGTTGCGCGGTATAGGTTTGAATCAAAAAGAACTGGACATATTAGGTATTATGCATGCAGGTGAATAATGACATGTAAAAAGAGCTTTTTTGTTAAAAATTTGTTGTGCGATTGTATTTCAGCAATAAAAAACAAGCAGCGGTTTTGCACCGTAAAGGAGAATAAAATTATGCTAACTTCTATTGTAGGCATCAACTGGGGCGACGAGGGAAAAGGGCGTATGGTAGATTTGCTCAGCGCCGACTATGATATCGTTGTGCGTTATCAGGGCGGCAACAACGCAGGGCATACCGTCATCAACCATCTGGGCAAATTTGTACTGAATTTGCTGCCGTCCGGCATTTTGCGTCCCGAAGTTGTCAACGTAATGGGCAACGGTATGGTGATTGATCTTGAGCACCTTTGCGGTGAGATGAAACGCCTTACCGATGCAGGCGTAAAAATTACTCCTCAAAACCTTAAAATCAGCGATAAAGCGGTTATTTGCATGCCTTACCATAAGCTATTGGATTGCCTGGAGGAAGACCGTTTGGGGGATGCAAAGTTCGGTTCTACCCGCCGCGGCATTTCGCCTGTATACAGCGATAAATATATGAAAAAAGCCATCCGTATGGGCGATTTGCTTGAGCCGGAGGCACTCAAAAAGCACCTTAAGGGCATTATTGAATGGAAAAACCTCACCATCGAGGGCGTTTACCATGCTGAGGCTGTTAAATTTGATACTATTTGGAACTGGCTTTGCACCTACGGTATGCCAATGGTTGATTATATCTGTGATGCGGGGCTGTACCTTGATAACGCCGAGCAGACAGGCAAAAAAATCTTGTTTGAAGCACAACTCGGCGCACTGCGAGACATTGATTTCGGTATCTACCCGTATACTTCGGCATCTTCTACCATTGCGGCATATGCACCGATTGGGGCAGGTATCCCCAACCGCAAGCTGCACAACACCATTGGCATTATGAAGGCGTATTCTTCTTGTGTAGGCGAAGGCCCGTTCACTTGTGAAATGTTTGGTGAAGAAGCTGAAAAACTGCGCGAGGCAGGCGGTGAGTATGGGGCAGCAACCGGCAGACCACGCCGTGTCGGCCCGTTTGATGTAGTTGCATCTAAATACGGTGTACGCGTGCAGGGGGCGGATGTACTGGCACTTACAAAAATGGATGTTCTCAGCTACCTTGAAAAAATCCCCGTTTGCATTGGATATGAGGTAAAAGGAGCATTTACCGAAAAATTCCCCGTTGGTGCAAAACTTGATTCGGCACAGCCTGTGATTGAATATGTAGACGGTTGGAACTGTGACATCAGCGGCTGTAAAACGGTTGAAGATTTGCCTAAGGCTGCACTGGATTATGTGCGTTATATCGAAAATCTGGTGGAGTGCAAAATCAAATATGTATCGGTTGGTGCAGAACGCGAACAATATATTACGTTGTAAGGTGGGGGATAGATGAAACGAATATTTGTTAATGAAAAGTGGTGCCTTGGCTGTCACCTTTGCGAATACTATTGTGCGTTTGCAAATTCGGGAGAAGCCAATATGGCAAAGGCACTCAAAGATATTGTTATCAATCCGCGCATTCAAATTGAAGAGCAGCAGGGGATAAGCTTTGCTGTTTCCTGCCGTCATTGCAAAGAGCCGATGTGCGTAAAAAGCTGCATTACAGGCTCGCTTAAAATAGAAGACGGTGTAATTACGTTTGACAAAGAACGCTGTGTGGGTTGTTATACATGCATCCTTACCTGTCCGTTTGGCGCCGTTGTTCCATCCAACGATGGGGTGATTCAAAAATGCGAACTATGTATGAATAATACAAACGGTTCGCCCGCCTGTGTTGCAGGCTGCCCCAACAAAGCAATTGTTTACGAAGAGAGGTGTGAGGTATGAAGTACGTTATCATTGGCAACTCTACGGCTGCAGTGGGTTGTATCGAGGGGCTTCGTCAGATTGATAAAACCTCGCCCATTGCCGTTGTTTCTGTTGAAAAATATCACACCTATTCCCGCCCGCTAATTTCTTATCTTCTCGCAGGCAAAACAACCGAACGTAAAATGAAATACCGTCCCGAAAGCTTTTATAAAGATAATGGCTGTAAATTGATAGCAGGCAAGTCTGTAATAAAAATAGAACCTGATAAAAAAGCAATTACCCTCAGCGACGGTAAAAGTCTTGGCTATGACAAGCTCCTTTTTGCAGCAGGTTCCACACCTTTTGTACCGCCCATCAAAGGGCTGGACGAAGTAACCCATAAATATACCTTTATGTCGCTGGATGATGCCAAAGCGCTTGAGCAGGCGATAGCCAAAGACTGCCGTGTGCTCATACTGGGTGCAGGGCTGATAGGGCTGAAATGCGCCGAAGGTATCAACAAAAAAGTGCAAAGTGTTACTGTGATAGATATGGCACAGCACATTCTGCCCAGCATTTTGGACGCGGCGGGTGCCGAGGTTGTAAAAAGCCATATTGAGAAGAAGGGTATTCGTTTTGTTTTGTCTGATTCTGTACAGGAATTTCAAGGTAATTCTGCTGTTTTGGCAATCGGAAAGACTTTGGATTTCGACCTGCTGGTGATTGCGGTTGGTGTGCGCCCAAACATTCATCTGTTAAAAGAAATCGGTGCAAAAACGGTTAGAGGTATTGTTACCGATTGCTACGGTCAAACCTCTTTGCCCAGCATTTATGCTGCCGGCGATTGCACCGAATCCGTTGATGTTTCAACAGGAGAAAACCGTGTGCTGGCTCTTTTGCCCAACGCTTACATACAGGGCGAATGTGCGGGTATACATATGGCGGGCGGTAATAAACCATACGACAAAGCAATTCCTATGAACGCCATCGGCTTTTTCGGGCTGCATGTGCTCACAGCGGGCAGCTACGACGGCGAAGAGTATATCACGAAAAGCGCGGGAGTTTACAAACGCATTGTTGTTAAAGACAATCACCTTGTCGGTTTTATTCTTATCGGCGATGGGGCAAGGGCAGGCATTTATACCCACTTAATTAAAGACAGAATTCCGCTGGATACAGTGGATTTTGAACTGATTAAAGACAAACCGCAGTTGATAGCGTTTTCGCAAAGCGCGCGCAGCAAGATGTTAGGAGGTGTGGCACGATGAAAATCAACGCAAGTGAAATGCATTTTCAGACGCTCAATCAAACCATTCGAAATTGCGATAGCAGCGATATTGAAATAGATAATTGCATGGGGCAGCGGTACATAGCCAGTGGGCTGTCGGGTAAAAGAATTACGATAAATGGCACACCGGGCAATGCACTGGGTGCCTATATGGATGGCAGCAGCGTTGTAATAAACGGCAATGCGCAGGATGCAACCGGTGATACCATGAATGATGGAGAAATTTGTATTCACGGTTCGGCAGGCGATGCCACAGGCTATGCGATGCGTGGCGGCAGAATTTTAGTGCAGGGCAACACCGGGTATCGTGCGGGCATTCACATGAAAGCCTATCAAGATAAAATCCCTGTTCTGGTAGTGGGGGGCGTTGCAGGCAGCTTTCTCGGTGAGTATCAAGCAGGCGGCATCATTATTGTGCTGGGGCTGGGTGCAAACGGCAAAGCACCCATCGGCGATTTTTACGGTACAGGTATGCATGGCGGCAAGATATTTCTCTGTTGTGATGAAACACCCACAGGGCTGCCAAAGCAGGTGAGTGCTCAAGTTGCAACCACTGAGGATATGGAAGAAATCAGCCCGCACCTAAAAGCGTTTTGCGATAAATTCGCCGAAGATTATCATAAAATTTTACAAAAAAAGTTTTATATTTTAACCCCTGACACAAAAAATCCTTACAAACAGCTTTATACGAAAAACTGATTGTTGTATAATAATTTTATTAGATATTAAGCCGTTAAAATAGCGCTTAGGAGGTACCGTTATGAACTGTACAATGGCAGAGGTATTGCAATTTGTAAAGGAAAATGATGTTAAATTCATCCGCCTTGCATTTTGTGATATTTTTGGCACACAAAAAAATATATCGATTATGCCCGCTGAATTACCGCGTGCATTTGAAAGTGGTATCTCCTTTGATGCATCTGCAATACATGGATTTATGAATGTGGAGGAATCCGACCTGTTTTTGGTTCCGGATCCCGCCACTCTTTCCATTTTACCGTGGCGCCCCACCCAAGGGCGTGTGGTGCGAATGTTCTGCGACATCAAACGCCCCGATGGTACAAGCTTCGAAGGGGATACACGCAATCTACTGCGTTTGGCTGTAAAAAAAGCCGAAAATATGGGATGCCAGTGTAAAATCGGCGCAGAATGTGAGTTCTACCTGTTTGAACTGGATGAAACGGGAGAACCGACACTCGTTCCACATGACCGTGCGGGCTATTTTGATATGGCACCACTGGACAAAGGAGAAAATGTACGCCGCGAAATTTGCCTCACTCTTGAGGAGATGGGCATCCAGCCCGAAAGTTCACACCACGAGCAGGGCCCCGGGCAAAACGAAATTGATTTTCGTTACAGCGATGCCCTTTCTGCGGCAGATAACCTTACGACATTTAAATGGGTGGTAAAAACTACGGCGGCAAGAAATGGCCTGCATGCTTCGTTTTTACCAAAACCGCTTGCGCATAAGAGCGGGAGCGGGCTTCACGTGAACATGTCTCTTACAAAAAACGGTATCAACCTGTTTGACCAAACGGGTTTTGAACATAATAAAGAGGTTGAATCGTTTATGCAGGGTATTCTGGATAGAATCCCGGAAATGACCGCATTTTTTAACCCAATCGTAAATTCTTACAAGCGTTTTGGCAGTTTTGAAGCTCCTAAGTACATCACTTGGTCGCATCAAAATCGATCACAGCTTGTGCGCATTCCCGCTGCAAAAGGTGAATACAGCCGTATGGAACTCCGTTCGCCCGACCCGGCATGCAACCCGTTTACAGCCTTTGCTTTGCTTATATTTGCGGGGCTGGAGGGGATAGAACAGCACAAAACATTGTGCGCCCCTGCCGATTTTAACCTTTTTGCTGCATCCCCGCAGCAGCTTGAGGGCATCGCAACCATTCCTCAAAGCCTTGAACAAGCACTCGATATTGCACAAAGCAGTGGATTTATTAAAAGTATCTTTTCAGAGAATACATTGGAAAAATATTTGGCTGCGAAACATACCGAATGCGAAAGTTATGCTGCTGCACAGAATAAAGAGCAGTTTGAACTTGAACATTATTTTATGAAGTATTAGCACAAGTTAAGGAGGACAGGGGTGAGGACAGTATGGGTAGCGTGTTGATTGTGTCGGGCGCAAGCAAGGGCAGCCAGATATTAGCCCAACTTTGCTGTGCCAACTCATGTGAACATGTTGTTATGGCAGAAAGCGGCGCACAGGCGCGCAGGCTGCTTATTGACAACAGCTACGACTTGGTTATCATCAACACACCTCTGCACGATGAGTTCGGGCAGGAACTTGCGCTGAACCTCACAACTTCCAGTACCTCGGGTATTATCCTTATAGTAAAAAGCGAGCTTGCCGATACCGTATCCGCCAAGGTAGAAGATTACGGTGTATTTGTAGTGCCCAAGCCGATCAACCGTCAACTTTTTTACCAGTCGTTTAAACTGGTTGCTGCGGCAAGAAAGCGGCTGATGGGGTTAAAAAACGAAAACATTAAATTACAAAATAAAATTGAGGAAATACGCCTTGTAGACAGGGCAAAATATACGCTGATTCAATACCTTAAAATGACAGAGCCTCAGGCACATCGTTACATAGAAAAACAAGCGATGGATATGCGGCTTACGCGGCGCGAAATTGCCGAGGAAATACTAAAAACATACGAAAGTTAATTCATATTAAGAGGTGATAAAATGCATAACATCTATTTGATTTTAGAAAACGGCAAGGTGTTTAAAGGCGGTGCTTTTGGCGCTTATGATGAGGTGACGGGTGAAATTGTATTTACTACAGGTGTCGCGGGATATCTCGAAACACTTACCGACCCCAGTTATTACGGTCAAATGGTGGTACAGACGTTTCCTCTCGTCGGCAATTACGGTGTTATCCCAGCCGATTTTGAGAGCGATACCCCCGCACTAAAGGCTTATATTGTACGAGAATGGTGCCAGGAACCCTCCAACTTCCGTAGTGAGGGTACTCTTGACACCTTTTTAAAAGCCCACGGCATTGTGGGGCTTTGCGGTGTTGATACCCGCGAGCTCACCAAGATTATTCGTGAGCATGGGGTGATGGGTGCACGCATTGTACATTCTCTCGACCATCTGTCTGATGAGATTGAGCTTGTAAAGCAGTATCGTATTGAAGATGCGGTTGCTGCCGTAAGCTGCAAGAAAATCACCTGCGAACAGCCTGCACAATGCATAAATAAGGTTGTTTTGTGGGATTTTGGCGCCAAGGCGAACATTAAGCGCGAATTGCTCAAGCGAGGTTGTGAAGTGATTTGTGTACCATACAACACGAGCGCAGAAGAAATTCTATCCTATCAACCCGATGGCATCATGCTTTCCAACGGCCCGGGCGACCCTGCCGAAAATAGCGGTGTCATTCATGAAATCAAGCATCTTTGCAAAGCGAACATTCCCATCTTCGGTATCTGTTTGGGGCACCAACTGCTGGCTCTTGCGCAGGGCGCATCCACACGCAAAATGAAATACGGGCACCGCGGTGCAAATCAACCTGTCAAATATATTAAAACTGGCAAAGTGTATATCTCCAGCCAAAACCACGGCTATGCGGTGCGCGCCGAAAGTTTACCGCAGCATGCGCACGAAAGCTTTGTGAATGCAAACGACGGAAGTTGTGAGGGCGTGGAGTATGACAATATGCCCGCGTTTTCGGTACAATTCCACCCCGAAGCATGCGCTGGCCCGCAGGATACCGCTTTTTTGTTTGACCGCTTTATTGAGGTTATGAACATGAATAAAGGAGCAGAAAAACAATGATACTCAAATTTACAAAAATGCATGGCTGCGCCAATGATTATATCTATTTAAGTTGTTTTGGGCAGGAAGTTCCGCACCCCGAAAAATTAAGCATTGTACTGTCTGACCGGCACCGCAGCATAGGCGGAGACGGGATTGTGCTTATTTGCCCGTCGGCAGTGGCAGATGCGAAAATGCGTATGTTTAACATCGATGGCAGTGAGGGCAAAATGTGCGGCAATGCCATCCGTTGTGTTGGCAAATTTTTATATGACAAAGGAATTATACAAAAAACAGAAATCAATATTGAAACACTGAGCGGAATCAAACTTTTAAAGCTGCATGTGATGAACAAGAAAGTGGACTTGGTTACAGTAGATATGGGAAAAGCAGAACTACTGCCGGAACGTATACCTGTTGTGTATAACGGCAACCGTATTGTAAATGAACCGGTTATTGTTAACGGAGAAATTTATCACATAACCTGTGTATCTATGGGCAACCCGCATTGCGTTGTTTTTTGTAATAATCCCGATGAAATTCAGCTTGAAACAATCGGCAGGCAGTTTGAGCAGCTCTCCATCTTCCCTGACCGTGTCAATACTGAATTTATTTCTGTCATCGACAGTACCACATTAAAAATGCGGGTGTGGGAGCGGGGAAGCGGAGAAACGCTGGCGTGCGGAACCGGTGCATGTGCCGCAGTGGTTGCGGCAGTTTTAAACGGATATTGCAGCAAAGATACCGATATTACAGTTCGGCTAAAAGGCGGCGATTTAACTATAAAATATACCGATGAAGCTGTTTATATGACAGGTAATGCCCACATTGCTTTTGAAGGAGAGGTAACAGTATGACAAAATATATATTTGTAACAGGCGGTGTTGTTTCGGGGCTGGGCAAGGGGATAACAGCGGCTTCGCTGGGCAGATTGCTGAAAGCACGCGGACTTACCATTGCGGCACAAAAGCTCGACCCATACATCAACGTTGACCCCGGTACGATGAGCCCTTACCAGCATGGTGAAGTGTTTGTCACCGATGACGGAGCAGAAACCGACTTAGACCTAGGCCACTATGAAAGATTTATTGATGAAAATTTAAATCAGTATTCCAATTTGACTACCGGTAAGGTATACTGGAATGTGCTTACAAAAGAGCGTGGCGGTGAGTATCTTGGCGAGACAGTGCAGGTAATACCGCACATCACCAACGAAATAAAAAGCTTCATCTATTCCGTTGGCACAAAAACCAACGCAGACGTGGTTATCACTGAAATCGGCGGTACTACCGGAGATATTGAAAGCCAACCTTTTCTTGAAGCCATTCGGCAGGTGGGGCATGATGTGGGGCGTAAAAATTGCCTTTTTATCCATGTTACACTGGTGCCGTATATTACAAGTTCGGGCGAACATAAAACAAAACCAACCCAACACTCGGTAAAAGAGCTTCAGTCCTTCGGTATCCAGCCGGATATCATCATTACACGGTGCGATGAGCCGATTGATGAAGAAATTCGCCGTAAAATTGCATTGTTTTGCAATGTGGAACCCGATTGCGTTATCGAAAATCGTACTTTGCCGGTGCTGTACCAATGCCCAATAATGCTGGAGGAAAACGGCTTGGCAAATATTGTATGCCGCGAACTTGCGCTGAGCTGTGCGCCATGTGACCTTGCCGAGTGGCAGCAAATGCTTAACCGCATTGAACATGCGGCAGGTACGGTGAAAATTGCGTTGGTGGGCAAATATGTTAAACTTCATGATGCTTATTTGTCTGTAGCGGAATCACTTTACCATGCTGGCTATGAAAATGGCACAAGGGTTGAAATTGACTGGGTGGATTCTGAGTTTATCGACGAAAGTAATGTTGATGAACTGTTGGGCAATGCCCAGGGCATTATAGTACCCGGCGGATTTGGTGACCGTGGTATTGAGGGGATGATTTGTGCTGCAGCCTATGCCAGAACACGCCATATCCCGTATTTTGGCATCTGCCTTGGTATGCAGATTGCAGTGATTGAATATGCTAGAAACGTATTGGGTTGGCAAGATGCAAATTCCAGCGAATTTGACCAGTGTACTCAGCACCCCGTTATAGACCTGATGCCTGACCAGCAAGGGAATCTGCCCAAAGGCGGTACAATGCGTTTGGGTGCATATCCTTGCAAAATTAAACCCGATACCCTTATGGAAAAAGCGTACGGTAAGCTCGAAATATCCGAGCGTCACCGCCACCGCTATGAGTTTAACAATCAATTTCGCAGTGATTTTACCGCATGGGGGCTTACCTTTTGTGGTACTTCACCTGACGAACGCCTTGTTGAAGCGGTGGAGCTTTCAGACCATCGTTTTCACCTTGGGGTACAGTATCACCCCGAATTTAAAAGCCGCCCCAATCGTGCGCATCCTCTGTTTCGTGAGTTTATTGCGGCGGCACAAAAAAATAAAATTAATTTGACATTTACAGGAGGCTTGCTATGTGTGGAATAATCGGCTTTGCCGGAAAAAGAGACTGTGTAAAAGTGCTACTCAGCGGCTTGGAGGCTTTGGAATATCGCGGGTACGATTCAGCCGGTGTTGCTGTTCTAAACGGTAAAATACTGGAAGTACGCAAGGCAATCGGACGTCTTACCAACCTCAAATCGGAGCTGAAACGTGACCCTGTGGGTGGAAGTATTGGCATTGGCCATACACGTTGGGCAACACATGGCGAGCCGAATGCAATAAATTCACACCCGCACACCGACGCAAAAAATAAAGTAGCCGTGGTTCATAACGGTATTATCGAAAATTATGTCGAACTAAAGACACAACTGATGGAAAAGGGCATTACGTTCCGCTCACAAACCGATACAGAAGTTGTGGCACAGCTGCTGGGTTATTACAATACAGGTGATATGCTGCAAACAATGCAAAAAGTGCTGCCCATGTTGCGAGGCTCATTTGCGCTGGGCGTTGTGGCAACCGATGCACCGAACACCCTGTACTGTGTTCGCAGTGGTAATCCGCTCATTATAGGTAAGGGTGATGATGCAAACTACATTGCGAGCGATGCTTCAGCCCTGCTTACCTATACTCGAGATATTTATGTGCCTGATGATTTTGAAATTGCTGTAATCACTGCGGATAATATCACTTTTTACGATAAAAACGGTCAGCCTACCGAAAAGCAAACAACACATATCGATTGGAGTACCAGTTCTGCACAAAAGAACGGTTTTGACCACTTTATGCTCAAAGAAATTTTTGAGCAGCCGCGCGTCATTGCCGATACCTTGAACCACTATATTGATGCAGATACGCTCACACTTCGCCGCGACCGCATGCCTTTTACCAGAAAACAAGCAGTTTTACTGCGCCAGCTTACCATTGTAGCTTGTGGTACTGCTTATCACGCGGGTATGATGGGTAAAGCCCTGATACAGCAACTTGCAAAAGTTCGTGTAGATACCGAAATTGCAAGTGAATACCGCTACAGCGAAATGCTTAACACCGAAAACGAAGTGGTTATTGCGGTTAGCCAGTCGGGCGAAACTGCCGACACCGTGGCTGCTGTACGCAAAGCGCGCAAAAATGGGCAGCGCGTTATTGCACTTTGCAATGTCATTGGAAGTACCATTGCCCGCGAAACAGACGCGGTGCTTTATACTCTGGCAGGTCCCGAAATAGCGGTGGCATCCACCAAAGCGTACAGCACACAAATGCTGCTGTTCGAGCTCATTGCCCTTGACCTCGCCAATCTGCGCGGAGAACTTAGCGATGAGGATTTAAAACGGCATCTCACCGAACTTTTACAAATCCCCGCTAAAATGGAACAAATTTTGGCACAAAAAGAGACGGTGAAAGCATTTGCACAGTCTCAGTGCAAGTGCAACGATGTATTCTTTATCGGTAGATTGATGGATTATTACAGCTCTTTAGAGGCAGCCCTCAAGCTGAAAGAAATATCTTATCTCCACAGCGAAGCCTATGCGGCAGGTGAACTCAAGCATGGTACCATTGCCATGATTGATGACGCAACGCTTGTAGTTGCCATTGCAACGCAAGAATCAATTTTAGAAAAAACAATGAGCAACGTGCAAGAGGTACGTGCGCGCGGTGCAAAATTACTGCTGCTTACAAACTACCCGTTTGAACCTCCTGTAGGTGCAGAGCTATGGAATATTCCCCATACATTCGATGAATTTGCGCCCATGCTCACCATTGTTTATTTGCAGCTGTTCGCCTATTATATGGCACTGCAAAAGGGCTGCGATATTGATAAACCGCGTAACCTTGCCAAGAGTGTAACTGTGGAATAGAAGAAAAAATATAGAGAGGTTCCACTTATGAAGATTAATAAAAATTATCTGAATTTACAAGACAGCTACCTTTTTTCAACAATTGCTAAAAAAGTAGCACAATATCAAGAAGCAAACCCCGATAAAAAGCCCATTCGCCTTGGTATAGGGGACGTTACCCTTCCGCTTGCACCCGCCGTGGTTGCAGCGATGCAGGCTGCGGTTGCGCAAATGAGCTGTAAAGCTACTTTTCGCGGTTACGGCCCCGAACAGGGATACGATTTTCTGCGTGAAGCCATTGCAGGTTATTATGCATCGCATGGCGTTGCGGTAGATGCGGGCGATGTATTTGTCAGCGACGGCGCGAAGAGTGATTTGGGTAACATCCTTGGCCTTTTTGACGTAGACAATACGGTTTTGATTCCGGACCCTGTCTACCCTGTGTACGTTGATACTAACGTGATGGCGGGGCGCAAAATTTTGTATATGGATGCTAACGCCGAAAACTGCTTTTTACCCTTGCCGGAGGATAATGTAAAAGCAGATATTATTTATCTTTGTTCGCCGAACAACCCCACCGGTGCGGTTTACAACCACGAGCAGTTGGGGGCATGGGTGGATTATGCGCTCAAAAACAACGCGGTGATTCTGTTTGACGCCGCGTACGAAGCTTTTGTTCAAGATCAAACCCTGCCGCGCAGTATCTATGAGATTGACGGTGCAAAACAATGTGCCATCGAGTTTTGCTCATTCTCGAAAACGGCAGGTTTTACGGGTACACGCTGCGGATACACCATTGTACCGTCTGAACTTATTTTTGAAGATGTGCAGCTTCGCAAATTTTGGCTTCGCCGCCAAACCACCAAGTTTAATGGCGTGCCTTACATTGTTCAGTGCGGTGCGCAGGCTGTGTTTAGCGAGGCAGGTCAGCGCCAAATAAAAGCGAATATTGCGGTGTATCAAGAGAATGCAAAAATCATTGCCGATGCCCTTAAAGAAATGAATGTTTGGTTTACAGGCGGCGAAAATTCGCCGTACATCTGGCTTAAATGCCCAAGCGGAATGACTTCTTGGGAGTTTTTTGATAAACTGCTCAACGAGTGCAGCGTTGTGGGTACGCCCGGAAGCGGCTTTGGCGAAAACGGCGAGGGGTTCTTCCGTTTAACTGCATTTGGCGACAAAGCGGCTACTGAAATAGCCATGAAACGATTAAAAAGTTTATTCAAATAAAATAAAAAGACCTTCCGTGGACAGAACCAATAAAAATAGTGGAAAGGTCAAGAAAAACTGGATACAAAGTTAGGCACTTAAGAATTTTGAATTTCAAACTGCAGAGGAGCTCAATTGCAGGGGGCTCAGCCAGCTTAGAGAAGAATGAATCCGTTTGGTGTTGCAATAAGTTTCAATATACTTGAAAATATCCAGCCGAGCTTGTTGGGGCTTGCCATAATTGGCACCCTCAACGTGCTCTTTTTTAATGTGCGGTAAAAAGATTTCATTACTGCATTGTCGTAAGGATTTCCTTTCCGGCTCGTACTTTGCCAACAGCCCTACCAAAGCAGCAGCGCTTGGTACTCAGTTTATTATACCGTAAAGTGTTGTCATTCCATACAGTCATTGGAGAGGGACTATAAAAGCTGCTTATTACAAGGATATTAACTTTATGTGGAACCACGCACAATAAGATTTCCTGGAATTTCAATTTCGCTGGGGACGGGCTGTCTTTGAAAAACGGCATTTAACATTAAGAAAAGACCGGCTGCCACGTCTGCTTGTGAAAAAGATATGGTGGAAATTGGGACTACGCTAGTCTGTGTTTGTTCAATATTATCAATGCCAATGATTTTCAAATCATGGGGGACAGATCGTTTCAATTGCAGTGCGGCATTTAGTGCACCTAGCGCCATCATATCATTAGATGCAAAAATACCATCAATCGAGGGGTCTTTACTGAGAGCTGAAAAAGCAAGGTTGTAACCACTTTCGTAACTCCAATCGCCGTACAAAATATTATTAGGTTTAATCGTAAAACCGTGAGTTAACATAGCACGCTTATAGCCATCCAGTCTACGTTTTGCATTATGATAATCTTTAACGCCGGTAATATGACAAATGTTTTTACAATTTCGAGATATTAAATGGCTTGTAGCAATATAGGCACCACCAATATCATCTAAATTAACTCTAGGAAAAAGGGAAGATTCGTTGCAGCACAAAACAGAAGGAATATTTAATTCATGTGCAGATTTTAGGAGAAATTTATTCACATCACTTACCCATATAATGCCGATTACACTATTTGAATAAAGCCACTGTGGCACACTTTCGTTAATTGCTCTAGCCTTTGTAAAAATCAGGCTTTTATTCTGAACGGCACATAGCTTCTCCATATGGGCGCAAATTTCCATATGATACGGTTGCGGGCCACGTTCGCCCTCCGAGTCTGGCATCGCATATACAATAGTATTCGCTTCTTTTTCTACATTAGCTTCATGTGCGGTAGAAGAAAATATCACCTTATTGCCTGCACCCTGCATTTTTTTAATATATTTTTGGTCTGCTAAAAGGGATAAAGCTTTGCGTAAAGTTGGACGCTCTACTTTATATAGTTCACTTAATATTCGCTCTGGCGGTAAAAACGAATCAGCCAAATACTGTCCTGAAATAATTTTATTGCGCAGGTCTTGGAAAATTGACTGATACATAGGATTTTTATTTTTTTCAGCCATAGTGCAATCACCTCCAAATTGGTTTAACCAATTTATAATAAAACTATATACCAATTTGCATAGAATGTAAAGCAATTTGAAGAATAAAACAGTTTTAGAATGTGCATAAATACGAAACTGTTTATAAAACATTGACTTTCTCACGGCAAATTTGTAACATTAATATAAACCAATGTTGGTTTGTGGTTTAAAAATGGTAAAGTTGATACTGTTCCAATATTGGCGTACTAAATTAATAAGTTAAGATACTAAGGAGGATGGTTATGAAAAAGGCATTTTCTCTTGCACTGGCTTTACTGATGATTCTCTCAATGGTGGCTTGCGGAGCAAACCAAACACCTGCATCTCCCTCACAACCGCAAAGTTCGGTGGATGTAAACAATTCGTCCAATGATGCAGAAAATATTGTAATTGGTTATGCAACCAAATCTTCTTCGTCTCCGTTTTGGGTAGAAAATATTGCAGGTGCAAAAAAAGCAGAAAAAGAACTAGGCATCAAACTAAATGTGATTGGCCCTCCCGTCGAGAATGACGTAAGCGGCCAGATTGCAGTTTTAGAAGATATGATTACGAGCAAAGTAAACGCTATTGTGGTAGCACCTTGCGGAGATGTAGGTGTAGCCGATGTTGTTAAAAAGGCTATGTCTTCCCAAATCCCTGTGATTGCCGTCGATAACGGCGTAGAGGGCGTTGATGTAGACAGCTTGGTGTGTACCGATAACTATGCAGCCGGCCAGATGGCAGGAAAGTTTATTGGTGAGCAAATCGGTGGTGAAGGTAAGGTAATCATCGTTAATGGTATTGTTGCACAGGGCTCTGGTAAAGGTCGGCGCGATGGTTTTGTCGACTATATGAAGATTACTTATGGCGATAAGGTGAATGTTGTAGAGGTTACTGGTGACTGGGATGACCAAAAAGCTCTGTCCGGTTTTGAAGCTGCATTAGCGGCAAATGCCGATGTGAAAGCTGGATATGCAGCTTGGGACGGTGCTGCCCTTGCTATGCACAAGGTTTTGAAGCAAGAAGGTCGTGATGATGTTGTTCTTTGTGGATTTGATTGCTATGAAGAATCACTCAAATTGATGAACGCAGATGATCCCATTTTTAAGGGCGATATTGCACAAAATCCCTCTAATATGGGATATACAGCTATCATGACTGCTTATGCGGCAATAAAGGGCGAAAGTATTAGAAAAAATATTGATACCGGAACTACTATGGTAACTGCAGAAAATGTTGCTAACTATGCTAAGCAAATGGGTGTTGTGCTCAACTAAATGCAGTAAGGTTTGTTGCAAGGGGGAGTTTCATACTTTCCCTTGCAACTACTATGAATAATATTATAGAACAAAGCGAGGAGAATTTGCATGAGCGTACAAAGCACAAGCGAGTATGTTCTTGAACTTAAAAATATCACCAAACGTTTTCCCGGTGTTTTGGCGCTGGACAATGTGCAGTTGCAATTGCGTGCAGGCGAAGTACATGTTTTGCTCGGCGAGAATGGCGCGGGGAAATCCACATTAATAAAAGTAATTACCGGTGCTTACCTGCTAGATGAAGGACAGGTGTATTTAGATGGAGAACCAGTTACAATCAAGAGCCCGTTAGACTCACAGGCTATGGGAATCGGAGTTGTTTATCAAGAATTTAACCTAATGCCTCATCTTACTGTTGCAGAAAACATCTTTATGGGAAAAGAACCAATGAAGATGAAAAAAATGGGCTTACTTGACAAATCGACTATGGAAAAAGAGAGTAAAAAGTATTTGGAAATGGTAGGTGCTTCCTTAGATCCAAATACAAAAGTAGGAACATGTGGCGTTGCTGTACAGCAGCTTGTTGAGATAGCAAAAGCTTTGGCAGCAAATGCACGCATACTAATTTTAGATGAACCCACTGCTGTTTTAACAAATGAGGAGATTACCAAATTATTTGAGGTAGTGCAGCGTTTGAAAAAACAAAATGTTGCAGTGATTTATATTTCTCACAGATTGGAAGAAATACGAGAAATTGGAGATAGAATAACTGTTTTGCGTGATGGCACCTATGTAGAAACAGTTGATGTAGATCAAGCATCATTCGACAAGGATTATCTGATTCGTTTAATGGTTGGTCGCAGTATTGATAATCAATTTCCCAAAGCACAAGTAAGTATTGGTTCAGAGTTGTTACGAGTAGAACATCTACATAGTAAGGGCAAGGTTGAGGATGTATCTTTCACTTTGCACGCAGGTGAAATTTTAGGCGTTGCGGGGTTAGTAGGCGCAGGACGTACCGAAACAGCTAAAATTATTTTCGGTGCTGACAGTGATGCTACTGGTGATATTTATGTGGAAGGAAAAAAAGTATCTATAAAATCACCTTTGGATGCAATACGCAATAAAATTGGATTTGCGCCAGAAGACAGAAAAACGGAAGGCCTTATGCAAGGAATGAGCATTACAGATAATGTGATTGCTACCTGCTTTCAAAAGGTACGTAAAGCCGGTGTTAGAAGCACGAGCATGTGCAACAGGCTCGTGCAAGGATTGGTAAAGGATTTACGCATTGTTACCCCTGAAATCACACAGCAAGTACGAAAGTTATCTGGTGGAAATCAACAGAAAGTTGTATTAGCAAAGTGGATTGCTTCTGATAGTAAAATTGTTATCCTTGATGAACCTACGCGTGGTATTGATGTTGGAGCAAAAGTAGAAGTATACCAGCTGATGAGTGAATTGGTGGAAAAAGGCTATGGCATTATTATGATCTCATCTGAGCTGCCGGAATTGCTCGCAATGAGTGATCGGATTTTGGTGATGTATGAGCATAAACTCCAAGGTGAGCTTCAAAGAAGAGAAGCAACACAGGAGAAAATCTTGAAATTGGCATCCGGAGGTGTATTGTAATGGCACAGCTTATAAAAGAAAAAACTGCGGAAAAGAACTCTGCCCTTACACAGTTTAGCAAAAGAAATATGACACAGATTGTTACATTTGGCGTATTGGTATTGCTTAGTATTGGAATGAGCTTTCTTAATCCTAATTTTTTGACCCCTAAAAACCTTATTAATGTTATTTTGCAAGCGTCTGTAATAGGTGTTCTAGCAGTTGGAATGTCGTTTGTTATCTTCTCTGGTGGAATTGATTTGTCAGTTGGATCTGTAATGGCACTTTGTTGTACCGTTATGGGAGATTTAGTAGTAAATAAAGGTGTACCTTCTTTTTTCGCCGTACTTGCTTGCTTTGGCATTGGAGCTCTGTGCGGTGCTTTGTCAGGTTTTCTTATTTCTAAAATCAATATGCCGCCTTTCATTGTTACAATGGGTGCTATGATGCTTTGGCGTGGAGTTGCATTGGAGTGGGTAGATGGCTCTGGTATCTACGGTGTTCCTAGATCTATTGGTTGGCTAGGCGCAGAATATTTGGGTGCAATTCCATTTGCAATTATTCTTTTGGTCTTGCTTTATCTTGTAGCTTGGTTTGTATTTAAAAAGACAAGTTTTGGTATGCATGCCTATGCAATTGGTGATAATGAAAAAGCAGCAAAACTTTCTGGAATAAAAGTAGATCGCACAAAAATTTCTATTTATATCCTCAGCGGCATTATGTGTGCCATCGCAGCCATTATTGTAACAGGACGCATGAATGGTTCTACTCCTATTGTTGGTCAAGGTTATGAACTAGAGGCGGTAGCAGGGGTTGCAATAGGTGGTGCTTCTATGAGCGGTGGTGTTGGAAGCATTTGGGGTACGCTGATAGGAGTTCTAATTGTGCAGGTTATTCGTAACGGTATGAATATTCTTGCTCTTTCCTCTTATTATCAGCAAATTATCATAGGTATCATTATTATCATTTCTGTAGGTATTGATTGCTTCCGCCGCAGAAAGTCTAATTAAGTAATAAGTAGAGGAAGCGCACACCGGTTTATAATAGCTGAGGTGCGCTTTTTGCAACCCAATTTTACCGAAAGGAGCATAATTTATGCTACTAATTAACGAAAAATTTCCTGCTAACGAACGAATTCAGCGCTTGCGTAAGCGTAGCACCGATTTGTCGAAAAGTGGAAAAAGAAATGTTCTTGTGGATAATCCCGAGTTTTTGGTATATCACTGGTCTGGGCATTGTGCCGGTTTTTCACCGGCAACTGGAGAGTTGGCGCTTGGAGATGACGAACGGATTAATGTAGGAGATCACAATTGCCGTGTAGATAATGGCAAGCCCTTTCCATACGCTGACCAAATGCCCTCTAAAATCAATGGGTTTGAGTACTCTGTCACCAATTGGGCAACGGATTATGCGTTTTTTCTTGACCATAGCCCAGCGGAAGTATATCCCGACGAAACAATCGTAGGTGAATTTCATTGGCAGTTGGATGAGGCTCGAAATTTTATTTATCCTGAAGAGGTTCACGGACTAGGATTTGATTTGCGTGTATTAGGTGCTGGGGGTACCAGCTTAGCACATACTTGTCCAGATCTTTCAATAGGGCTATCTCGTGGCTGGTCAGGGCTTCTGGAAGATGTAAGAAAAAGCCTTGCTAAATGGCAGAGTTTAGGCAATGAACAGCGAGTTACATACCTTAAGGCACAGGTGATAGTGGTAGAGGCCATTATTCGTTTTGCTGAACGCCATGCCAAACGAGCTATAAACCTTTCAGAAAATGAAAGTAACACAGAACAAAAAGCACTGTACCAAAAAATTGCAAAAAATATGCAGCAGTTAGCTGTTGGAAAACCAGAAACCTTCGAACAAGCGGTTCAATGGATTCAGTTTTTCCAGGTCGTAGAACGTATCAATGGACATGGTAATGGTTATGGCCGCCTAGATCAGCTTCTAATTGATTTTTATAAATCAGATTTGAAAAGCGGTAGAATCTCTCGTGATGATGCACGCAATTTGATAGCTGAGCTTTACCTCAAATACGGTGGAAACTATTTCTCCTTTGGTGGTAGAAACCGTGATGGAAGCGATGCAACAAATGAAATGAGTTGGATCGGATTAGAAGCCTATGATATGATTGGTGGTTATAATCACTTGGGAGTTATGTGGCATGACGATATAGATCCGGCTTACTATTCCTATGCCTGTGATGTTGTAACGCGAAACGGTTGCGGAGTACCTACTCTTGTCAGCTATGATGTCATGCGTGATTCTGAATTGTATAGTGGATACTGTTGGGATGATGCTTGGAATATGTCATATAGTGGTTGTCAGTGGTATTGTGCAGTTGGAAGCGAGTATTGTGATCACGACTTAAATAGCTTTGTATTACCAGTTCCACTGCAACGTGCCATGCAGCGTGCAGAAAAAGAAGAATATATAGATTTTGAGCAATTTTGGTCTGCATACACAGAAGAAGTGGAAAAAACCGCAAGCGCATTTGCTTATTTCAAAAACAAAGTTTATGAGTGGCAAGATAAGGTATGGCCCGAAATGGTAACCTCCCTCTGCATGAAAGGCTGCATTGAAAAAGGCTTGGACGTAACCTCCATCGGCGGCGTAAACAATGCGTACACTTCTGTGAATGTATTGGGTGTGCCTAATGTCGTGGATTCCATTTATGCCATTCAGAAAGTAATCTTTAAACAAAAAAAATATACTATAGCTCAACTGAATAAAGCAATTGCCGATAACTGGAGCGACCAGGAAGTAATGCGGCAGACAATGCTTAAGCAAGAGAAATTCGGTAATGATTTAGATGGCGTCGATTTGATTTACCAACGTGTTGCAGAGAATATTCGTGCAACACTTGCGGCTCAACATAATATCAAAGGCTTTAGCTTCCGCGCATCTTTGTTTCAGTATATGGGTCACACTTATGCTGGTCCTATGTTGGGTGCGACTGCCGATGGCCGCTTGGCGGAAGAACCTATTGCTCATGGTTGCAATCCAATGCATGGTAGAAACGGAAACGGACTGACGGCAACTGCAAAAAGTCTTTTAAAAGTTCCTTTCCGTAAATACCAAGGTGGTTCGCTGCAAATAGAATTACAGCCGAAATTTTTTGACGGCAAAGACAATAAAGGTCAATATATTGAACGGTTCTCCAAGGCTTTTATGAAAAATGGCGGCATACAAATTAATTTTAACGTTATAGATTTAGAAAAGCTCAAGAAAGCTTTGGCCGATCCCACTAATCCGGAATATGCTGATATTGTTGTCAAGGTTACAGGATATAGCGCACATTTTGTTGTAATGGATCGGGAATTCCAAAAAGAGTTTGTAGCACGCGTGAATTATGAGGCAATTTAAGTATGGATAGATTTTTAAGCCCAAAGATTCAGGGGTTGGTATTTGATATCCACCGTGGAACCACGCACGATGGACCAGGTATGCGTACAACAGCTTTTTTCAAAGGTTGTCCGCTCCGATGCAACTGGTGTCAGAATCCTGAAAGCATTTCCGCACATGCCATACCTGTATGGAATGAAAAAAAGTGTATTGGGTGTGGACTTTGTGTAGAAAGCTGCACAAATCAAGCAATTTCTCTGTCAACACAAGGTGTCCTCATTGATCGCACAAAATGCCAGTCTTGTTTTGCGTGCACAAAGGAATGCCCAACGGGGGCTATCAAGCAAACAGGTATATTATACGACGTGTCCACTTTAGCCGATGAACTCTGCAAAGACAAAATATTTTTTGATGAATTTGAAGGGGGCGTCACAATTTCCGGTGGAGAGCCTGCCTTGCAACCTGATTTTCTATTTGCACTTTTGCAGGAATTAAAGCAACGTGGTGTGCATACAGCGCTGGATACCTGTGGTCTATGCTCTTCTGAAGTGCTGCTCAGCCTAATGCCGGTTACTGATGTTTTTCTTTATGATATTAAATTGTCTGATTGGAAACAACATTTTTTTTATACTGGTGTGGATAATAGCCTCATTTTAGAAAACTTTAAAACATTATGCACGCAAGTGATTGAAGGAAAATCAAACTGCCGTATTTGGGTGAGAACCCCCCTTATCCCTCGTGCTACTGCAACAGAAGAAAATATCCAGGCGATTGGTACGTTACTATCTCCATTTCATAATGTTATAGAACGTTGGGAACTATGCTCATTTAATAATGTATGCAAAGACAAATATCGTCAATTGCGTAAGGATTGGGAATATAGAATGGAGCCGCTTATGCTGCAAACTCAAGTGGATTATTTGGGTAATATTGCTCAAAAGGTGTTCCCAGCAGAAAAGGTAGTAATATCTGGCTTAACAGCAAAGTAAGTTAAAAAGATTGGCACCGGAAAACCATAAGGAGCATTCCGGTGCCAATCTTTTGGGTACTTCCCTCTATCGGCCGGTTGTAGCAGATACAGCTGGTCTGCTTTGTTATACCTAAAACCTTGTGCTTTTTCTTCCCAACTCTACTTTTAGTTTCCTTGTTTCGTAAACATGCTGATTCTCATTGAAGATTTCCACTACAAGCTCGTTTAATTCATCTTTTTTAAATTGTGGCTTCTTGTATGCATAGTAAGTACTTCGAAAAATTCTAAGCACTTTACACATTATGGAGACCTTGCTTCGACCTCAAAATGAGAAATACCCCGCCTTTACTAAAAAAGCGAGGTGCATCTATGAAAAACGAGGGTTCTGAATTTTTCATTCAAAACCCTCGTCAGGCCGCATAACCACTGGGCTTTTAAGCCCTGCATCTATTTTGACCTATTGTTATGGAGCAGGCAACGAGAATCGAACTCGCAACCTCAGCTTGGGAAGCTGATGTTTTGCCATTAAACTATGCCTGCAATCGCATTATCTATTATGCTATTTTTTTGGATAAAAGTCAACCCATTATTTAATATTATGCAATTTTTTTCTTCTTACAAATTGTTTTAATGTTTTATTTACTTTAATTCGAAAATAATATTTTTATACTATATAAATTACCCAATGTTTGAAAGCCAAACTTAGCAATAAGTTAAATTTTTCACAAAAAGCTTAGTATGCTATTGAATAGCAATACTTAGTATGCTATGATTATAGCAACAAAAGGGTAACAGGATAAAATGTTGCCTAAATAAAGAAAGAAGGAATAATATGCTAACTACATTCAAAGCAAGTGCAAAAAAGCTAAAAGAGGGTTTGCAGGTAGAAACAAACGCACGTGGTTTCAAAATCATTATGGATGAGCCGGAAGACCTTGGCGGTACTAACGCAGCTATGAACCCTGTAGAGGCGGTTCTTTGCGCGTTGGGGGCTTGCCAAACCATAGTTGCAAGTGCTTTTGCTGCAGCACATGACTTTACTTTTGAAGAATTTCACGTAGAGTTGGAGGGCGACCTTGACCCAGACGGTTTTATGGGGCTTGCAGATGTAAGAAACGGCTTCCAAGAAATTCGTTTTGTTATGCATTTTAAAACAAACGAAACACAAGAAAAAGCAGAGGCTTTTGCTGATTTTATTGAAAAAACCTGCCCTGTTGGCGATTGCCTTGCAAATGGGGTAAAACTTGTAAAATCTGGCGTAGTAATCGATTAATTTGTTATGAAACAATAAAAAGCCTATTTATATAAATAGGCTTTTTTACGTGAGGGGTACGTAATGGAAATTAAAATGTCAATCATTCCGGGCGGTAAATTAGGTAAAGTCGGTAAAATAAGCGTAAAACAAGGTGAATTTGTTAAAAACGGTGCGGTACTTGCACAGGTTGAAACAAGCAAAGGCAATCGCTCAATAAAAGCAACTGTTGATGGAGTTGTACAAAAAATATTGTTTGATGAAGGTGCCCAAGTTTGCTCCAATGCTGTTATGTTTATCATCGAAGAGAATACTGTACAACAAACAGCTGATGAAAACCCTGTAGCTGAAAAAGCAGAATTGCAGCATATCAATACCGATTTGCTGGTAATCGGCGGTGGCCCCGGCGGCTATGTTGCAGCTATTTATGCGGCTAAAAATGGGTTAAAGGTTACACTTGCAGAAAAAGCTGAGTTGGGCGGTACTTGTTTAAATGTTGGCTGCATACCAACAAAAGCTCTTGTTAAATCTGCTGAAATTTGCCGTAATATCTACGAAAGCAAACATTTTGGTGTTAATATTGATGGCGTTGCAACTGTTGATATGACAAGAGTTATCGAACGTAAGAACGAAGTTTGCTCTAGGCTCGTAGATGGCATTGACTATCTGATGAAGAAAAACAACATTAATCATATAAAAGGCAGCGCATCTTTTGTATCGCCAACCGAAGTGAAAATCGAAGGAGAAACAGACTACCTTGTAAGCGCAAAAGATGTGATTGTGGCTACTGGCTCAAAAATATCGAACATTAATATTCCCGGTATCGATTTGCCTGTTGTTATGAACAGCACCAGCGCGCTTTCGTGTAATCAACTGCCAAAATCTATTACCATTATCGGCGGCGGTGTAATTGGTATGGAGTTTGCCTTTATCTACAAAAATTTTGGTGCCGAAGTGCATGTCATTGAATTTATGGATAGACTGCTGACAATGGTAGACCCCGATATTTCACAAGAAATATATGATATTGCTACAGAAGCAGGTATAAAAGTAAACACAAGTTCTAAAGTAGTTAAAATTCAATCATCAACAGACGGCAGTGCCGTTGTGACTTATCAAAATGAAGATGGTGAGCATCTTGTAGTTACCGAAAAGGTGCTGGTGGCAATCGGCCGCGAACCAAACCTTGATGGTTTAATGATTGATAAAACAGATGCCGAACTAAATGAACGAGGCAGAGGTATCAAAGTAGATGCTCATATGCGAACCAACGTCGAGCACCTCTATGCTATTGGTGACGTTACAAATATTATTCAATTGGCGCATGTTGCCTCTCATCAAGGGATTGTTGCGGTTAAAAATATTCTTGGTAAAAACGTTGAGATGGACTATTCCGCAGTGCCCAATGTTATATTTACATCTCCCGAAATTGCCAGTGTGGGTAAAAACGAGAACGAATGTAAGGCAAACAATGTAGGTTACACCGTTAGCCGTTTTGATTTTGCAGGCAACGGCAAAGCCCTTACAATGAACGAACCGCGCGGGTATATCAAACTCATTAAAGAGAATACAACACAAAAAATTATAGGCGGTTCTATCATTGGTGCCGATGCCTCTGCACTCATCAGCGTGCTCACGCTTGCCATCCAAAATGGATTGGGCGAAGAAGAAATAGCGCATACTATTTTTCCGCATCCAACTACAAGCGAAGTAATTCATGAGGCGGCAATGGGCTTTGGGCTGGGAGCACTGCATCAATAATGAATAAAATATATCTGTCAAAAGAGAATAACCCTTATATCAATATTGCAATGGAAAAATTGCTGTTTGAGCATGCAACCGATGAAGTAATCCTTTTTTTGTGGCAAAATGAGCCGTCGGTTATTTTAGGCAGAAATCAAAATATCTACGCAGAATGCAATATTAATTTTCTCAAAGAAAACAATATTTTGCCTGTACGGCGATTTTCCGGCGGGGGAGCGGTTTACCACGATAAAGGTAACTTGAATTTTACGTTTATCACAAGCGAAAGCCGCGCCAATGAACCCCATTTTTTACGCGTTTTGAAAACTGCAATGCAAGCGCTTGGTGTCGAAGCTCAATTTTTGGGCAGAAATGATATTTTGTGTGATGGCAGAAAATTCTCCGGTCAAGCATGGCTGGTTGATGAAGGGCACTATATGTATCATGGCACAATTATGGTGGATGTTGATTTGAGCATGCTCGAAAAAGCAATCACACCGTCCAAACTCAAGTTGGAGTCGAAAGGGATATCTTCGGTATCGAGCCGGATTCTGAACCTTGCAGAAAAATTACCTCAAATTACGGTACAGGATGTTATGCTTGCGTTGGAAGAAGCTTTTTGCAAGATATTCGGCAAAAGCGAGCAGCGGCAATTTTTATCTGCCAATGCTGAGGCTATGGCGCTTGCCGAAAAGCTTTCTAGCGATGCGTGGCTCATTGGCGAATGCCCTCAATTTACAATAACATTTGAAAAAATGTTCCCTGGCAAAAATGTATCGATCAGTGCTGATGTTGAGAATGGATTAATAAAAAATGCAAAAGTATACACAGATAGCCTTGATATGCATCATATGGAAGAATGCGAGCAAGGGCTTAAAGGCATGAATTTCAGTGAAAAAAACATATTTTCCTATCTTGCAAAATTCTTTGCAATTCTATAATATTAATATAATAGTTGTAAATGTGGGGTAGGTAAATAAATGTTTGATTTAAATGACTGTATTGCGTACATTACCTGCAAAGGTGCAAAAGCTTTGGCGCAAAGGTTAGAAAAGCGTTTGGAACTTTATAATGTTACACGTGTACAGTGGACAGCCATGTATTATGTGAGTTTGGATAAGTTTATAACGCAAAAAAAATTATCTGAAAAAATGTCGCTAAAAGAGCCAACAATTGTGCGCTTGATTGACAGAATGGAAAAAGACGGCTTACTTGAACGAATTAATTCGCAGCACGATAAACGGGTGCACAATCTTGTACTGACTGCAAAAGGCAATAGTTTGAATAAAGAGCTTACAGCTGTAGCAGAGAAATTTAAAAACGATGCAATAGCCAATATCAGCGAAGCAGACCTTTCTACTTTTAAGGATGTTTTAGAACAAATGCTTGCAGATACAGAAATAAAAGATTCATGAACATAAAAAGATAAGCAGGGCAAACGCTCTGCTTATCTTTTTGCATATATAAGGGCTAGCGATGAAAGGAATTTTGAATGCAGAAATTTAATTAAGCACTTATCCCTTTGTTGAAAACGATAAAATGGTTTTTTACTGCTTCTACAATATCATAAGCTCCTTGGTTTTTCGCCCAGTCGGCAGAATAGCCGCGCATTCCAACCAAAACCATTTGTGCTATTTGTTCCACTGTAAAATCTTGTGTTATCTGCTTTTTTTGTTGACCACGAAATACAACACCTTCGATGATGATGGATAGCTTACGTTTTTGATTGGATAGGTAGTTTCGGCTTGCATTTATCAGCGGAGCAGTGCTGATTTCTCTGGTGATAGCAACGCCGCTTTTGTCGCAATACGAAGCATATTCGCATACAAAGGTTAGTATGTTTTTCAGCTCATCATTGCCGAAAGAGGGGAGGACACTGTTTTCAAAATAATCATCAATACCTTTAAACAGGATGCGGACAATATCCGATTTTTCATTAAAATAATGATAGAAAGTACCAATTGAAATATTTGCCTCTCTGCAAATGTCGCGGATGGTCAAATTTTCGTACCCTAACCTGTTTACTACTTCTACAATGGTTAGGATGAGTTCTTGCCTTTTTTGATTTTTCTTTGGATTCTCTTTCATACCCAACCCCCGCAATTAATCTTACGCTTTATTATAGCACATTACCGGATAAAAAACGAATGAACGCCCGAAAAATGTGTTCGGGCGTTCATTCTATATGCTTTTAATTTACTTTGCCTGTGCAGCAGCTGCACCTGCAATTCTGCCGAATACAAGAATATCGGTAAGCGCATTACCGCCTAAACGGTTTGTGCCGTGAATACCTCCGGTTACCTCACCGGCTGCATACAATCGGGGAATTACCTTTGCATTCTTGTCAAGTACCTGTGCATCTTTATTAATTTTTACACCACCCATTGTATGGTGCACGGTTGGAACACGTGGTGCTGCATAGAATGGACCTTTGTCAATTTTATCTTTATAAAGTGTTCTGCCAAAAGAGTCTTTCTCTTTTCCGTCCACATGTTTGTTAAAATCTTCTACCGCTGCACTTAGTTTTTCAGGGTTAACGCCAATTTTTGCAGCCAATTCTTCTAAGGTTTCACCTTTGAATGCGCGGCCCTCAGCAATCAGCTCATTTACCGACTCATTAAAGTTGTTCTTTTCATCACCTGTGGGGTAATCATGGCTGTCCAGTACAATCCACATGTGGTTATTCGGTTGCTCAAAAAGTGCTGCAGTCATTACGTCGCGGCGAGCACCTTCATCAACAAATCGGTCACCTTCGTCATTAACAAAAATTCTGTTCTCAACACCTTGTTCGATGTTTCCGCTCAGGCTGCCTGTTTTGGGGTCGCCCATCGGCAGCAGCTGGATATTTTCCATCTGGACCAATTCTGCATTTACCGTTTCAGCAAGCAAAATACCGTCGCCTGTTGCTCCGGAATGGTTTGTAGACTTAATCGAATCATCAAGTTTGGGCCATTTGGTATTATATTTCTGGCGCATTTCTACATTTCCTGCAAAACCGCCTGTCGCAAGTACAACACCTTTTTTTGCATTCAGTGTCACCTTGTTTCCGGTTTCACCTTTTGCAATCACACCGCTTACTTTACCGTCTTTCACAACGAGCTCGGTAGCCTTTGTGTTAAGCATTACTTTAATATTGTCGTTGGCATCGATATACTTCATATAAGTGTTGAAAAAGCCTGTTCCAACAGGGTCAACAGGTTTATGAGCTCTTGGCCACATACCACCCAAAACGGTGAATACGCCCGGCTTAAATTCCATTCCAAGGCCTTTTAACCATTCCACTCCGTCCCATGCATTGGTAACGAGTGTGCGAACCAATTCGGGGTCTCCCTGTTTGTCTCCGCCCTCTATCGTTTGGGTATAGTGCTTTTCTACAGAGTCTTTATTGGCAATTGCTGTTTCGCTTCCTTCATCAACTGCGTTCAGTGCTCCGCCGGACAAAATAGTGTTTCCGCCTACCTTTGGCATTTTCTCAAGAACAATCACAGAGCTTCCTGCTTGATGCGCTGTAACAGCAGCAGCAAGGCCTGCACCGCCTGCACCTACAACAACAACATCTGCATCAAGAGATACGTCTTCTGCTTTTTGTGCAGCATCGCCTTTTATTGCTTTAAGAGCATCGGTGTCAGCGCCTGCCTGCTTTAAGCAGTCGGTAACTGCCGCTAAAATTGCATTGCTTGTAATGGTTGCTCCTGCAACAGTATCTACGCCGAGACCTTGAATTTCTACGATTTTTTCAGGTAGCTGCTCTATAGGCAAGTCGCCAATTCCCGGTGTCTCTTTGTGAGAGGTTACTTTTACGCTTTCGATTTTATCTGCCGTTAAAACTACTTCAACTGCAACGTCTCCGCCCATTCCCTTGGCAGATGCTGTGTATGTACCTGCCTTAAATTTACCGTCTTGATCTCCTGCTTGCGGGGTAGCACTGTTGCCGGAGCATGCTGTTACGGTAAAAATCATAGCAACACACAACAGAATGCATAGTGCCCGATTGAAAATACTCTTCATTTTTTCTCCTCTTTCTAAAATATTAGAACAATGTTCTAAAACACGTTCGATAAAATAATAACAATGTAATTGCTGTTTGTCAATACAGATTAACAAATATTTCACAAAATATTGGCAAAGCATGTATTGATATTAATTTAAGCAATAAAAAAGTAACGCCAAAATGTTTCGGCGTTACTGCATAATACAAACTCATTTACTTTTTATATATAATTCTGATATTGTGGAAATTGGGCAAATGGTGCACCAAGTACGGGGCTTATAGATAAGGGCAAGAATAAGGCCCAACGCGGTGGTAGTCGCCATCATTGAATAAAACCGATAAGACAAATGTAATACCCAAGGAGGTGAGACAATATTGAATGCCTGTGGAATTTTGCCAAGAGGAAAAACGATGAGAAACTTCACAATATCTAATGGGGGCTTTCCGTTTGCTACTGCTATAGTTGACAAAATTATCAAAGTGAGGCTTACGGCGAAATATCCTAACATGATCCATTTCATAAAACCTTTTATAAAAAATGCGGGTGTTTTATACGAATACTTGCTAGTCAGCTTTCCACATTTACTGTAAAGGCTCGCTCTGGGGCAATAACCTTGGCACCAAGTCTTTTTGGTGTTTTTTATCAGTAAAATAATGGGCAATGTCATGCAAATTAACCCCAAAAGCGCAAAATGAATATTTAAAAACCCAAGTGCAAAATAAGTAAGAGTAAATACAAATAAATATTTATAATTCTTCATTGTCCCCTCCATTTGTATATTTTAATCTGTGATGCATGTAAAAAAGCTATTCAAATATCAATGCGCGCATTGGGCAAAACTTTACACATTTTCCACACTTGATACATTTATCCATATTAACAATCGGTGCATCAAAGCCGTTTTGCGTCAAGGCTCCCGCGGGGCAAACCCTTACCGATGGGCAAGCGTGATTTTGGGGACATCTTGCTTCTTTAACTACGAGCATTCTATTCGCGGTATTTTTTTTGCTGTTAAACAAACCATTTAAAATATTGTCAGCCATAAACTATTTACCTCCCAGTCAATTTTTGTAACGTGATTATAATATAGTATTTAAAGTTTCGTATCAGTAACCAAGTCACAGTAGAATTAGGAATATTGGACAGCTGTATTTATTGACTTCTACTCGTTATCTCTGTAAACTGTAATTAGATTTTGTTAAACTATTATGTATGTTACTGGAGTTGATACTGGTGGCGAGGCCTGTAAAATGGAGAAAGATAGAACATTTCCCAACGATACCTTACTTTATACCATCAAAAACAATTGCTGATAGAGTACCTGAAAACATCTTAAAACTTGAAGAGCTCGAAGCCATACGTTTAAAAGATTTAGAGGGGTTTGAGCAAGAAGAATGCGCCCAAAGAATGGCGGTATCTCGCCCAACCTTTCAACGCATTCTTTTAACTGCAAGAGAAAAGATAGCCGACAGCCTTATTAATGGCAAAACGATACATATACAGGGCGGTAATTTTACTCGAAATATTTGTCCCGTAAAATGTATGGATTGCGGCAAGAAATGGACGGAAAAATATGAAAACATTGTGACTTTTAAAAAAACAGAATATTCTTGTCCATCCTGCAATTCAAATAAAGTGATTTGTGATAAAAACTGCAAAGGGATGTTCTGTAAAAGGCACTGTTTGCGTTACGATAAGAGCAACGGTTAGATTTAAAATTTGAGCAATGGTGCCGGCAAACGGCGTTGTTATAATACATTTAAAAATTGCTCTAAATTAAAGAATGATAGGGGAGACATATAAAATGAAGCCAACCAGAAGAATACCCCATGAAGACGCAGTAAACATTTTAAAAAACGGAAAATTCGGTGTGCTTTCCACAGTTTCTGAGGATGGAACTCCTTATGGTGTTCCGATAAATTATTACTATGTTGAAGAAGAACATGCTGTTTATTTCCACTGTGCTATCAAAGGACGCAAAATAGAGAATATAAATGCAAACAGTCGTGTTTCATTTGCGGTGATAGGGCAGGAAGAAATTATAGAAGAGCGCTTTACTACCCATTACGAGAGCGTGATTGTAAGCGGTACAGCAACTCTCATTACAGATAATGCCGAAAAAGAAAAAAGACTCTATCAGTTATGCAATGCGTTGACACCCAATTCAATTACACGCAGAAAAGAAGTAATTCAAAAAAGCCTGCCCGCTGTTATGATTATCAAACTTGAGATTGGTGAGATTACGGGCAAACGCAACAGGGATAATTGATTGTTTTTTATTAAAAATAAACAATTCTATACTTTTATAACCCTAATCTTTTTGAATCTTCCTTTCTTGATAAAAATCTGATGAATATTTATAAATTGCTGCATTTTTATTCACTTTTAATAGTTTTTTATAATATAAGTTTAATATTATTAGTAATATTTTTCCATTAAAATTTATTTGAACTGGTATATTTTTGCACTTTTACCGCTATCTATGTTTTTGGAAGGTGCAAGCGTGGTTAAAAAATAAATCATAATGTTTTTATTGATCTTTAATAAGACTTGATAATGCCACATTATAGATGTATAGTAAAAAGGATTAAAGAAGCAAATCAACAGATTATCTGCAATAGTAAATTTTCTGTACTGAAATACGGTTGCTGCGGTTGGCGCAGAAATTTGAAATATGGATTTAAACAGAAGTTTTACAGGGTGACTTTGAAGAATACTTAATTCTAATTGGAAAAATGCAGATATTAGCATCTAGTTTGCTTTAAAATAAAGGTAGTATAGAAACCGAAATGAGACGTGATAACATGAATATTATAACCTTAACAAAAAATAACCTTGAGCAAGAGCATATTTGCTGTGCAATTTCAAACAGCAAAGACAGCCAAGTAGCTTCAAAAAAGCAGTGGCTCTACAGAACGTTTGACGATGGGCTGGTTTTTAAAAAGTGTGACGTACGCGGAAAATGCTTTATAGAATATATCCCTGCCGAAAAAGCATGGTCACCTATTGAAGGTAATGGTTATATGTTTATTAATTGTCTTTGGGTATCGGGGCAATTTAAAGGGCAAGGATTTTCAAATTTGCTTTTAGAAGAATGTATCAAAGATAGCAAAGAAAAAGGTAAAAACGGGCTGGTAGTATTGTCATCAAAAAAGAAACTGCCTTATCTTTCTGACCCTGGTTTTTTAAAACACAAAGGATTTCTGTTAGCAGACACAGCCAAGCCTTACTATGAGCTTATGCACTTGCCCTTTTGTGAGAATATAGCTGCTCCGCATTTTAAAAGGCACGTAAAAACACCACATATTGCAGAACCCGGATTTGTATTATATTATACAAATCAATGCCCTTTTACAGCAAAGTATGTACCTATTATTGAAAGTTTGGCAAAGCAAAAAGCAATACCATTCAAAAGCATCCGGTTTGAAACAGCCGAACAAGCGCAAAACTCACCTGCCCCATATACCTCTTACAGCCTTTTTTATAACGGTGAGTTTGTAACGCACGAAATTCTCAATGATAAGAAATTCGATAAAGTTTTAGCAGATAAAGGCTTGTAATCATATAAGATTTGACGAAAGCTGTAAGTTTTTTGCCAAATAAAAATGCTCTTTCACAAAAGTGAAGGAGCATTTTTATTTATTTGGCTACCATAGTGAACAAATTAACTGTCCGTTAAAATTTCGGCTATGCTGCAAGTTCCAGTTCTTCTTTTTTACGGCGTTTCTTGTTCATTTTATCTACCACAACACTGATCATTATACTAAGATATAATAAAATAACCATAGGTATTGCAAGCATTAGCTGTGAAATTACATCCGGCGGTGTGACGATTGCCGCAACTATAAAGATAATAACAATCATGACACCTTTGTATTTTTGCAAGAAGCTGGGCTTTAAAATCTCCAATTTCGTAAGCATAAATACAATGACAGGCATTTCGAAAACAATACCAAAGCTTAACAGCATAACATTGACAAAACTTGTATAAGATTTTACAGAAATCATAGCCTTTACTTCACTGATTGCTATGCGGGTAAAAAACTGCAAAGTAACCGGAAGCACAATTCTATAACAGAAATAAACTCCGCCCGCAAAACATATCAAACCAAAAAGTAGCGAGACCAATACATAAATCTTCTCTCTTTTATACAGGCCTTTTTCTACAAACGCCCATATCTCGTAAATGGTTATGGGGCTGCAAACTATAAATGCCGCCAAAAAAGAAATATTCATGTAAATCAGAAACAACTCGGACGGTGAAATGTACACAAGCTGCATTCCGGGGTTAATGGCAAGTAAATATTCCATTACTATTCCGGCAAAGTTAAAAATAATCATGGCTGCACCTACATTGGTAACAACCACAATTATAAGTCTTCGTCTGAGCTCGCTTAAATGGTCTAAAAGAGGCATTTCATTCTTCTTTTTCAAGGGTTGTGCCTCCCAAAGTCGTATTTATTTTTGATACCCATGCCTTTTTACTTAGCAGATGTTTCTTGTTTTTGCGGCTCGGTTTCAACCGGCTCGTCGGCAAGTTTTTCTATTTTACTTGTTACTTCCTGAGAGCCTTTGCGGAACTCCCTGAGAGCCTGCCCCATACTCTTAGCAAGTGCGGGCAGCTTGGACGGGCCAAAAATTAAAAGAACAATACTCAAAACAAGGAGAAGCTCCCCCATACCAATTTTTCCGAACATTTTACATTGCCTCCTTATTTTTATTTAGTGATTGTGAACAAGTAAATTACTGTTTACACCAAAGAATAGACAAGACCTTATAAATATATTTTAAGGATGTCCGTTTTTCAACCCCGTTATTGGCAACGCTCTCGCTCTACTTCTAGGTATTCACAAAGAGATTGCGCATATTTTTTGCTCATAAATTCTGAGGAATAAATACAGATGTTTCCGTTGCTGGCTTTTACTGTATCAATATCCTCATAGCCTTCTTCCAGCTTCAATCTTGCAATTGCTCCTAATATTTCGTCTTTTGTATAGAAATAAGGGCTGTCCATCAAGGCAATTGTTCTGAGAGGTCTTGGGTATACTTTGCAGTCGTGTCTTGCTGTCGCAGCAATGGTTGCTAAGATATCTTTATCCTCAAGCAATGCCTGAACAGCAGCAAACCTTTCTGTCCACATCTTGCTGTCGTACAAATAAATATCCTTTTTGCCATCAATCTTCTTTATACCATTAAGTGCGGCATCCTGCTCAAGATTGCTTACAATTTCCACTATTTTCTCTTTTGTAAGCCCCTCAGGCGGCTGAAGCTTGATTTTGGAGAAGCAAACAAGCTTTTCTGTTGCATTGATTTTTCTTATGTAATCGGCCAGTATTTGAGATGGTGTGAGCGTTGAAGCTTGTTCTTTCTCCACCTCGTCAAGAGCCTTATCAATCGCCTCCAAAGTTTCTGCATCCATATGCTCTTCGATTTTTTTCAGGTCTTCGTCTGTAAACTCCTTTTCGTGCGACATAAAATCACCCTTTGACTAAATACTGTTTTAATTACAGGTGAAGGGCATTTTCCCTTCACCTGTAATTTTGGTTAATAAATGTTACGGAAGAAGATTGAGTTCTGCAAGTTTATCGGCTACATCTTTGAGGTCAAATTTCTCAAGGGTTTCACGAGTAGGCGCGCCGGTTTTTTCATCCCAGCCCATTTCTTTGTAAATCATGGAATACGCAGTTTGCATATCTTTGCGGTCCATCTTAATGGTGCCTTCTTCAAACGGCTTAAAATCGGGTTCCATATCAAACACCCAATCATTGATACCATCATGCTCGTTGCGCATATCGGTTGTACCAAGCCACATCACCTGCATTGCACGCTGGAGTTGCAGAACTCTCTCGGCAGCAAAGTCCAGAGATTCTTCTGTCCAGTTTTCGCCAGTGATTGCGGTCATGTACTGTGCCTCAACGGATAGATCGCCCTTATAGCCTCTGTCTTTTCTGGGTGAGAAAGTCATAGGCCATACCCAGTTGCAAAGCGTAAATGAGTCGTGCAATGTTTGCCTTACCACACCGAACTTAGCAAACTTAGCTTTTGCCTGGTTCATGGGGGTATAAGCCTTTGGTTTATCCAATGCGCCCGCGCCAAAGCGTTCTTCTATAATGCTCTTTTGCAGGTCGTACGGAAGACCAGAACCCACAATATTAACAATGGTGTGGCACATACAGTCGCGGTTAAAGAATATGTTGGTAATTGCGCCAACTTGTGCTGCAGTTTCGTTACCGTGATGCTTGGACCAACCGAGCGGTGACCAGATAGACATATTTTGGTCGTTGAGGTATTTGCCGCCGAGAAGCTTTTTATAGCGCTCGTTAACAAAATAAGCCCCCTCTGCCAATGTAGCCAAAACACCTTCCTGTTTTGCTATTCGGTACATAATATCCTTGATGAAAGCAGGGTCACCCGCTTCATAAAGATCCCACTTCAACGAATCAAATTCTTCTTTGGGGAGGATTTGTTTTAAAAGACCGTTGTCAATGAAATATGTAATTGTTTTTGGCAGTTCGCCGTAGTTATCCCACAAGCCAAGATCATCCGCAGTGGACATTGATGCGACGTTGCAGTAAAACAATCCGTCATCTTTTTCAACATAGTCCTTGTGGTTTTTCATAATCTCCGCCCACATAAAGTTTGGCATGCAAGTATTGGATACAGCAGCAACATAGCCTTCTTTTTCAAGTTCGGGCAGATAGACAGCAGCTGAACAGCGGATAGGGCACGAGGTGCAGCCTGTCATTTTAACAGTGTATTTTTCAGAAACCGGGCCATAGTCTTTGTAAGCTTTTTGGCAACGGTAACCTACTTTATTCGGCTCTCCCGGAGGTGAATCTCCCGTATCAACAGGCCCGCCCTCAGCAGCACCCCATGTAAGGCCGGGGCGTCCGGTCCAACGGCTTCCTTTGTCGGAGAATTCCGCCCACGGGCGCTCGGTTGAGGGAACCACGTGGTTGTTGTTGGAGCCGATTAAATCACTGAGCACATAGTTGTTCAGCTTTAGGATTTCTTGGGGGTTGGAAACTTGTACAGAACCTTTGCCGTATACAGCAATCGCTTTTAACTTTTTCGAGCCTAGAACAGCACCCGAACCTGCACCGCCACAGTGGTTTGCAGCATTGATGACGCAAGAGAGATTCACCATGTTTTCACCTGCAAGACCAATGGAGGTGACGGTATAGCCCTTCCCTAGCTTGTCTATGATAGAAACGCTGGTTTCGCGAGTTGTTTTACCCCACAGTTCCGTTGCGTCTTCAAGTGTTACAGATTCGTTATCTATTTTCAGATATACAGGAGATGCAGATTTGCCCTCGATGACTACAGCATCAAAACCTGCATATTTAAGCTGAACTGCCAACTCACCGCCCATATGAGCGTTAACCACCATATTGCCCTTTGTAAAGGTACTCAAAGATGTAATGGTAGTTCTGCCTGAGCACGGCGCACTTGTGCCTGTATTGGGGCCAACAGCAAATACTATTTTATTAGCCTCATCGTATGGTTTTGTTCCGACAGGAACTTCTTCATACATAATGCGGTCGCCAATACCGGTACCGCCAATGTATTTGTTATATTTCGAGGAATCTTCTGTTGCGATTTTGCCTGTTGAAAGGTTTACGCGGAGAAGCTTTCCGGTCCAACCATATGCCATTGAAATAACCTCCTTTTAGAAATGTTTGGTATCTTAACGTATGTAGATGCTACATTGCCACTGCAATGTCCTTCCAATCCACAATGGAAAGCGCACCTGTAGGGCATCCCGCAACGCAAGCACCGCATGTGATGCATTTAGTAGATTTCTTCGTTTCCGGATCCACAACCGGCATATGCCACGGGCACATGTTTGTGCAGGTGCCGCAGCCAACGCACTTTTCTTTGTCGATTGTGCGTGCACCTGTTGCCGGGTCGGCAAAAATCGCCTCCACGGGGCATGCTGCAACACATTTAGGATCTTTACACTGCTTGCAAGTTGTGGGCCCAAAGTTCCACACACCATAAATGCCATCACCATGGCGGTAGTCTTCAGCTACGCCCTCTTCGCCTACATTAAGGTTATCACGCATTTTAAGGCGGCCAATGTAAGGCATTGCCTTACCATCATTGGCAAGCGAACAATTGGTCTCGCAACGTTGGCAGCCAACACACTTTGCACGGTTTGCAACCAGCAAGCCCGTGGGCAGCGGAGTGGTAGCCACTAGACCTTCGTCTACCTCTTTTTGAGTACATCCGAATAAAGAAAGCATTGCCGCAGTTAAAGTAACGCCAGCTAAACCCTTACCTGAAATTTTAAGGAACTGGCGCCTGGAATACTCTTTATCAAATATTCCTTTGTTTCCTTCTTTAGACATTTGTCCTCCTCCTTTTCATCTTTACTTTTCATTTTGCTATATGAAAATTGAGCCAAGTTTCAGGAGGCTAACACCCACTTTTTTCTTGTATCAATCATCACCATGTATACCAGCGGCTACGTGTTAGCCCTGGTTTTGCGCAATAAAAACGGCGTCAAAGTTCTGCCGAGCAATGATACTTTTTTAAGTAGTCGGATTGCGATTTTATTTATATTTGTAAAAATATGTATTAAAATTTTCATACATTATACTTCTATACATATTTATGACAAGAATACACGATTAAGAGCTATTTGTCAATTATTTATCAAATATTTGCTTAATAAATGTCACTATATAAATTCGACTAAATCACCAATAAATTTAGATAAAAATAGATTATTTAGTATAATTATTGAGATGCAAGTTGTTTGAAACCTAGATTTTCTGCTTTTGTATGATCAAATTTATAGCAAAAACAAGCTTTAATTTAAAGAAATATTTCTAATATTGCAGGTTAAAACATTGACAATATTTGGAGTTCAAGTTATACTATGCATAATTTAACATCTCCGAGCTTTGGCAGCTTTGCTGCAGCCTAAGGGTATGTACCTATGGCACAAAGCCTGGGCGGCAAAAGAAATTTTGTCACCTTCCTTTTGAAAAGGGGATTGCATAGTATACGAATGCGTTATTGCTTAATTGTACCGCGGTTTGTATATTGGCAGCCTTTTTTAAGGCTGTTTTTTTATTGCCATTTTTAAACTTTGATTAGACAAAAATAAGTGAGGACATTCTATGAAAAAAATTTTTGCCATATTAACCATGTTTGCTGCTCTGTGTATGATAACAGCCTGCCAAAGTCAACCATCAAAGGCTGAATTCGCCTCAGAAAACCTAAGTCAAAATGCGGCATTTGCAGCAACGTCCGGCAGCTTTACCCTAAAGAATGTTGAGGGAACCGATGTGACAGTAGATGTTAAAGAAATTATAGAGCTTGAACCAATTACAAAAAAAGTTGTCCAAAAAACCACATCAGGCGAATCTACAATTACCGTAACCGGAGCAGATTTTAACAAGCTGCTGGAGAAACACAAGCTTTCCCAAGATAAGCTCCAATCACTGCGTTTTGAAGCAGTCGACGGCTACTCTATGGAAATACCGAGCGAATTGCTGGCAAATAGGCAAATTCTGCTGGTTTACAGTGTAGACAGCAAACCTCTTACTGAAAAAGAAGCCCCAATATGGGTTGTTATTCCAGAAGAACGGGCAATGTACTGGGTGAAAAACATCCAATATATTCACTTGAATGAGACCGCGGCATCTGCAGCTGTAGCCGCCGGTAAAATCACATTTATGGAAACCGCTTTTCAAAAGCTTACCTCCGCAGATTACGATGGTGAAAAGACAGTTTTGGGCAAAGAATTGCTTGAGACCGCCGGAATGAACGAAAAGACCGCAAAGCTGACAATTTTTGCAGCGGACGGACTGATAAAAAGCGAAACATTTCAAATCCTCTCGTCTGCTCAAATAAGCACAGAGGGTGAATATGCACCCAAGATAACCGGCGATAAAATCCCCGAGGGAATGCGCGTTAAAAACCTGTTAAGCATTTGTGCAGACGAAAATGCGCTTGTTTCTTTTAACAGCTGTTTGGTCGCAACAGGTTCAACTACTATGGGTGAAAAAACAGGAATTGCCGTAAGCAAACTGTTTAAACTCCTAAGCATGAACGAAGCAGAGTTCTACACATTTACCGCCGCAGACGGTTACACAAAAGATATTGCCAAATCCGATATTGCAAAAGGCATTATTTTAATGAATGACAAAGGCGAACTTGAAACATACTTTGACGGTCTGCCAAAAAACACCTGCGTGAGAAACCTTGCTTCTATTATTGCAAAATAGCTTTTGTACGAGTTTTTCGTACATTTGAGTACATTTAATAACTCCTTTTCATTTTACACTTTGGAGTCAGGGTACCTGAAAGCCCTGGCTCCAAAGCAATTTTTAGAAAGCAGGGTGATGGGTATTTCTCGCTGGTTTTTAAAATATACGGTGTTCGATTTGGTGCTGATGGCAAGCTTAGCCGCCCTCGGTATTGCAATTAAGCCTGTAATTGTACCACTAGTTCACTTTATTACGGGGCCTTTGCTCATTCCCGGTGGCTCGGTTGCAGGCGGAATTTACATGATGTGGATTGTGCTTGGCGTAGCACTTGTAGGCAAAGCAGGCAGCGGCACAATTATTGCATCAGTCCAAGCTGTTGTTGTGATTGCCACAGGCATTTCGGGCAGCCACGGGATACTTAGCATAGTAACATACCTTTTGCCGGGCATTGCGGTGGATGCAACCTTGTTTCTTTTAAAAAAAGTAAAGTGTTATAAAATAAAAATGTTCGTTTGCGGTATGACTGCAAACGTATTTGGCACTCTACTATCCAATATCTTGTTTTTTCGGCTTCCTACAATTCCACTTTTGCTAAGCCTTAGCGCGGGAGCTTTTTCAGGTGGTATAGGCGGGCTGATTGCCTATGGTATCCGAAAGCGATTAATGGTGTTTGGATTATTTGAGCATAGCGATAAGCACATGAGCGCAGATACACAAGAAATGCAAATATAGATTTATGATTCCCCCTCGAATTTTCGGGAGGGAATTATGTTGTTTAAAGAGGATTAATTTTAGATGGAGAAATGTTGGATATGAAGAACTTAAAACAGAAAATCAGTTCTAATTTTATCATTATAGTGATACTCGCTGTGCTTGCCGTTTTTGCAAGCACTATGGCCTTACTGAACCTGCAGCATGCCGAAAACAAGTTAAAACAAACCTCGCATAAAGAGATTCTTATTTCATTAAACAACCAAGCTGCAGCCCCGATTACTTGGGAGGATTTGTGCAGTATCGAGGCAGACGAATTCTTAGCTGTTCAAAAATCTAATGGAAAGCCCCCTGTTGAAAGAACATTTAAAGGTACTGCCTTAATCAATGTACTTGATTTAAAGGGAGTTTCAATAAACGACAGTGCACAAGTTGCGCTATCTTCAATCGACGGGTATACCGTTACTTTTTCAGCCGACGAGGTAAAAGATAAACACAATATCTGGCTAGCCTGGGAAATGGACGGCTCTGCGCTGGATGAAAACAGCGGCCCTTATATGGTTGTTGTGAGAAAAGACCCGTTCAGCCAAAGATGGGCCAAACAGCTTTGCGAAATAATTGTGAAATAAAAGGGATTTTGTTATGGATTTATTAACTGCTGTGGAGGTAACCCAACTTTGCCTCTCTTACGGAGAGCGCGATGTTTTTTCAGACATCAGTTTTCGAGTTAATTTTGGTGACATCATTGGCATAAGCGGTAAAAGCGGATGCGGTAAAAGCAGCTTGTTGCATTGCCTGTGCGGCATCATCCCTCGGTTTATTCCTGCCAATATAAAAGGGACTGTCAAAATAATGGGTTGTGATTTGGCACAAATGAGTCTGGCTGAAATTTCAACCAAAATCGGCTTGGTAGGCCAAAACCCTGAAACACAGGTTTTTATGCCCACCGTAGAGGATGAAATCGCATTTGGGCTTGAAAATATGTGTATTGCACCGGTCGAGATTGAACAGCGCATTGATTGGGCTTTGGATTGTGTGGGTATGAATGGGCACCGTAAGACAAAACCAGCTTTGCTTTCGGGCGGGCAAAAACAACTGATTGCACTCGCCTGTGCCCTTAGTATGGATGCCTCTATATTTTTATTTGACGAACCTCTCGCCTTTGTGGATGAAGAAGGCAGAAAAAAGCTGCTGCCCATTATAAAAAACTTAGCGCAAGATGGTAAAGTTGTAATTATGGTGGACCATATGAGCGAAAATTTACAGATATGCAACAGCATCATTGGTTTGGAAAACGGTACAGCAAAGGAGCATTTTAATGATACATACACAGCCCGCTATTGAGGCGTTAAACGTTTGTTACCGTTACCCCAAGGCACAAACTTTTGTGATAGAAAATGCTTCTTTTTCATTGCATCAAGGGGAATTTGCAGCAATAACAGGTAAGAACGGAGTAGGCAAAAGCACCCTTGCTAAACTATGTACTGCCATCCTTAAACCAACCTCAGGTAAAATACAAGTGTATGGCAAAAATACCGCAGATACACAGACTGCACAGATTGCCAAAGATGTTTGCTATTGCCTCCAGCACCCTGCCAGACAGCTTTTTACTGCTACGGTTGAGGATGAAATTGCCTTTGCTCTGCGATATCAGAACTATACCGAGATTGAAATACAAGCTCGGGTAGATAATATGCTGGAGCTTTTCGATTTATTGCATCTTCGAAAGTGCTTTCCTCTGCAATTATCGGGTGGCGAACAGCAGCGGCTTGCTATTGCAGCAGGGTTAGCTTTGAAACCACGTTTTTTGTTGCTGGACGAGCCTACTGCATGTTTAGATAGGCACAAAGTAGATGAGCTTTCTGCACTTTTAGAACGTTTGATTAAGAGCGAAAACATCGGAGTTGCCGTCATCAGCCATGACAACAACTTCGTTAGAAAAAATGCTAATAAAGTTTTTACAGTACGTGGAGGTGCCGTCTATGCTGATTAATTCTGACCCTCGCTCAAAACTTTGTGTTGTGGCTGTTTTATCCACCCTTGCAATTTTTTGCAGCAACGTGTTCCCACTGGCTTTTTTGCTGTGTACTGCGGTTCTTTGCACTGTTATGTTCGGCTGCAATGTGAAAGAACTGTTTGCAAGCTGTAAATCCTTTTTTAACGTTATTCTGTCAATTGCCCTAATTCAAAGTGTTTTTGTAAAAGGCGGTAAGGTTCTTGTAGAATTGTTATCCGTACCTGTACTTACATATAACGGAGTGGCAACCGCCCTAAGCTTTGTGCTGCGTATGTTTATCATCCTCTGCTCGGCATTCGTACTCGGCACATCCTCGGAACGAGAAATCATCCAGGGGCTTATCCAAATGAAAATACCCTTTGAAATTGCTTTTATGGCAATGATGGGCATTCGTTTTTTGCCACAGCTGAGAGAGCAAATTCAAGACAGTATAGTTGCAGTTCAATTGAGGGGCATAGACCTAAAAAAGCTTAAACTTACTGAGAAAATCCGTCTTTTCTCTATTATGCTAGCCCCTGTAGTGGCAGGTACTGTTGTACATTCAAGGCAGCTTTCTGTATGTATTCAGCTTAGAGGGTTCAGAGCTTTTAGCAAACGAACCAGCCGTTTTCATCTGGCTATGAATACTATGGATATTATTATTATGTGTGTTAGTCTGGCTTTTTTTGTATGTTTTGTTTTTGCATGGCGTAATCGATAGTAAAGGAGGCTTTTTTAAATATGAAAATTTTGACCGTTGTGGGTATCAGCAATTCGGGCAAAACCACAGTTGTGGAGGGTTTAATCAAAGAACTGAAAGCCAGAGGATATTCAGTAGGCTCGGTGAAATCAATCAGCTGCGGTTCGCGCTGCCACTTGCTGGTGAACGGCAAATGCAAGTGCTCGGCAGGCCGTGACCACCGCTTTACCATAGATACCGATATGAAAAACTCCGCAAGGCATCGGCTTGCAGGTTCTGCCCAAATTACCACATGGGCAGAAAGTGAAACCGCCGTTATGTATCAGCGTGAGCTCAGTTACAAAGAACTGGTTGATTTATATGATTACGATTATCTTATTTTTGAAGGGGATTACTATAACCACGCCCCAAGAATTGTAACAGCATCGACTGCAGAAAGCGCAAAAGAGCGTATAACCGATATGACCTTTGCTGTTTGCGGACGAATTGGCGAACAGATGGTGGAGCTTGACGGACTGCCTGTTATAAACCCTGTATCAGATATAAACGCCCTTGCGGATTTAGTGGAGGAAAAAGTATTCCCTATGCTGCCCGAAATCGACAACTTAAATTGTAGGCTTTGCGGCAGCACATGCAAAGAATTGGGTGTAAAAATCCTTCGTGGGCATGCATCTGTAAATGACTGTAAGCTGATAAAGCAAAGCACGTTACTTAGCTATAACAATAACCGTGTAGATATTTCAGATACACAGCAAAAGAAACTTGTTGCAGCCATTAACCGTGTATTGGAGGAAAACAACCTGCTCCCTTCCAATGTCCCAATTGAAATCAATATAACAACGGATGGTTATTAAATATGAGATACAGCATATCAGAATCACTTTTATCTAAGCGCAACTATGTATTTTTGATAAACACCGATAACGTAAGTTATCCCAAAGCGGTATTGAAAAAATTTTCTGATATTAACGGATTTGAGGCGGAAACACAAGCTATGCAAGCTTTATGCAAGCACAATATTGCTGTACCAACAACGCTTTTGATTGAAGAGCAAAGCATTGTTTATGAGCATATTAATGGCAAGTTGTTGGTAGATTACCTGGATATGCTTGAGCATGATAAACACAGTGACGAAGTATTTTTTATTTTTGACAAGCTGTGTCAATGGCTTGCGGAATGCTACACCGCCCTTGAAAGCGAATATGGCTGCGAAATGGTTTTAGGTGATGCACATTTACGAAATTTTATTTATTCCGATAAGATTTATGGGATAGACTTTGAATGTGTAAAAGAAGGCAAAAAAGAAGAGGACATCGCTGACCTTGCAGTGTTTACATTAGTCTATTCCCCTATGTGCACACAACAAAAATATAAACTTGCCGCGCATATATTGGAGTGTTGCAACCGTTATATGCAGCTTAATGCTCAGCTAATTGATTCTGAAATTTTACACCACATCAAAACAGTGGAGCAACGTCGCGGTATTAGCCTTCCAAAAAATATATCCCATAACTTAAGCAGCGTTTTATATCTTCAACAGGAATTATAGAATGATTAAGATATACAAAAACTGACACCGTAATTATGCAGTGTCAGTTTTATTTTATATAATCTACAAAAATTGTCACTAAAATAGAAAAGCGGAGTATTTGCTCCGCTTTTTTAAGCTGTAACAATGCAATAACCTCGCAATTCAAATTCCCAGCCTGCTTCTTTTAAATCATTTACCCCTTTGCCCATACTGTTTAGCATTTTTATAACTATACCATGGATAAACAGCAGTGTACCTATTTTAAAATCGTTTACTTTTACACATAATGGGTGTTGCAAATAAGCCATTTTTTTCAAAACAGAAAACTGTTTGAAAAAAAGCTGAGAAATAAAATCCGGAGCTTTACTTATTTCTTCCATCAATTTTTGGGAATAGTATTCTTCTTTGGGTATTGATGATACTTTTAATTTACTCAACGATAAACTGCCCGTATCTACAATGAAGGAGCTTTGAAATAAATAATTAGATATAGCAGGGAATGAATTTAATTCTCCTAATTCATATAACTCTGAATACTCTCTTTCAATCTCTATAGCTTGCAAGATAATATTTTCTTTTAATATTTCATTCTGCATCATCCACTTCACTTTAAAAAATCTAATTTTTATTAATGTAACGTAGATGAAACAGCATAACAATGCCAATAGAGAAAAGGCTACGTAACTAAACATTGACATTCCCCCTTTCTAACATTTTATTCAAAGAAAAAATTAAGTGACACTACTTTACAGAATTTGATGCTTTGATCATCTTTCTCAATTCGGCAAATGCTTGTTGATGACATTCTCGAATTTCTTGCAGAGAAGTTTCAAACATAGAGTTGATTTGCTTTAAGCTTGCCTTGTTTTGATGCGAAAAGAAGAACATTAATAAAATAATTATTAATGTATAAGGGGAATTTACTGCTAATTCTTTACATGCTGCGGTTAAAAAGTCTATATCCATCAAATCACCTCAATTTACTATAATTTACCATATATGTATGGTAAATACAATAGCTTTTGAGGTAAATTTACAATTAGCAGCCTTAACTCAATAAACCAGCTAACTTTCTATATCATATCAATACTATTAAAGTTTATTTTACTTTAGAATTAATTTTATTAAAAGATATAACTCAAAAAGAAATATTGGCACTTTACAGTATTTTATTCATAGAGTAACAGCCATCAAATTTGCTTTAATCAAGAATATTAAGTAGATTTAATAAAAAAGAAAAAATTTAAGAGAGGGAACATTTGTAAAATAGGATGTTTGTGCGCATTGGCTCCTATAACTATGATGATGTCTATTCCTAATTTTTTACCTACAGGAAATGAATGATTATATGGGATCGAAACTCATTAATAACCGTACCCCAGAAGAAAAAGAACTGAACTGCCATAAGCAAAACAAACGACTATTGATGGAGAATGATATCCTAAAGCAAGCGGCTCTGATAATGGGACGAAAGTAAACTGTTTCATCTCCTGTAATCTTGTACCATACATAAATGCTCTCGACATTGTTCTCATTCCTTTCAATTTCGGTAGAAATAAAAAAGCACCAAGCCTTTGTTTTTATCCAAAGACTTGGCTGTTCTCATTCTATAAAGTTCTTGTTTTGCAGTGGCGCCCTTTTTGAAGAAAAAGCCTCTATAAACGCCAATAACATCGGGAATTTCCCGATGTTATCTTTTTTGAGCGTCGTTCTTGGTGCGAAGGATGGGACTTGAACCCACACAGTCGTGAAACCGCTAGCACCTCAAGCTAGTGCGTCTGCCATTCCGCCACCCTCGCATATTCGTTCCTGTCACTGTGGAACGAATATTATTATATCAAGAGATGTTAAAAAAGTCAAGGGTTTTTTTCATAAATTTTCTTTTTTCGCTATTTTATCACTACGATACTATGTTGCACGTACTGCCCGACTTGGTAGAAGTTACATTTATGCGTGTAGGAATGCGATCTTTCAACTCGCTCACATGAGAGATAATACCTACAACACGTCCATCTTCACCCAATGACATTAGCGTTTGAACAGCCGAACTTAATGATTCATCATCCAATGTGCCAAAACCTTCGTCAATAAACATCGTGTCGATTATTACTCCTCCTGCATACATCTGCACAATGTCTGCCAGGCTTAATGCCAAAGCAAGCGATGTTTTAAAACTTTCACCGCCTGAAAGAGTCGTTATATGGCGTGCCTTCCCACTATAATTATCGATTATTTCAAGGCTCAATCCGGATGCCCGCCCGAATTTTTCACGGTCGGATTTACGGCGAAGTTCATATCGAGAAAAAGTCATTTTACTAAGCCGCATGTTTGCCAATGCGATAATATCATCAAAATAGGATGCGAGAACATAACTTTCAAACGAAATTCGCTGTGCATTGTTACCGCTTGCAAGGCGGTAAAGTTCGCTTACATCTTTATATTGTGAATATAGTTTTGCCATTCCGTTATAACGTTCACGAATAGAACCAACCGCCTGCGTATTAATTTTAACTCGTGCAGCCAGTGTTACCTTCTGCTGATTGAGATCTGAAATTCGTGCAGTAAGTTCTTTGTGTTGTGCACTTAATAGTTCAACGTCTGCCTGTGTTTTATCACGCAATTCAGTTTCTAAAGAGTTGAGCTCTGTGGTAGCAGCCGTACAAGCGATGTTATAACTATTGATAATTTCTTCAATTTCTGTTGCTTTATCGATAAGGGCGCGATGCTCTTCATACATTTCACGCGATGTAAAGCGAAAGATGTTTAAATCGGCGTGGAATTGGTTTTGGGCAAGGCTAAGCTGATTGTTCAAATTAAACATCTTGCTGCGCGAAATTTCTACTGTTTTGCAAAGTTTATCGTATTCCGATTTTGCATCCATAAAACGCTGCGTGGTCGAAGCTATTTGTTCGTTAATCTGTACGATTTGTTTATCGGTAGCTTCAATCTCTGCCTTTAATTGTTCCGCATCCTTAATATCAGCTGACAGTTGCTCATATAATTCATCAATTTGTCTCTTTTTACTGTCAATTTCAGCTTTTGATTTAAGCAAACGGTTGGTGACTTTGGCTATTTCATCAAGTACTGCGATTTCATCATCATATTTCTCATCGGGTTTGGCAATATCGGTCAGCTCTGCAACTTCCAGTTCAATTTCTTGAATTTGATTTTGTAAGGCAGATACATGGCGCTCAAAATTTTCTTTTGAAGCAGAAATCTCAGAAGGATAGCTTAAAACTTCCTCTTCTTTAAAGCTATACACATCGTCCATATAATTAATTTGACGAAAACAAGCTTTTATGTCCGTTTCCAAGGTGTTCAGCGCAGCCGTCAACGCGTCTAAATCGTTGCGGGTTTCATCCAAGCTGGCTTGCGTCGGTACGTCCTCAGCAAGTTTTGCGGGCGCTGGGTGGTCGAAAGAGCCGCAAACAGGGCAGGGGAGATGATCTTCTAATGTACGAGCTAAAACACCTGCTTGGGCGCTTAAAAAGCGGTCGTACTGCAAAATATAATCTTCTTTTACCGCTGCAAACGCTTTGTTGCCTTCAATCGCTTTTTCGCAAAGTAACGACAGCTGCTCAATATTGGCAAGTTTTTTTCGTGCTTCCCGAAGTTGTGCAATCATAACCGAGCGTTCTTTTAACTTTTGCAATATATATTCATTTTTTTTCAGCCGTTCACGTGCTTTTTTTAGTTCCAAAAGTTCTGCATTGCATTGCTCAATTTTAAAAAACACATTTTGTGTGGCTGCTAACTTTGTTCTGTGCTCGATTAGATTTTGTTTTACTTCTTCGCGCGATTTTGCTTCGTATAACGCAGATTGTGATTGGCGCATTGTGTTTGCAAGCAAGGGCAGGCGGTGTTGGCAATCCTGCATTTCTTTTTGATACTCTGCTATCTGTGCACTGAGTTGAGCAATCATATCATCAGATTTGCTAACCTGCTGTGCACCGCGAATCAAATCCAATTTATTTTTTTGCTCGGCAATATAACCTTTTCGGCTGAGCAGTACATTGGTTTTCTTTTGTAAATCTTCAAGTTTTTCAAATTTATGGTTAACTTCTACAGCTTGCTCTAAATTCAGTTTATCTCTCAATGCATTTAAATCGAGTAATTTCTGCTCCAGCTTTTCAAGCTTTGCTCGGTCTTGCTTTACAAAAGTTTCGGCAGCAGCAAGCAATACCTCAACGTCAATGGAGGGTGCTTGCGTTAAAGCGTAAAACTCGGCATCTCCGCCGCAATCCATACCGGATGCACAGACTGCAATGGCATCGGTCTGCTTTCCGATAGCTGCATCCAATGTGCGTGTTTTTTCGCCTAGTTCTTGTGCAAAACGGTCGAACAATTCAGTTGAAAAAATACGGCGAAAAATTTCTTGTTTTTCATCGGAGGATGCTTCCAAAAGACGCTGAAATTCGCCCTGTGCCAACATAACAATTTGTTTAAACTGATTAAGGTTGATACCCAATATATCATTGATGCGCACATTTACGTCCAAAGCGCCGGTTATTACATCACCATTTGGCAAAGTAAGTTCCACCTTGCTTGGCACCATCGTGTAAGTGCCTTTGCTTGTTAATTTTTGCTGCTGCGGCTGCCGAAAAAGGCAAAACACCTTTCCGCGTAGCTCAAACTCAAAATAAACGTTGCATAATGTGGTTTCGGGTGCAAAGTCGCTTTTAAAGTTTTCGTTTTGCCGGTTGTCACCGCTTGCTCTGCCGTACAGTGCAAAGCAAATGGCGTCAAAAATTGTGGTTTTCCCCGCACCTGTGGGGCCTGTAATTAAAAAGATTCCGCTTTGTATAATGGTTGTAAAATCAATGGTCTCACTGCCTGAAAACGGGCCGAATGCATTCATCGTTAGTTTAATTGGTTTCATCGTCGTACCCTCCTTGCAGTTTGCTGAACAATTTACTTGCCATCGTACGGCGCGAATCGGTAATTTCTTCTCCTTTTACGGCAGAATAAAACTCTTCAAACAACTCCTGAGGTGTTTTGTTTTTCACCGCGGCGGCAGCACTTACCGAAGCATCAAACTCATGTTTACGCCCAATCAGTTCCATACCCATAATATTGGGGTATACCGTGCGCAACTTGTCCATTGCGCACGGAATTAAGCTGTCGTCCGTAAGCTGAGCATACACGTAGTCTTCGCGGTTGCCCTGCACATTTGCAGCATTGCTTAGCTGTTCAAAGCTTCCTAACAAAACACGCATATCCCGCCGAGGGGTTAAGCCGTATTTTTTTATACTGAGTTCACCTTTTTCACGCATCTCGATCGTAGTAATCGATTTTTGCGATGTACTTTCCTGTATCGAATATTTTAGCGGAGAACCGCTGTAGCGGATATTATCCCGCCCCGCTTTTTGCTGCCGATGCAGATGCCCCAGTGCCACATAATCAAACATATCTACATAAGAGGCATCAATCAAATCGCTGCCCCCAATGCTGATTTCGGAGTCGCTGCGCTCGACAGCGTCGGGGTTTTTAAGATAAGAGAAAAAGCCATGCGTTACCAGTACATTTCGCTCGGTAAGGTCGATTTCGGTAAGGTTGTGGTGAATCAATGTACGAAAAGCATCGTCGTAGCTGTGAATCTTTTCATCGGGGAAATCTGCCCTTACAATTGCAGGCTCAATATAAGGCAGACAATAAAAATGTATATTACCAAATTCGTCTTGCAATGTAATTTTTCGAATCGTCTTATTATAGATACCTTCAACGTACAGCCCCGAACGCTCGTAAATTCTGCTTGCAAAGTTAAGCCGCTGCGGGCTGTCATGGTTGCCGCTTACCGCTATGATTGGAATTCCCGCTTCTACCGTAATACGGTAAAACACTTCGTCTAATAGGGATACTGCGTCTGCCGGCGGTATCGAACGATCATACAAGTCGCCCGCTATCACCAGCAATTCCGCTTTTTGCTGCACTAAAAAATCGATCATTTGCTTTAGTATAAATCGTTGATCGTCCAGCATCGAAAATTCATTTACGATTTTACCAAGATGCCAGTCCGATGTATGTACAATCCTCATAATATGCTGCCCTCCGTCGAATATTGCAGAAATAGATAATTCTATTTTAAACCGTACCTCAACAATAGTCAAAGGTTGGTTGTATATTTTCTTCCTGTTGTGAATATAGTTGGACTAGCACATGACTTTGACAATAACAGGGAGGACTGAAATATGGCAAGACGTGAACCAAAAAACTGCGGATATGCCGGACTTACTACCCAGCAGGCAAACAAGCGCTTGTTTGAGTACGGCGAAAATGTGTTGGCAGCCGGGAAAAAGCACAGTGCACTAAAAATGTTTGTTGGTCAATTTAAAGATTTGATGGTAATTATTCTACTGATTGCAACCGTACTGTCGGTTTTTATGGGGGAGGCAGTTGAAGCACTTACCATTGTATTGATTGTTCTGGTAAATGCTATTTTGGGTTTTGCACAAGAATTTCGTACCGAAAAGACGCTGGAAGCACTCAAAAACCTTGCTGCACCTCACGCAAAGGTAATAAGAGACGGTAAAAAGACGGAATTGGAAGCAATTGAACTTGTACCGGGAGACTTGATTTTGCTTGAAGCAGGCGATAGAGTGCCCGCCGATGCTCAGGTGCTTGAAGCAAGTGCTCTGCAAGCAGATGAGGCAATGCTCAGCGGGGAATCGGTACCGGTAGAAAAGTTTGAAGATGAAAACTTTGAGCACCCCGCCCGTGAACATAACAATATGGTTTTTATGGGGACAAACATTGTAAAAGGGCGTTGCAAAGCAATTGTGCTCGATACCGGTATGCGTACCGAGATGGGGAAAATTGCGGGTCTGCTCACAGAAATATCGGAAGAAAAAACCCCACTGCAAGAAAAACTGGATGGCATGAGTAAATATCTTGCTATTGGCTGTTTGGTCATCTGTGCTATCGTTACGGTTACAGGTATTATTCGCGGTGAGCCTGTTTTTGATATGATTCTTACCGGTATTTCTCTGTCTGTCGCTGCCATACCGGAGGGACTGCCCGCTGTTGTTACCATTGCTTTGGCACTTGCTGTCTCACGTATGCTCAAACGCAATGCGCTGATACGTAAGCTTCACGCAGTGGAGACAATGGGGTGCGCAGGTGTCATCTGTTCGGACAAGACCGGAACGCTTACAGAAAATAGAATGACGGTAAAAGAACTGTTTACAATCGAACGGCAGATTACCGTAACGGGCAACGGCACCGAAAAAAGCGGCGAACTTCTTTACCATGGCAGCAGTGTTGGTGTTGCTGCACAGCCGGATATACGGTTGCTGCTTGATATTGCTGTAATGTGTAACAATGCGCACATTGAGAATGAACAGGATGATATATTTTTACGACATAAAAGCAAATTGAATTGGCAGGTAAATGGGGAGCCTACTGAGGTAGCCCTCATGGTTATGGCGGCAAAAGGACATGTCACCGAAAAATCATCGGCGGTTAGTTACACGCGTATGGACGAATTGCCGTTTGACTCTGTACGCAAGTGCATGTCGGTAGTAGTGCAAGACCGCAGCGGTACCAGATACCTGCTTACAAAGGGCGCGCCGGATATGATTTTGGAGAAATGCAATTGTTATCAGCGCGGAAGAGAGCAGGAAACAATGACACTTTCCATTCGCCGTACGATTGAATCGGCAAATGAGCAGATGGCAAAAAAGGCACTGCGCGTTTTGGCTTTTGCTTACCGAGAATTGCGGGAAGGAGAAACACCAACCAAAGAAGAAAATCTCACTTTTGTAGGGCTGGCAGGTATGATAGATCCTCCCCGTAAAGAAGCATTTGATGCCGTACGAAAATGCCACAGAGCGGGTATAAAAACAATTATGATTACAGGTGACCATAAGCTTACTGCATCTGCCATTGCATCGGAATTAAATATTTTACGCAAAGGGGATATGGTTTTTACCGGCAAAGAGATTGACAAAATGAGCGATGCCGAGTTTGAAAGCAATATTGGAAAAACTACAGTATTTGCGCGTGTCAGCCCCGAGCATAAACTCAAAATTGTACGTGCCCTTAAAAAGCAGGGGAATATTGTAGCTATGACAGGTGACGGTGTGAATGACGCACCTGCTGTAAAAGAGGCAGACATTGGTGTTTCTATGGGCGAAGGCGGAACCGACGTTACCAAAGAGGCGTCTTCGGTGATATTGCTTGATGATAACTTTGCAACCCTTGTGGCTGCCATTGAGGAAGGACGGGTAATTTACCGCAATATCCGTAAGTTTATCCGTTATCTTCTTTCCTGCAATATCGGCGAAGTCATCACCATGTTTGTCGGTATGCTCATGGGGATGCCTGTCATATTGCTCCCCATACAGATTTTACTGATCAACCTGGCAACCGATGGTTTACCTGCCATTGCCCTCGGGCTGGAGCCTGCCGACCACGATGTTATGGAGGTGCGTCCGCGCAGTAAAGGAGAGAGCATTCTATCGGGAGGATTGCTTTCTACCATTATCTTCCGAGGGTGCCTCATCGGGCTTACGACCATTGCGGTATTCAGTAATTTTATGCGCGAATTTGGGGATATCAACCTTGCACGTACCGGCGCATTTGCAACATTGGTTATCACACAGCTGATTCATGTATTCGAATGTAAGAGCGAAGAACACGGTCTGTTTCGTATCAACCCGTTTAACAATATCAAATTGATTTTGGCGGTATTGGTATCAGCAGGTGTGCTTTGGGCAGCAATTTATGTACCGTTTCTCAATAATGTATTCAAAACGGTTCCGCTCGGCTGGCATCATCTTATGACTATGCTTGTGTATGTAATGTTTGCACCCGTCCTTTCATCTATTCTTATTCTAACAAAGCGTAAAACTCGGTTCCTGTCTCCCAACGAAATAAAAGAATAAACATAAAAAAAGAACCCTTCATATACGAAGGGTTCTTTTTTATGTTACAGAACTTGAAGAATTTTTTAATAGTTATGCTTTACACAGTTCAATTGCAACTTCTGCTGCAGTCGAAGCATCGGGTGTATAACGATCTGCGCCTATCTGTTGGCAGAAAGCATCGGTAACAGGTGCGCCGCCTACCATGATTTTTACTTTATCACGAATGCCTGCAGCCTCTGTAGCGGCAACTACATCTTTCATAACGCCCATGGTTGTGGTGAGCAGGGCAGAGCAGCAAATAACGGTACAACCTTCGTTTACAGCTGCTTCAACATATTTTTCAGGCGGTACATCTGTGCCAAGGTCAATAACCTCTAAGCCTTTGCCCTCCATCATCATTTTAACAAGGTTTTTTCCAATGTCGTGCAGGTCACCTTTAACGGTACCTATGCAAACTTTTCCGTTTGCTACAACGCCTGCTTCACTCAGCAGAGGTTTTAGCAAAGCAGCACCGGCGTTCATTGCACGGGCAGCAATTAAAACTTCGGGTACATATACCTCGTTGTTTTTAAATTTTTCACCGATAATACCCATACCGGAAAGCAGACCTTCCTCAAGAATCTCTTTTGCAGAAATTCCTTGGTTAATTGCGTCCTCAACCAGTTGCTTTACGATTTTTGCCTTACCTTTTTGAAGATTCTCAGAGATTTCAGCTAAAATACTCATTTAAAATCGACTCCTTTTTTATAATCTTAAAACTTAATTTGCTTTTTTAGGTTTGATTAAGCCTCTTGACTCACGATATTTGCCGGGGGTAATACCTGTCATTTTTTTAAATACCTTTGAAAAATAACTCTGATCTTCAAAGCCCACAATTCCCGAAATATCAACAAGCTTGATTTTATCGGTCAAGAGCAATTTTTTACTTTTTTCAATACGTATTTTATTTAGGTAGGTATTAAAGTTGCAGTCCATTTCCTCTTTAAATACCTTACTGAAGTAAGACGGAGAGAGGTATACATAAGAGGCAACTTCTTCCAGCGTAATTTTCCCAGCGTAATTTTTACGTATGTATTCTGCCGCTTTGCGTATAACATCAATATGCTTTACATCCGAAAATTTAAATACCAAATCAGTGTATCGACTCATTACGGTTGATAGCCAGTAACACAATTCATCTACAGATATAATGCGTTCAATCTCGCCCATATAGCGGTGATTCATATCGAAAACCAGCGATGTTTCAGCACCTCCATCTATTGCGGCACGTGACAGTAAAACAATCAACTCATAAACGCGTGTCTTTATAATTTTAAAATCACCGCCGGATGAAAAGAAAATGTGCCCAAGCAATTCATTTAGCAGACGCTGAGAGTTTGGTTTGTCCGAATCTATAATGGATTGCATCAGTTCATGTTCTTTATTCAACGGGTAAGAAGAAGCATCCTTATTATTTTCCAGCTTTAACTGATGAACAAAGTCACCAACCTGCCCTTGAATTGTATCAGAATTTTGCGTTTTTAACAGTTGGTTGTAGGAGGCTATGTTATTTAAAAAACCAACTGACATAAAAAGTAAGGTAGACATGCGCGACACCCGTTCGGGGCTAACATAAGGGATATTATGAATAACGCTTAAAACTTTCTCAATTTTTTTGTTTGAAAGTTTTAGGTTATTGAGGTCAAAGTTAATGTAATCATCGGTTTCTACCATCAGCAACGGTCCTGCGGTTACTAATGCAACTCCTTCATTCTCACTCATAATGGGTGAAACAAAGCAAGTAAGCCCCATAGGACAATAATATATATATTTGCCGCCAAAGCGTTCTGCCTGCATCATTCCATAAAGGAGCGCATCCTTACATTTCAGTTCTGCATCTTTTTTTTCATTTATAATTGAACAAACTTCGCAGCAACTGCAACTGTACCCGATACTGTGTAGCACATTGCCGTTCAAATCAGAAACCGTGCAACCAATACCCGTTGATAATGAAAATGCATCGGCGCATTCTTTTGCAAGTGCAAGATCAAAGCGACTGATTGGCTCTTCAAAAATCTGCGGCATTTGTACACCATCCTTTTCTATAGTTTATCATAGGGGCAGATGCGGTTCTAATAAAATTATTGTTTTTTTGGTAAATTATTATGACATGTTTCATAATTTTGTACAATTTTAAGGTAAAACTATTGTCTACTATATCGATAGGAATATTATTTTATGCATCAGATAAAAACTTCATCACACTATATCTTATCTCAAGGCAATTATAATTGCTATCTAATTTAATTTCTTTTTTAAGCCAAATTTTGCGGTAATTTTAGGAATTTGGGGCAAAATAGGAAGGTCGAAAAAATTTTAAATTTACATGAAGCTATATTATCAGCCGATTCAGCCGCTTAATTTTCATTGGTTTTAAATCAGGAAATTAATTTTATCATCGGAAAATCATAACTGTCAAAGGAAGATTTGCACATAACAAAATTGATAACCAATTTAATAACATTTTGCCTTTCATAAAAATCATCCGTCCGTCCAAAATAATTGATGTCGATGATTATTATTTTAAAAGATGTGAGGATGAATTATGAAAAATTTTTTAAAAGCGACAGTGAGTGCCTTTGCAATTTGTATTGCGGCACTGCTGTGTTTTCTATTTTATATCAGTAATTTACTACCCGATCGCTATATGATTGCAGAAGGAGAAGAATTTTCTATCCGCTCTCAATTAAATGTAACTGCAAGTGTTGAAAATAAAAATAGTTTACGGCAGGTGTTGACACAATCAGGCAATACCTATCAAGCACAGTTAAAACTATTTGGTTCTATACCGCTTAAACAGGTCACAGTACAGGTAGTGGATAAACAAATGGTAGCAGCGTGCGGTTCACCTTTTGGCATTAAGATGTTCACTGAAGGTGTAATGGTAGTTGGCTTAAGTGACCTTGATACCGAAGCAGGTCCAATAAATCCCGCGAAAGAAGCCGGAATACGAATTGGCGATGTTGTTATGCGCATCAACGGGAAAGAAGTTTATTCAAATGAGCAAGTAGGAGATATTCTTGAAAAAAGCGGAGGTAAACCGCTTAAAGTTAACTTAAAACGAAAAAATACTCCTATGACGGTTACACTTGTTCCGCGCAGAAGCGGTGTAAGTGATGAATTTAAAGCAGGTATGTGGGTGAGAGACTCTTCTGCAGGAATTGGTACAATGACTTTTTACGACCCTATATCGGGCGTTTTTGGTGGCTTGGGGCATGCTGTATGCGATGTTGATACCGGTGAAATTTTGCCGCTGATGAAAGGCGAGGCGGTTCAAGTAGATATTACAGGCTGCGTAAAAGGCGAAAGCGGCGTACCGGGAGAATTACAAGGCAATTTTTACGAAAATGGTAAGCTTGGTAATCTGTATTTAAATAATGAGACAGGCATTTATGGTACGCTCAATTCAAAAATTACTCCTCCTGTGCTTATTCCCATTGCATTTCGTCAAGAGGTTAAAGCAAGCTCAGCAACTATTTTAACTACACTTAATGGCAGCACACCTCAAGAATACGACATAATGATAGAAAAGGTTAATTTTGGTGACACCAATCCTACCAAAAACATGGTAATTCGCATCACCGACCCCAAACTTCTTGCAAAAACCGGGGGTATAGTACAAGGAATGAGCGGCAGCCCCATTTTGCAAGATGGTAAGTTAATTGGTGCCGTTACACATGTATTTGTTAATGATCCGACACGTGGTTTCGGCATATTCGCTGAGAATATGTATTATTCCATCGACAATGTAGAAAATGCAATGCGAATGGCTTCGTAATAATTGACAAAAATTTACGTAAATGTTATAAATAATATTGTGATAAAAAGACGAAAAAAGTATTGCCAATTTTGGAAATATATGGTAATATATAGAAGACGGAAATATTACAGACAACTTGGAGGAATTATCATGGAAAACAGGCTAAAAATTATTATTGCGGACGATAATAAAGATTTTTCAGTTCCCTGTTCCAATCTCTTGAAAACCTACGGCTTTGACACCACAATTCTTGAAAAGGACGGTGCGATTTTGCTTGAAAAAATATCAGAGCAAAAGCCGGATGTTGTGCTGTGTGACATTTTTATGCCGTATTTCGATGCGATTTCTGTTATGAAGCAAGTAAAAAATGCCGGCACAGCAAAACCTCTGTTTATGGTTATGTCTACTTTCGACAATCCAACTTTGCAAAAAGAAGTAATGGATACCGGAGCATCTTATTTTTTCTTAAAGCCGTTTGATGTTGAAGTTTTGGTTGAAAGAATTGTTCAACTGACCGGAATTCGTAAAATGACGAATATTTCAAATGCACAAGTGTTGCCTTTTGTCAAATCAGAACCCGATATAGAAATGATGGTAACAGAAATTATTCATCAAATCGGTGTTCCTGCTCATATTAAGGGATACCATTATTTGCGCGAATCGATTATGCTTTGCATTGAAGATCACGACATTATCAATTCGGTTACAAAACAGCTTTATCCCACAGTTGCAAAACGCTACAATACCACTTCCTCCAGGGTAGAGCGTGCAATCCGTCATGCAATTGAAGTTGCCTGGGACAGAGGCGACGTGGATATTCTCAACAGTTACTTTGGATATACCATTCATAATTCGCGCGGTAAACCGACTAACAGCGAATTTATTGCCCTCATCTCTGACAAGCTTACCCTTCGCTTAAAAGGGATGCGTACCGAGGCAGAAGCGGTTAAATGATGGCTTACCTAAGCGGTTTTTTAATATTTTATTACAAAGTTTTCAAGCAAATAAATATTATGCATGATTGGTTTATTTTTCTATACACAAGTTATTAGCCAAAATAAATTATTAATTATAGTGCAATAAACTCCTTTGCTTTATGGGGTATACCCTTAAAGTAAAGGAGTTGTTTTAATTGGTACAATTTGACTAGCATTTCTTCTTTCATATTATCTACAAGAGGCTCGAAAAGTGCTGCACCTTTTATTATCCAATTGGATAATAGTCTGCCCTGAAATCAGTAAAGCTGCAAGCTGAATTAATCACAATATTTTAAATCCACCCAAGTTTTAAAGCTTCAGTAAGGCTTTGTCTGTGTGGTTATTTGACGGTTACAATATTAATATAATTTATCATAAAAAAACGCAAACAGAATTTCTGTTTGCGTTTTGTACTATAAACGGTTACATTATTTCTTAGTATTTCCTATTTTGTTCATATAACCAATAATATCCCCTGTTATATCCAGTAGGGGGAGTTGCTTTGTTACTGCACCTATATTATACGCAACCATCGGCATACCGTAAACAACACAACTCTCTTTATTTTGGCCGATTGTGTATGCGCCGTTCTTGCGCATATTTAACAGCCCTTTGGCGCCATCTGCTCCCATGCCTGTAAGCAAAATACCAATCGCGTTAGAGCCTGCAATGCTTGCCACAGAGTCAAATAAAACATCTACTGACGGGCAATGACCGCTAACTTTTTGGCCGGGGCGGCTTTTTACGTAAAATCCTCTTGCATCACGTGCGAGAGTCAAATGATTTTCGCCTGCCGCAATTATCACTTTGCCTTTTTCTACACGATCCAAGTTTTCTGCTTCTTTTACACTCATAATGCAATTTTTATCAAGGCGCTGAGCATACATTTTTGTAAATACAGGCGGCATGTGTTGTACTATTACAATACCAGGGGTAGTAACAGGCAAATCTTTAATAACAGAAAGAATCGCCTCCGTTCCACCTGTGGATGCTCCTATGGCTATCACCATATTATCTATATCCGCGGTAAACTGAGTTGCCGGCTGTGGAATAGCAGATAATTTTTTGCCTACATGAGCTGTTGAGGCAATTTTAATTTTTACAATTAACTCGTTGATAAAATCAGTTATATCCGATGATGATTTTGCTGACGGCTTTCTTACAAAATCAACTGCACCGGCGTCCAAAGCTTCAAAAGCGTTTATGGGCAAAGAACTTACAACAACAACAGGCAGCGGGTCAGTTGGCATCAACTTTTTTAAAAAATCTATGCCGTTCATTTTGGGCATTTCAACATCCAATGTCAGCACATCAGGCCGCAGCTGCTTGATTTTTTCCATAGCATCAAAAGTATCTGCTGCAGAACCAACTACTTCAAGCTGCGGGTTGGCAGATAGTTTTTGGCTGAGTGTTTCGCGGAAGACGATAGAATCATCGACAATAAGTACACGGATTTTTTTCATTGGTCTCATCTAGCATTCTCCCCCTTCTGGTAGACAGCGGGTTTGATGTAGCGGTATTTTGTGTTTTCACGATTTATGGTTTCTGAATGGCCGATAAAAAGAAAACCTCCATTTGCTGTGCAATCGTAAAATTTGTTAACCAAGGTAATTTTAGTGGGAGCATCGTAGTATATCATTACATTTCTGCAGAAGATGATATCAAAAGGTTTTTTGTAATTAAACGGCTCCATCAAATTGGCATGGCGAAAAACCACTTCTTTTTTAATACGGTCGCAAATCTCAAAAGTACCGTCTTTTTTATCGATGAAATACTTTTGCATCCATTCGGGGGGAACATCCTTTATGCTTTCTGCAGAATAAATCCCCGTTTTTGCCTGTTCTAAAACATGGGTAGACAAATCGGTCGCTAAAATCGTTGTATCCCAAGAACTGCTTTGATTGCCGAAAAAATCGGCAATCACCATTGCCATTGTATAAGGTTCTTGTCCGGCAGAGCAGCCGGCACTCCAAATGCGCAAATCTTTGTTTTTACGGTGTTTTACCAAATACGGCAGCACATACTCCTTTAAAAATTGAAAATGATCCGATTCTCTTAAGAAAAAGGTGTGGTTCGTAGTAAGCTTATTTAACAGCACTTTCATTTCCTGCCCCGATTTATCATTAAAAATCAGGTTCAAATATTCCTCAAAAGAGGATAATCCTTTTGCTGTAATCGTGTTGGAAAGGCGGCCTTCTATTAAAATACGTTTTTTAGTAAGATCTATTCCGTAATTTTGTTTAACGAATTTTGTGAGTGTGTCGAATTCTTTATCTGTCATAGCGATCATATACAGTTGCTCCTTTCCATATTAATATTATTTGCAAACCGGCTAGAGTATTCCGCCGATTTCTTCAAAGAAAAAGCGTTCCAAATCAATGTTAAGAATCACTTTATCTTCTATTTTAGCAATCGAACTTAAATACTGGTTGGTTGAAGAAGAGCTTAATTCCGGCGGTGCAGAAAGCCCAACATTATCAATATCCACTACTTCCGATACGCGGTCAACAATTAATCCTACCGACATTTCGTCAATGCTAACAACAATGATGCAAGTACGCTCATCGTACTCTCTTTCTTCTTTACCCAGTTTCAAACGAACATCTACAACAGGTACAATTTTACCTCTGAGGTTGATAATGCCTTTGATATAGTTAGGAACTTTCGGAACACTGGTGATTGCTTGAATGCTGATGATTTCTAATACATGCAGCAGTTCAACGCCATAAATGGTATCGCCTATGTAAAAGGTGAGAAATCGCCCCATAAGGTCGTCAAGAGCTGTAGATGCATTGATATTTTCATTCATGATAAAACCTCCTTAGTACTGCTTGAGCAGATTGTGGACATCGAGAATCAGACTGATACCGCCGTCCCCAAGAATGGTACAGCCCGCCATACCTTTCGCCTTTAGGTTGTGATGATTGAAGAAAATAGGGAAGGGTTTTACAACAACTTGTTGTTCGCCAACAAGTTCATCCGCAAACAGGCAGGCAACCTTATTTTCATTTTCAACAAGGATAGCAATACCGTCAGTCAACGCTGTTTTATCGGTTTGAATATCATAAATTTCGTGCAGACGAATGATAGGGTAGCACTGCCCACGCACCATAATGATTTCGCAGCCGTCTGTTCCGTATATTATTTTTGTTTCCTCAGAGATTTTAAATGATTGTTTAATCGATATAATGGGCAGTGTAAATGCTGTTTCGCCAACAGAAATCTCCATACCGTCAACAATAGCCAATGTAAGGGGAATTTTGATAGTAAAGGTGGTGCCTACGTTCTTTTTACTTTCTACCGAAATAGAACCGCCTACTTTTTCTATGTTTTTGCGTACAACGTCCATTCCTACGCCGCGGCCAGAAAATTCTGTTACAGCTTCGTTTGTCGAAAAGCCCGGAACCATGATCAAAGAAAATATTTCTTTCTCAGTGTATTCGCTTTCCGGTTTTGTAAGAATACCGTTTTCTTTTGCTTTCTTCACGATTTTATCTCTGTCCAAGCCTCTTCCGTCATCCGCTATGGTTATTACAATTTCACCGCCGACATTTTGAGCAGCCATTGTCACTTTACCGGTTGGAGATTTCCCCAGTTCTTGTCGTTCTTCCGGTGATTCGATAGCATGATCCATAGAATTACGGATCATATGCATAAACGGGTCGGTAATAGAATCAATAATTGTTTTATCAACCTCGGTCTCACCGCCTGAAGTAACCAAATCAACCGATTTATTAAGTTTTTTACTCATATCGCGTACGATACGGTTCATTTTTTGAAATACACCGGTGAGCGGAACCATTCGGATAGACATAACAATGTCCTGCAGTTCGTCGGTAAGTTTGCGCAGTTGGCGGGTTGCTTTATGAAATCCATCCAGCTGAAGACCTTTTAAATCCGAACTGCCTGACACCATGGATTCGGCAATTACAATCTCACCAACAATATCCATCAGCTGGTCTAGTTTGCTTTGGTTTACACTGATTAAGCTTTGTTTGCCTGCCTTACTGCTTTGTGAGTTGGAGGAAGAGTTCTCCTGTGACGAACCGGATGATGATGCAGTACCGGTACCCTTTTTACCTGTCTTTGCAGTTTTCTTTTGCTCAGCGTCAATATTCTCGTAAGATTTAATATTAATAGAGTTTTCCAGTACGGAATAGATTTCGTCCAGTGGGGCTGCAGGAACAAACCGAATCAGAAAACCGTTTTTGATGATTTCTGCAGATAAGTTGGAGTCTTTTTCAGGATGAGGGGGGACTGTCGAAATAGAATTGCATAACTCAGATATTTGAGACACCAGCATAAATGCACGGATATTCTCCATTTGACATCCGTCCTCAAAAAATACTCGTATCTGTTGTTCTTCTTCGCTTGTCTTGTCTGCAGAGAGGGCAGGCTGTGCCGAGGCAGATACCTGGGTAGGCTGCTGCGCTTCCGAATCCTCCTCTTTTTTAATAAGCGAAACCAATTTTTTTAGGCGATCCAGTAAATCAGAAAAATCGGTTTCTGTATAATCGTCATTTTGAATAAGTTCAACTTCTGCTTTTAAATAGTCGGATGCTTGAAAAACGATATCAAAAATTTCTTCATGCCCTTTGATTTCATCAGGATTTTCACGTATTAGAAAGAAAAGATCTTCTATTCTATGCGAAAGGGTAGAAATGCCCTCCAACCCCATCATAGCAGAAGAACCTTTTATAGTATGCATAATACGAAAAATTTCATCAATATTTTCGGAGCTTAAACTATCTTCTTTTTCCGATTCCAAAAGAATTTCGTCAAGCTGCTCTAAAAGGGTGCTTGTTTCATAAATAAACATTTCAAGCATAGGTTCCATACTAACGTCAATACCGCTCATAAAACCACCATTTCTCCGCGCATATGTTAAATAGTTACATACGGCACCTAACGCGGAAGATGCCGTATTTATATTTGATATTCTTATAAATATTGTCGACACATTTCAAAAAAACTTTATTTATATCCTCAACTTTTATGTAAAAAATACGATATAATAAATAGGGATAAAAATTAATTCTGTATTTGGCAGAATAAAAAATAAAAAAGATGCGGTAAGGGGAGCAATATGGCAGATATTTTAAAAATAACAGCACCGCTGATTAATAAAAATGCAATTCAGCCTAACAAGCAGTCTACCGACCCAACCGTACCTTTTAACTTGCAGGATATAACAAAGGTCATAAAGTCCAATCCGCAAAGCGAATTGCTTGGGCAAAACAATAAATTGCTGCAAAAAGATGAAGGCGCAAGCATATTAATGAACCTGCTTAAAGACCCTGCAGTAACGGTTCAGTTTCTTAAAAATATCTTTATGCTGCAAGAAATTATTAGCTTGCTGCCAGTAAATAACAGCACAGTAACACAAGAAATTCAGCAGCTTTTTAACGCACTGCTTATTAATCCTGATCAAATCGTGGAAGAAATGCTGCGTCAAGAGTATGCATCTACCGTTTTTAAAGGGGATTTGTTTGATTTTCTTCGCAAGCTGATATCAGAAAAGCCACAGCTAAAATCAAGCGAAGAACTCACCAATTTACTAAAATCAATAAATGGTATCTTGGCAAAGCAGGATGTCTTGGATTCGGTAGCAAACAGTTTGCAATTTCTCTCTGAAAGCCTTGCACCTAGTAAGAGCCTTGCAGAGAGTTTACAGCAATTATCTTTAAAATTTCGCCAAGAGGATGCGATAGGGCAGTTCAGCACTTTAAAGCAGGAGACTTTGGAATTACTCAAAGAGGTAGAAAACAGCATTTTATTTTCACCAAAGCTTGCAAAAATTGTACCCATTGTAATTTACAACCTGTCGCGCTTTCAAGATAACCCAGATTTTCTGGGGGAATCTCTTGCAGATATCATGATGTTTATCAACGGTGCAGAGCAGAAAATGCAGTTTAGGCAGCTGGTAGCAGACTATATCGCTACTTTCGGCGAGAATCATAAAAATGCAGACCATTCTCATATCATGAATACAATAGCAGATATCATCGGCAGGCAGAACGAAGATGTTTCTTCCATTATGCTGGGCGGTGAAAAAATAGAAAAAATTATACACAGCCTGCTATCTTCTCCTTGTAATTTTACGCCGCTGCTGCATTTTGTTATTCCTGTAGAGTATATGAATATAAAATCTTTTGCAGAGTTTTGGATTGACCCGAACGATACTTACAGTGCACAGCAAGGCACAGAAACAGACCAAAATATACATATGCTGATTGTATTTGACATAAGCGGAATCGGTGAGTTTGAAGCGGAGCTTTGGGCGCAAGGGGAGAAAATTCAATTTTCATTATTTTGCCCTGTGCAATATTTGTCCGAATTTTCTGCATTATCGAGTAAATTATCGCAGATTACTCAAAATTCAAGCTATAAATTTGAACGAATTACCATAGATAAGCTGGAACGGCAGCGCTCCTTAATGGATGTGTTTAAGACGTTACCATATAAAAGGACGGGTGTTGATGTCAAAATCTAGAAAGAACAAAGCAGTTGCGCTTAAATATAACGCAGAAGAAGATGTAGCCCCCGTGGTTATTGCTTCGGGATACGGAACGATTGCAGAAAAAATTATTGATATTGCCGAACAGAAAGGCATTCCCGTATTTAAAGATGACAGCGCTGCGTCTTTGATGTGTATGTTAGAGGTTGGCAGCAATATTCCGGTAGAATTATACGAGGTCGTTGCAGCAATTTACCGCCAACTGCTTGAGATTTCGGCAGACATAAAAAACAAACATAAGCCGATTGAAACAAAAACGGGCAGAATTTCCAACAAACTCAATCTTGTTTCTCAAAGGAATCATCCCGATATGATTGAGGAAGAAGTTCCTGAAGACGAGCAACAAGTTGGCAGTTTTGTGGAAGGTTGATTTATGCTGAGGAAAGGGAGTTTAATATGCAAGACAATTATGAAGCAATTTCTTTTGCAGCCGGTCAAGAAGAAAGCGAGAGCCTTGACGGTAAGTTTTTGACATTCTGGACAGATAACCAACTTTTTGGAATCCCAATTGCAGATGTCGTGCAAATAGTGGGTATTCAAGAAATAACACCGGTTCCTGAGTATCCGGTGTATGCAAAAGGCATCATCAACCTGCGTGGCAACATTATCCCCATTATTGATGTTCGTCTGCGTCTGCATCGCGCAGAAATTGAATACAACGAGCGTACCTGTATTATTGTTGCAAATCTAAAAGAGACATATATTGGTTTTATTGTAGATGCTGTAGATGAAGTGACAGATATTGATGAAAAAGATATCTGCCCGCCGCCCAGAATATTAGGAGATAACAAAAATGCATTTATTGCAGGGGTTGGTAAACTTGCTGCTAAGGTTGTGTTGCTTTTGGATACGGAGAAAATATTAAATCAGGATGAAGTAGAGCAACTGCTTTGTACAGAACAGTAGTTTATTAAGTACTGTAAATAGTTGGAGGAGATAACTTATGCTGCCGATTTCTGAAAAATATGCAGGATCGGTTTGTGTCCTAAAATCTCGCAGCAACGATCTGCTGGCATCGGGTGTTATCGGCAAAATAACATCCGGTTACGTTGATGTGATTGATGTGAGAGGCGAAATGCCGCTGATTGCTTATAACACTTTGGTTAAAATGAATATTTACAACAGTGTTTTAGGCTTTAGGGTTCTGATAGGCAGAATGTACATATCTGCAAAAAACCTTGCACGCATTACCGATGTAACGGCTCTTTCAGAATTTGAAAAGCGCCTTTATTTTCGCGTAAATGCAAAAGAAAAGGCACAGCTGCTTATTTCGAGTGAGCCGGCAGAACAGGAACCACGCATGGTTGAAATAGAACTTGTGGATGTCAGCTTGAACGGGATGCAATTCACCACGACCGAAAAATTTGATGTAGAGGATGTGGTTTTTCCCATTTTGCAGTTGCCTGATGGTCCTACGCCTTTTAACTGTATTATTCGCAGGATAATCAGAGAAGGCGATGAAAGTAAAATAGGATATGGCTGCGAATTCATCGGTATTACCGACCGACAATCTGATATGCTTTACAAATATATACTCAACAAACAAAACAAGCAAAACAAAAAAAAGAAAAAATATCGATAAGATACAAAGAATAATTCGGAATAAAACTAAGAAAACACTATACTCCTGCTATTGTTTACTGAAAATAAAATATTTTCAGCCTATTTTAACTTAAATAGCGTAGTTCTTGAGTATGAAGTAGTGGGTATAGTAAATCAACGCTTAGATGCTCCAAGCACCGGATAAAAGATTCGTTGCTTATAAATAAAAACACCATCTCAGGCAAACCTGAAATGGTGCTTATAAAGACATTATTGATTTTTGAGACTTCCTGTTCTTGAATTTCGGTTAACATGCAGCATTACTTTCGTAAGCCGTATGCTTGTTCGTTCTCCAACTTCGGGACACCTCTTTTCTCAATAGTGTCTGTATTAATTTACCCTTTTAAGCTTAATATATTAGCGTAAATATTTGGATATAGTTTGTTTTAATGTACTTAAACTAAAAAATCATATAAAAAAGACCGATGATTTATGTTCTTGAATTAACTCCAAGAGTAAACCATTGGTCTTTTTTGTAGAATATTCAATTTAATGGGTATAATGTGGGCTCAAGTCAAACCACAACCTCAAAAAACGAAATGTTATCCTTGACCATTGGGTATATAAAAACAAAGATAAAAACCGCCGTATCCGCCGCTAAACATCAATGTTTAACTCGATACTATTTTTTTGAGTGTTATTTTTGGCAAAGCGATAGGTTTCAAACCCACAGTAGGTGGAGGACATAATGGAGTTAAAGTCCTTGTTAGCTTATCGGATAGTACATCCTTAGCCTTGAAATTGTGATAAATCCAGTTTGCATACTACTTCTCGAACGGGGAGAATGGATGGCACGCTGACCGATAATTCATCAATGCCCATCGAGAGAAAGTGCGGGGTAAGCAAGGTGTCAGCTGCTGCTTCTCCGCAGATGCCCACCCATATACCGTTTTTATGCGCATTTTGTATTGTGAGATTGATAAGCTGTAGAACAGCCGGATGGGATGTGTTAAATAAATGCCCTATCTTTTCATTCATACGATCCACCGCCAATGTATATTGAGTCAAATCATTGGTACCGATGCTGAAAAAATCTACTTCCTGTGCTAATTGGTCACTAATTAAAGCGGCTGCAGGGGTTTCTATCATAACGCCCAGTTCCAAGCTGTCACTTACGGCAATACCTGCTTCGATTAACTGCTGCTTTTGCTCTTGAACAAAAGCCTTAATTTCGCGCACTTCATCAACAGAAATAACCATAGGGAACATAATGGCAAGTTTGCCATATACAGAAGCCCTTAAAAGTGCACGTATCTGCGGACCAAAAATATCTTTTTGACTAAGGCAAATACGGATGGCGCGATAGCCCAATGCGGGGTTGGCTTCTTTCGGCAGTTCAAAGTAATCCACATGCTTGTCTGCTCCAAAATCGAGTGTTCGTACAACAACGCGTTTCCCTTGCATACGCTCCAGCATTGATTTATAAATTGTAAACTGCTGTTCTTCGGTGGGAAAGCTGGATGCGTTCATATAAAGGAATTCACTGCGCATAAGCCCGATTCCCTCGGCGCCGTTAAGCAATGCGTTTTCTATCTCATCGGGGTTGCCTATATTTGCACACAGTTCCACACGGCGGCCATCCAAAGTGATGCTTTGCGCATTCTTAAATTTTTGCAGATTACACAAAATCTCCTGCTGCGCTAGCAGTTTGCTGCGGTAATTCTGTAGTGTATTTTCATCCGGATCTGCTATCACCAACCCTTGTGTGCCATCAACAATTAGCAGCTCCCCATCACTTATGCACTCAAGGTTATCTCCCAAGCCTGCTACCATGGGGATTCCTAAAGAACCTGCCAATATGGCAGCATGAGAAACGGCAGAGCCTTTTCCGGTGATAAACGCGAGTATTCGGCTTTTATCCATCTGCATGGTGTGTCCGGGTAGCAAATCTTCAGCGCCTACCACAATTTTGCCTGTACCGTAAAGCAAGCCTTTTTCGGTTCCCATTAATACATCTATTACCTGCCTAGAAATGTCTATCACATCTGCAGAGCGTTGGTTCATATAAGCATCTTCCATAGACGAAAATATTTCTGAGAACTTTTTGGATGTAACCGAAACCGCATGTTCCGCGTTGCATTTATCCTGCAAAATCAAATTGTGGATGCTGTCCAGGTAATCCAAATCTTCCAGCATCATAGCATGAATATTAAAAATCTCTGCATTCTCACCCAATAATTCTACATTTTCAGTATAAACTTGATTGAGTTTGGCGATAACATTCAGCCTTGCGGTTTCAAACCGCTGATATTCTTCCTGTATGTTTTCTACTATTCTGTAAGGTATCTTTACATCTGCTATTTGCAATGCCTGATACAATCCGATAGCAATTCCGCGCGACGCAGCAATCCCGTGCATTTCTTTCATGGATGTATTGTTTCCCCTTTACAAATTACTGCTGCAAAACGCTTGTAAGTCCTGCGCAGCGTCACTTTCGTCCTCACCATCAACCACGAAGGCAATGGTTTCGCCTTTTTTAACAGCAAGGCTCATCACAGCAAATAACCGTTTGGCATCTGCCGTTTTATCCTCTTTTTTAATCGTAATTTTGCTATTCCATGCCATAGCTTTTTTAACCAATAAACCTGCCGGACGTGCATGCAAGCCTAATTCATCCACAACTGTATATTCAAACTGTTTCATTTTTTCCTCCAAATTAATGTATAATAAATTTTTAATGACTATAAATTATTTAAAACGGTTGGGAGTAACATATTTTTCTCTATTAATAAAATATTTCTCGAAGATAGCAGGCAAGCTGACGAGTTTTTCCAGTTCACAGGCAAGGGTATAACCCATATCTGCTTTTTCCCATCCGCAGGGGCATGTAACAACAAAACCTGTTGCAAGCCGACTGTGCGGGATAGTAAAACCGCTGCATCCACAGATATTGACAGCTTTTACAAACGATTTGCTTGCGTTTGCACAAAGCGTTTCGGGGAGTGGACCTTCAAATTTTTTAGGAATAGTTTCATCGTAGCTGTAAACATCGATTGGTCCTTCTAAAGTTAAAAACAAATCGGCAACATCCGCGGCAATTAGCCGGTTTATCTCTTCCACTAGAGCTGTACGGTTATAACAGTCGGCAAAGGTGTGTTCCTGAATTATAAATTGTTTGGGCAGTTGGCTGAGTATTGGCTGCAAAACGGTGTGGGCGTCCTCTCCGGTTGGCAGCATCATACATCCAGATGCAGGTGTCATTATGCGGATAGACTCATTGGTTTTTGTAAAAGCCCTCCCCGTCAATGCCTGTATTGCTTTGCGGATTGGATTGAGCCGAGTGGAGATAACCCCTACACCGGGTGCAAACGGCAGCCCGTCGGTAGAAAGGCTGCCGTTTTTCAGCATCAGCCCTACACCTTTACCCATAAAGGAATATAAATTGGTGCTTAGTGCGGGAGCCAGCACCGAACCACCACCATCCGTGCCGATGCACAAATCGGTAATGCCTTTGAGGATGTTGACACAGCCGCCGCTGGTCGATCCCGTCATACAGCGATAGGTTAGGGGATTGACCAAATCAATATCTACGCTGCGCCCTAAATCCGCCATTTTATCAATGGTAAGAAAAAGAAAGTGCTCATTTTGCCGTAATTTATTAATCAGGCTATCTGGGATATCTTCCGTATTCTTTACACCGAAAATAGAATACTCTTTTTGTTTTTGAAATTGTTCTTGTTGTGCAGTCGCGTTTATTCGCACAACCGAACGCCCTAAATTTGCTTGCGCAAGCTGCATTGCTTTTTCAAGTTTCGTCATGATTATATCCTCAGCAGAGGTAAAAAGCTTTTGCCATTCTGCGGCTTTGGTTGATGAAAATAGTCGGCAACGGTTGCCCCTACGTCAGAGAGTGTACTGCGAACGCCCACGTTTTTAGGCGATGAGCTACCGCTGTAGATCATCAGCGGTACCATTTCTCGCGTATGATGAGGATGACCGATGGTAGGGTCATTTCCGTGGTCTGCCATCACGATTAATATGTCCTCTTTCTTAAGCTCAGGTAGAATACGACCAATGACTTCATCCGCAGTCTGCAGCTTTTCAGCATAAGCATCTACGTTTTCTCGGTGCCCGCACAAATCGGTTTCTTGTACATTGGTGCAAATAAACCCTGAATCCACCGAATGTACAAGCTCCAAAGTTTTTTCTAGTACGGCACGAGTATCCACCATGGGGTAGCTGGTTCCGTAATCGTTTATTACAACATCGGCTACTTTACCAAGCAAATAAACTGGGACGCCTGCTTTGCCTAAAATGGTAGGTATTTGCACTTGTGGGTCTACTCCGTAACCGAGGTGTACGCAGTGGTAATCGTTGTTGTAAACACCCGAAGCAGGTGCATTCACGCCGATGTACTCGCCATGTTCCTCAACTGCGGCAAGTATATCATCAAGATGGATGCCATGCCCGCCAAAAGTGATTACACGTGGCACCACAGATACAGAACGCACTAGTTTTCCTATCTTTACAACCTCGCTGAACTCGATATCATCCAATGCAGAGGTGATATTAAACGCCTGCCCAGGGTCACATTCAATATTATCGGCTACCGTAAGGCACTCTTCCACTACCAGCAGCTTTTCTTTTACGCCTGCATGCAGCCTTACTTTATACCCGTGTTCCTGCAAAGTTTGCATAATAAGTTCAAGCTTATTTTTAATGGGTTCGCCAAAAGGCTTTTCGGGGCGAGTGCCCATAATTTCTTGGTGCCCAAAAAAAGTATCTGCGCCGTCGTGCATAAGCTGTGCTTTGCCAAACGTGGCTGTTTTACTATATTTTAAGTTTGGTGTTTCTTGCCCTATAATATTGGCAAGCCCTAAACGTTCTAAAGTCGGCAGGCTTAAATTAGGTTTTCTTTCAAAAATATGCATACAAGTATTTGCCCCCATATCCTGAGGGCGTACCTGCAGCACGTCCGGCATAGTTCCAATGCCGAAGCCATCGAGAACAATTACTATGAATTTACCCATCTAAACAATCCTTTCATTTTAGTTTTTCACCTAAGGATGAATAGACCCCGCATATTTGCGGTTTTCCTTTGGAAATACCGCTTACAATAGCTACTTCGCTGCGTGTAACGAATATTTGCGTGCGAAAACTCATGACCACAGCATGGGATACATGGGCGTTCTCTGACAGTTCAAAATGATAGTCTATGCTTTCATCGGTTGGCGGAGTAACATCCATCAAGCGGGCATCATCAATACTTGTACCCACCAACCCATGCTGTAGATGGCCGCGTCGATAATGACCGCCCCCGTAACAATAAGCTTTATCACCAAGATTATGGCTCACTTCAGAGACATAAACCAATGCTGGTCGTTCTTCATCAGCACTACAAACTGCATGATAGGGGGTCGTGCCTGTCAAACCATGTCCCGGTTCGGCATGTGTTCCTCCGTTTTGAGCAATAAGTTTGATACTGTGCATGCATGTGGCGGATGGCATATTGAGCTGTAGGTTTTGGTATCCTGCTTTCTTTAAAAAAGCCGCGCCTTCTCTGACAGTTTGCATATTAGGAGTAGGCACAATATCCTGCCTTTCTTCGTTATACAGAAGGCATGGAAAAGAACAAACTCCGGCAATGCGAATATTCTTTAAGGTTTGCAGGTGTGCTATGGTAGCCTCCATATTTTCCAGTGCAAATCCGCCGTACTGCCCGGGGTAAAGTATATCCTGCTTACCTAAAACGCGCAGCATAATTGGCTGGATATACCCCAGTTTGCTGCAAACTGCATTGATTTCTGCAGCTTTTTCCAAAGAATAGACGGTCATAATCTGTGGATGTGATGCCAGAATCTGCTCAAGTGCGGCGCGAGGTGTTTGTACCAAATGCCCAACATGCCCCAGCGGAACACCTGCCCGCATCATAGTCAGTGCTTCTCTGTAATCAACACACACGGCACCGCTGTATCCAATTTCCATAAGCCTTTTTGCTACATCGGGAATTCTTCCGATTTGTTTTAGCATAAAGTAAAGGGATACTCCGGCAGCATCTGCTTCGTGCTGAATCAATTGTGCATTTTCTTCTAATGTGTCCAAATCCAGCAAATAGGTGTCGGGTAAAATTGCGCCGCTGCGCTGTGCCCAAAAAGCAAACTCTACAAGAGCGCGGTTTTTTTCAATTGTAGTATTTAAAAACATCTAAAAATCCCCCTTAGCAGCCTTTCGCAATCTCGTCCATAGCTTGTTTTAAAATACGAAGAACTGTGTCAGGGCCGCTGCGCATAGGATTAATTCGAATCATTCGTTTTTCGAGTGAGGGGTCTTGCTGGCGAAAGGTTCCGCTAATGCGGTAAATCATGGGGGCAAACTCGTATTTGCTTTCGCTGCCCACCGGATGTGCTGCCGCACCATATTTGGGAGTGACTTCAAGAACTTTTTCTGCAATTTCTTCTTCGAACTCCACCAGTAATATTTTGCTTTGTGCATTGGCTAAAAAAGCATGCTTGATACCCGGAATTTCTCCCGAACAAATCCGAGTAACGAGTTCTTCATTTACCTCCGATTGCACTGCCAATGCCATCGGAGCATATACAAGCCCTCTTAATGCTTCCATTGCCTCATGCCCCTGTACCTGGCTCCCGCCCGAGTACTGAAAGCTGCCGGCACGCTGAATGTATTTTTTGTCACCCACCAGTACCCCAATGCCTTCTGGGCCTAAAATCTTAAAGCAAGAAAAGGTGCTGATCTCTGCCCCTGCTTGGCATCCTATTTTTTCCACCTTTAAAGCCGCATAGTTATCGTCGGTTAGAATTGGAACATTCGGGAGTAGACCCTTTATTTGCTTAATTACTGTTTCCAAATCATAGGCATCATTTATTTTTTGCCGTGTATGCTGGATGAGAACACCTGAAATTTCGTTTTGATGTTTACCGATTACATAGGCAACATCTTCGGGGGAGTTAAAGTTTGCATATATGGTTTTCAGCCCCATAGTCTCTATCGCTACCTTTGTGGTAGGGTAGATGGGTGCTTGATGCAGTAAGATAGTTTCTCCCGGTTTCATCATGCTCACAAGTCCCCAACGGATTGCTGCCGTACCCGCACCGCGAACCAGCAATGCATCTTGTGCACCAAAAAAATCTGCAAAAACCTTTTCTGCCTTGAAGGTATAATTGGGTTTATTCAACCCTTTTACAACACCGAGGTCACCTGTGCTTAACACCTCATAGCCGTCAAAATGCCGAGTAATACAATCAATTGCATGAAATTGAAGTTGTTTTGCCTGTTCTATTGTAATGGAATGAAGCGGATACGTTTTCATAATACATCCCTTTCTGGATTGTTGTAGATACGAGCCGGTGTGTGAACCAGCAGATTTTCAACGTTTTGGCGGGAACATCCTGCATCAAGCAATGCAGGCACAAACGATTCGAGCAAATATGCGTAACCAATGCCGCCGTTCTTTTTATAGTGCGATTTTCGGGTAATGTCTACACTCAGCACAATTTGCGGGCTAAAGCCGCGTTTACACAGTTCTAACAGCCATTCAACCCGCTTTTCATCCGGCTGATAATTATTTTTTCCTACCGTATCAAAAGCAATGTTGACTCCTTTATCTAAAAGCCTAAGCATATAGTCCAAATCTCCAGATAAGTCAATGTGGCTTAGAACTACTTTTTGCAAATCCACTCCATACTTTTGAAAAATAGCAATTTGCTCGATTCCTAAAGTCCCCAGCGTGGTGTGTGTGCAAATTGATGCGCCAGTATCAGCATGAGCACGGCTTGCTGCACAAAATATTTTTTCTTCAACAGGTTGGATGCAGTCCTTGCCTGTACCGATTTCGCCGATAAACTCTGCTCGAATACCACTTTGCTCTATGCCGTTTGTCAATTCAGATACCATTTTGGACGAAAGCTGCTTTTCATCCATTCGATAGCATTCTTCGGGAAGAAACGGCTCTTTATAGTAACCGGTTGACTGTGCGATGGTTATCCCTACAGCCTCGGAGACCTCCCGAACATAGTTCGGGTTACGCCCCATACCGTTATTTGTCTGATCTATAATTCTTGAAACGCCAAGCTGTGCCAGTTTACCGAATTCTTCTATGATATCCGTTTTGTTATCCAAGCAACAATCCATATCTTGCTTAATACCGGATAAATCAATGGTTGTATGTTCGTGTGCGTAGATAATATTTTTAAATAAGCTCATTTTTATACCTCATTTTTGCTTTTTGAAGAAGTAAAAGGGCAGCTTTATAAAAACTGCCCTTTTATTGTCTCAATCAAACTTATGCTGCAGGAACAAACAACTTCAATAGGTACAGTACATTAATAAGTAAGCCCACTACAATTGCGCCGACCGGTCCAATCGCCATAGAGACCAAAGGCTTTTTGCTGCATTTATTCAAACAGAACAAACCGATAATCACAAACAATCCAAACCCGGGAGCCATTGCCTGTGCCGCCATCATACCACCGAGCAAAAGTGCAACTTCCAGCACACTGCTCATTGCTGTACGAATATTATCACCACAGCGTTTTACACCGGGGAAGCGGTCCAGACCTTTTGCAATAAGGTTAAGCAAGATAATTTCAAGCCCCATTGTAATGGCGCCTGCTACAAATGCGATAATGGGATTGCGGATTGCAAGACCAATTACAAATACAAATGTCATACCTGCCGGTGCATATACACCGGTTGTAATAGCAGTGGTAGCAACCAGCGGGATAAATCCGATTGCGCGGGCAAAAGCGGTCAGTGCGGCTTCTCCGTTTTTACCTTCTGCCAAAAGGTTCAAACTGATAGGATCACCTGCCATGATAGCCATACTGGTACCGGCAGCAATCAAACCACCCATAACCATAAGAATGGGCATCGATTTACGAATCCGCTTGACCTTTTCTTCAAAGATTTTTGTCAGCATTTCATTAGAGTTGCTCTGATCCTGCTTATCCATGATGGCGAATGCAATCATAATAATCATACCGGCAAGCAGCGCCATACCATCTTTGTTCAGCACGATGGATGAAGTTTCGGACAAAGTAAACTTACCATATAATTCCGCAACTTGTCGAACCAAAAGAGTAATAGCAGCTGTCAGTATTCCTTTTTTATAACCAAACTGCAACCCGACTGTAACTGCCGGGAAGATGGCAAATGCAACAGTAATCGGTGTTGCAACCATGCCAAGCGAAGATAAGAAGTTAATAGGCAGTTTGTTGAACAAATCGACGATAAACTGCAAACCAAAAAGCAAACCAACGCCATAAACAGCACCTAAAGCGCCCGCCGCAATCATCCCTTTTTTGCCTGAGGGGCACATAGTTCCAATAACATCTGTACTTAACAAAATACAATGGATTAAAATAATGCTGGCTGCCAACGATGTTGGAATAGCGAACCCAATAATCAAACCAAAACTGATTGCAAGGCTTGTGGCTGCCAAAGCCTTACGGTCCATACGCCCTTCGAGATATTCAGGGATAACAGGACGAAACCCATCGTTAAATACCGCAATTCCTGTATTGGAAAGAATCGAAGCGAGAGAGCCAATTAATCCAATAATCACAAATTTTAAAATTTCCAAACAAAACCCTCCTCAATAAAAATGAATTTAGAGCAGATACTTCAGAATAAGCGGTACAAGGGTTTCAATGTGCTGTGCTGTAAATCCAAAAGCTTTTTTCCCTGCTTTCACTTCCGCCGCAATCTCCGTTTCGCTTTTAATCGTACCCGGCATAGATATTGTTGCACATTGGTTCATACCCAAAAGCGCAATCGCCATGGCAAGCGCACCGCCGCCGCCCGTGTTGCAGGCACCCAAGTAAATATCAGCATCACCATTTTTGACTGCCATCGCGGCTTCAATATCTCCCATTACCCGAACATTCGCCTTGTCCTTGGCAATAGAACACGCCAAATCTGCAATCTTTTGCTTATCGATTTGCCCGCCTACTACAATTTCCATTCATTTTCCTCCTCAATTTAGATTTATATAAAAAATTACAGCCTTCTTACTGATATTGTGCTGGCAGTGGTTATATCCTTCCTAAAAGAACCCCAATATGCATAATAATAAACTTCAATTCTGAATCAGGAATTTCAGGCAGCATTGCCTGCAAATCTTTGCTGATTAATACAGCTTGGTCAAAAGTAGATTCTTCTTTTACAGAGCTGTAGACGTCTTTGTCAATTTCGTTGATTTTTTCCCCTTTACTAATCCGCTCAAGCGAGCTGCATAAATGAGTAATAAATGTTGCAGCATTTTCTTCGTTCAAATCGATATTCTGCTTTTCTTTAAAATAAGAGATAACTTGTTGTATTTTATGGTAATTGTTATCGCTAAGCATTTCGCTTTGGCGCAGAATCCCTAATCGTAATTCCAAACTCATCAAAAAAGACCTCCATTAATATCTTGGTACACGTTGTTCGTTTATAACTTCTGTTTGCTGCTGTTGTATCGTGTGAACCGATAGCATTTGTTCAAGCAGCCTTGCTGTAAGAGTATCGTCATTTCTGCAAGCAATCACCGCCTGTGAAGCGTGGCTGCACATATCAAAATCATTCAGCGCGCATGTTTCAAAACCTCTGGCTTCAAAATCCATATCATCGGTATTCCAAACTACTGCATCGATTGTTTCTTTTTGCAGATAAGAAAATATCTGATTGTATATCATAGGAATCAGCACTACTTTTTTATCCAAAAAATAAGACAACGTCATCAATCGCTGGTCAACGGAAGAATCATCGATCCCAACCCTTATTTTATCCCAGTTCCCACTGAACCCCTTTCGCACGATAACCATATGTTTTCCAACATAGCTGTTATCGCCCAAGTTACATATCTGCTTTAAAAAATGCCCATTTTCGTTGTAATAATCGAAAGATAGCCTGCTTAATACCAAAAAGTCGTAGCGGCCTTCGTTCAAACTTCTAATGCGATTTTCCGAACCGCGCATAAATGCGATACCGGAACGAAGTCCATCTGCATTAATGCAGGAATAAATACCTGTTGCCAGCCCTTCATAACGTTTAGAATAGGGAAGTGGCATAACTCCTACAAACCCGTCCTTCCCGCATATTTGCAGCAACTTGAGATAATCAATGTTAGAAACGAATGTACCCAAATGTCCACGCGGAGTTAACTCGACAGCTCCCATTTTTTTTAAATTATCCAGCCCAAGCTGAATGTTGCCCCGTGCAGTTTCTAAATTGGTGCTCAATTGTGTAACAGTTGGCAACCTGTCTCCGTCGTTTAATGTGGCAATAATGCGAGCAATGTCCCTAGTTGCGAGCCCAGCCTTTTGCATCAAAATAGAATCCAATGCAGCTCCTCCATTACCAAAAGACTTTAATATACAAAATTTTGTATATTGTATTTTTATAATATCATAAACTCATAAAAAACGATACTGTTAATTTTGACGAATATATATTGCGAATTTCGTAATCATTATACAAAAAATAATTTGCACACAAATAAATTAGTTACTATAAAGCATAAGCGATAAGCCCAGTGTAGGGTTTATCGCTTGTGCTTATTCCTTTATAAGCTGTCCATTTTCTATAGGGAAATACATAATCACTATATTCAATAGTGACTCGGTACAAAGATGAGCAAACAGCTCAAATACTATGCAGAGAGGACTTGCACAAAGAAGCAAAAATCAAGCCATCATCAAGCCTTCCGAAGCGGAGAAACCGATAAGATAAAAAACCTCCTGCATTTTAACAGGAGGAAAATTGTTATTGAATATAAAACTGATTGATAATACCATAGGACATCTGATCTGCCATTGCTAAAGCTTGTTTTTCCATACTATCAAATAGGGAAACGTTTTCATTGTATTGACCTGAAATTCTTGTAACAGCCTCGTTTTCCACCAACTTCAAGTGTTCATAAAGCATCATTTGCCACGTTTGCTGATTCCAGTAAGGATTGATTTGTGCTAAAAACATAGCAATCTGATCCGCATTTTCGTACCATTTTTTACGCAATGAATCAACAGCCTGAGTGTCTCCTTTTTTTGCAGCGGTAACCAGTTGAGATGCAATCAGCAAATGGTCTTTCAGGAGTTGTTCGAACTTAGCTGCCTTTTCATTACCATAAAACGGTCTGAGCGAATTTGCAAAATCAGTTGGATTGCGTAAAAGCCGTGTGGTTACTGGGTCCAAATCCCCCAAATCATTTACCAAACTGATAATAAACGATCTAGTCCACATGATATGCTGCTCCCAAAGTTTTCTGAATTCGTTTATTAGTTGGATTTGGTTGTAAGTATAGCAAATATTTTCATTTGCATAATTAGAATTATACATGCGTACCCTCCTAACATTTCTATATTATATGTAAAAAAACAACATTGGTTACTGCCTTTTGTAATAGAAGTAGCTATAAAATACAATTATTTATCTTTCGCAAACTTAGAATATAAAGGATAATAAAAAGATGTCTACATAAAAGTGTAGATAAATTGACATCGAGGAGAAATCACTAAATGAACAAAAAAGACATTCAACACATTATTCTTGAATTGGGAATCCCGACATCAATTAAAGGCTTTACATTGCTGACCGATGCAATAAGCCTGTACGGTGAAGCAGACAGCATAATGGACTTATATGCAAAGTTGGCTTGTAAATGCGGAACCACACCAAGCAGAGTTGAACGAAACATAAGGCACGCAATTAATGCGGCTTTCAGCTGCGGGAACACAGAGCTGCTGAGGCACCTGTTTAAATCATCAACCGGAAAACAACCCAATAATGCGCATTTTATCTCGAGAATTTATTTAAGCCTTTTATCACAAGAACTGCAAGAACAATCAGTTGCAGAACTTGAGTCTTGCACGTTTGTTTATATATGCTCACCTTGCAGGGGCAACGTAGCCGAAAATCTCAACCGCGCACAGATGTATAGCATTTACGCGCTTAGCAAAGGATACACGCCAATCGCACCGCACCTCATGTACCGTGATTTGCTCAACAATGATAAGCCGAAAGAGCGTGAGCGGGCACTTGCAATAGGATTGCATCTGCTGAGCATTTGTTCTGAAATGTGGGTATTTGGCGGCACCATCTCAAAAGGAATGCAGGGCGAGATTAATTTTGCAACAAAGCACAACATTAAGATAGCATATAAGAATGTGATTTTTTAGGAGAACAAGCCTATAAAATGGAATCAGACATGTGCAAGCAACGTAAGGTGTATGTGCTTTGCATCAGTGCAAAGACATCTTGTCTGTAAATAACTTTACACAACCAGCAAGGGCTCAGCGCATTGGATAAACGGGTCACACATCGCACGACAAAGGGCGGGGGACAAGGTATAGTGAAAAAAGACCGATGATTTATGTTCTTGAATTTACTCCAAGATTAAACCATCGGTCTTAATTCTTATAAAATATTCAGTTTATTTGGTAGGGTGCGGGTTCATGTCCCACTACACCCTCAAAAACCCAAATGTTATCCTTACCCTAACTCTCCAAAACCGGCAATTATTTTGCTTAAACTTACAATTTCTTTCTATACATCATAGATTTTATATTGAGTTTGCTAGAATTTGTTGAATTAAAATAACTGGTTCAATATAATTGATGTAAGATAAAGGAAAGAGGGGGATATCGTGGGCATTAAAAATTGGAAATCGGTTATAGCACTTACCTTAGCACTTCAGATGTCATTGGGCAGTGTGATAAACACATTTGCACAGACAGCAGAAAAAAATGTTATGGATTCTGGAATAACCGTAAACAGCGGTTATTCAGATAGCGGTTATTTGGACAGTGGTTCTTTACAGAATTCAATTGTAAAATCGCCGGGGCAGAGGTCTACATTTAGTATTAGCTTAGAAGAAGGTAAAATTTATTATTCTGCAACCCAAGATGGTAAAACGATTATTGAAAAATCTCCTATTGGTATGGTAACCACGCTTGGAGACTTCTCTGAAGGCCTTACTTATAAGAGCACCAGTGAAGTGAAAGAGATTAATGAAACGTACAAAATGTATTCCGGCAAAAAAGCGGAGTACAAAGACCATGCCAACGAAGTCACCTACACCTTTACAAAAGGCAATATGGAATTTGATGTAATTGTAAGAGCATATGACGACGGTATTGCTTACCGTTGTGGAATTTGTAAAGCAGATGGTACTCCAGCAGCTATTGAAATATCAGATGAGACTACCAGTTTTATAATTCCTGCAAACTCCGATATTACAACACAGGCTCACACACCTGACTCGCAAGACAGATTTAGCCATGAAGGTCCTTTTGAACAGAAAAAAATAGAAAATTTAAACAATAGTCTACAAACACTTCCGTTTCTGTACAAAACGCCTGACGATGCCTGGACTTTGCTTACTGAAGCAGATCTGGACGGAAGCTATACAGGGTCAGCTGTAAAACGTAAAGGTTCTACTACCGAACTTAACCTGGATTTTGTATCTCAGCAGAAAACAAATGTAAAAACTAAAGTACCCTTTAAATCACCTTGGAGATTGGCAATTTCGGGCAATTTGGGCGACATTGTAGAAAGCACTATGGTGCAAAACGTAAGCCCTGCAAATAAAATTGATGATGCTGATGAGTGGATTAAACCCGGTGTTACCGGATGGGGATGGCTATCACCAGAGGGCAGCAAATCAGAGGCTCAATACGATGAGCATTTTGTAAGGAGCAATATTGATTTTGCATCTAAAATGGGCTGGAGTTATTATATAATGGATGAAGGCTGGCAGCCGCAAGCAAAGGATAAGAGTAGCGGTAGAATTTACGAAGGTTACTTCCCGTTTTTCTATGATCCTGCTAATCCGGACGACCCAAATAGTATACTTAACTATGCAAAAGCCAAAAATGTAGGGCTGATTGCGTGGACCAATTGTAGAGATTTAGATAGTCCAGAGGAACGTCAAATTTTAAAAGAGTGGTCAGATTTGGGTATCAAGGGTATCAAAGTAGATTTCTTTGATAGAGAATCTCAAGATCGCATACAGTTGATGAACGACTTGTATAAAGAATGTGCAAAGCAGCATATGCTCATGAATCTTCACGGATGTAATAAGCCTACAGGTGAAGTTAGAACTTGGCCGAACGCAATCAACCGTGAAGCAATTAGGGGTGAGGAAGGCTCAACTAATGCAAGCCAATTTACGATGCAGGCTTTCACACGTGGCGTAGTAGGTCCTACGGATATTACTCCGTTCATTTATCCAAAAACTAATACCAACATTACAACCGCACAACAGCTGGCAATTAACTTTGTGTTTGAATCCGGTCTGCCCTGTATGGCAAGCCCCATTAAAGATTATGAGAGGAGCCCGGGGCTGCCTTTACTTCAAAATCTTCCTGCTGCATGGGATGAAACAAAATATATTGACGGACTGCCGGGGCAGTTTGTAACGGTTGCACGCAGAAGCCAAGATATTTGGTATACTGCATCTATCAATACCTACAATAACGGAAGCGATTCTGAAAAACGAGATGCAGTAATACCTCTTGTTTTTCTAAAACCCGGTGAAAGTTATCATGCAACGATTTATAAAGATGGAGCAACTAAAAATGATTTGCTTGTAGAGCAAAAAGAAGTAACCTCTGAAACCACGCTGACAATTCCCATGTCCCCCGGAGGAGGATGTATCGTCAAAATTACACAGGGTGAGGCACAAACAATAGGTACGATACAATTAGATAAGACAAATGAGACACTATCGATTAATCAATCTCTCAGCCTGTTTGTAACTACAGATATCAATTGTTACGATTATGATCAGGTAGTATGGTCTACCAGCAATCCTGATGCCGCAATTGTAAGCAATAGTGGCGTAGTTTCTACATTAAAGCCCGGCAAAACAACAATCACAGCTAGTTCCTCAAAAAACCCTGCTATAAAAGCAGAGTGTAAAGTAACTGTTTTGGACGACCCGTATAAACTGGCAGATGGTTGGAGTTTTGTAAAGGAGATACCCATATATAGAAAGCTTTTGGCAGAAAACCAGTTAGAGTTAACAATATTACCAGGTGAAATTGGAAGTGCTCTTACTTTTAAAAATTTCCTTTATAGGGATGCACCGGAAGGTGACTTCACTATGACGGTAAAAATTAAAAGTTCACAGTTGGATCAACAAAATCAGGCAATTGGTTTGTCAGTTTTCCAAGATGATAAAGTGAATTTATCGCTTAGAAGAAGATTCACGGGAAGAAACTGTTTTGAAACTTATACACTTAATGAATCTGGATGGCGTCCTGATAATAGAACTTGGACGACCGACCAAGCAGCAGATACAATGCCAAGTCAGGAAGCAGTATGGCTGAAGATTGAAAAAATCGGAGACACTATAAAATCTTCATTTAGTTACAATAATACTGACTGGACTACGATTAAAAACTCACATGAACCACAACAGGTATCAAAAGAGGGCAAAAACCTTAAAATTGGTGTTCATGCTGTTTGTGGCAACAATAAATACGGTCCAATACCCGTTGTCTTCGAAGACTTTACAGTAAACGGTAAGGTTATAAATTTTGCAACCCCAACAAATGTTTCGGTTATGTCAGTTTCAAAGCCAAGCACCATTACAGTAAAACAAGGTACAGCTTTTGAGCAATTAACGCTGCCTGCAACAGTAAACACAACTCTTTCAACAGGTGTTAAAAAAGACATTGCTGTTGTGTGGAGCAAAGATGGCTACAATCCAAATGCTGCAGGTACCTATGAACTTACCGGTACGCTTACTATGGCTGACGGCATTACCAACCCATCAGACCTGAAGGCAAGCATCAGCGTAGTGGTGCAGCAGAATACCTCATCCACAACAATTACCGAAGTTTCAAAACCAAGCAGCATTACAGTAAAACAAGGCACGGCTTTTGAGCAATTAGCACTGCCTGCAACAGTAAATGCAACTCTCTCAACAGGTGCTAAAAAAGACTTTGCGGTTGTATGGAGCAAAGATGGATACAATCCAAATGCTGCAGGTACCTACGAACTTACCGGTACGCTTACTATGGCTGACGGCATTACCAACCCTTCAAATCTGAAGGTAAGCATCAGCATAGTGATGCAGCAGAATACCCCATCCACAACGATTGCCGACATTTCAAAACCAAGTAGCATTACAGTAAAACAAGGTACAGCTTTTGAACAATTAGCGCTGCCTGCAACAGTAAACACAACTCTTTTAACTGGTGCTAAAAAAGACTTTGCGGTTATGTGGAGCAAAGATGGTTACAATCCGAATGTCGCAGGTACGTATGAATTTACCGGTACGCTTACTATGGCTGACGGCATTACCAACCCATTAAACCTAAAGGCAAACATCAGCGTAGTGGTGCAAGGCATATCTGAACCTAAACATTCCGCAAAAAGTTCTTCCAATAATTTTGTCCCCAATATGGCTTCAGTATCGGATATAAGACAAAAGCTACAGAGTGCGCCTGACAATGCCAATGTATTGGTAGACGTTAGCAGTAATTATAATTTCAGTACAAGTATATTCGATGAACTTCAAAGAAACAAAAATAAATCCATTACACTGAATGGTGAATGGTACAAATGGATATTTGAAGGCAAAGATATAATCAACTCTATGCCTGGTGTGGTTTACTTTGATACAAGAATCAGCGTAGACTCTCCTAATGAAACAGCAATTTCCAAGTTAGTTGGTAATGCAGATATCACAAATCTTTACTTTAATTATGAGGGCAAGCTTCCCGGTAAAACCACAATTTGTGTTCAGTCGGAACAATATAAGGGTAAGACGATTTATATTTACTACTATAATCCGGTCAAGAACCAGCTGGAACTTGTTAAATCGAATGTCATAGTAGATGCAAATGGTTGGTTTGAGTTTTCCGTTACCCATTGTTCTGACTATGTAATAAGTACCACACCGATTACAAAAGCAATTAAAGGCACAACAGTGCAAAACAATAATCCTGAAACTGGTGGTATAAGCGTAGAAGCCCCATTATCCAATACAGCAGTGCTCAATACAATACCCGAAGAAACAGTTCCTGCAATACCGGATGAACAGATTGTTTCCAAACCGATAGAAACAACTCATAAAATACCATGGGTAGTTATGATTGTTGCAGGTCTTGCAATTCCAAGTATTGCTGCTTCCATTATTTATAAAAGACATAAAAATGGATTGGATAAATAGAATTAACTTACCCTATTTTTCACTTTTCTTCGCAACAGGCGGTACATTTTGTGCCGCCTGTTGTTCCATATTAAAAATTAGTTTATATTTATAATGAAAACAACATAGTTCTGCAAAAACAAAGTTTTTTATGAGATAGAGAGATGAATATAAAACTAAAATAAGAGCCTCTTTTGAGTTGCCTGTCAATAAATATCTAAATATTAACATAAATTTTTTAGTTCCATCCAATTATTATTTTAATTGCAGAAAGGATACAACGATATGTTTTTATACAAAATTATGATTGTAGACGATGAAGAAAGCATTCGGGAAGGAATTCGGCAAAAAATTGATTGGAAACGCAGCGATTTTGAGCTGGTGGCAACTGCCGGAAATGGGCAAGAAGCGTTGGAACTAGCGCAGAACTTGCATCCTGATGTAGTAATGACGGACATTAAGATGCCGTTTATGGATGGATTAGAGCTATGCGAGCGCCTTCACCGTATGATGCGTGACGTAAAGTTGGTGATATTTACAGGGTTTGATGATTTTGAATATGCACAGAAGGCAATCAAGGTAAATGTAACAGAATATGTCTTGAAACCAATTGATTCTCAAGAACTAATTGGTGTTTTAAACAGAGTTAAGGATAAATTGGATAATGAATTCGCCCAAAAATGCAATATTAAGCAGTTAAGCGAACAGTACGAAAGAAGCCTTCCTATTCTTCGAGAACAACTCTTCAATCGCTTGTTTAACGGAAATGTATCCGAGCAGTGGATTTTGGAGCAGGCAGGGCTCTATGAAATATCTTTTGCGGGCTCGTTTTGGGCGGTTGCGCTAGTAGAACCACATTATGGCATTCACAAAAATGAAACTCAATATACCACAACTAGTCGAAAAGAACTTATTCCGCATATGATTAAGCAATTAATTGAAGAAAACTTACCGCCCTATTGCTCATTTAAAACCACTCTCTATCAAGATTTTGTTGCAGTGCTGGCAATGCTCAGCGGACAGGATGAAATGGTTAGCTTTATTAATGGGATGGACCAGGTTTGCAAGCAAGTGCAGCGCTATCTGCTTTTTGACATTTCAGCTGGAATAGGCTCGCTTTGCACATCTCTTTCCTCATTATGGTGTTCTGTCAGAGGGGCAAAAAGTGCATTACGATATTGTGTATTAGCCGGTAGTAGTGGAGCAATCTATATAGATGATATGGAGCCTAAGAATGTAGCAACGCACGATTATGTAGAATACAATTTTAACGAACTTATTTCTGCAATAATAATTGGAGATTTCAAAGAAATTACAAACGAGATTTCAAGATTTTTATCATTATTTTATGCTAAACGATATCAGCTTTTACAGTACCAATTGCTCTTGATGGAGTTAATAACAGAGCTACTAAAAATTATTAGGGACTATCATCTCGAAAGTACTGAGTTTTTAGAAAAAGGTTTTGATAGTTTACTATCTATAGCAGATTTTAATTCACTGGAAGAATTGAAGGAATGGCTGCAATATATCTGCAGTAAAATTAACAGACTCATCAGGCAAGAACGGATGAACATGACCAAGCGAATCGCAGAAGAGGCAAAACAATATATACAAGCACACTATTCAGATGCTGAGATGTCGCTTGAAAAAATATGTTCCTATCTCCATTTAAGTACCAGCCATTTTTCTACCCTATTTAAACGTGAAACCGGAATAAGCTTTGTAAGTTATTTAACACAGGTACGATTGAATGAGGCAGTAAAGCTGTTGAACACAACGGAATGCTTGTTAAGCGAAATCGCTCAGAAGGTAGGCTACAATGAATCTACATATTTTAGTTACGTTTTTAAAAAACAGTTTGGAATGTCACCTGTAAAATATCGCAGTAGGGGAGTAATGAAATGTGAAACACATTAAACAAGTGTGGCACAAGTTGATTATACCTTACCGCCAAAAAAGTATTCAGTATATGATTTCTCTTTCTTTTACAGTGGTAGCTTTAACCGGAATGCTATTGCTCGGTGTCGCACTCTTAACGAGTTTTTTTTCTACAGGCGAGATTATGATGAAACAGAACAACAGGCGGGTAGTTGAACAAGTAAATCTCAATCTTGATGTATATCTTCGGAATATGCGGCGAGTATCCGATTCAATATACTACCGTGTGATTAAGCGAAACGACCTTTCGTACAATTCAATTGATGATGAAATGACCCTGCTTTACGATGCCAACAAGGACCTTTTAATCAGTATTGTGCTGCTGAGTGAAAATGGCAAGCTCATTAGCTGTGCCCCGCTGGCAAAGCTTAAAAAGGATGTAGTGCCCACGCAGCAGCAGTGGTTTCAAAACGCATTTGATAAAATTGAAAATATGCACTTTTCAACTCCGCACGTACAAAATCTTTTTGACGACCCTGATTGCCGCTATCGCTGGGTTGTGTCTCTTTCACGTGCTGTTGAGCTTACACAAAATGGCGAGGTGCATCCTGGAGTTTTATTGGTAGATATGAATTTTTGGGGTATCGAACAACTCTTTCGAGACGTTAATCTCGGAAAATCAGGGTATATTTATCTTATTAACAATGAGGGGGATATTATCTATCATCCACGCCAACAGCTGATCTACTCAAAACTGCTTAAAGAAAACAACATTAACATGGCAGAATATGACGATGGAGATTTTGTGGAGACTTTTCACGGGGAAAAACAGGTAGTTACAGTAAAATCAGTAGGGTATACAGGATGGAAGATTGTAGGGGTAATGCCTATGAAGGATATTACTGCGAACTATTCTCATATCCAACTACTTTCATTATTTATCATAATGTTACTCATTATTTTAACGATTTTTATCAATCAGCAGGTCTCATCTAAAATTGCAGAGCCGATTAAAAACTTACAACGATCCGTGGAACGGTTGGAAGAAGGCAACTTAAATGCTGATATAGCGGTCGGCGGATCGTATGAAATTCAGCACCTTGGCATCACCATTCGCTCAATGGCCACTCAGATGCGTAAACTGATGGATGATATTGTACTGGAACAAGAGGCAAAAAGGAGAAGTGAATTGGACGCGCTGCAAAGCCAGATTAATCCTCATTTTCTCTATAATACGCTTGATTCAATCGTATGGATGGTTGAGAACCAACGCACTGCCGAGGCAAATAAAATGGTAACTTCGCTGGCAAGGCTATTTCGCATTAGTTTGAGCAAAGGTAAGAATATTATTTGCATCGCGGATGAATTGGAACATGCCAAGAATTACCTCACGATCCAAATGGTTCGCTACCAGAATAAATTCTCCGTCAAGTTTGACACAGATCCACGTGCACTAAATCTTTCTACGGTTAAACTGATTGTGCAGCCTTTGCTAGAAAACGCGATCTATCATGGAATGGAGCTGATGGAAGGGGAGGGAGAAATTATGGTGAAAACCTATTTAAATAACAATGATTTGTACATTGATGTGGCAGATAATGGGGACGGGATTTCTCCGGAGGTTTGCCGGCTGCTGCTTATGGGAACGGAAAAGATACGCTCTAAGGGTTCGGGAATTGGGCTGAAAAATGTACATGAACGCATACAGATTGCCTTTGGTTTACAGTATGGTCTTGAAATATTGAGCCAACTTGGGTATGGAACAACGGTGAGAATCCATCTGCCTTGTATTGAGTATAATACGAAGCAGAACAAGGAGGATTAAGTGAATGACCCCTAAAAAGCTGTATCAATTTCTGGCGGTGCTCTTTATCTTTTTGCTGCAAACACTTGCCCTTGTGGGTATTTTACAAGATAAAAATCATGCACAGGCTTCTTATGCAATTTCTGTGATTGTAAGGGGTCAAAGCGGTGACAACTGGTTAGGGATTAGGCAAGGGATAAACCAGGCAGCGCATGATCTTCACGCTAACATTACTTTTATTACTCTTTCAGAAGAAAACAGCTTGTTAGAACAGAAAGCTTTGATACAACGAGAAGTTGCCGGAGGCGCACAGGCTATTGTACTGTCAGCGGCTTCTTCAACTGGTCTCGTAAGGTCTGTGGAGGAAGCTGCAACACAAGTGCCGATTGTTTGCATTGAGTCAAGTATTCATAGCAATGCCATTCTATCTTATATATCAGCCAATAATTATGAAATGGGGGTAAAACTAGCAGAAAATATTATAACCTCCGGCATTCCAAACGGCAAGGTTTTACTGGTTGGGGGGGACGAAGCGTGCAGCAGCATCCTAGAACGACGCAGGGGTCTGCTTTCGGTGTTAAAAGCCAAAAAAATTCATATTAAAGAAGTAAATAAAATGGATGCCTTGCTTTGCTCAAACCTTCAAGCGTACAACTTTGATGCCGTTGTGACGCTCGACTCCATTTGGTTGGAGAATACAGCAAAGCTCTTTCAAAAAAATCATATCCAAGGACAGAATCTTTTTGGTATTGGTGCCACCAATCAGATTGCTTATTACATGGAGCAGAATATCATCTGTGCAACGGTGGTGCAAAATGAGTTTAGTATTGGTTATCTAGGGGTAGAGAAAGCGGTAGATGCAATTAACAGGAGAAGGATAGATAAGATTGTTACGGTGGAATACAGGATAATTTCCAAGGACAACATGTACGACACAGAAAACCAAAGATTACTATTCCCCTTTGGTGGGTAAAATACATCCATTTTTGGGGCTCTCTACATTAAAATGGATTTGCAAATTCTGCATAAAAAAGGAGTGGCAGTATGAAAAAAATAATCAAGTGGTTGGTAGTATCAGTCTGCTTGGGTATTCTCCCAGTCACTTGTCTTAACAGCGGGGGTGCGGTCAAGGAAGACAAACAGATAAAAATCGGTGTAACGGTGTACCAGATGGAGGACCCCTTCATCTCGACTATTCCTGCCCATATTGAGAAATTCGCAAAGAATAAGGAGTTTTCTGAAAACAAAAGAATTATAGTTAACATCATGGATGCTATGGGCAGCCAAAACCTACAAAATGATCAGGTGAATCAGTTTATAGAGCAGAACTACGATGTCATTTGTGTTAATATGGTAGATCGCACAGCAGCTTCCGTTATTATTGACCATGCAAAAGCCAACGATGTGCCGATTGTTTTTTTTAACCGCGAGCCAGTGGAAGAGGACATGCAGCGATGGGACAAGCTTTATTATGTCTGCTCGTTAGCAAACGAATCGGGCGTTTTGGAGGGTGGTATTGTCGTTGAATCCTATCGAAAAAACCCAAAACGGTGGGATAAAAACGGTGACGATAAACTGCAGTATGTCATTTTGGAAGGTGAACAGGGGCATCAAGATTCTCTCATCCGCACAGAGTCAACAATCAAAACCATTACAGAGGCTGGTATAAAAGTAGAAAAGCTTGAAAGTGAAACAGCTAATTGGCAGAGGGCACAGGCTGGTGTGGTAATGTCACAGTGGCTGAACAAATATGGCGACAGAATTGAGATGGTGCTGAGTAATAACGACAATATGGCATTGGGTGCGATTGACACTTTCCGAGAAATGGAATGTGAGAACTTACCGCTGATTGTTGGGATTGACGCAATTGCTCCGGCGTTAGAGGCAATTAAAGACGGTACATTAATGGGTACTGTACTAAACGATGCCAAAGGACAGGCAGAAGCTATTTTTAATTTGGCGTATGCGCTTTCTACGGGTGGAAAGACGGTGGAAAATCCACCGGATTTAAAACAACGCTACATATGGATACCTCATAGGACGGTTACAAAGGAGAATGTAGATGAAATTGAAAATGCTATTGCTTTGTAGACTTTTTCTGGTGTACCACGGCAATTCAAATCCGAACCTTGAGCCTGCCCATCAAGCTCGCTCTTTCCCCTTATCTTGGTGACCAGTTTATTATACCACTTCCAATTGGCTTTTCTTTTTCCTGTGTATTCCTTCTGGGGCGGCTCACGGAAGGCCTTTTTTAAACAATAGCGATATGTTAAAGATTATCAAATGGGATGGATAGAAATAATTGCAAAAATAATGAACTTTACGCAATATGTTTTAGGTAGTGTCCATCAAAAAGATACAATATTAAAGTCGCGTGTTTTTCATCAAAGATATTCATTCTGCTTTACATGTTTCCTGTTTAACCTTTTTATCAATCACATGGCGTTTTGCAAGTTCGTTTGCAATATCCGCAAGAGAAATCCCACGCTCAACCATCAGCACCATAATGTGATAGGTAAGATCTGCAATTTCGTATATGGTTTCGGCATTATCATTATTCTTTGCCCCGATAATTACTTCGGTGCATTCTTCGCCAACTTTTTTAAGAATTTTATCCAACCCTTTATCAAAGAGGTAAGTGGTGTAGCTGCCCTCTTGTTTGTTTGTTTTTCGTCCTTCAATCAATTCGTATAGTGCATCCATCGAAAAAGCGTTGCTTTCTTCACTTTGATAAATAGCTTCATTAAAACAGCTGTCTGCCCCGGTGTGGCAGGCAGGCCCGTTTTTAATCACCTCAACCGTAAGGGCATCATAATCACAGTCCGCAGTGATGGATACAATCTTCTGTACATTGCCGCTTGTTGCGCCTTTGCGCCAAATTTCCTGTCGGCTTCGGCTCCAAAAGCAGGTGTGCCCTTCTTTTATACTAATTTGCAGGCTCTCGTGGTTCATGTAAGCTACGGTTAGTACCTTTTTCGTGTAATAATCTTGTACCACAGCGGGAATAAGACCGTTTTCGTCGAATTTCAGCTTTTCTATTTTCATTGTTCAGTTCAGCCTTTCAAATATGATTGCAATCCAGCAGGTAAAGTGCATCTTCATAATCTTTGTTTTTTACATAAACATAATAAAGCAATTCCACTTTTTTATTTGTAAAAAGATTCCCATAATAAATACGACTTTTGTCGGCTCCAAACAGCCCACCTCTATGGCTTTGGTTCACAACGCGGTAATGGTAGCGTATACCTTTTGCACCAAGGCAATTTCGTACAGCAGCAAATGTTTTCAGATTGTCTCCGAAATAAACCTCTTTCCAACGCCAAAACAAAAGCACAAAGCATCCTCCTTTACCACTATACAGAGTATTTGCTTACACAATAGCACTGCGTTGGTGCTATGTCAAACTCTCGTTTCAATTTGCTGCGCTTTTAAGTATTGTTTTAAATCACGGATGACAAGTTCTTTGTAATGGAAGATAGACGCAGCTAATCCGGCATCCACACTCTTTAAGCGAAAAAGTTCTGAAAAATCTTCTTTTTTGCCCGCACCGCCGGATGCAATAATAGGGATTCTGACATGCTTTGAAATTTCTTCAAGCATTTCAAGGTCAAACCCCTGTTTTACCCCATCGGTATCAATCGAGTTTACCACCAATTCACCTGCGCCGTTTTGCTCTCCGCGCACCGCCCAGTCTATTGCGTCCATTCCGGTATCTTCGCGCCCGCCCTTAGCAAAAATGTGAAATTTGCCGTTTACACGCTTTACATCCATCGATAGCACTACGCATTGATTACCGTATTTTTGTGCTGCTTGAGCTATCAACTCTGGGTTACGGATTGCACCCGAATTGACGCTGACTTTATCCGCACCGCAGCTCAAAACATGTGCAAAATCTTCAACGGTATTAATGCCGCCGCCCACCGTAAGCGGAATAAAAATCTGGCTTGCCACGCGGCGCAATACCTCAGTAAATAGGCTTCTTTGCTCTACACTTGCGGTAATATCGTAAAAAACAAGTTCATCTGCACCGGTATCGTTATAATATTTGGCTAGTTCCACAGGGCCGTTTACATCCTGAATTCCTGTAAAATTTTTACCCTTTACCACGCGCCCGTCCCGCACATCAAGGCAGGGGATGATTCGTTTTGTAATCATGCCTATACCTCCTGTTTGCCGTCTGCAATTGCAATGGCTTTTGCAAGGTTGATTGCACCTGTATAAATGGCTTTACCAATGATAACACCGTAAGTACCCAGTGCACTGAGCTGAGAAATTTCATGCTCAAAACAAACACCGCCCGAGGCGATAATACGGCAGTTTACTTCTTTGGCTAGCTGATGATATATTTCCATATTCGTACCGCTCATGGCACCGTCTTTAGAAATATCGGTATAAATAATGGTTTGTACGCCGATGTCTGCAAGTTCACGGCAAAACTGTACCGAGTCGATGTCGCATACCTCTCGCCAGCCCTTAATTGCTACTTTACCGTTCTTGGCGTCCACACCCACCGCAATTTGCGAACCGAATTTTGCAATCATATGGGTGAGAAACTTTCTGTCAAGTGCAGAGGTGCCTAAAATTACGCGTTCTACACCAAGGTTGAGGTATTTTTGAATGCGCTGTTCATCACGGATACCGCCGCCTACCTGCACCGAAAGCCCGCCTGTTTTAATAATTTCGCAGACAGTATCAAAGTTTGAAAGTGAGCCGTCTTTTGCACCGTCTAAGTCCACTACGTGTAAGTTGCGTGCCCCTTGTGCTTTAAACTCCTGCGCAACATCCGCAGGGGAAGAAGAATATACGGTAATCTGGTTGTAGTCGCCCTGTTTTAAACGCACCGCCTGTCCGTTGCGCAGGTCGATTGCAGGAAAAATCTCCATAATGTCATCCTTTCAAATCACTGCAATGAATTGAGTCACAGTTCTGCAAAAGCAGATAAAATCTTTAACCCTGCTTCACCGCTTTTTTCGGGGTGAAACTGTGTGCCCATAACATTTTTATTCGCCACTACGCCTGTTATGGGAATACCATAATCTGAAACCGCCGCAATGCTTTCTGCGCAGTTCTTAGCGTAAAAGCTGTGTACATAATAAACGTAATCACCGTCTTTGCTGCTTTTTAGCAGGGGGCAGTCACGTACAATTTTTAATTGGTTCCACCCCATGTGTGGGATTTTAAGCTTCTCTTTCAGGTCGTCAGCTATCGGTACAACTTCACCTTTCAGCAGCCCCAAACCGTCGTGCTCGCCGTATTCCAAACCTTTTTCAAACAGTATCTGCATCCCCAGGCAGATGCCCAAAAGCGGCTTACCAATTGCAGCCTGCTCTTTCACTGTAGCGTCCAAGTTGGTTTCGCGCAATTTGTTCATTGCGTCAGCAAATGCGCCAACACCCGGTAGAATAATGTGGTCTGCCGCGCATATCTCATCAGGTTTGCCAGTCACTTTAGCGGTAAGCCCCAAATATTGCAGCGAGCTGACGAGAGAAAACAGGTTTCCCACGCCGTAATCAATTACAGCAATCATTTGTTTGCCTCCTCACGTTCTTTTAGCAGTGCAGTGAGCTTTTCGAGCATCTCCTCGATTATTGCATTTTTAAATTTAAAGCTGGATTTGTTAGCGATGAATCGTGCCGAAATAGGTACAATATCTTGGAAAACACATAAATTATTCTCTTTCAACGTACTGCCGGTTTCCACAATATCTACAATTACATCCGCAAGCCCTAAAATAGGTGCTAACTCGATTGAGCCGTTGAGCTTAATAATTTCTATTTCGCGGTTGATGCCAGCGTAATACTGCTTTGCAATGTTTACATATTTGGTTGCAACACGCAAAATACGGTCGGGTTGTTCTATATAATCGTTTTTGCCCGCCACAGCCACACGGCATCTGCCAATGTTCAAGTTCAGCAGTTCGTATACATCGGGTTGGCTCTCCAACAAGATATCTTTGCCTACCACACCGATATCTGCTGCGCCGTGTTCCACATATATCGCCACATCTGAGGGTTTTACAAGCAGATAGCGCACGCCGTTATCGGCGTTTTCAAACACCAGTTTGCGGTTATCCTCATAAATTGCCTTGCAATCGTACCCAATCTGCGAGAATATCTCATATACTTGGTCACCCAGTCTGCCTTTTGGCAGTGCAATATTCAACATATCAGATGTCCTCCTTTTTGAGCTCGCTATTGGCATAACGCAATACGGTTTTACAACGCAATCCTTGCGGTTTTACACGCTCTACACGTACCCGAAGCCCTTGTGCAATTTTATCTTCTATCAATGCTGAAAATTCCTTATAATTATCAATTGTATCGTACAGTACCAAAACATCTGCATCGTTGTTTATGTCACGGCGGTAAAATTGTTCCAATTCATCAAGATATACCGCAAACCCAATCGCACCTTTATCTTTGCCCAATTTATGCAGCAAGTTGTCGTATTGCCCGCCTGCAAGCACGGCTTTGGGGATATTTTCGACATATCCTTGAAAGATAATTCCATTGTAATAGTCAAGGTCATTCACAATGGAAATATCGAGATTTAACTTTTGCGAGAGGGGAGTTCCCTCAAACGAGGTATACAGTGTTTTCAGTTCGTCCAGTGCCTTTTGCATCGTGTCGTTCACCACAAGTGCTTGTGCGGACAGAAGCACCTTGTTAAAATCACCGTATAACTGTGGGATTTGCAACAGTTTATCTTTGTAAAAGTCGGATAGTTTAATTTTGTCTAATCGCGTTTTGAGTTCATATATATTTTTGGCGCGGATGCATTTTGCCAGTTCGTATTTTGATTGTTCATCAATCGCAATCCCTTCCAATAATCCAGACAGAAAACCCATGTGCGAAATATCCAGCAGATAGTTTTCGCTGATTGCCCCAAGGCTTTTTACAGCAAGACGGATGACCTCAATCGTTGCATACTCGTCTATTTTACCAATGCACTCCAACCCCATCTGGCCAATTTCTTTGTATTCTCGGTTCTGGCGAGACAATCGGTACACTTTTTCAAGATAATAAAGTTTTTCAAAGCTGTCGGTTTTCTGTGCGTCCAAATTTTTTACAATCGATAGGGTAACATCAGGCCTTAATGCAAGCAGCTTACCGTCAAGATCCATAAAGGTGATGATGTTTTCTGTTTTCAGAAAATTCTTATTATCAATGTAAAGGCTGTATTCTTCGAATTTATGCACGCGTACTTTTTTATATCCATGATGTTCAAATAACTTTCTAAGCTGAAATGTAACACGTTCTTCGTCCTTTAGATTTCCTAAAAACAAATCCATATCCACCATCCTGTTCTGTATTTTTTATAAATATATCACGCTTTAGTATATTAGTCAAGTAAAGCGATTGTTCTAATAATTTTTTTCAATAAGCACAAAAAATAAGAGGGCGACCACTGGTCGCCCTCTTATTTGCTAAAGTTTAATTTTAGTCCATCGGTTGCTGGCAAAGCGAAAGTAAATCAATGTCAGCCGCAAAGCTTGATCGATTAAAAGCCCAATCCATGCACCATTCAGCCCCCATCCCACAGGGTAGCACAGCACCCATGATATCAGTGGGCGCACAATACCAATACTAACCAGCGATACAACGGCAGTGTAAGTGGTATCGCCCGCGCCGCGCAGGCAGCCTGAAAGTACAACCTGTGAAATTTGCCCCAAACATGTAATCGCTATAATTACCATCAATGGGCGCGACATTTCAATAATTTGGGGGTCTTTTGAAAAAAGTGATACAAAGAAAGTATTTCCTGCAATAAAAACGGTAAAAAGAAACACTGATACTGTGAAGGCAAACCTTTGCCCCACCTTAGCATATATAATTGCTACGTCTGGGCGTTTTGCGCCAAGGTTTTGCCCTACCAGCGACGAAGATGCAATGCCGAAGCCGTCACCGAATGAAAATGATATGTTAAGTATATTCATGCATATTTGGTGAGCAGCAAATGCTACCGTACCAAGGTTGGCAACTACTTTAGCATATGTAAAAAAGCCAATGCGCATAAACACCTGCTCTACCATCGCACTGGAACTAACCTTTGCAATGCCTTTGATGGTTTTGCTGTCAAACCGCCAGTTATGGTTGCGAAGGATGTTGAGAAAACTGTCATGCTGCATAATCGAACGTATTGACATAATGAAACCAACAATGTTGCCGATAACCGTTGCCACGGCAGCGCCTGCCACGCCCAGTGCGGGGAAACCCAAATTTCCCCCGATTAGAAGAAAGTTAAAAACAAGGTTTACGCCGTTGGCGGCGAGATTGGTGAGCATAGAGATTTTCGTGTTGCCGATTCCCCGCTGAGCAGCATTTATAGTAAGCCCAAGGGATGAAAAAAAGTTGCCTACCAGAATAATTTTGAAGTAAATAGTTGCATCTTTTAAAATGTCGCTTGGAGCACCTGCGAATTCGATAATTTGGCGGGCGTAAAAAAAGCCAAACAAAGTCATAATCAGGGAAAGAGCAGTTGAAATCATAAGAGCCTGTTTTAAACAGCTGTTTGCACCTTCTTCGTCATCTTCGCCCTTACGCCGTGCTACCAGCGCCGTAACACCCACGTTCAACGACAAAATCACTGCAAGAATAACAAATTTGGGTTGCACCGTAATTCCTACTGCGGATATTGCTTGCGGCCCAAGCACCCCAACCATAATTATATCCACCGAAGAAATCAGTGACACCAATACAGCCTCAACAGCAGAGGGCCACGCAATGCCAAAATTAATTCGATATGCCTCGCGTGTTGAGGGGATGCTGCCGATTGCCTGACCTTGCTTCAGCATTCGGTCGGTAGTATAAAAACGGTGTAAAAGGTTCGCCATCCGGATATTTCAGCCTACTTTCTTAAATCTAAATATTTGATACATAAGCGAAACCGCAGAGATATCCCTGCGGTTTGAAGAACTCAAGTAATACTACTATAACATATTTAACAAGTACTCTCAAATTTTTAACAGCTAAATCAAATTTTTTTACATAATTCACAATTTATTAGCAAATATCACAAAAAGTTTATTTGATTTTTGTGCTATTTAACGATATGCTAAATATAGTCGGTACGTTGCTACCGCAAAAATTAAAACTAGAGGAGAAAATCATAATGAAAAAACTACTTACATTTCTTATTATCGCAGCACTTGCCGTATCTATGGCAGCTTGTACCCCCAAAAACAATGACAGCTCGCCTTCCGAAAGCAGCTCTGTATCTGAAAGTACCGATACATCAACTGAAACGGATTCATCTGAAGAAAGTGAACCGGATATTGAAATTCCAGAAGAAAACAAAAAGCTTGGCAATATAATCAGTGCGGCACGTACGGATGAAATGAACGATGCTGTTAACATAATCATGTCGAAAGATGATCCGCAGGCGAAATTGGTTTTTGAAACGACTGGGCTTAACCCCGATGATATGGATGCATACGCAATCAGCATTTCAATGGTGAATATAAAAGCATACGGCGTTGCAATCATTAAACCTGCCGAGGGTAAAAGTGAAGCGGTTCTCGCCGCCGTCAACGGGTTTGTAGAACAGGAGAAAAAAGCATTTGAGCAGTATCTGCCCGACCAAAAGGAGATTGCAAATTCTGCAACCGTAGATACACTTAAAGACGGTACAATTGTACTGGTAATGTCTGAAGATGGAGCAACGGTGCAAAAATCGATTTTGGATGCATTAAAAAAATAAATTAAAGCAATCAAAGGGGCGAACAGTTCGCCCCTTTTTGCATGATGCAATTGCAACAAAAGGCTTTGTATGATATAATATTACGGTATGTGTTTTAATATATAATATTGCGATAAGCGGCATAGCCGTAAATATGGAGGAACTATGATTACTGTATCTGATTTGGCGCTTTCTTTTAACGGGCAAAATTTATTTTCCAACGTGAACCTGTTGTTTCAGGGGGGAAACTGTTATGGCGTCATCGGTGCAAACGGCGCGGGAAAATCCACCTTTTTAAGGATTCTATCCGGAGAATTGGAACCCTCAAAAGGTGAAATTTCAATGGATGCGAAAGTTCGCATGTCGGTACTTAAACAGGACCACTACGCTTTTGATGAATTTACCGTACTCGAAACCATTTTGCAGGGCAATCCTCGTCTATACGAAATACTCAAACAAAAAGACGAGCTTTATAATAAACCAGATTTCTCTGAAGAAGACGGCAACCTTGCTGCTGAACTTGAGGCAGAGTTTGCCGAAATGGGCGGATGGGACGCAGAAACCGATGCAGGCAAACTACTGCAAGGCTTAGGGCTCGATAACATGATGCTCTATTCACAGATGTCTGCTCTTTCTGAAAAAGAAAAGGTAAAGGTTTTGTTAGCACGTGCGTTGTTTGGGCAGCCCGATATTATCTTGCTCGATGAGCCTACCAACGGTTTGGATATCAAGTCAATCTCTTGGCTTGAAGATTTCTTGCTTGACTATGAAGGCGCTGTCATTGTTGTTTCGCATGACCGCCACTTTTTAAATAACGTTTGTACCCATATCGTCGACATCGACTTTACCAAAATCAAGATGTATGTCGGCAACTACGATTTCTGGTACGAATCCAGCATTATGATGCAGCGCTTGATGAATGACCAGAAAAAGAAAGCCGAAGATAAAATCAAAGAGTTGCAGGCATTTATCCAACGTTTCTCTGCAAACAAATCCAAATCAAAACAGGCAACCAGCCGTAAAAAGTTGATTGATAAGCTAACGGTTGAAGAAATGCCTGCTTCTTCCCGAAAATACCCCTATGTGGGCTTTGTTATGGATAGAGAGCCGGGTAAAGAAATTCTCGCGGTTGAAGGTATTAGCAAAACCATTGATGGTGTAAAAGTGCTTAACAATGTATCGTTCCGTGTAGCTAAGGGCGATAAAATTGCTTTTGTAAGCGAAAACGAAATTGCAAATACCACCTTGTTTAAAATCCTCACTGAAGAGATTGAACCAGATGAAGGTACCTTTAAATGGGGTGTTTCCACCTCGCAATCTTATTTCCCTGCGGATAACTCTGCATATTTTAACAATTGCGACCTTTCTATCATCAAATGGCTCGAACAGTATTCAAGCGATACACATGAAACGTATCTGCGCGGTTTTCTCGGTAAAATGCTTTTCTCAGGCGATGATGTTAATAAGCCGGTTAAGGTACTTTCAGGCGGTGAAAAAGTACGCTGCATGCTTTCGCGTATGATGATGTTTGGCTCTAATGTTCTGTTATTGGACCAGCCAACCAACCACCTTGACCTTGAATCGATTACCGCGGTAAATGACGGCTTAATTGATTTTAAAGGTGTAATTTTGTTTGCTTCGCACGACCATCAGTTTATACAAACCATAGCAAACCGTATTATTGAGGTTACCGAAAATGGGTGTATCGACCGTATGTGCACCTACGATGAGTATCTCGAAAGCAAATAAAAAGCAAATTTTATACTATAACGCACTCTTTGCCGCAGGCAAAGAGTGCATTTCTTTTGGATTTGAAATATATTATGGACTATAAGTAAATTTTGTTTGGTTTGCTATTAATTACAAGCATTTTGCTTGTAATATTATGCATGTTGTATTATCATAAGACTATGACATTGATAAGGTGGGGATACTATGCCAGAGAGTTTTGAAAACAATCAAGCGGGAGAACCGTTTGATGAAAATTCAATATCAAACGAAGTACAAAATACCCCGTTAGAACAGCCGACTTTGGCAAAACCACGAAAACACACATTAAAAGTGATTGGTATAGTTGCCGGTTCAATTGTATGCATTTGTGTGTTGACACTTGCAGTTTTCGGTGCTATTTCAGCCTTAAACTATTATAAGGGTATAACAACAAGGCATAGCAGTGAGATGGCAGAAACCCCTTACAAAGGGCTTGCACTTAACAGTAAACCGCAAACAGACCAAGAAAAAAGCACTACGTTCGCGGCGTTTTCAAGCGAGGCGGCTGCACAAAAAGCGCTACCAAGTGTTGTTACCATCAAGGTGAAAATTTCGATGATGGGAGAAACTCTAAGTGGGGTAGGCAGCGGTATTATTATGGAAAAAGACGGCTATATAATCACAAACGCACATGTGGTGGATTATGCCGATACGATCAAGGTTGTGCTTGATGGCGGAAAAGGAGATTATAAAGCCGAAATTGTTGGTGTAGATCGCCGAACCGACCTTGCAGTGATTAAAATTGATGCAGAAAACATCGGATTGGAACTTACACCCGCCGAAATGGGCAATTCTGCCGATGTTAAAGTAGGGGAACGAATTCTAATCATCGGTACGCCGCAAAGCGAAGATTTTGCAGGCAGCGTAACACAAGGGATTATTTCCGGTCTCAATCGTTCGGTTTCGTCGGGAAACACGCTTTATTCAGGTGCCATTCAAGTGGATGCGGCAATCAACCGCGGTAACTCGGGCGGGGCACTTGTAAACAGCTACGGGCAGGTAATAGGCATTAACTCTGCAAAGCTCATTGATATCGGTACGGAGGGATTGGGCTTTTCAATTCCAATCAGCGACGCAAAACCGATTATAGACGACCTTATGAATCACGGCAAAGTGATGGGCAGAGTTTGCCTTGGTATTACAGCGCATGAGGTTACCGAAGAAATGGCACGCATTAAGCGTATGCCGGTGGGCTTATATGTTGAGGCACTGCGTGAAGGCAGCAACCTTTCAGAGAAAGGTGTGTTGATAGGTGACGTGATTACGGGATTGGACGGCAAAGCAGTTGCTTCATTTAAAGATGTGAAAGATGCAATCAAAGGTAAAAAAGCAGAAGATAGCATTAAGCTAAAAATCAACCGTTATAATACAGATACCAACGAAAATGAGTTTTTGGATATAACAGCTGCACTAATCGAGGATGAGGATGAACCCAATTTAATGGATTTATATAAAGACCTTTTTCCCGATGGAAAAGGCGGCGAAGATGAATCTAAAGATATTGAGGAAATTCCACCCGAGACGGATGTGCTCCGTTCACCAGAACAGGTATTGGCGCTCTAAACAGTACTATTTGGAGGTTTGTGATGTTAGGAAAGAAAAAAAATCGACCGTTTGTTTCGGTGGTAGTAGTTGCCGCAGGTAATGCAAGCCGTATGGACGGTATTGATAAACAATTGGTTGAAATAGATGGTATGCCTGTTGTCATTCGCAGTATATTGGCATTCGAACATTCTAATAAAGTGGATGAGATTATTGTTGTTACCAAAAAAGAAAGCATTCCCGAGCTGAACCGTCAGGTGCGCGAGTTCTTTGCAAATAAGGTAAAGTTTATTGTAGCGGGCGGCAGAACACGCCAAGAATCTGTTTTTTGCGGGGTGAATTGCATCGATGACCGCTGCAAATACATCGCTATCCATGATGGGGCGCGGCCTTTGGTGCTGACAGGTGCAATCGATGCCTGCATTGAAGATGCAATGGTGTATGGTGCCGCGTTGTTGGGCGTAAAAGTAAAAGACACGATTAAAGCGATAGATAAAGAGCGGTTTGTTGAAAAAACCATCGACCGCGAGAATTTGTTTATTGCGCAGACTCCGCAAATTTTTGAAATTTCGCTGTATAAACAGGCAATGCAGCAAGCCGATGAAAACGGCACCGATTTTACCGACGACTGCCAGCTGGTGGAGTCTATCGGGCATAAGGTATATGTTTCGCACGGGCACTACAACAATATTAAAATAACAACACCCGATGACATTTCTTATGCGCAGGCTTTGTTGGAGCAGATGGAGGATGGTATATGAGAATAGGGCACGGATACGACGTACATAAGCTTGTACCGAACAGAAAGCTGATTCTAGGCGGAGTGGAGATACCCCATACGCTTGGTTTGCTCGGGCATTCGGATGCCGATGTTCTTACTCATGCGGTAATGGATGCTCTTTTGGGAGCGGCAGCATTGGGCGATATCGGCAAACATTTCCCCGATACAGATGAGGCTTTTAAAGGTGCAAACAGCATCATACTTCTTCGTGCGGTAATGGATAAGCTTAAAAAACTGGGCTATGCTATCGTTAACATTGATTGTACTGTCATTGCACAGCGCCCTAAGCTGAAAGATTATATTATGCAAATGCGTCATAATCTCTCTGCGGCATGCAGTATCCCTCTTGAAGATATCAACATCAAAGCAACTACCGAAGAGAATTTGGGCTTTACAGGCAGAGAAGAGGGGATATCGGCACATGCCGTATGTTTGCTTGAACGCTTATCGTAGCCCAAGACTGGTTAAAAACGTTGACAATGCAATACAAAAAAGCTTTGCTATTAGTAAAAGATTGCGGCAAATTGCCGTTGACAAAGGAGAAATATGATGCGCTATAAACTGGTTGTAGATAGTTGCTGTGACGTAACCCACGAACTCAGAGAAAAACTGCCTGTTGAAGTAGTACCTTTAACGATGAAACTTGGTGACGATTCTTTTGTAGATAACTGCAAACTGAATTTACAAGACTTTCTTGCTAAAATGAAAGCATATAAAGGTCAGGTACGTTCGGCTTGCCCGTCACCTGGTGACTATGCCGAAGCATATCAGGGTGCGGACAATATCTTTGTGGTTACACTTTCATCCAATCTTTCTGGTTCATACAACAGTGCAGAGTTGGGTAAACGCCTTATGGATGGGGATAGTACGAATGAGGTACATGTTTTTGATTCAAAAAGTGCATCTGCAGGTCAGCTACTGATAGCATTGAAAATCAGTGAATTTATTGAGCAAAAACTTGAAAACAAAGAAATAATTAAAAATATCGAAGCTTTTATCAACGGCATGAAAACTTTTTTTGTTCTTGATAATCTTGACAATTTAACTAAAAATGGGCGAATGAATAAAATTGTCGGAAAAGTCGCGTCTGTTCTGGGTATTCGTCCGATATTAGGCGCAGATGGTGAAGGTAACATTGCATTTTTTTCCCAAGCGCGAGGGGCGGATGCTGCCATAAAAAAACTTGCTGCAACCATCGGCGAGCATTGTTCGAATACTTGTGAAAAAATTATGGTAATTACACACTGCAATAACTTGAAACAAGCCAATAAGTTAAAAGAGCTTGTTTCGGCAGCATACTCTTTTAAAGAAATTTTTATTGCCCCCACAGGTGGATTGAGCAGTATGTATGCCAATGAAGGCGGAATTATTGTGGCGTTTTAATTATTGAGATGTACAGCAAAATAGAATTCCTGTTTAAATTGCAAAATTTTATTGTATAAAAGCAAAGATAACACCAAAAAAAGACAAAGTATCTGCCATAGATACTTTGTCTTTTTTACATGGATTATGAATGCAATTTTAAATTATTTGTCACAGTCACGAATACTTGGTAAAAGCCAGCAAAGTGCACCAGAAATTAAAATAATAATGCCGCATATTAAAAAACACTTCATAACTCCCAGTGTTTCAGAAAATAAACCAGCGAAAGCTAGCCCAATAGGGGTAGCTAATACCATAATGCTGGTAGAAATAGACATTACTCTGCCTAAATATTCCGGCTCTACTCTTTGCTGAAACAGTGCAATGGCAATTCCCGAGTAAAATGGTGCGGCAAGCCCCATCACCCCCGAAAGCAACACAAACAGAATAAAACCGCTTGCAGGCAAAAAACCGGATAAAACAAGGCTTGCACCCATCATGATGATTGATAATATGATAGTGTGTATTTTGTTTTTAAAACCGCCCCAAAAACCCAATATAATTGAGCCAATCAGCATCCCTGCTGAAAAAGCAACCTCTACAATGCTTGCAGATACCGGTGTACCTCTAAAATAATCCATTGATACCAACGGAAACAATGCGTTGATTGGCATAAAACCCAAAAAGTACAGTCCGGTTACCAGTGTCAGCGGCATCAGCCCTTTGTGGCTGCGCAGCACAGCAAGGCCTTCTTTTGTGTCGTGCCATATATTGGTGCTTTTCGCAGAGTCTTGGGCAGTGGCAAGTATGGGGATGTAGACCACTGCAAGGGTGATTACACCGACTGCTGCACCGAGCACATCAAGAATTATGATGTCGGAGATATTCCAAGCCGCGTACAGTACAGCCGCAATGGGCGGAGAAAGCAGCAGCGAAACCGATTGCAGGGTTTGTGAATAGCCCGCGCAGCGTGTAAGTTCGTCCGTAGGCACGATAAGCGGCGTAACAGCCGAAAGCGATGGCGAATGAAAAGCCGAGCCGACAGAACGGATAAATAAAACCCCCATCACCAGCCAAAGTGGTATTTCTCCAAACCAGCCCACAATCACAATAATAAGGCTGGCTATGGCAATACAACTGTCCGATACAATCATGATGTGTTTACGGTTGTGTCGGTCAATAAAAGCACCTATGAAGGGGCCAAGAAGCCCCTGTGGCAAAAAGCCCAATAATGTTGCAACAGAAAGCACCATTGCAGACTTGGTCACATCGGTAAGGTACCAAATGATGGCATATTGGATGATTGCACTTGTGAGAAGTGAGATAGCCTGCCCCGACCAAATTAAGAAAAAAGGGATCTTCCAGTTTGTTGATTTTATGAGATGAAATTTCATCTGTTTGTCTCCTATAAATTCTGTTTAATTAAAATTTTTTAAATCATCGAAAAATAAAAAGCGCATACAACAGGATGTTGTATGCGCAGACAAAAGCAGAGATAACTTGCAGGCATAAAGCTCCTGTAAGCACTCGGTTTGAAATCTGTACAACAACAAAACCCATTTTCACAGGTATTTTCGTCTAAAACAGTATTTTCAAATCAATTGCATATTACAGAAACATGGATGCCATAAAAATCTCCTTACTATTTACAAACTTTAGACTATTCTAACTTAATCTTTTATTCTTGTCAACCCTTCAACAGAATTACAAACGCCCCCTTTTGTAACCGCACCATTTTAGCAGCACAGCATAAAATAATAAAGCAACAGGTTTATAATCGGCGTTGTAATGTATCCGCAGGGCATACAACGTCTTTACGATAAATAAGGAGGTTGATTAAAGAGATGGGAAAAAGCATTATTGTTGTAAAGTCCATCACCTATGCAATGCGGGGGCAACAGCTCTTGAACAACTATGGAATCAGCGCATATATTGAACGCAACCTTGGTGCTGCAAGTAAGTATGGCTGCGGCTATAGTATCCGGGTAAAAACGAACGAGGCTGCCCGTGCTGCTGAAATTTTAAAAAGCTACGGCATTCGCGTTGTGGATATTCTTCCTATAGGGGGTGGCGGGGCATGATTTATTTTGATAATGCTGCCACTACCTACCCGAAACCTCCGCAGCTGCTGCGTGCTTTTACCGAGTATTTGAACTTTTACGGTGCAAATCCCGGTCGAAGCGGGCATACAATGTCGCTTGAAACTGCAAAACAAGTGTATAAAACGCGTGAGGCAGTACGTGAACTGTTTGGGGTGAAAAATACCGAGGATGTTATCTTCACTTTAAATTGCACGCATTCCATCAATCTGGTGCTCAAAGGTTTGCTGCATTGGGGCGATCATGTCATTATTTCCGATCTTGAGCATAATTCTGTATTGCGGCCAATCCACAAACTTTGGATGCAGCATGGTATACAGTACAGTGTTGCAACAGTGGTTGAAGGCGATGACAATGCCACGGTAGAAAATTTTCGCAAATGTATCCTCCCCAATACCAAACTCATTGCTTGTACCCATGGTTCCAATGTGTTTGGTATCAAACTGCCAATTGCAAGGTTGGCAAAACTGGCACATCAAAACGGAGCTTTCATATTGGCAGATTGTGCGCAAACCGCTGGTGTTGAGGATATTGATATGTCCTCCATGGAAATTGATTTTATTGCTGCTCCGGGGCACAAAGGGCTGTATGGCCCAACTGGTACCGGTATATTACTGATTGGCAATGAGAATATTACCCTTGACACCCTTACTGAGGGCGGAACAGGAAGCAACTCACTGGTATATGAACAGCCCGATTTTCTTCCCGACCAACTGGAGAGCGGAACTGTCAATACTGCAGGTATCATTGCGCTAGAAGCAGGAATAGCCGATATTAAACGAAAAGGGATTGCGAATATCCGCTCACATGAACTGCAGCTTACGCAAATGCTCTACGATGCTATGTCGGCTATGCCGCAAATAAAGCTGTATACACGCCGGCCTACAGAGAGTTACCATTTACCGGTTCTGTCGTTCACTTTGGGCAACGAGCATTCAGAAGAAACTGCAAAACGGCTAAGCGAGTATGGCGTAGCCACTCGCGGAGGTTTTCATTGCGCACCGCTGGCACATCAAAAAATGGGTACACTTCAAACAGGAACTGTGCGTATAAGCCTAGGCATGTATAATGGTACAGAAGATGTAAGAGAATTTTTAACAATTCTAAAATTATTACAAAATAGCAATGATTAGGATTGAAATACTGCGCAGATGTGATAAAATATATAAATAAGCTTTTTTTGCAAAAAGCTGAATTTTTCACGTTCTGCGCCGCCTTTGGGCGTTATTTGATAGAATCGTATTTAAATATAATAGAGGAAGTTGAAGAATGGAGATATTGGACAAATTTTGGGTACAATTTGCCAGTAGCGTTAAAGCGATTGGTTTTACCGACGTGATTGACATGCTGTTTGTGGCATATCTTATATATAAACTCGCACACTTGATGAAGGAGACCCGTGCTGCTCAGCTTGTGAAAGGGCTGGTTGTTTACATTGCGGCATTTTTAATTGCGATGGTTGCCGAAATGAAAACAGTACAGTTTATCATGAAATACTTGCTTGACAACGCTCTGATTGTATTGGTTGTTATTTTTCAGCCTGAACTTCGCCGCGCATTGGAGCAGGTGGGAAGAAGCAAGCTGCCAATTGGGCTGTTTTCATCACACGCAATCAGCGAAGAAGCAGTAAAACAACAGTGGCAAACAGCGATTTCTTCTATTTGCGAGGCTGCATCTTCTCTTTCCAGAACACAAACAGGTGCATTAATGGTAATTGAACAGCAAACAAAGCTGGGCGATATCATTAAAACAGGTACCATCATTGATTCTGACCCGAGTATGGAGCTTATTGGAAATGTTTTCTTTCCCAATTCTCCGCTGCATGATGGTGCTATGATTATTCGTGCGGGCAGGCTTTATGCGGCAGGGTGCTTTTTGCCGCTTTCTACCAATTACGAAATCAGCAAACAGCTTGGTACCCGTCATCGTGCTGCACTGGGTATGAGCGAAAACTCCGATGCAATTATCATCGTGGTTTCTGAAGAAACAGGTTTTATATCAATAGCGCGAAATGGTACTCTCGAAATCAATCTTTCCATAGATCGGCTTCGCAAAACCCTTGAGGAATCTATATTAAAAGAGGACAAGGATGAAAAGGGTGAAAAAAAACCAGGTTTTTGGAAGGTGATGAATAGATGAAAAAAATAAAAGGAAAGGTAAATGACTTTTTTTTCAATAATGGTCTTCTTAAGCTTGTTTCTCTGTTTTTGGCTTTTATTGCTTATGTTGTTGTTGGAATCTCTATTAACCCTGTTAAGAGATGGACAGTATCGGATATACCGATTAACATTGACGTAAAAAATGCCTCCATTGAAAAGCAGGGGCTGAATCTGCTCAGTGCAAACATAGCGGTAGCCGATGTAAAGGTATCGGGCGAAACATATATTGTTGCAAACCTTGATGAAAGGGATATTGCCGTTAATGCTTCACTCAGCACCGTATCAGGTGCAGGCTCTTACGATTTAAAGTTAGAGGCGGTAAACAAATCGGGCAAAAATTTTCAAATTGATGAGGTTTCACCCGGAGTAGTCAAAGCAAAATTTGATAAACTGCTTAACCGCAAATTCCCTGTAACGGCGCAAATTGAAAACTTTACAATGCCCGAGGGCTATATGTCACCGGACGAAAAACCTCTCGTAACTCCAGGTGAAATCACTATTACCGGGCCTGAGGTAGAGCTTGATAAAATTGCAAAATGTGTTGTTAAAAAAGATTTAGAGAATAATCCGCTTAATAAAACAACCGTGCTAAAATTGCCGATTGAATTACAGGATAAAGACGGAAAACCCATTGAGTCGGATGAACTCAAGTTGGAATACGACAGCGCCGATGTAAAAATCACTATCTTTAAAAACAAACAAATACCGCTTAGCATTGGGTTTACCAATGTGCCCCCCAATTTCCCAATCGAAGATTTAAAGTATACCATCTCCAATGAAAAAATTTGGGTAGCAGGGCCCACCGATCAGGTTGATAACCTGACAGGTGTAAATGTAGGCTATGTGGATTTGAAAACGCTGACGCCTGAAAACAATACGTACAACTTTGATGTTGTGATTCCATCCGACTTTACTAATGTGCAGCACATCGAAAGCGTAGCAGTAGAATTTAATACTGCGGGTATGGCAGAAAAAAACTTTTATGTAAACAATCTAAAAGTAATCAACGCGCCCGCCGGATACAATGTGACATTGCTGACAAAGCAACTTAACAATGTTAAAATTGTAGGATCTAAAAAAATAGTAGATAAACTTACAGCAAAAGATATTGTGGTTGAGATTGATTTGTCAGACCGTAAAATTACTTCTGGACAGATTGAGATGCCGGTAAGTGTAATTGTACCGGGTAAGGGGCTGGCATGGTCAACGGGCAGTTACACCGTTGTTGTAAATATTAAAGAAAAATAAAAGACATAGGAATGGCTTGTCAGCGCTGTTGGCAAGCCATTCTTTGGTTATGGAGATTATTATGATTGTTATTACAGGAATTCGCACTGGTATATCGCAGGGCGCGGAGGCAGCAACAGAAAAAGCGATTGCCGAACTTGGCGTAAAACAAAACTGTGTAAAAAACAGCTATATTATCAAAGCATCGGTAGATGCTCGCCGCCGTACCAATATCAGTATGGTTTATTCTGTTGGGCTGGAGCTCACATGTAACGAAGAGGACGCTGTAAAAGCTGCCAATAAGCCTACCGTTACATTGCGCAGTTCGCTGCAAACCCCTCTGAAATTGGGTACACAAAAGCTCAACTCTCGCCCTGTAATTGTCGGCTTTGGCCCTGCCGGAATGTTTGCCGGGTTATTACTGGCACAAAATGGGTATCAGCCGATAATTCTTGAAAGAGGAAGTGATGTGGATGCCCGTGTAAAAGCGGTTGAAGGCTTTTGGAACGCTGCAAAGCTGGATACCTCAACCAATGTACAGTTTGGAGAAGGCGGTGCGGGTACTTTCTCAGACGGTAAGCTCACTACCCGAATCAACGACTCGCATTGCGACTATGTATTACGGCAATTTGTGCGTTTCGGTGCTCCGCATGAAATTTTATATAAAGCAAAGCCTCACGTTGGCACCGACTTGCTGCGGGGTATTGTAAAAGCAATACGACAAGAAATTATATCGCTGGGCGGAGACATTCGTTTTTGCTCAAAACTTGATAATTTTAATATATCCGAAGGCAGATTAAGAAGCATTGCTTCGGGCGATGAGACCCTGCGCGCGCAGGTGTTGGTACTGGCTGTTGGGCATAGTGCGCGTGATACGTTTGAGTTGCTGTTAAAAAAACAACTTGCTATGGCTGTAAAACCTTTTTCGGTAGGCGTTCGTATTGAACACCTGCAATCAGACATTGACCAAGGCTTATTTGGCGAGTTCGCGGGCCACCCTGCACTTGGTAAGGGTGAATATCAGTTGTCGCATAGGCGTGGTGACCGTGCTGTCTATACATTTTGTATGTGCCCTGGGGGGACTGTAGTGCCTTCCGCTTCGGAGCAAAATAGTGTCGTGGTAAACGGCATGAGTGAGTATGCACGAGACCAAGTGAATGCCAATTCTGCTTTAGTGGTATCCGTTGATAGCCGCGATTTTGGTGAAAACCCATTGGATGCCATTAATTTTCAACGCAAACTGGAACACGCTGCATTTGTGGCAGGCGGAAGCAACTACAAAGCACCAGCCCAAACAGTAGGGGACTTTTTAAAAGGACGCACAGGGCTTAACCTAGGCAAGGTGCATCCGTCTTATTCCATAGGTACCAAAGCTGCTAATATGCTGGATTTGTTTCCGCAGCAGATTACCGATATGATGCGTTTGGGGCTTTTGGTGTTTGACAGTAAAATAAAGGGCTTTGCTGCACATGATGCTGTTCTCACCGGCGTAGAAACCCGCACTTCGTCTCCTGTACGTATACTACGCAATGAACACGGCGAATCAATATCAGCAGAGGGCTTATACCCCTGCGGTGAGGGTGCGGGGTATGCGGGCGGTATCATGAGTGCTGCGGTAGACGGTTTAAGAATTGCCGAAAGTATTATGCAAAAGTATGCGCCGCTTGGGTAAAACAGAGATGAATATCAATGAAGACAGGGATTTTAATAGCTCAGTATAAAAGGATAGGCTGTTTAAAGTGCTCATAAAAAATTAGATAATATTAAAAATTAACAAAAGGGGTTGTTGTCTGTAGAATGCAGGCAGCAACCCCTTTAATATTTGTGTTTGTTATTCTCATGTTTACAAATAAAGGGTATATTTTTGTCGATATTTGTGATAGCATAATAAATATATACAAAGAATTTAACAAAACAATGCAAAGGAGAATTTGAATGAACAAGATTATTAAAAAAACTGCTGCTGTTTTGACAGCCGCCTGTTTAGCTGTAGGCGGTTTATCGGTGCAAGCACTAGCAGCATCCGAATACAACGATTTTGATTATATTACAAATCATGTTTCTATTTGGGTACCACAAAAACTGAATATTACAAGACCAAGTAAAAATGTAAAAACAAGCGCAACTGCTTATTATATTACAGGTAACTCCAGCCCTGAATATGAACTTTATATGAACGGTGAGACCGTTGAAAATCGCGGTAAAAGCGGAACCTTCGGTGTTTATGTATCGTTGGATGCAGGCGAGAACGTTTTTGAGTTTACACAAGAAAACGGTGCAGCCAAAGCTGTAACGATTACACAAGGCAAAGGATATAGTGTAGATATACCAACCACCAATAAAGTTTCGTCGATGTTCCCTTCTTATGATGTTGGTGAACTTGCGGGTACTACAGTAACTCTGCAATGTGTTGGCCCTGCAGGTGCAAACATAACCGCAACTATAAACGGCTCCAGTTATCAAATGCGTCAGGTTGCTGCTGCGCAAACAGGTATTCCCGCTACATTTAAGGCAGAATATTCGGTGCCTTCTGTAGATAAAACAACCAACCTTGGCAATGTAAAATATACAATGTCCTATAACGGTATGAATAAAACATTTACTTCTGGAGGCAAGCTGTATGCCGGCGGAGACACGCTTTTGGTACAAGTAGCCGACACGTCGTCCAGTATTTTTACAGAGGGTAAAAGTAACAGCAAGTTTATCACTACTGCTAAAATAGGCGCGACCGATTATGTGGTTGATTCTAACTCAAGCATGTACAAACTTGGTATGGGCGGCTGGATTTATAAGAATACAACCAAACCCATCACTGGGGGGACAAGCGATAACGTTGTATCTAATGTTTCTTATAAAAACACAGCGCACGGCGAACGTTTTATTTTTACCGGTACTGCGCAGCCTGTTGTAACAACATCTCGCAGCGAAGACGAAATTAGCATTACAATGCATCACACTACAGGCGTTGACAGTGTTTCTACCGAAAACAGCAAATTATTTACCGATGCATCTGTATCAGAATCTGGCGGCGATACGGTTATAACTTTTAGCCGCAACACAGATTATGATTTATGGGGTTATGTCGTAGAATACAAAGATAATGTAACAACGCTTTATTGTAAATATAAACCTACATTATCAGGTGATAGCAGCAAACCTTTAGCTGGTATTTTGGTTGCACTTGATGCAGGGCATGGAGGGTCTGACCCTGGTGCTCTGGGTGTTATGAATGGTTTGGGTATCAGCGAGAGCGATATCACCGCAAATACCGCTATTGCTGTTAAAAAACGTTTGGAATCTTTGGGCGCAGAGGTTTTGCTCGAAGGCAGCGGTGTTACCAAAAAAACAAAAGCAGATTATGTTGAACGTATGATGCCCGCCTATACCAACAAAGCAGATTTCTTTATTTCATTGCATTGCAACAGTATTGGTACCAATCAAAATGGATTGAAACCCAACGGAATTGAAATCTATTACTATGAGAACATTGCAAAATCTTTTAGCAATACATTGCTTTCGCATATGGTTACCGAAACGGGAAGAGCATCCCGTGGTGTGAAGTTTACAAACTTTCGTGTAACGCTAAACAGTTGTGCACCGTCCGTTTTAGTTGAGATGGGATTTGTTACAAACCCCACCGAATTTGATGACCTTGCAAGCAAACGCGGAATGTTTAATATGGCAAATGCCATCGGTGATGGTTTAATCGATTATTTGTCTTAATAGAATATTTACATATAAAAGCAGGCTGCCGTTGCGGTAAGCCTGCTTTTTGCAAGAACATTTTGCAATCTTGCAAGATATTAGGCTTATTTTAGCGTTTTGCTTGATTTTTGCAAGAATACAAGATAAAATAGAATGCGAGGTGATCCATTTGAATAAAGATTTAATTAATCTAATAAGTGGTATGATGGCCGGCTTTTCAAAGGGGCAAAAAATGATTGCCGACTACATAATTAACCATTATGATAAAGCAGCTTTTATGACGGCATCGAAACTAGGCAACACAGTTGGAGTCAGCGAATCTACTGTTGTTCGCTTTGCTTCCGAGGTGGGGTACGAAGGCTATCCTCAGCTGCAACGTGCCCTGCAAGAACTCATTCGCAATCGGCTTACAGCGGTACAGCGTATGGAAGTTACTAACGACCAAATCGGTGGCGGCGATGTACTTGCCAAGGTTTTGGGCTCTGATATTGAAAACATCCGTAGAACACTGGAAGAATCCTCATCGGATAACTTTAATAACGCAGTGGATGCACTTTGTGCTGCCAGAACCATTTACATTTTAGGCATCCGCAGTTCATCTGCATTGTCTCGCTTTTTGTACTTCTACTTCAATCATATTTTCGATGACGTACGGATTATCAATACCAACAGCTCCAGTGAGATGTTTGAACAGATTTTGCGTATTGGTAAAGAAGATGTATTTATTGGCATTACATTTCCGCGTTACTCGCAGCGCACTTTTAATGGTGCAAAGTTTGCAATGGATAATGGTGCCAAAGTAATTGCAATTACCGACAGTCCACAGTCTCCTATAGCAGAAATATCTGATACCGTACTATTGGCACGAAGTGATATGGCATCTTTTGTGGATTCGTTGGTTGCTCCGCTGAGCCTTATCAATGCGTTGATAGTTGCGGTAGGTTTGCGCAAAAAGAATGAAATTTCAGCAACATTTTCTCGGCTTGAACAAATTTGGGATGAGTATAATGTTTACGAAAAAATAGAGGGGACTCATGATATAGATGTCACAAAAATATGATGTGGTTGTCGTAGGTGCGGGCGCAGCCGGTGCCATGGCTGCCGGTACAGCTGCACAGCGTGGTCTCAATACGGTTATTATCGAACGCAACCCACGCATTGGGCGCAAAATTATGATTACAGGCAAGGGGCGTTGTAATGTCACAAATAACTGCGATAATCCGGCTTTTATCAACGCGGTAAAAGTAAACGGTAAATTTTTATACAGTGCCATCAATACTTTTTCTACGCAAGACACCATGTCCTTTTTTCAAAATTTAGGTGTACCGCTTAAAACAGAACGCGGCAACCGCGTTTTTCCGGTATCCGATAAATCTGTTGATATTGTAGATGCTCTTGCAAAGTTCATCCGAACCAGTGGTGCAAAGTTGGTGGAAGGGCGATGCAAGGCTCTGATAATAAAAGACGGCGCTGTTTCAGGCGTTAAATTGGAGGACGGCACCAGCCTGCAGGCAGATAATGTGATTGTTGCAACCGGAGGTTTAAGCTACCCTACAACCGGGTCTACAGGGGATGGATACTTGCTTGCAAAGCAAGCGGGGCACAACATTGTTACTCCTACGCCGTCGCTTATTCCTATTGTAACGAATGAGCTTTGGTGTAAAGATTTGATGGGGCTTTCTCTTAAAAATGTTACGGTAACGCTTACCGATATGCAAAAAAACAAAGTGCTTTACCATGAAATGGGGGAAATGTTGTTTACTCATTTCGGTGTTTCCGGTCCGCTTATTTTAAGCGCATCCAGCCACATGAAACAAGAAAATTTGCACAATTATGTTATTGAAATCGATTTGAAACCCGCATTGTCTGTTGAGCAGCTTGATGCACGTTTATTGCGTGACTTTGCAAAAAATTTGAATAAAGACTTTCTCAACAGCCTTTCGGAGTTATTGCCGCGTAAAATTATCCCCATTATGGTTGAGCTTTCTCAAATAGATGGTTGTGAAAAGGTAAATCAAATTACCAAAGAACAACGCAGAGCATTTGCAGAACTAATAAAGCATCTGCGTATCACACCGCGGGCGTTCCGTCCTATTGACGAAGCAATTATCACTTCCGGCGGGGTTCATGTAAAAGAAATCAATCCAAAAACAATGGAATCCAAACTCGTAAAGGGATTATACTTTGCAGGTGAAGTGATGGATGTAGATGCTTACACAGGTGGGTTTAATCTGCAAATTGCTTTTTCAACAGGCGCACTTGCAGGTATGCATGTGGGACTTTGAATTATTCGTTTGATTTGGAGGCTACTTAATGATTGCTGTTGCTATAGACGGACCTGCAGGTGCAGGAAAAAGTACAATTGCACGCGCTTTGGCAAAGCGCCTTGGTTATATCTACGTAGATACAGGTGCGCTTTATCGTGCAGTGGGTTATTTTGCAATAAAAAACGGTGCAGATACAACATCTGAAAGTGATATTTTGCGTCTTTTACCTAAAATAGATGTTGCATTAAGGTTTGTAAATGGAGAACAAAGAGTTTTTTTAAATGGTGAGGATGTATCCGATTATATTAGGACACCTGAGATGTCAATGGCGGCGTCCAATGTGTCGGCACTGCCCGCTGTTCGAGATTTTTTATTTTCCCTTCAACAAAATCTTGCAAAATCAAATCATGTTGTAATGGATGGACGGGATATTGGTACAGTGGTGCTGCCCGATGCACAGGTAAAGATTTTTCTTACTGCTGCTGCAGAAGATCGTGCAGGCAGACGCCAGCATGAATTGCAGCGCAAAGGTTTAGATGCAGATTATAATGAGGTTTTGAAAGATGTTGTTCAACGAGACTACAACGATTCACATCGTGCCATAGCACCCCTGAAACAAGCCGATGACGCTATTTTGGTGGATACGACCGGTAACACGAAACAACAATCAATCGATCAATTGATTAGCGTTGTAGAAGACGCGCTTTCTAAACTGTAGTAATATGGGAGATTCACTTTATGAGCTTATTGTTTCGATTTGGCAGAGCGTTGCTCGCAGTTTGCATGTCATTGTGGCATAAAATAGAATTTGAAGGATTAGAAAATATACCCGATCGCGGTGGCTTTATTGTGTGCTCCAATCACCGTACCGATATGGACCCGCTTTACCTTGCATGGAAAATGAAAAGGCAGCTTTATTTCATGGCAAAAGCAGAGTTGTTTCGCATTCCCGTGCTTGGCTTCTTGGTAAAAAAATTAGAGGCTTTTCCGGTAGAACGGGGTAAGGGCGATACAGGTGCGGTTAACTACGCTATCAATATTGTAAAAACAGGCAAAATACTCGCTATGTTTCCCGAGGGAACTCGTTCAAGGGATGGGAAATTGCTTAAAGGGAAATCTGGTATATCTGTTATCGCCTCTAAATCGGGCGGAGATGTATTGCCTGTGGGCTTAAAGTTTACCGAGCCTGTGCGATTTCGTTCCAAAATTGTAATTCGTTACGGTAAAATTATCCCCAATAGTGATTTGCATATTGAGGATAACAAACCATCTGATATTAAAGCAGCGACAACACGTATCATGTCAGAAATTGCTTCCTTACTGGAGGATTAGTTCGTGAAAATTACAGTAGCAAAAACAGCTGGCTTTTGTTTTGGTGTAGACCGTGCAGTGAACCTTGCTTTTGAATATGCCGACAAGCACAAAAATGTATGTACACTGGGGCCTATCATTCACAACCCACAAATTGTTGAGCAGCTACGTCAAAAAGGAGTTACCTGTGTAAATAAGGTAACTGATTTACCGAAAGATGCAACTGTTGTAATTCGCTCACATGGTGTGGCACAGGCTGTATTTGATGAGATAGAAACGCAGCAGCTTTCGTATGTGGATGCAACTTGTCCATTTGTACAAAATATTCATCATATCGTTAAAGAACAAAGTGAACAGGGCAGAGTGATTTTAATAGCAGGCGATTCAGCCCATCCGGAAGTTCTTGGCATCAAAGGGCATTGTAACGGTGCGGTTTGTGTTTTTAAAACTGCCGAAGAGCTTCAAAATGTTTTAAATCAATCGTCAAATTACACAGAAAAGCAATGCTCAATGGTAGCACAAACAACATTTAACACGTTAGAATGGCAAAAATGCGTAGAAATTGCAAAAAAAGTGTGTACAAATCTAAGAATTTTTGATACAATATGTATTGCTACTGCGAAACGGCAACAAGAAGCGATTGAGTTAGCACGAAAAAATGACTTGATGGTTGTTGTCGGCGGGCGTACAAGCTCCAACACTGCAAAGCTTTTTCAAATTTGCAGTGATATCACAAGATGTATTCTTGTGGAACGCGCGGAGGAGTTGTATGATTACGATTTTGCGCAGGTCACCAATATTGGTGTTACAGCTGGGGCTTCCACTCCGGCTTGCATAATTAAGGAGGTACAAAAAACAATGAGTGAGATTCTTAAGAACCAAGAGGAAGAAATTAGTTTTGAGGAATTGCTGGATCAATCCTTCAAAAGTACATATAACGGGAAGAAGGAGACAGGCGTCGTAGTTGGTATTGCACCAAACGAGCTGCAGGTAGATATTGGTACAAAACATGCCGGATATGTTCCATTATCTGAGTTCACAGATGACCCCAATGCTAAGTTGGAAGACCTTGTGAAAAAGGGCGATAAGCTTGAACTGTTAGTAGTCCGTGTAAATGATGTTGAAGGTACTGTCATGCTGTCCAAAAAGCGTTTGGATCAGATTGCCGGCCTGGAGAAAATCGAAAATGCATACGAAACAGGCGAAGTTTTAGACGGTGTAGTTGTTGAGGTTGTTAAAGGCGGCGTAATTGTATCTTGCTTGGGTTCAAAAATATTTGTTCCCGCTTCTAAAGCTACTTTGTCGCGTAACGATGAGCTTGAATCTTTGTTAAAGAAAAATGTACAATTTAAAGTAATTGATTTGAAAAAAGAGCGCGGCAGAAAACGCGCTATCGGTTCTATCAAAGATGTAGCTTTAAAAGCAAGAGAAGAAGCAGCTGAAAAGTTTTGGGCTTCTGTTGAAGTTGGCAAAATTTACAAAGGTGAAGTTAAATCGCTTACATCTTATGGCGCATTTGTTGACCTTGGCGGCGTAGACGGTATGGTTCACATCTCTGAACTGAGCTGGAACAGAATCAAACATCCCTCTGACGTTGTTAAAGTTGGCGAGATTCTTGAAGTTTATGTTAAAGACATCGATAGCGTGAATAAAAAAATAAGCCTTGGTTATAAAAAAACTGAGGATAATCCTTGGGAAATTATCAAGAGAGATTATCCGGTTGGCACCGTTGTAAAAGCGAAGATTGTATCCATTACTACCTTTGGTGCATTCGCTCAGATTATTCCGGGTGTTGACGGCTTAATTCATATTTCTCAGATTTCGTATGAGAGAGTCGACAAAGTTGCTGATGTCCTTTCAGTGGGTAACGAAGTTGATGTTAAAATTACTGAAATTGATACGGATAAAAAACGTGTTAGCCTGTCTATGAAGGCTTTGTTGGAAGCCCCTGTTCAAGCAGAGGATGAAACTGCTGAATAATTGTTTTAAATTTGTATAGTTTTAAGGGTATGTATGTTTGTACATACCCTTTTTTCTTATAATTTTTTCGAAATTCTATGCCAGAGCGAGAAAAAATGCAAAAAATGAAGAAAACAGTTGTTAATCTCAAACATTAACCTGATATCACATTAGCATATTAGCACACTAAAGTGATAGAATGTATCTAACATAAATAATGTGTTTAGTTTACAATAAGGGGATTAACATAATGAAAAAGTTTTCTGTTTGTCTTATGGCAATAATAATGGCAGCAAGTGTATTTGCGGGCTGCGGTTCTAAACCGGTTGCCCAATCGTCCGATAAAAGTGTGGAATCATCATCGCAGCAGCCTTCAACAGGTATTTCATCTAAATCCGACCTTGAAGGAAAAATTGTTGCATTGCAGGCAGATTCTTCGGCTGAAGAAGCACTTGCTGGCGATGAAATATCATCAAAAGTAAAAGAAGTTATCAAATTCCCTGATAATATCGCGGCACTCAACGATTTAAAAGCGGGTAGGGTAGATGCAGTGATTCTTGATGAAGTCGTTGCAAACTATTATGCTACAAAAGATTCTTCCAGCTTTAAAGTGCTTGATGATTCGATTGCGGCAGAAGAATACGGCATTGCTTTTAAAAAAGGGAATACTGAGCTATACGATAAAATGGTTGCAGCTTTGGGAACAATGCAAGCAGACGGTACTGCGGCTAAGATTTCAACAGAGTGGTTTGGCAAAGATATCTTTAAAAATAACTTTAATGCCCCTGCGCAGGCTATTGTGCCCGATACAACCGGTAAAAAGCTTATTGTAGGGTTGGATGATAGTTTTCCGCCTATGGGTTTTCGAGATGAAAATAACGAGATAGTCGGTTTTGATATTGACCTTGCTAAAAAAGTGGGCAGCGTTATGGGTTATGAAGTTGTCTTGCAGCCTATAGATTGGGCATCCAAAGAGCTTGAGCTGGAAACAGGTAATATCGATTGTATCTGGAATGCTCTTACCATCACACCTGAAAGACAAGAGTCTATGCTTATTACCAAGCCATATCTTGCAAACAACCAGGTGATTGTCGTAAAACCTTAATTTAGCCTAGCATTTTTATTTACAATATGCAGACAAAAACCGGATGATGAATCCGGTTAGTCTGTTTTATATAGTTTTTTTTGAATACATAGTCAAGGAGAAACGGTTATATATGATGACGGTAATTTTAACCCTGCTTAAGGGCGCTCAAACAACGCTGATGCTGTTTGGTATCACCATAGCAGCATCATTGCCTCTTGGTTTTTTATTCACACTATTAGCGCGCTCTAAAGTACCTCCGGTGCGTTGGGTGATGAACGCAATCATTTATATTATTCGTGGCACACCTCTGTTGCTTCAGTTGATGTTTGTCTATTTTGGTTTGCCGTTTATACCCGGTATTGGCAGTGCGTTGGCTATGAGCAGATTTACCGCATCCTGCGTTACCTTTGTCATCAACTATGCCGCTTATTTTGCCGAGATATTTCGTGGCGGTTTATTGGCAGTAAATAAGGGGCAGTACGAGGCTGCAAAGGTGCTGGGCTTATCGAAAGCCCAAACTTTACTGTATGTTGTTTGCCCTCAAATGATACGTGTGGCATTGCCTTCCATTGGCAATGAGGCAGTTACCCTAATTAAAGACACCGCCTTGGTGTTTACCATCGGTGTAACCGAAATTATTCACTACGCAAAAACAGCAGTCAGCCGCGAAAATGATGTTGTATATTATGCCATTGCAGGTGCAATATTTCTGTGCCTCAACTCGATTCTCACTTATGCCTTTAAAAAGATAGAGGCAAAGTATAATTTTGAAAAGGAGGACTAGCCGATGTCTTTTATTTCTGTCCGAAATCTCAAAAAATCATATGGTAAACTTAAAGTGCTAAAGGACATCAGCTTTGATGTGGAAAAGGGAGATGTTATTGCAGTAATTGGCTCGTCGGGTTCGGGCAAAAGTACAATGCTGCGTTGCTTGATTGATTTGGAGCACATCGGTGGCGGGAGCGTTTCGGTTGATGGTGAACATCTTATAGAAGATGGAAAATATTCTCCCAGAGAAAAAGTAAAAGAAATCACATCGAAAATGGGAATGGTTTTTCAAAGCTTTAATCTATTTCCGCATCTTACTGTTCGTAAAAATCTCGAAATGCCATATAGCCTAAATAATAAGCAGACAGGTATATCCCAAATCAATGCAATTTGCGATTCTATGCTTAGAAAAGTAGGCATGCTCGAAAAAGCAAATGTGTTGCCTTCAAAACTTTCCGGTGGGCAGCAGCAGCGCGTAGCTATAGCACGTGCGATGATGCTCAACCCCGAAATTATGCTGTTCGATGAACCTACATCTGCGCTTGACCCTGAGCTTACAGGTGAAGTACTAAGTGTTATCAAGCAATTGGCAAAAGAAAAAATGACAATGATTGTAGTAACACATGAAATGTCTTTTGCACGAGATGTAGCGACGCGAGTGTTATTTATGGATGATGGACTAATCTTAGAGGAAGGTACGCCTGAAGAAATTTTTACGAACCCTCAAAATCAGCGCACAAAAGATTTTCTGAGTAATTTTATTCAATAATGTCTTATTTAAGCAGGAAGTATAAACTCCCTGCTTTTTTTTGTATGATTTCTTCCTATACTGGAAATAATATCATTACGAACTATAAAAATGTACAACATATATAAGATAGGAGAAATTCATATGAAAAGAATCTTAGCGTTGTTTACGGCATTGGCGATGCTTTTGGTTGTATCATCAGGCTGCAGCAAAAAAAATGAGAACGTTATAAAAAAAGACACAACCTTGCAAAATATTGTTGATAAAGTTGCAGAGGAATTCGGCGATTTTTATGTTCAGATGCCATCGAAACTCGATGCAAATACTTTGAAAGATTTGCTCAATATTGACCCTTCCATAGTTGAAGAATATGCAGGCGATTTTGCTATGTCAATGACTTCTGCAGATAACTTTATTGCAATCAAAGCAAAAGAGGGCAAAGCAGAAGAGGTAAAACAAGCCCTTGAAAACCGACGTGCACAGGTGCAAAAAACTTTTGAGCAGTATTTGCCTGGCCCCCTGCAGGTTGCTAAAGCGGGTAAAGTGATTGTAAAAGGTGATTATGTATTTCTTATTATGCTTGGTAATCCAGAAAAGGGACCGGAAAAAGATGTAGCGCGCACGGAAGAAATAATCAACAGCTTTTTTAACGAATAATTCACGTTAGCAGACTTGCTTTTTTATTAAACATTTGCTAAAGTAATAAGGGTATATAAAACACTTCGGACGAGACTATTCGCCGTGCAGTTGCAAGCGAATAGTCTTTTTATGTAACCAAGATATTATGACAGGGGAATAAGGTATGGTTTTTAGCAGTATTTTGTTTTTATTTCGGTTTATGCCTATTGCGTTTTTGCTTTATTATATAACGCCTCAAAAATTAAAGAATTTAGTTATTTTATTACTCAGCCTTGCGTTTTATTCTTGGGGTGAACCTAAATATTTCCCAATCATGATTGCCTCCATTTTATGCGATTATTTTGCATCAAAAGGCATTGAACATAATCGTGATAAAAAATGGGTATGTAAGTTATTCTTAATGTTCTCTATTGTATTTAATATCGGTATGCTGATGTTTTTTAAATACACCAATTTTTTTATCGAAAATTTTAATGCAGCTACGGGTCTTTCAATACAGCTTTTAAAGCTAACCTTACCGCTTGGCATTAGTTTTTATACTTTTCAAACACTTAGCTACACCATTGATGTTTACCGTGGTGATGTTAAGGCGGAAAATAATATTATAGATTTTGGTGCGTTTGTTTGCTTATTTCCTCAACTAATTGCAGGCCCTATTGTAAAATATACCGATATTAATCGTGAGCTGAAAACACGGAAAGTCAACCTTGATCAGATTCAAGAAGGAATCAAATGGTTTATTTTTGGCCTCGGTAAAAAAGTGCTTATTGCAAACAACATTGGTTCGCTATGGGATGAGGTGCAGCGGCTGGGCTTTGCAAATATTTCTACACCGCTTGCATGGCTTGGTATTCTTGCTTTTTCATTGCAGATTTATTTTGATTTCAGCGGTTATTCTTTAATGGCGATAGGCTTGGGAAAAATGCTTGGCTTTGATTTCCCCCAAAACTTTAATTTTCCATATATCTCACGCAGTATGACAGAATTTTGGCGTCGTTGGCATATGACACTTGGCTCCTGGTTTCGAGAATACCTTTATATACCTCTTGGAGGTAATCGCAAAGGTAAAATCAGAATGTACTTAAACTTGTTTATTGTTTGGGCAGCAACCGGTTTTTGGCATGGTGCGAACTGGAACTTTTTATTATGGGGTATACTGTTTGCCGTGCTGCTTATTTTAGAAAAGGCTTGGTTGCTCAAATATCTTGAGCGCGGTAAAGTCTGGCCGCATATTTATGTAATCTTTCTCTTGCTGTTAAGCTGGGCACTATTTGCTATAACCGATCTTTCTCAACTTAGTATTTTTCTGCAAAAGTTGTTTTCATTTGATGGCGGTATTGATTGGATTTATTATCTGCGCAGTTATTTTGTCACAATTTTTGCAGCCATTCTATTGTCAATGCCACTGGTGGAAAAATTCTATAATAAAGTGGAAGAATTGGAGTGGGCTAATATTGCACTGCTTGCATTGATTTTGATTACTTCGGTAGCATACCTTGTAGATGCAACCTACAATCCGTTTCTGTACTTTAGATTTTAGAGAAAGGGGGAGACGTATGAAAAAAATATTACAATATCCGTTGGTACTGCTTTTTACTCTGTTTATTCTTGTGTTTTTTATTATGGATATGTTTATCAGCCGCCGCGAATTTTCAGAAACCGAAAATCGCTATTTGCAGCTTCGTCCCGATTTTAGTGTAAAAACGCTGATGAACGGCAAATATACCACTACCTACGAAACTTATATTAACGATCAATTTGTTTTACGCGATCATTGGATTAATCTTAAATCGAAAGCAGAGTATTTTATTGGCAAACAAGAAAATAATTCGATTGTTTACGGTAAAAACCACTATATGTTTGAGAAGTTTGACCAAGTTGACCAGCAACGCATCGACAAAAATGTTGCCTCTATAAACGAATTTTTCTCTCTATATAGCGGAACACCCGTTACTTTTGCTATCATACCTAATTCTTATATGATTTTAGAGGATAAATTGCCCTATGGCTTAAACTTAATTAATCAATTTGAACAGATAGATTCGATATACAATCAGATACAAGCGCCAAATGTCTCCACTTTGTCTTTCAAAGAATCTTTATTTGCCCATAAAAACAATTATATTTATTATATGACAGATCATCACTGGACGACCTATGGAGCTTATCTTTCTTATTCCGATTTTGTAAAATCAAAAGGGTTGTCTCCCATAGATTACAACAGTTTAAAAGCAATAGAGGTACCTGGTTTTTACGGCACTTATTATTCTAAAACAAAACTGTTTAATGCATTATCTGATACGATCACTTACTTTGATATACCGATTGACAGCATCACGATTGACGGAAAAAATACTGTTTTAGATGCAGATAAAAAAGAAGTACCTATAAATGGGTTGTACAATACTGCCCAGTTTGCTAAACGAGATAAATATGCAGCTTTTTTATACGGTAATAACGGCGTTACGGTTGTTAAAAGTAAGAGTAACTTAAACCATGTTGATGGCAAAACCAGCCGTATTTTGGTTATTAAAGATTCTTACGGCAACTCTTTTGTTCCGTTTCTTACTTACAATTATGATGAAGTGGTTGTGGTTGACCTTCGCGCTATTCCGTTTAAGATGAGTGAATTTATGCAAACGAATACATTTGATGACATCTTGCTCATTTATAATTTTATGAATTTTACATCCGATACAAACTTTGCAAGATTAAAATATTAATAGAGCAAAAACTGTATAAAAAACGAAAGCTCCGAGGTAATTCGGAGCTTTCGTTTTTTATGAACCATAATATTCAATTTTTACAACATCATCTTTTTTAAAAATTACTTTATCGGGTCTTCTCCCAAATGCCACCAGTGTTTCGGCGGTAAATTCAGCACCATCGTCGATTACGTCTGTAATAGTAACACGCTTACCGTCGGCAAGCAGAACAATATCACGAGCACTAAGTTGGTGCTTCGCAAGGATCTCATCTTTGTTTTCCTTAAATTCTTTATTTTTTTTACGACCCACCAACCAAAGTATCAAAAGAATAATTGCCAATAATGCCATTGTTATTATCAAAAACTCAATATTCTGCATCATTTTTTCTATCATTTCATCACATCCTTACAAAAATTCAGCCCTCCGGTAAAGAGGGCTTAAAGTTAGCCGAAACGACGTAAAAATTTTGGACGAAACCATAAAATATAAGCAGAAATAATACGAGTTAAAGCGATATCGAAAACCACAAATACAAAATTGCCCAATGCTAGGGTGATAACACCGGTGTATTTTCCAAAATCGCCCATCTCAGTCATTACTTCAGGCATTTTCAATACGTAAATCATAAGCAGATAGGCAGCCACAATACAAATATTAAAGAGCGCCATTTTAATTACCCATTCCAGCACTCGAGATTTCAGCTTTTCCAAAGTACCTTTCAAAATAGGGTAGAATCCAAGAAAAAAAACAAAAATAAATGCCGCGGTTTTGTCAGGTGCAATCAATAGAGATAAAATAGAAACAGCGATGTACACCAAAACCGCCCACTTTGTGCCGCATTCAATTACCATAACAACCATTAAAAAACCCGCCATTGCCGGTACAGCGTAGCTTAAAAATGGCAAAATACCGGTCATAAGCATTAATAAAACACATAGTGCTGCTATCATTCCGCCAAGTGCTACTTGGCTAGATTTTTTCAACATTGTCGTGATGCTCCTTTGTTGTTCGGTGGGTTGTTAGCAGCACCTAATTAAGTCTCCGCCCATGCATTCACAACAGCAATCGGCACAAATCAATGAGGTGCACATGTCACATCCGCTGCAGCCTGCCGCAGTTGGCGCGGTACGGTAAGAACCGCTTTGGTTGGTTCCGTTATTGCGCTGCCACATCATTTGGTTAAGTGCTGCACGATATTCTGGGTTGCTTGGTGCCATATTAACAGCTTGCGACATATGGCGGTAAGCTTGATCAAGCCAGCCGCGAGTGTACAGTACACTTCCTTTTAAAAAATACCATTCAGCGTCACGGTTACTGTTGGGTACACCATCCAGCACCTCTGCGGCATCTTCTATACGTCCGTTTTGAATCATTCTGCGAATATCGGCGAATTGCGAGCCGCTTGAAGCATACGTCCCACTGTTATAGCCGCCTTGATACTGGTTTGCACCTTTACGTTGCGCAGTGATAGCATCATATGCTTCATTAATCTCCTTCATTTTCTCGGATGCAAGATCAGATAGGGGATTATTGGCATAATTATCGGGATGATATTTTCGAGCCATCTCACGATATGCTGTCTTTATTTCATCATCAGATGCATTTGGACTGACGCCCAGTACCTTATAAGGATCTGTCATGAATGTTGCTCCTTTTTTCCTCAATCAAATTGAGCGAGTTTTTTAATCCTAAGTAAATTACATTATCGAGAATGGATTTATATCGTTTCAATTTCAAAAGCTCGTACGTTTTTGCAATCTCAGCAGCTGTCTGGTTTAATGTAGCCACAGTTATGGTGCGAATTTTCGAGAGATCACTTTGCGGGGTCAAATGATTTTCGAGTATAAACGCATTATAACTTCCTGTTTTCATATCATTTTCAAGGTCATCAACTGCATCAATCAAATAAATCCATCGCCCTAAAAGATAGCCAAAACGGTTTAAAATACGTTTTTGAATGTCATCTTTACCAAGCATTTCACAAATTTGAGCCAAACTTGTTGCTGTGGGCTCTGCTGCTTCATCAATCGATGTGCAAGAGGCTTGTTCAAGAGCAAATTGCTGCCGCATCATCTCTGCTACGATTGTATCAAGCTCAGGATATTGCAGCATCGCTTTTTTTCGAGCAGATGAAACAAACGGTTTGGCAAACAACATAAGTAGTTTGCCCCAAAACTTCGAATCACGATAATTGTCTTCCACTTTATAATAAAGCATAATCATAGCAGTACAGGCGCTAAAAAGCGAAGATTCATTTAAATGGCAGCAATACTTTTTTTTAAGCGGATTTGCAAAGCATCGTTCCTTACAAAAATGCGGAGTTTTTTCTTCTAAAGCCATCGAAAGAATAGACAAAAATGCGAAGTCATAACTCAATGTAAAACGTGCAGCTAAGCCGTACGAACTGCCCAACTGCTTGCATAGTCCGCAATAAACGGCTTTATAAGTGTCATATTCACAAATGCGCAATTGAGGCTTAAAAGGCTTGATGTAACCAAACAAGGCAGGTGTACCTCTTTATCATTAAACTATCCCTAATTCTACATTAAATGCTACTCTATTGCAATTAAAAAACTGTAAACACTATCTCCTAATATTGAACTTCTTATGGATTTTTAATGATAATCTGTACTTCAATCCTATTTACGAGCATTTTTAATCATCATTCGTGCAGCAAGTGCTCCGTCTGCAACCGCTTTCGAAACCTGTAAAAACCCACCAATGCAGTCACCTGCCGCAAACACACCGTCCACGTTGGTTTTAAAGTTTTCGTCCACTACAATATTGGTGCCTTCAGTAAGAATTCCCATTTTTACTGCAAAATCAAATGCCGATGCAGTACCCTCTGCTATAAAGATGCCATCAAGCTCCAGTGTGTCACCATCGCCAAATACCAAACGTTCTACTTTTGCATTTCCCGTTACCTCTGCAATGGTACGGGTATCAATCTTTACACTTTGAGGAGCTGCATTTTCCCATTCCGGTTCACGCCCATTTGTGCAAATCGTGATATCCTGCGAAAAACGTGTCAACTCGTCGGTTTCAGAAATAGCATAGTTTGCGTTGCCAAGTACAACAAGGCGTTTTCCGCGGTAAAAAAAACCATCACAAACAGCACACATGCTTACACCTTTGCCAAGGAATTCATCAATCCCTTTTATCTTAGTTTTAACGCGAGATTTTCCTGTAGTCAACAAAATTTGCTTGCCTTCGTATTCGCCTTTGTTGGTTCTAACTGTAAAGAAATTATCTTTTATAACAGAAAGAACTTCCTCATCCAATACATCACAGCCTAAAGTTTGTACTTGCTCCACACCGCGCTGCTGTAACTCTTTTCCGCTGATACCTTCGGGAAAACCATAATAGTTATCTATTTTTTCGGCGTTTTCAAGTCCTCCAATTCCCGATCCCAACACCAACGTTTTCAAGTTTGCGCGTACTGTGTACAAAGCAGCGGAGATTCCCGCCGGACCTTTACCTATAATAATAATATCGTACATTTGGTCACTTCCTTTCTAAACTATACTAATTATACATACATTGTAATGAAAAAAGCAAGCATACTTCTTATTATTTCTATAACGTTGAACATAATAAGCTATAAGTTGATATTGCAATTGACAATTTATGGACTTTTGGCTATACTTATAAGAGTTTTGCTCTGCACTTATCAATCTTATTAAAAAAGGTGATTATATTTGGGGATAACTACTCTGTTTTTGCTTGCGGTAGGGCTTTCAATGGATGCTTTTGCCGTGTCTATTACCAATGGCCTTTGCACAAAAAATATATCTAAAAAACAAACACTTCAAGTTGGTTTGGCTTTTGGATTAGCACAAGGTGTTATGCCTATTTTAGGCTATTTGGCTGGTCAAACCTTCAGTAACGCAATATCCAGTTTAGACCATTGGATTGCACTGATTTTTCTCGGTGCAATTGGCGGCAAGATGGTTATTGAAGCTTTGAAAGGCATGAAAGAACCGGAATCTTGTTCGGTGCAAGGGATATTAACCCTGAAGATGCTCATTTTACAAGCGATTGCCACAAGTATTGATGCTCTTGCTGTGGGAGTCAGTTTTGCGGTAATGAATGTAAACATTTGGGTTGCATCTTCATTTATTGCTTGTATCACTTTTATATTTGGTATTATTGGTGTGATTATCGGGAAGAAATCAGGCATATTTCTCAAATCCAAAGCAGAAATTGCTGGTGGAGTTATTTTAATTTTGATTGGCATTAAAATATTTGTTGAACATATGATGGCATAAAAACAGCCTTGTCCATAGTAATGGGCAAGGCTGTTTTTTTATATCTTTACACCAATAGCACTCTTGACTAAAGTGTTATTTAGAGCTATCATAAAAAGTACACATTTTAACGGTTTTAACTGATAAAGCACGAAAACATATCAATTAAATTAGTTAGGGGAGGAACCTGATTTTGAAAAGATTAATGTTGGGCAACGAAGCCGTTGCCCGTGGGTTATATGAGGCTGGGTGCGGTGTAGTATCAAGCTATCCGGGTACGCCCAGCACAGAAATTACAGAGCATGTCAGCGAGTATCAAGAAGTTTATTCTGAGTGGGCGCCAAACGAGAAGGTAGCTGCGGAGGTTGCACTCGGTGCATCCATTGCAGGTGCTCGCTCATTTTGTGCTATGAAGCATGTAGGCTTAAATGTTGCGGCAGACCCTATGTTTACCGCATCTTATACGGGTATAAACGGCGGTTTTATCATCGCGGTAGCAGATGACCAGGGGATGCATTCCTCACAAAACGAACAAGATTCCAGACATTACGCCATCGCTGCAAAACTGCCTATGGTAGAGCCAGCAGATTCTGCAGAGTGTAAAAACTATGTAAAAGCCGCTTTTGAGATTTCAGAGCAGTTTGATACACCTGTTCTGTTGCGCCTGTGTACCCGCGTATCGCATTCGCAAAGTATCGTAGAAGAAAACGACCGCGTTGAAGTTCCTCTTAAAGAATATATCAAAAATCCTCAAAAATATGTAATGATGCCGGGGAATGCAAAGGGCAGACATGTTGTAGTGGAGCAGCGCTGTAAAGAACTTATACAATTTGCCGAGAATACTTCTTTAAACACCGTTGAATATGCCGCAAATAATGAAATCGGTGTTATTGCGGCGGGCATTACTTATCAGTATGCAAAAGAAGCTTTGGGGGATAGTGTCAGTTACCTTAAAATTGGGCTTATCAATCCTCTTCCGCTTAAAAAAATTAAAGAGTTTGCCTCCAAAGTTAAAAAAGTATATGTAATAGAAGAACTGGACGATATTATTGAAACCCACTGCAAAAAGAATGGGATTGATGTTATTGGAAAAGAACTTTTCAGTAATATCGGTGAGTATTCGCAAAAACTGATTGCAGAAAAAATTCTGGGTAAGCAAACAGAGTTTGCAGAGTACAACGAAAATATACCCGTGCGCCCGCCAGTTATGTGCCCCGGCTGCCCGCACAGGGGGATGTTCTACACTTTAAACAAGATGAAACTTACGGTAAGCGGAGACATCGGTTGCTACACATTGGGTGCTGCGCCGCCGTTGGGTGCAATGGATACCTGTATTTGTATGGGTGCTTCCATCTCTGCACTGCACGGCTTTAATAAAGCACGCGGGGCAGAAGACCGCACCGTTGCTGTAATTGGTGATTCCACATTTATGCATTCGGGAATTACAGGTTTAATTAACATTACATACAATAAGGGTTATTCCACAGTAATTGTTGCTGATAATTCAATTACAGGGATGACTGGACATCAGCAGAACCCAACTACAGGCAAAACCTTACGGGGTGATATTGTTGAGCAGATAAGCATTGAAAAAGTATGCGATGCTGCCGGTGTAAAGCGTGTACGTGTGGTTGACCCAAACAACGTGGAAGAGCTGGAAGCAATTTTAAAAGAAGAGCTTGCCGTAAAAGAGCCGTCTGTACTCATTGCAAGACGTCCATGTGCTTTGCTTAAATACGTTAAACATAATCCTCCGTTTAAAATTATTGCAGAGAAATGCAAATCGTGCAAAGCATGCTTTAAGATAGGATGCCCTGCAATCAGTATGGCAAATGGCAAGGCAAGCATAGACAGCACCTTGTGTGTTGGCTGTAACCTATGTAAACCTTTGTGCGCGTTTGGTGCAATAGCAGAACAGGGGGAGGAACTATAGAATGAACAATGTAACAAGCATTATGATTGTGGGTGTAGGCGGTCAAGGAACATTGCTTGCCAGCCGTATTTTAGGCAATATGTTAGTTGGGCAGGGTTATGATGTAAAAGTTTCTGAGGTTCACGGTATGTCCCAGCGCGGCGGCTCGGTTGTAACCTATGTAAAGTACGGTAAAAAAGTATATTCGCCTATTATTGAAAAGGGCGAAGCCGATATCATTATCTCGTTTGAATTATGCGAAGCAGCTCGTTGGGTAAGCTACTTAAAAAAGGGCGGCAAGCTCATTGTGAATACGCAAAAAATTGCACCCATGCCAGTTATTACAGGTGCAGCAAAGTATCCCGAAAATGTAGTACATAACCTCAAGGCAACGGGGTGTCATGTTATCGCGTTGGATGCCTTGTCGCTTGCTGAGCAAGCGGGAACTGCTAAAGCAACCAACGTTGTACTTATGGGTGCTATTTCTACAAAAATGAGTTTTGATGAAACTATTTGGGAACAAACAATTGCCGAGCTAGTTCCCGCTAAGTTTCTTGATATCAATTTAAAAGCTTATCGTCTTGGCAGAATGCTTAAAGTGGAGGAATAAATAAATGCCTGAAAAATATTGGAACAGTATGGAAACTGCACCCTTGCACGAAATTCGCGCTCTTCAGTCTCTAAGGCTGTCTCAAACAGTACGCCATGCGTACAATAATATCTCTTTTTATAAAAAAAAGTTTGATGAGATGGGGCTTACCCCCGATGATATTCAATCGATTGATGATTTGCATAAACTGCCGTTTACATATAAGCAGGATTTACGCGATAATTACCCCTACGGGCTTTTTGCCGTGCCTCAAGACCAGATTGTAAGAATTCATGCTTCCAGCGGAACAACAGGCAAACAAACTGTAGTAGGCTATACAGCAAACGACCTTGTAACTTGGAGTGATTGCTGTGCCAGAGCACTTACTGCTGCAGGCGGTGATTCCAGTGACTATGTACATGTTTCTTACGGTTATGGCTTGTTTACCGGGGGCATGGGCTTGCATTATGGTGCCGAACGCATAAAAGCAACCGTAATCCCCGCATCGGTGGGTAATACTCAGCGCCAAATTCAAGTGATTCGTGATTTTGGTTCGAGCCTAATTTGCTGTACTCCATCTTACGCGATTGTACTTGGCGAAACGATGCGTGATATGGGTATTTCTACCTCAGAACTGAAGCTAAAAGCAGGTATTTTCGGTGCAGAACCTTGGACCGAAGAAATGCGTCATAAAATTGAATCTCTTCTCAACATCAAAGCTTACGATATTTACGGTTTGTCTGAGGTAATGGGTCCCGGTGTATCGTTTGAATGCTCCGAGCAAACAGGCATGCATGTGAACGAAGACCATTTTATCCCCGAAATCATTAACCCCGAAACTGGGGAGGTTCTGCCGGATGGGGAACAGGGCGAGCTGGTATTTACCGCTATTACAAAAGAGGCACTGCCCTTGCTGCGTTACCGTACCCGCGATATTGCCTCGCTAAGCCGCAAAAAGTGCTCTTGCGGAAGAACACTCATTAAAATGACCAAACCGGCGGGTAGAACCGACGATATGCTTATCATCCGCGGTGTTAACGTGTTCCCATCTCAAATCGAAAGTGTCTTGTTAAACCTTGGTATGGCACCGCATTATCAGTTGATTATCGACCGTGTTAACAACTTGGATGTGATGGAAGTTTTGGTTGAGATGAACCAGGATATGGAATTTGATGCTGTTCGTTTGGTTGAAAAAACCGAGGCGAGAATAAAAGCAGCGATAGATTCTACTTTGGGCATTTCTGCAAAAGTACATTTGGTTTCGCCAAAAACAATTGAGCGCAGCGAAGGTAAATCAAAGCGTGTTGTTGATAAACGCAAACTGCATGATTAAGGGTTAGCCGTTCTTTATTTTACCAATTTTTGTGCAATTGAATTTTAATTGATGCATAAATATGATATAATAACCGCAGTGTATGAAAAATAATTGAATTTTAATGGAAAACAGATGCCTACCGCCAAAACCACACATCGCCGATGATGCTTATAAAAGCTTTACTTCACCTAAGGAGGGTACAAGTATGACAATAAAACAATTATCCATTTTTGTTGAGAACAAATCGGGCAGGCTTTCGGAAATTACCGAAATTCTTCACAAAAATAATATTGATATCCGTGCCTTGTCCATTGCGGATACCACTAATTTTGGCATTCTGCGCATAATTGTCGATAATCCCGATAAGGCACAGGATGTATTAAAAGATGCGGGATTTACGGTTTCACTCACCAATGTTATTGCAATTGGTGTTGACGACCAGCCGGGCGGATTGTCAAAAATCATGAAATATCTTTCTGATAAGGATATTGGTGTAGAATATATGTATGCCTTTGTCAGTAAAGAAGATAATTCAGCCTATGTAATTATTCGCGTTGAAGATAATGCAAAGGCATTAGAGGTGCTGCAAAACAATCATGTTCCGATACTTACAGCAGCCAAAATTTATGAGATGTAGCTTAAAAAGGTCCAATTCACACAAAATATCCATATAAGGAGCCGATGATGCACACAAACACAATGAAAAAAATGCTGCCGTATCTGCTGCTTGCGGCTTTGCTTTTCTATGGGGTACCATCTTTGGCGGTAAACATAAAAGAAGGGGCAAAGTCTCTTATGGTGCTTGGTTTGCTGGCTGTAAACACAATTTATTGTTTTATTAGTGGCTTGCTGTTTACATTACGCAATGGCTTTCGCTGGTATTATCCTATACTGTTAGGTATTCTTTTTGTTCCTGCTGTTACTGCCTTTTATAACAGCAGTGCCACTATATACGTGTTTGCATATATGCTGCTTGCGGCTGCAGGCAGCGGGCTTGCGGTGCTGTTTAACAAGACTACACCAAACAAATGAGTAATTAAAAAAGCTTCTCCGTTTTTAGCGGAGAAGCTTTTTGCATTATTTATTCAGGTTCGATTAGTTCTTCTTTTGCCATGTTTGCTTCTATATAAAGTTTCGAAGCTTGTTCAATGGCAGGTAAGGCTTTTTGTAAGCTATCTGCACATCGCGTAATTTTTAGAATCATTCGTTGTTCTAGCACACGTGACACCAAAACAGTAACAATAGTTACCAAAGTAGATATCATTCCTGCCAGCATAATCCATTTTGTAAGCCCTTTTTTGTCTTTCATTCTGTAATGCTTCATAACAATTCGCCTCCCATATTCTGCTATCAGTATATCGCGGATATTACGTAAACGCAATCGGTTAGACGAATATTTTATGAAATCATTTCATATCTATTTGTATAGCAAACTGCAAAGGAATGATAACAATGAGGACAATCTATAAATCATCATCAACGCGTAGGCTGCTTTTGCGCTATTTTCATGCCTATCGTCAGGTCTTTTTTTATGCGACGCTTTTTTTAGCCGGTGTGTTGGCGGGTGCGTTGTTTCTTAAAAGTGTAAGCCCTGAGACAATTAAAAACCTATCTGTAATCGTGGGGCAGTTTGCAAAAAGGCGAGGCGAGCAAGATTTGCTCTCTACCTTTACATCGTCTTTTACCTCAACCGCATTGATGCTGGCAATTTTATTTGTATGCGGATTTTGTGCTGTAGCGCAGCCGGTGATTGTGCTGATGCCGTTTTTTCGCGGGTTAGGGTTTGGGTATCAAGCCGGGTACCTTTACGCACAGAACGGGTTTATGGGTGTTGGATATGTTGCAATGGTTTTGCTGCCCAATATGCTGCTGTCTACATTGATTCTTATCTACGGCTGTGGTGAGGCGTTTACGATGTCAACATCTTATTACAGAGCCGCAAAGCAGGATGGTGCCGCCAGCAGGCTGATAAACCCCCGTGTGTATTGTATGAAATTTGTAGTTTTGCTGGTTTTGGTTTTAATAGTATCTCTTATCGATACTGCCTGTACGTTTCTTTTTAGCAGGCTGTTTACTTTAATTTGAGGTTTTAAAACTTGACTATGATACAGATATGAGCTATAATCAAGATATTATTTTGCGGGGGAACTACGAGGTAGTTGAGAAGGTAAAACCTGACCCTTTGAACCTGTCGGTTAATACCGGCGTAGGGAAGCAATCAATTATACAAAAGTATGATTTAGTCAGAGTGCTTCTCAATAACGAGAAGCACTCTTTTCTATTTTACACAAAACTTAATATAGGCAATTTTGCAGGGAAACTACAAAGTAGTTGAGAAGGTAAAACCAAACCCTTTGAACCTGTTGGCTAATACCAACGTAGGGAGCATTCGCTTTTTCTGTAGGGTGCTTCTCATTTACAAAGAAGCACCCTTATTTTAATGAATATAAAAAGGAGATATTACTATGAAAAAAGTGTTGAGCATTGCCGGCTCTGATTGCAGCGGAGGTGCAGGAATACAAGCGGATTTAAAAACATTCTCGGCACATGGAGTATTTGGTATGAGTGTGATTGTTTCTGTGGTAGCAGAGAACACAAGCCGTGTCATTGATATACAAGATATTGCGCCGGATATGATTGAAAAACAAATTGATGCGGTGTTTGAGGATATTGAAGTGGATGCAGTCAAAATCGGCATGCTTTCCACACCCCGTTGTATGGAGGCAGTTGCTCGAAAACTTGCGCAATACAAACCGCAGAATGTAGTAATTGACCCTGTTATGTATGCAAAAAACGGCTGTCCGCTTATGAACCCCGATTCAATAGATACTCTGATTGAAGTGGTGCTTCCTTGTGCCGATTTGCTTACACCGAATATCCCCGAGGCTGAAAAAATAGCAAATATCAGTATAAACAGCACCAAAGATATGGAAGAAGCCGCAAAGCTGATTCATCAGATGGGCTGCAGAAATGTTCTTGTCAAAGGCGGTCATGCCGTGGGCGATGCTTTGGATGTTCTTTATGACGGTAAAAAATATTATCATTTTGAAACCAAACGCATCAACACCAAAAACACCCACGGGACAGGCTGTACATTTTCATCTTCAATCGCATCCAATCTGGCACTTGGTATGGATATGCCAAATGCTGTGGAACAGGCGAAAAAATATGTTACAACAGCGATTGAGCATTCGTTAAATATAGGCAAAGGCAATGGTCCTACACATCATTTTTACGATTTATATCAAAACGGTTTAAGAATTAAAGCAAATTAAGTTATTAAAAACCCTCCTGTTGCACAACAGGAGGGTTTCGTATTCTTCTATCTATATCGAAATGCTGTCAAAATTGCTGCCCGAAAGCACTAAAATATCACCTGTATTTATCATAGTAGAGCCTTTGGGTACAACTACTTTATCTCCACGTTTAAGCATGACAACCAATATTTCATCAGGAATATTTGCGTCCATCACACTTTTGCCCGCCCAAGGGCTGTCTCCAGTTATAGTAACCTCCAACAATTGGGTAAGTGACTCATCTTGATAATCGTTAAATGTTTTAAAAACCGATACATCGGACTCAACAAGATCGAGTTTTTTTGAAATAAAAGGGATAAGTGATCCCTGTAACCCAACTGAAAGCAGTGCAACCAAAAAAACAATATGGAAAATATCGTTATTTACCAACGCCCCTGAGTTAACCGCAAAAATAGCAAATACAATAGATGCTGCACCGCGCAGCCCTACCCACGCAACTAGTATTTGCGATTTAAGCGGAACTTTAAACGGTGTAAGAATAACAAAGGTTGCAACCGGGCGTGCGACCAAAAACATAAATATCGAAATCAGCGCCCCGGGTACCAATACGTTGTGCAGCTGAGATGGAAACGATAATAAACCCAGTGTAAAGAACAACAAAATCTGCATCAGCCACGATATACCGTCAAAAAAGTGCACCAAACTGCGTTTATGCAGTATTTTACTGTTGCCTAATATAATACCAATGATATAAACGCACAGATAGCCATTGCCTCCAACCAATTCTGCAAGGGCGTACCCCAATATAACCACTGCAGTTACTAAAATTGGGTATAAACCATCTATTTCCCAATTAATATAGCGCAAAGCATAGGCGGTTATCACGGCGAGAATTGCACCAATCACCAGCCCGAAAATTACTTGCTTGCCAAGCAATAAAATACCGGGTTCCTGTTGTTGCCCCGTCATAATCGAAATTACAAGGATGGTAAGCATGTAAGCAAACGGGTCATTGCTTCCGCTTTCAATTTCTAAAAGTGATGCCAAACCATTTTTAAGGTTAAGATTACGGGAGCGAAGAACCGAAAAAACAGAGGCTGCATCCGTTGATGCAAGCACCGAACCAATCAGTAAACCCTCCAATAATGAGGTTTTTAAAACAAGCTGACAAAATAAGCCGGTCAGCAGTGAGGTAAGCCCTACGCCAAGAGTAGAAAGTAATACAGCTTTTACAGCTACAGGCTTTGCAATTTTCCAGTTCGTGCCGAAACCGCCAAAAAACATGATAAAAATCAATCCGACTGAACAAATCTTGCTGGCTGTCTCAAAATTATCAAAACTTATTCCAACCAATCCATCCGAACCAAACAGCATGCCCAGCAGCAAAAACAAAAGCAACGCAGGTACACCGAAACGGTAAAAAATCCTGCTGGAAGTAACGGCGAGCAGAAGTATAATTGCTCCAATGATCATCAAATTTAGCATAAATGCTCTCCATTCATTTTAATATCCATTTTATTAGTATAACATTTTAGAGCAAAAGGGGCAATTACAGTTCTTTCGGTTTGCCTGCGATTAGTGTATTGTTGCCACCTCCGGTTGTTAGCAGAAAAACAGCGCACATTGCAAGTAAACTGAAAGAACTTGCAGCCGTACCGGATGTCATTGCTACAGGCTGCCCCAATCTTTCAAACACTGTAATTGTTTGCGGAAATATCCTTAATAAAACATCGAATACAAATAATGTTAGCATTCCGTGGAATATACGCGAGATTAAAAAAGGCTTTACATTAATACCGCTGCCATGTACCGCTGCAAGTACTTGACATATTACAGAAAGGCCTGAGAACGAAAGCAACGCCGCTGCCGCATGCAACCCGCTAAAGCTGAACTCAGATAGTGCTTTGCAACCTGTGGTAACCTCCAGTACACCAAATATGCAGGCTTCAAACCATTTACTGTTTAGTGCAGGAAAAATTTCTGTAAAAGCATTTACAAGCGATGTAATTGCCCCTGTGGAAGTCAGCAGAGAAGTAATTGCCGAAAATAATATCACAAAAGAGCATATGGATATCATTCCTGCCGATGCATCATTTACCGACTGCACAAAACAAATACTGTAAGGACGAAAACGGTAGGGCGGGCTGCTGGGCGGTTCCTCCTCTTTTCTTGATAAAAGACCTAGAGCGATTCCAATTATTAGTGATGATGTAAATTGAGCTGCCAACAGTAAAATGCCAAGTTTCATAGAACCGAACATGCCTGCTCCTACTGCACACATCAAAAACGGTGGCCCTGCATTTACGCAAAAGCATAACATTCTGCTTGCTGTTTTTTCGGACAAATGCCGCTGATTTACCATTAGCGTCAATGTGCGTGCTCCAACAGGGTAACCGCCAACCCAACCCATTAAAAGCGGGGATGCTGCCGCAACAGGTAAACGAAAAACATATTTAGTTATCGGCGAAAAAATTTTGTTCAGCATAAATGAAATCCTGCTCGTTGCCATAAATCCCGACAGCACCATAAATGGGAACAAAGAGGGTATCACCACATCGGAGCAAAGCCTTAACCCCTCGCGTACTCCGCTGCCTACAATTTGTGAGCTGCTTAAAAATAATATGGCTGTTAAAATACAAAAGCATGTCAAAATAAATACGCCACAGTGCCTAATATCTGGTTTTTTTATGAAATGTTCCATAACTGCTCACCTCTTACAAAAGCATATGAGTACAAGGACACCGCATATGTATTATGAGAAATAGTTTGCATGACGGAGGAATACAGCATGAGAAAAAACAGGCGCAGAACAGTCCCGCAAGAGCAGCCTGAAGTAAAACCATCAAAACTTGCTCGTGCATTTGACATACCCGAGGGCGTGTTTTCTGATTTTTCGCAGATCTCACTCTCAGGCAATCGTGAGGCGGTTATCGAAGGATGCGGCGGCATACTGGAATACGATTCCACATTGATTAAACTCAGCCTAAATAAAATGATTCTTCAATTTACAGGAAGAAACCTCGAGATAAAATGTATGACGGGCGAAAGTGTAATTGTACAAGGTTTTATCTTGGGTTTGCAATTTCTTGTTTAGCTGCCGTATAGTTGCCGATTACGAAGAATTGCAGCAAAGGAGCCCGTTTATATGTTTATAATAAAGTTTATTCGTTATCTTAAGGGATATGTCATGTTCACGGCAACAGGCGTATTTCTTGAACGCTTTCTCAATATGATTGTACGCAAAGGTGTTAACGTTTGGGATGTACAAAAAAAAGAAACTGTGCTCACTGCTTGTACAGATGTTCGCTCTTACAAGTCTTTGCGTCCTTATGCAAAAAAAACGGGTGTAAGGCTGCGTGTAAAACAACGATATGGTACTCCGTTTAAAGTAAGGCGCTACCACAAGCGGGTGGGCTTGCTTGTTGGTACCCTGTTTTTTTTAATTTTTTTGTGTGCAATGGGGCAGTTTATATGGCGCATAGAAGTTGTTGGCAATGTTGAAGTTTCGTCGGATGAGATATTATCTACTGTAAACGAATTGGGGCTGAAAACAGGAGCATTTAAAGGCAAGCTGAATGCACGCGATATAGAGCGAACAGCATTGCTCAGGTTGCAGCATCTGTCTTGGATAGCAGTTAATATAGACGGCAGCACCGCAACCGTTGAGGTGCGTGAACGGGTAATGCCGCCCGAAATGTTCCCCGACCACGACACCCCTTGTAATATAGTAGCATCACAAACAGGGTTAATTACATATATGGAGGTTTATGAGGGACAGAACATTTTAAAAGTTGGTGATACTGTAAAACAAGGTGATGTAATTGTCAGCGGCATTATTGAAGATAAAAAAGGGCAGGCTACTTATAAACACGCAAGAGCCAAAGTAATAGCACAAACGGAGTACGAAATAACTGTAGAACAGCCACTTGTAAAAGATGAAAAAGTAATGAAGGGTCTGCAAAAACATCGACGTTATCTGCGTATATTCGGTGTTGATTTTCCTTTATTCATCTATCGCCCGTTCAAGGTAGCCTATGATTTAAAACGCGAAGCACAACCGCTTAATTTATTCGGTATCTCATTGCCGATGACGTTTGTTGATGAAACTTACGATTTTTATGTTATGGAACAGCACCCCATTACGAAAGAACAGGCGAAACGTGAAGCAGAAGCTGTTTTGTTACAAAAAGAAACAGAAGAATTGAAAACGGCAAAAATAATTGAAAAAGAATTGGAGGAACAAGAATTAGACAACATGTACAAAATTAAAGCAAAATATCTTTGCAATATTGATATAGCAAAACAACAAGAAATTTTAATAAACGGATAGAACTTTTCAAATAAAAATGCTATAATAAGATAAGTGTAGCAAAAGATACAAAATTTTTTACGATTTTTGTTGGAAACAAGAAAAAAGGAATGTAAATGAATGATCGAACAGTTTGTTGATGTCGATAGAATGGAACATACATTGGAGTTATTTGGCAGCTTTGATGAAAATATTAAAATGCTTGAAAATGAATACCACGTGTGCATACTAAATCGCGGCTCACAAGTCAAGGTCAGCGGAGAAGCCCAAGATGTTGCAACGGCAATCCGAGCGATTCGCAGTTTGCTGGAGCTGCTCAACAAAGGCGAGGTGCTATCTGAACAAAACGTACGCTACATCATAGATTTGGTATCTGAAGGCAACGAAGAGCAGGCAGCAAAGCTTGCAAACGATATGGTATGTATTACAGCAAAGGGCAGGCCGATTAAGGCAAAAACCTTGGGGCAAAAAACTTATGTAGAGTCGATCCGCAAAAGCACCATTACGTTGGGGGTTGGCCCTGCGGGTACCGGTAAAACCTATCTTGCCGTTGCAATGGCGGTCAAAGCTTTTCGTGCCAACGAAATTAACAAAATTATTCTTACAAGGCCAGCAGTAGAGGCAGGCGAAAAACTTGGTTTTCTTCCGGGCGATTTGCAAAATAAGGTTGACCCCTATCTGCGCCCGCTGTACGATGCATTGTTTGATATGTTGGGCGCAGACAACTACCAGAAATACGTTGAGCGCGGCAATATAGAGGTAGCACCTCTCGCTTATATGCGCGGGCGTACGTTGGATGATTCTTTTATCATCCTTGATGAAGCACAGAATACGACGCCGGAACAAATGAAAATGTTTTTAACCAGGCTCGGCTTCAACTCCAAAGCGATCATTACAGGCGACATTACTCAAATCGATCTACCGGATACCAAAAAATCTGGGCTGGTAGAGGCTACTAAAGTGTTGAAAAACATCGATGACATTTCAATTGTACGCTTTACAGAAAAAGACGTTGTTCGTCATCGTTTGGTTCAACAGATTATCAAAGCATATGAAAAATTCTACGAGGAGGGTAAAAAATTCCGCTAGGCTCAAAAAGTCAGATGGAAAAATATTATGATGGACAGTGTAAAAGTATATATTACAAATAGACAAAAGGATGTAAAAATTCCTACAGGAACAAGGTTGCTTATTCGCCGTTGCTGCCATGCAGTACTTGATATGGAGGGTATGACAGGTGTTGCAGAAGTGAGTGTCAGCTTTCTTAATAATAAGCAAATTCGCGAACTTAATTTAGAGTACCGTAATATTGATAAAGAAACCGATGTGCTTTCTTTCCCTATGGGGGAGAATGGCGTTTACGATACAAACCAAGAAACCGGGGCGAAAGTACTCGGTGATATTGCAATTTCTGTAGAAAAAGCAACCGAGCAAGCAGAGATTTACGGGCATTCGTTTAGCCGCGAAATAGGGTTTCTTACCGTTCATTCTATGCTGCACCTGCTTGGTTACGACCATGAGGTAAGCGGGATTGAAGCAATGAAAATGCGAGAAAAAGAAGAAGAGGTTCTTGCAAAGCTTGGTTTGCAGCGCGATTCCAGCTATGTATTAGAAAGCAATGAGTAATCAAATACGCAATTTGGTTACAAGTTTTCGCAACGCTGCACGCGGAGTAGTGTACTGCGTCAATAACGAACGCAACATGCGTATTCATATCGTTGTGGCTTGCTACATTATTGTGTTCAGCGGCTATTTTAATCTTACACAGCTTCAGTTTGCATTGATGCTTTGCGCTATCGCGTTGGTAATAGCGATGGAAATGATAAATACTGCAGTGGAAGTGCTTGTGGACATCAGTTCGCCCGCCTACAACAGTTTGGCACGTATTGCAAAAGACATTGCAGCGGGTGCTGTTTTGGTATGCGCGGTTTTTGCGTTTGCAATCGGCTTGCTGTTGTTTTTTAAGCCTGCCGTACTATGGCGCATCTTGTTCATTTTGTGTACAAGCCCCCTCTACGGTGGTTTGTTTTTACTTTCTGCGGTGTTTGCAGTATTATTTATCTTTATAGGGCCTGTTAAAATTTGGAGATGGATAGTTCGACGTTAGGAGAAAAATGAACATAAAAATAAGACATGCAACCGTACAGGATGTCTCAATAATCAGCCAAATTCATGCGGAATGCTGGAAAACAGCGTACCGTGGTATTATACCTCAAAAATATTTGGATGAGTTGAAGGTCGATTTTTGGATTCCAACATTTACGAATTGGATTGAAAACAGAATTTTTTCGGTTTATCTGATTTGTGTTGATGAGATTCCTGTTGGATGTACTGCATATGGAAAATCAAGAGATGACAAGCTGCCGGATTGGGGTGAAGTCATTTCTGTCTACATACGTTCCGATTATTGGGGTAAAGGTCTTGCAAAAAAATTGCTAGAATATGTTTTACTTTGTATGAGGCAGGATGGTTACCGTAATTGTTATTTATGGGTACTAAAAGAGAATTTAAGAGCAAGACATTTTTATGAAAAAATACGATTTGAATGGAATCAGGATGAATTATTTAGCGATATTATGGGAAAACAAATAGTTGATGTAAGATATGTTTTGAAATTTGAATGATTCAAGAAACGGAGTAATGTATGGAAAAAACCTATTCGGGGTTTGTTGCAATTGTAGGTAGACCCAACGTGGGGAAATCAAGCCTTATGAACAAGTTTGTTGGAGAAAAGGTGGCAATTGTTTCGCCCAAACCTCAAACAACCCGTAATAAAATTATTGGGATACTCACAAAAAATGAAACACAGATGGTATTCATCGATACCCCCGGTCTGCATAAGCCGCGCACCAAGCTTTCTGAGTATATGGTTAAACAAGTTAACGAGTCCGTTTCCGATGTTGATATCGGCGTATTGGTTACAGAGCCAATAGGGGAAATTACAAAATCGGAATTTGACCTGCTGCACAGTTTAAAAGCTGCAAAAATGCCCGTTATTCTTGCTGTGAACAAAATCGATACACTGTCACAAAAAGAATTAATGATGGAAAAAATCTCAGTCTTTTCAAAAGAATTTGAGTTTGAGGCAATTATTCCGGTTTCGGCACGCACAGGCGAAGGTGTACAGATCTTGCTTGACAAAATTCAGAGCTATGTGCCCGAAGGGCCGCATTTTTTTGATGATGACGAAATGACAGACCAACCCGAACGTGTAATTGTATCCGAGATTATCCGTGAGAAAGTGCTTAACAATATGCAGGATGAGATACCCCACGGAGTAGCTGTGGGTATTGAGAACATGAAAGAACGTACCAATGCTGATGGCGAGGAGATTGCCGATATTGATGCAACTATTTATTGCGAACGAGACAGCCATAAAGGCATGCTTATTGGCAAAGGCGGCGCGATGCTTAAAAAAATCGGAACACAGGCTCGCATCGAGGCAGAAAAATTCCTTGGTATTAAAATAAATCTTCGCATTTGGGTAAAAGTGCGCGAAGATTGGCGCAATAAAGAGGGGCTTATAAAAAACTTTGGTTATAAGTAGTACCGTATGTTTGTAATTACTATTTTCTTTCCGATTGTATTTATGCAATTCTTCTTAATTAGAATAACTGCAAAGTATAAAGAAACAACAATTTCTATTTGTCAAGTCTAAATTATTGGAATTTATGGTGTGCTTTCCCGTTCATAAGTTTTGCTTTGGTGGTAACAATGTTAGCAAGTAAACATGCGGGAGGAATACCATGGATCAAATGATGAACGCTTGGGAACAGTTTTTGCGTACAGGCAAGGTCAGCGACTATCTGCGCTATCGTCAAGCCATCGACGCGTTTTCTGATGACTACATCGAAGGTGAGGAGTATCCTGATGCAGATGAATACACAGGCGGTGGTAATCGGTTCACGGGATATTGATGAAGAAGACCGTTTGCTTACCCTGCTCTCCAAAGATTATGGTGTGATTTATGCATATGCCAAGAGTGCCAATCGTTTAAAAAATAAGCTGGCACCAACCACAGAGCTGCTTTGTTACTCATCTTTTGTTTTATTTAAGAATAAAGACCGATATACGGTCGATTATGCGGACAGCTTAAATATGTTCTTTGGTTTACGTAAGGACATTGAAAAGCTGTCCCTTGCTACATATTTTGCCGAACTTTCGGCAACAATCGCTCCCCATAGTGAAGGAGCAAATGATTTTTTACGCCTGCTGCTGAACACGCTGCATCTTCTTGAAAAAGGCAAACGTACTGGTATGTTTTTAAAACCGGTGTTTGAATTGAGGGCGCTTACAATGGCTGGTTATATGCCAAACCTTGTTGCTTGCCGAGATTGCGCCTGCTATGAAAGCGATAGGATGAGCTTTTTGTTTGACAGCGGCGAGCTTCTTTGTGGTGATTGTATGTCAAAAGCTGCAAAACAACCTGTAAAGGCTTTAAACTTGCCAAAAGGGGTGTTGGCAGCAATGCGCCATATCATTTACAGCCCTTTTGAGCGTTTGTTTGCTTTTGAATTATCAACCGAGGGCTTACAGTATTTGGGAGATGTGATTGAAAAATATCTGATTTATCAGACGGAAAAAAATTATATAACTTTAGACTTTTACAAAAGTCTGTTATGAGTTTATTCTACGAGCAGAAAAGCGCATTAAATAAGCAAAGTATAGCTTTTTTGCTCACGATAGGCTTTGCCTGCGAAAGTGAGGATTCACATGGAACACAACGAAAAAAAACACTATCGTGCACTTGAGCTGGATAAAATTTTAATGCAACTTGCAGATTGCTGCAGTTGTGAAGATAGCCGAGCGTTAGCACTGAATATCAGCCCTCAAACCAATTATTCTAAAAGTGTAAAGCAAATGAACTTTACGCAGGACGCTCATCTGCTCTCGGTACGATTTGGTATGCCTACTATACTAAACATCAGAAATGTTAAAGGAATGCTCAAGCGAGCTCAAGTAGGGGCAATGCTCAACCTGCGAGAGCTTATGGATATATCCAATGTCTTGCGTACTATCCGAAACCTCAGCACATATCGCAAAGATTGTGATGATACGGAAACAGCACTTGACTCTTTATTTGAGAGTTTATCCCCAAATAAAACTCTTGAAAATATGATTAATGAGAACATTTTGTCGGAGGATGAGCTTGCTGACTCCGCAAGCCCCGAGTTGTTTCATATCCGCCGTAACATACGCAACACCGAACTAAAGATTCGTGCACAGCTTGATAAAATGGTAAAGTCTGTGTCTTACCAAAAGTATTTGCAGGATTCTATCATTACGATGCGTGACGGACGGTTTGTTGTGCCTGTTAAACAGGAATATCGTGGAGAAATCAAAGGTATGGTGCACGACACATCATCCAGCGGCGCTACGCTATTTGTAGAGCCGATTGCAGTAGTAGAAGCGAACAACGAGATTCGTGTGCTGCAAAATAAAGAGCAGCAAGAAATTGAACGCATTATTGCACCGATGTCGGAAGAGGTTGGCTGCCATGCCGATACCATTTGTGCTGATTATGATACCGTAATTGAACTTGATTTGCTGTTCGCCAAGGCTCGCCTTGGCAGAAAAATGAAGGCCACTATACCCACTATCACAGATGACGGTATCATTGATTTGCGTAAAGCTCGCCATCCAATGATTGACGAAAACAAGGTTGTACCAACTGATATTTATTTGGGTGGTTCGTTTGATACATTAGTTATAACCGGTCCAAACACCGGCGGTAAAACTGTTTCGCTGAAAACACTTGGTTTGTTTACCCTTATGGCGATGTGCGGTCTTATGCTGCCGGTTGCAGATGCAAGTACTGTTTCGGTTTTTGACCGTGTACTTGCCGATATAGGTGACGAACAAAGTATAGAGCAAAGCCTCTCTACTTTCTCAGCACATATGACGAATATTGTATCCATTTTAGATCAAACAGACTGGAAAACCCTTGTGCTGCTTGATGAGCTTGGGGCTGGTACTGATCCGATTGAAGGGGCTGCACTTGCAATAGCAATCATCGAAGCGTTGCGCGAAAAAGGTGCAAAAATTGCTGCCACAACGCATTATGCAGAAATAAAAGTATTCGCACTAGAAACCAAAGGAGTAGAAAACGCATCCTGCGAATTTGATGTTGAGTCACTAAGCCCTACTTATAAATTGTCTATCGGTGTACCGGGGCGCTCCAATGCGTTTGCTATCTCCGAACGTTTAGGCATTGAACATAATATCATTGAATGTGCGAAAGAACGTGTATCAAACGAAAATGCCCGCTTTGAAGATGTAGTATCTCAACTTGAAGAAACCAGACTGGGGCTGGAAAAAGAAAAATCCGGCGCACAGCAGGTTCGTGAAGAAACAGAACGTTTAAAGCATGAGGTAGCAACATACAAAGCACGCCTAGAACAAGAAAAAGAACGAGAGATAGAACGGGCTAAAACCGAGGCGAAACGGCTCATTGACAAGGTGAAAGTAGAGTCTCAGCGCATTCTTGATGAATTAGAGGAAATTAAAAAGCAAAAAGATACCGAGAATTACAAAAATATGCCCAGCTTAGCACGTGCACAAATGAAATCTGGTGTGAACAAGCTTTATGAGCTTGCCGACCCTGTTAAACAGCAGGAACAAAACGATAATTATGTATTGCCCCGCAAACTTGTAAAAGGTGATGTCGTATCGATTGTGGATATCGGTAAAGACGGCACCGTATTGTCTCCTGCCGATAATTCCGGCAACGTTATGGTACAGGTTGGTATTATGAAAATTAAAGTTGCACAAAGTAAATTAAGGCTGGATGAGAGAAAAAATAAAGTTACGCTAAACAACAAAAAGGGGAGCGTGGGCAAAAATATTACCAGCCGTGCGGAACGTTCCGGAAAAACAGAAATCGACCTGCGTGGTATGATGGTGGAAGAAGCACTCATCGAACTTGACCGTTACATCGATAACGCCGTTCTTGCAGGCTTAGGTGTAATTACCATCATTCATGGTAAAGGCACAGGTACTTTACGAGCCGCGGTTCAAGAACATTTGCGTCGGCACAAAAATATTCGTACGTTTCGTTTGGGCGTTTATGGCGAAGGAGAGTCGGGCGTAACCATTGCAGAATTAAAATAACCAACAAAAAAGGCACCGATTTACGGTGCCTTTTTAAATCCTAAAACTGATGCTTATTAATCACTTTACGATTTGGCAGCATCTTTTAATGCGCGATCCAGCCAAACACTTGCTAAATCCAATGCCTTGTAAAGCCCTTCTTTTTCACTTTTCTTGATAATTCTGTCTTTAATACGTAAATCTAAATCGGTAGAAAGCAACTGGATTGTTACTTTTTTTGACATTTCAATACCCAAAACGTCATCTTTTTTGCTATCCAAAATTTGCATCAGCACCACAAACTTATCTTTCATGTTGCCGTAATAAATGGTATTGCCCGAACGAACAAGAGGTTTACCCTTATAGGTTAAAAACTTTTCGTCTTTTACAGCTTCGCTCATCTCATCGTCCTCCTGTATCTTAATGTATTTTAATTAACAAATAACAGCAAATACTATATCTAGCTGTTGTATCAGATTATTATACCATAATTATGCACAATTGTAAACGAGATAACACAGTGACAAATGTAAATATACAATGAATATGCATAAAGTCCCTTCTGCAGAGAAAGCAGAAGGGACTTTTAAATTAATCGTTTAAATACGCTTTAACCAGTGCCTGCAATAGTTCGTCGCGGTCTATACGCCGAATTAAGCTGCGTGCATTATTATGCGTTGTAATGTAGGTGGGGTCCTCAGAAAGGATGTAGCCCACAATCTGATTGATGGGATTGTAGCCCTTCTCACGCAGAGCATCATATACTGTTGTTAGGGTCTGCTTCATTTCATTTTCTTTATCTTCATGAATGGAAAACGATATCGTAGGCTCATGCATGTTTCAAACCTCCAATGCCTATAACCTTTACTATTAGAATACACTAAAAAGCAGAAATTATCAAGATGAAAATGACAACCTTAATAGAAAATTAAGATGTAAGCATTAAGACCGCAATTCTGCACCCAATTCGCCCAAGGCTTTTAAAATCTTTTTCATTGCGCTGTTAGCTTCCTCGTCAGTGAGCGTTTTATCTGCTGAACGCAGAGTGATATTGTAGGCAACACTCTTTTTACCTTGCGGCACCTGAGCACCACGGTAAACGTCAAACAACTCAACTTTGTCAAGGTGTTTGCCTGCTGCGCCTTTAATTGCTTTGTAAAGGCTGAGTACAGGCAGGCTGTCATCACATAATACGGCAATATCACGGGTTGTGGCAGGGTACTTTGGCAACGGGCGATACTGCTTATCTGCAGCCTTGTTTTCAAACAGCAGTGCTTCGTCCAGTTCTGCAACATAAGCTTTCACGCCAATATCGTAGTTATCCAAAACGGCAGGGTGAATTTCACCGATAATACCAAGCGGTTTGTCACCTAGCATCAGTTTTGCACAGCGCCCGGGATGGAAAGTGGGGTTAGCACTTTCTGGGATTACGTCATATTCATAACCGCCAAGTGCATCAAAAAGTTCTTCTACAATTCCTTTGATAGCGTAGTAATCAGCATTTTCACCGTACATACCGATCAAGATTTTTTGGTTTTCTTCAGGCAATTTATCTGCAGTTGTTGGTACGTACTCTGTTGCTATTTCAAACAAATTTGCTGAAAGGTTGCGGTTATTGTAGTTGCGTGCCAGTACCTCCAGCATAGAGGGGATAGCAGTGGTTCTCATCACACTGGTATCTTCGCCCAAAGGGTTACTGATGATTACCGAGTTGCGATATTTACTGTTAGCAGGCAACTTGATTTTATCGTAGTATTTGGGGCTGATAAACGAATAAGTCATAATTTCATTGCACCCTTGAGCCAACAGGGTAGAAGAGATTTTTTTCTCATATTTCTGTAAATCTGTCAGCTGTGCTTGAGCCGAACCACGAATTGCAGTAGTAGGGATCTTGTTGTATCCGTAGATGCGCGCAATTTCTTCTGCGATATCCGCTTTGTGCTGCAAATCTGCACGGAACGAGGGTACGATTACTACATCGTTTTCATCCACGATGCATTCCAGCTTTTGCAAAATGCGAATCATTTCTTCACGCGAGAGTTCAATTCCCAGAAAACGATTAATCCAATCGTGCTCTAGCGGAATACGCACAGGGCTCTTGTCTGAATTATCTATATCAATCATTCCGCCAATGACTTCACCTGCACCAAGCTGTTCAATCAGTTGGCAAGCTCTCATCACAGCAGGAATACAGGTTTGGGGGTCAAGCCCTTTCTCAAAACGGCCGGATGCCTCGGTTCTCATGCCTAGTTTCTTGGCGGTAATACGTACCGATGGACCGCTGAAACATGCACTTTCAAATACGATGGTATTGGTATCATCCATAATGCCGGAGAACTCACCACCCATAACACCAGCCACTGCGGTTGGCGCGTTTTCATCCGCTATCACAAGCATATCAGACGAGAGTTTACGTTCTATTCCATCCAGTGTAACGATGCGCTCGCCGTCTTTGGCATTGCGCACCACAATTTTACCGCCTTTTACAAGCTTATGGTCAAATGCGTGCATGGGCTGACCGTATTCCAGCATCACATAGTTGGTGATATCCACAATATTGTTGATGGGGCGTACGCCAGAAGCGCGCAATCTCTCTCTCATCCATCTCGGAGATGGTGCGACTTTGATATTTTTCACCATTTTTGCAACATAACGGGGGCACAATGCAGGGCTTTGTACCTCTACGGCAAGATAATCGTTAATATTTTCTGTTTCGTTTTTTACTGTGGGTACCGGCAGTGTGAGAGGTTTATCAAAAGTAACCGATGCTTCACGTGCAAGCCCTATTACAGACAGACAATCAGGGCGGTTTGAGGTAATTTCAAACTCCACGCAGGTATCGTTCAGACCAATGGCGGTCTGAATATCCTGCCCAATTTTACAATCCTCTTGCAAGATAAAAATACCGTCTTCAATTGCATAAGGGAAGTCATGTACGCTAAGCCCCAGTTCACTCAGCGAGCAGAGCATACCCTCGCTTACAACACCGCGCAGCTTACCCTTTTTAATTACTTTACCGCCCGGCAGCTTCGCGCCGTCCAGGCATACAGGTACAAAATCTCCAACATTTACGTTGGTTGCTCCTGTAACAATTTGCAGCGGTATATCTTTGCCTGCATCAATCGAACAAACAACAAGTTTATCTGCATCAGGGTGGCGCTCAATTGATAAAACCTTTCCTACCACAACTTTTTCGATCTCGCTGCCTTCCACCTCATATCCCTCAACTTTTGAGCCGGACATGGTCATTGCCTCAGAAAAGGCACGAGGAGCAGCATCTATTTTTACATAATCAGAAAGCCATTTAATGGATAAATTCATTGTAAATCCTCCTTCGAAATCTATGGGATTTTTATAAGGCAGACGTTATCTGTTTGCAGATATATCGATTCTGCCAAAATATTTTCAAATCAGAACTGATTTAAGAATCTAAGGTCGTTTTCATAGAACAAACGCAAATCATCAATATTAAAGCGGCGCATAACAATGCGCTCAAGTCCCATGCCAAACGCAAAACCGCTGTATTCTTCAGGGTCAATTCCGCAGATAGAAAGTACCTTCGGGTGTACCATACCGCAGCCTAAAATTTCAATCCATCCCTCGCCCTTGCAAAGGCGGCAACCCTCGCCGTGGCAGGCAAAGCACTGCACATCAAGCTCTGCTGAAGGTTCTGTAAAAGGGAAGTGGTGTGGTCTGAAACGCACAACCGAATTTTCACCGTACAGTTTTTTCACGAATATTTCAAGCGTACCTTTCAGGTCTGCCATAGTTACGCCTTTATCAACCACAAGTCCCTCAATTTGGTGGAACAGCGGGGAGTGTGTCGCATCAACAGCGTCAGAGCGATAAACTCTTCCGGGTGCTATAATGCGAATGGGTGGTTTTCTGTTTTCCATCGTACGAATTTGTACAGGGGAGGTTTGTGTGCGCAGTACAATATTTTCGTTGATGTAAAAAGTATCCTGTGTGTCGCGTGCCGGATGGTCTTTCGGGATGTTGAGCGCCTCAAAGTTGTAGTAATCGTACTCCACCTCAGGCCCTTGAGCAACATCAAAACCCATACCCATAAAAATATCTTTGATTTCGTCCAAAACCAAACTTAACGGATGTTGTTTGCCTAAGGTATGTTTTTTGCCGGGCATGGTCACATCAATGGTTTCGGCTTTCAATCGTGCAGCAACAGCAGCAGCCTTTAACTCCGCTGTGCGGGTTTCGATATGCTCCTCAATAAAACCGCGAACTTCATTTGCGAGTTGACCCATCACAGGGCGTTCTTCAGCCGAAAGCCCCCCCATTTGTTTTAAAATAGCAGTCAGTTCACCTTTTTTACCTAAAAATTTAACTCTGATTTCATCCATCGATTTTTCATCTTTGGCAGCCTGCAGAGCCTCAAGTGCATTTTTGCGGATTTGTTCTAATGCATTTTTCATTTTGCTAACCTCCATATTCAAATATGTGCCGTTTATTACTTTAGCTTAGCTACAGCATATCTACTGTTTGCGGATTTAAACAACAAAAAAAGCTTCCGCCCCTATGTTAATAGGGACGAAAGCTTGCACTTCCGCGGTACCACCCGTATTTTTGCTTAACACATAGGCAAAGCAAACACTTACGATTGCCTGTAACGGGGCAGTTCCGTCGCTGCCTACTAAGTAGTTTCAACAGCGCCGCTCGTGGGCGAACTTCGTTTTCCCAATCCCTAAGATGCTTCCAGCCGCCGACATCTACTCTCTGCAAGGGATAACAAGAACCTTACTTTCCCAGTCTTCGCGTTATTACTATTCAATATAGCACAGTTAGTATGCTTTTGCAACAACAATTTACAGTTTATCCTGTTTATACTTTGCCATAAGCTGCTTATACTGCTCTGCAGATGCAGTATTGTGCTCAATTTCATCTTGCTTTAAACTGCGTTTTACCTTTGCAGGGCTGCCAATTACTAAACTGCCGTCGGGCACCTCAGTACCCTGTGTAACCAATGCACCTGCACCTACAATACAATTTTGCCCGATTTTTGCGCCGTTTAGTACAACAGCTCCCATTCCAATTAGTGTGTTATCACCAATATGGCAGCCGTGCAGAATTGCACCGTGCCCAACGGTAACGCCCTTGCCTACAATTACCGGTTGGTTGTGGTTGCCATGCAATACACAACAATCCTGTACATTGCTGCCTTCTCCCAGTATAATGGGGGCAACGTCACCGCGAAGCACTGCATTATACCAAACTGAACAGCCGCTTTTTACGGTTACATCACCCACTATTACCGCACCTTGTAAAATCAGTGCATCTTCGTCTATCGTTGGTTTTTTCATACTGTATCTTCCTTAAAAATTTAAATATCGGTATTATCTTGCTTTCTGGGTTTTTGCTTATTAAAAATGTTTTTAATCCGATGTTTCATCAAAAATAAATGCCCTCTCCACCAACCCAACTGCTCAATTATAAACTGTTTCGTCTCTTTCGTAATACCGCTTATAAAGATGGCGGTTGGTCCGTTTGCGCCGCCAATAATGCCGATACTGCACGCTTCTCTGTGATTCTTTTTCATTATGCCGACCGCCTTTCTTAAACTATATTTTATCACGTAAAATAGCAAATAGCAATTTGCCTCCGTTGATACAATCTGTAATTTTGTGCTATACTTTATAATAGGATTACGAGAGGGGAAACTCTATGATGATACAAACCGGTATTGACTTGATAGAAGTGGCACGCATAGCCAAAAGCATGCAAAAACAACGCTTTATGCAACATGTGTTTTCACCGCAAGAGCAAGAAATGTTCGAAAAACGCGGCAAAAACCCTCAAACCGTGGCAGTGAATTTTGCGGCTAAAGAGGCACTTTCTAAGGCGCTGGGTACAGGGATACGAGGCTTTGCTCTGAACGAAATATCACTTTTGCGTGATGAGTTTGGTAAACCTTATTTTCAATTAAGCGGCAAAATTCTTGAAATTGTACAAAAAAATCGATATAAACTGTCAGTAAGTGTTACCCATACAAAAGAATATGCATCTGCGGTTGTAGTTTGTTACGGAGGTATAGAACCATGAGAATTGTCACATCGGATCAAATGAAACAAATTGAAAAAGCAGCAGCACTAAGCGGTCTTTCCTACTATGATATGATGGAAAATGCAGGAGCAGCTGCAGTGCAGAGTATTTTACGAAAAATAAATACCAACCAAAAACGAATATTGGTGTATACAGGCAAGGGGAACAATGGTGGAGACGGTTTTGTTGCAGCTCGTTTGCTTTGCAATGCGGGTGCAAACGTGAAAGTAATTCTGGTAGACGGCGAACCGAGAACCGAAGATGCAATTACAAATATTAATCTTGTACGCACACTTAATATTGAAGTTTTCGATTTGATTAAAGATATAGATAAGATAACCGTTTTGTTGCAAAATGTCGATATTATCGTCGATGCAATTTATGGTACCGGTTTTCTTGGCGAACTACGCCAAAATGCAAAGCAGGCAGCACAGCAGATTAACACCGCAATCGCAGCCGTATTTGCACTTGATTTACCCAGCGGTATCAATGCAGATAACGGCGAGCTAAGCGAAGATGCAGTTTTTGCCGATTTTACCATTGCATTTGATAGTTTGAAACCTGCTCACTTTGTTTATCCTGCGGCAGAACACTGCGGGGTAATTGAGTGCGCCGATATCGGTATTGCACCCCAGTGTCATGATTATATCGACCTATCTTTTTATCACATCACCGAAGAACAGGTTTTCACAAACATTCCTCAACGCCCGGTCAACTCCAATAAGGGCAGCTTTGGCAAGCTGCTCAACATCAGCTCCAGCTTTGGTATGACGGGCGCAGGCAGGCTTTCTGTATTGGGTGCTCAGCGTGTAGGTACAGGGCTTGTAACGCTTGCTGCTCCGCGCTCGGTAATTGCCATTCATGCTGCGGCTTTAACCGAGGCCGTATTTCTTCCACTGAGCGAAAATGATAAAGGAAGCATCTCTAAAGAGGCAATCCCTCAAATTGCAGATAAACTAAAAGAAGCATCTGCTTGTTTGATTGGATGTGGAATTTCCAACAATGAAGATACCGCCGCTGTTACGGAGTTTATTATAAAAAATGCAAAATGTCCTCTTTTAATCGATGCAGATGGCATAAACGCGCTGTGCAGGAATATAAATGTACTGTATGAGGCAAAGGCGCCCGTAGTACTTACACCTCACCCTGCCGAAATGGCAAGGCTGTTGGGGATATCCACCGCTCAGCTGCTTGTCCGCAAGGTAGAGTTGGGCAGAGAGTTTGCCGTAAAATACCGTGTAGTGCTCGTACTAAAAGGTGCCAATACGCTTATCTTTACACCCGAGGGTACCACCTTGGTTAATACAACGGGCAACAGTGGTCTTGCTAAGGGCGGCAGCGGTGACATTCTTGCCGGAATGATTGCAGGTTTTATGGCACAGGGGATACCGGCCGAGCAAAGTGCGGAATGTGGAGTATATTTGCATGGAAAAGCTGCCGACCTTTGTGCCGCAAGGCTTTCAAAAACGAGCATGATGCCGTCTGAACTCTTAGAGGATTTGTGCATACTGTTTTTGGAGCACGGCAGGTAGATAAATCATATAATTTTGCAGCGGCACTTTGCCGTTAAGGGGGATATTATGAAAAAGATAATAGCCGTACTGATAACTGTATTTATTGTAGCAGCTTCGTTTACAGGCTGCTCAAAAAAACAGAATATGCCAAAATCGAATATTACAGATGAGCTTACAAAGCCTTTTGAGAGCACTGTTGCAATTAAATACAAAGATATTGATGCCACTGCAAAGATTGCCAAGCAGGCGCCGGGGTATTGTAAAATTACGTTTGACAGCCCTGAGACGCTTAAAGATATGGCAATTGAATTTACTGTTGATAAAGTAAAAATAGACTATAAAAAGCTTCATACAAGCTTTAAGCCCAGCTCTTTGCCGGGCTCTGCAGTAAGCAAATTGTTGGTTTCCGCTATCGATTCCGCTACACAAAAAGATGGGGTACGTGTACAGTACAAAGATGATGTGTTGCTGTTGAAAGGCGAAATGGAAGAAAACAACGCCGAGTTTATTTTGCGTATCGACCCGAAAAACGGCAATCTTATTCGATTATCTGTGCCATCCGATGAATTTGAAGCGGAATTTTCAAACTTTGTTTTTATAGCACAATAAACACCAAAAATAAATTAACATTATTGTGTCAATTTACCTATAAAATTTTTTACCCCGTAGATTTATTAATCTGCGGGGTTTTTTGTATTGTTTTACAGTCAACAACGAAAAACACATCAATCAAGCAATTTGCGTTGTTGTCATAAACGTGTGCAAATTAATACAATGAATTAGAAGCTTTACGCAAGCACAGCTATGTACAAATAAAAATTTTATAAAAACAATTATAACAGCGATTAATCGATGATGCTGCTGACAACAATAATATCAACAAAGTTAAAAATTTCGGAGTGATTATGATGACCGTTAAACGTGGAGATATCTACTATGCCGACCTGAGCCCGGTTGTTGGCTCAGAGCAGGGCGGTGTGCGTCCTGTATTAATAGTGCAAAACGATGTGGGTAACAAATACAGCCCCACTGTTATTGCAGCTGCGATTACTAGCCAAAAAGAAAAATCAAAGCTTCCAACCCATATTCCGCTTGAAAGTCAGAACTGCGGGCTTGCGCGTGACTCGGTAGTGCTTTTAGAACAGATACGAACCATAGACAAGCGCCGTTTAAAAGAGCGGATGGGCAAGTTAGACGGAGGCTCAATGACAAAAGTAGATAAAGCATTATCCGTTAGCTTTGGATTGGGTGTTGAGGACAACAACCACCATCAGCCTACATAGGCATAACCGTAACAAAAAAGGACACGCAAGTGTCCTTTTTTGGTGCGAATACCTGTGAAGGCTTATTTCAAAGCATAATCCTCAACCATCATTTTAGCACATTTATTTATATCACCGCAACCCAGTGTAATAACCAAATCTCCATCTTCGGCATGGCTCATCACATAATCTGCCATTTCCTCAAAAGTATTATACCAAACACTTCCGTCTATTTTATCTGCCAAATCCTTGGTGTATATGTTGTAGGTGTTTACCTCGCGGCTGCCCATAATTTCTGACATGACAACTCTGTCTGCAATAGAAAGAACTCTTACAAAATCATCAAGCAGCAGTGCTGTACGCGAATAGGTGAAAGGCTGAAAAACCGCCCAAACTTTGTTAAAATCCATCTCCTTCGCTGTGCGAAGCGTAACTTCCAGTTCCGCCGGGTGATGTGCATAGTCATCTACAATGGTAATACCGCGTACTTTCCCCATTACTTGAAAGCGTCGCCCGGCGCCACCAAATTCCCAAAGATGCTCGTGCAGGTCACATGGTTTGGCGCCTACATAGAGTGCAGCGGCGCAAGCAGCTGTAGCGTTTAGGATATTATGTTTACCGGGTACCTTTAGTTCAATGTGCTGTACAAGCTCTCCGTGGTACATCAAATCAAACTCTGTGTGGATGCCTTTATTATAACGAATGTTGGCAGGGTAATAGTCGTTTATAGGTTCCCAACCAAATGTAATCAGTTGCTTGTCTAGTCCTTCTACTGCTTTCATTGAGTTACTATTGTCGCCGTTTACAATCAGGAGTTTGGTTGTCTTCTGCGCAAACTTACGAAAAGAAGCAATAATATTATCCAAAGTACCAAAATAATCCAAATGATCTGCATCAATATTTAAGATAATGGAAATGTCGGGATTGAGCATTAAAAAGTGGTCACAGAACTCACATGCCTCACATACCATCACATCAGACTTGCCAACCCGACCGCTGCCATGAATTACAGGCAGTTTTCCGCCAATAACAGCAGTTGGGTCCAATCCTGCGCCCAACACAATTTGTGTAAGCATAGCGGAGGTGGTTGTTTTACCGTGTGTACCGCTTACACAAATGCAATTGCTGTATTTGCCTGTAATGAGCCCAAGAAGCTGCGAACGTTCCAAACATGGTACTCCTGAAGATAAAGCAGCAACCAGTTCTTCGTTATCTTTAAGGATAGCGGAGGTGTACACAATTAAATCGGCTCCCTCAATATTTTGCGCATATTGTCCGATAGTAACAGGGATACCTAATACCTCTCGCTCGTAGTTTACTGTATCTGTTTCATTATTGTCTGAGCCTGTAATGTAGTAACCTTCTGCATGTAAAATTTGCACCAACGGAAACATGCCAGATCCGCCGATGCCGATAAAATGTACATGCTTTTTACCCTCAAGAATGTTTTCATCAATAATTGTCATAGTATGCACTCCTGACCTATATTTTCATTAAAAGCGATAATTATTAATAGATTACCCTAATTATACTACTCTATTATAGGTCAAACGGTTCATAAAATAAACAACTTTCTTACAATATTTGTATCAAATTGTATAACATCGAGTTTTTTGAAAAATAATAAGGATAGCGAATGCGGTTTCTAGCATACCCACATCACAACAAAGGAGTAGTCATATTATGAACATTACGGACATCAGAATTAGAAGAACCTATCAGGATACACGGCTGAAAGCTTTGGTTTCGGTTACAGTAGATCATGATCTTGCAGTGCATGATATCAAGGTGATAGAAGGACCGGAACGCCTTTTTGTAGCAATGCCAAGCCGCAAAGACGATAACGGCGTGTTTAGAGATATTGCGCACCCTATCACGCCTGAAGCCCGGCATCAGCTTGAAGACGCTATTCTTGAAGCTTATCAAACTCACATACAAGCGCAGCAGCAAAATGCCGCCGGGATGCTTTAAACAATAGGAACCCATTGCCCTTAACCCTCATAGGATATGGTATATCGCACTGTATAACAGAGCGCGGTATAGAGATATCCTATGGGGGTTATTCTCATGATACATGATAAAGCATTACAAATAGCAGTTATCGGCGGAGATTTGCGTCAGGCTCATCTTGCAAACAAACTTGCACAAGACGGATTTGCGGTTTCAGCACTCTGTTTGGAAAAAGACGTCTATTTGGGGGACGAAGTCCAACTTGGAGAAAACGCAAAAAAGGTTATAGGTACCAGCGACGTTATTATTTTGCCGCTGCCTGTAACAACAGATAAAGTCACGGTAAATGCGCCGTTTTCAGAACATAAGATATCGGTACGCGAAGTGTTGTCTTCTGCTAAAAAAGGCGCACTTATTCTTGGCGGAATGATTGATATTGATATGCAGACCAAGGGTGAGCAATTAGGGCTTACTTTAATTGACTATCTTGAAAGAGAAGAGCTTGCCGTTTTAAACGCAGTGCCTACTTCTGAAGGTGCTGTTGCGATAGCCATGAGGGAGCGTTCCAGCACAATTTTTGGCAGCACTTGCATGATTACCGGTTATGGTAGAATTTCTAAAGTGCTTGCCCGCATGCTGCTTGCCATGGGGGCAAGGGTAATTGTTGCAGCCAGAAAGCACAGTGACCTCGCTTGGGCAAAGATAAACGGATGTGTCGCGATACCCATTTCAAAAATTAAAGATTATACTAGTCAAGTTGATATTCTGTTTAACACAGTGCCTGCAATGATTCTTGATGAAGAGATTTTGTCAAGTTTAAGCCACGACTGTCTCGTTATAGATCTTGCCAGTAAACCGGGCGGCGTAGATTTCGAAATGGCAAAAAATCTTCAGATAAAAACAATCTGGGCCCTTTCTTTACCGGGTAAGGTTGCGCCCATTTCTGCCGGTGAAATGATAAAAGATACGGTATTAAACATTTTGGCAGAGAGGGGGATTACTATTGGACCAAATTAAAGTTGGCTTTGCTCTATGCGGCTCATTCTGTACCTTTTCAAACGTGTTACCACAAATACAGCGACTGATAGATGCAGATTATGATGTATATCCTATTATGAGTGAGTTTGCTTATTCCACCGATACACGCTTTGGTAAAGCAAAAGACTTTATTGATAAAATTGAGAACATGTGCGGTAAAAAAGTGATGAGCACTATAACCGAAGTAGAACCAATAGGACCGAAAGCAATGCTGGATGCATTGGTTATTGCGCCTTGTACAGGCAACACACTGGGCAAACTAGCTAATGGCGTTACAGATAGTTCGGTCACGATGGCATGTAAGGCTCATTTGCGTAATGCACGCCCCGTAGTTATTGCAATTTCAACAAACGACGGCTTAGGCGCCTCAGCGCGCAATGTCGGTCAACTGTTAAATGCGCGCAACATTTATTTTGTACCCTACGGTCAAGACGACTATTCGAAAAAGCCCACCTCATTGATTGCTGATTTTAACCTAATTGAGCATACTTTAGAGTTTGCATTAAAAAATGTTCAAGTACAGCCCCTGATAAAATAGTCTTCCTCCGGTAAATCCCCAAAAAACAATTGTTTTAGGGGTTAAAATATTATAACAAAAACCACCCATTATTTAAAATGGGTGGTTTTTGTTTTATATAAATGATTTATTACATTTAATTTCGTACAACATATAAAGAATTGATAAAACAGATACCATTTTTCACCGAAAAGCGGTATAATAAATAGATAACGATTATAATCAGGAGAACTATAGCGTGGATAAATACAAAAAACTCATTTCAAATACAATGATTTTTGCAATTGGTACCTTTAGCTCAAAGGTATTAGTCTTTCTTTTAATGCCCCTTTATACTCGTGTGCTGAATAACGCCGATTATGGCGTTGTTGATTTGATTATTCAAACGGGGAACCTGCTGATACCTATTGTTTCTGTAGGTATTATTAATGCGGTAGTGCGATTCGGGCTTGATGATTCGACCAGTAAAAGCGATGTGTTTTCAACTGGTTTCATAACCATTCTTTGTGGCTTTACGGCATTGGTCTTGTTTCAGCCTCTGCTTGCCAAAGTGCCGTATATGTCGCAGCATACTATTTTGATTTATTTGTTTGTGTTTATGGCATGTATGCGTTCGTTGTGTTCACAGTTTACCCGTGCAAAAGGATACGTACGGTTGTATGCGTTTGATGGTGTTCTCAGTACGATTACCACAATTATATTTAATATTTTATACTTGGTGGTTTTTCAATGGGGTATTGTCGGTTACGTAATGGCAATTTTTACAGCAGATTTTCTTTCTGTCATATTCTTGTTTACTTCCGCTAAACTCTATCGCTATATCCGTTTTAAAGGCATCAGCCGCTTAACGGTGTCATCAATGCTGCGTTACTGTATACCGCTTATACCCACTACCATGTTTTGGTGGATTATGAATGTATCCGACAGATATATTGTGTCGCATGTTCTTGGCAGTGAAGCAAATGGACTGTTTGCAGTATCGTACAAAGTGCCGACGATTGTAAATCTTATTTCAACCATCTTTATTGATGCTTGGCAGATATCTGCTTTTACCGAACAAACACAGCTGGCACGTGAACGCTTTTTTACAAAGGTGTTTCGTACTTATCAGTCACTTTTATTTACCGCAGGTTCTGGGTTGATTTTGTTCGCTAAATTAATCACTAAACTGCTTGTGTCCGATGCATTTTATGCTTCATGGGAGTATATCCCATTTCTCGTTATGGCAACAACTTTTTCGTGTATGGTTACCTTTCTCGGCACAGTTTATATGACAGAAAAAAAGAGCGTTTTTGCATTGGCAACTACCGCGATCGGTGCTGGTATCAATATATGTTTAAATCTTATCCTTATCCCGCGTTACGGTGTAAACGGTGGTGCATTTGCAACTTTTATAAGTTACTTTGTCGTGTTTCTTCTCCGTGCAGTGCATACACGCAAATACATTAAAATTCGTTGGAACGTATTTAAAATGCTCTTTAACACTTCTATGCTGATGATACAGAGTCTGATTTTGATTAATGAAATCCCTTATTGGATTTGGTATGAAATTGGTTTGACTGTGATTATGATAATTACCAATTTGGGTGCTATTCTGGTTGCTTTGCAGAAAATTGTAGGACAACATCTGAAACGTGCTCAATAACCACAATAAAAAACGAAAAACCGATTTGTTACAATCGGTTTTTCGTTTTTTATTATATATATTTTTTTACCACTTTATGCATCTCATCCCATTGCTGTTCCATATCAGCAACCAGTTTAAATTGTGTTCTCGCACGGTCAAGATTATGTCCTTCGCGATGAATTTTAAAGTAGGTATCACCTGCAATGTGGTCGGCTAAAAATCGCATACCGCATTCCAGTGTCATCAGCTTTGCACCCATGGGCAAGTTTTGAATTTCGTTGGCGGTAAGTACTTTTCCCGCTACCTCTAAATACCCCTTAGTATAAGCCTCAAACAGCGAGATATCAAAATTTACTTTGCTTAAATCAGGTTCATCTTCGGCTGCCGTAGTTGCCCCAAAACGAATAGAATCACCAAAATCGTAGAGAGAAAGCCCGGGCATAACCGTATCAAGGTCTATAATGCAAATACCTTCTCCGGTTGCATTATCTATCAGCACATTGTTTAGTTTGGTATCGTTATGAGTAACGCGCAGCGGCAGTTTGCCATCGGCTAATTGGTCTACCAACACGTGCGTATCTGCTTCGCGTGCTAACACAAATTCAATTTCATCACAAACGTCGTTTGCTCTGCCTGTAGCATTAGCTGCTAAAGCTTCTTTAAATTGCCGAACACGGTCGACCGTATTATGAAATAAAGGAATAGTTTCATGCAAGGTTGCAGCAGGGTAGTCTGCCAAAAGTAACTGAAATTTGCCGAATGCGCGTGCAGAATTATAAAAATCTGCTGCATTTTTTACCATCTGATAAGTGGTGGTATCCTCAATAAATATATACATACGCCAAAATCCGCCATCTTCATCCACATGGTAATATTCACCGTTTTTAGTCGCTATGAGATTGAGCGTTTCACGTATTGGGTCTCCGCCCGCTTTTACAATCTCTTTGCCAAGATAATGTGTAACACCGATTACATTTTCCATAACTGCTTTTGGGTCTTTAAAAACATGGGTGTTAATTCGCTGTAAAATGTATCGTTTCGAGGTACCGTCTGCCAGCTGATAATATGCGGCGAAAGTGTCATTAATATGCCCGCTGCCGTAGGGAAGTGCGCCGGCAAATTCTCCCTCGACAGAAAAACAATCTACCACACACCGTAAATGCTGTTCTGTAATTGGCTTCAAGTGAAATCCCCCCATAGCTTTTCGGGATAAATCCCGTTTTCTCTCATTTTTTTGATTGCATTTACTACTACTGGCTTATCTTCACGATAGGTAACTCCGTACCAACGGTCAGACGATTTTAGCACTTTAACCGTTGCTTTACCGCCCACAATTAAATTATCTACCATTGTAGGCAGAAAATACTCAGATTTCAAAGGGTTTTCCGCTATTGCTTTATCCAAAAAAGCAGGGAAGCCATCTTCAAGTGCATTCAGTATACTTGGTGAGAATCCCCACAAATTCATCGAAACGGTACTGCCTTCAGGGATCGTAACCCAATTTTTCCCGTCTTCGGTGTACTGTGCACCTTGCTCTCGTTTTTCAATATGTGTGCGTTCATGTATGGCCTCAAGATAACCTTGGGTATTTGTAACACATACGCCGCGTGCAACATGGCCGTAATCGGTTAAAGTGTTTTCTAAAGTGTAACCAACCATTGCATAGCGGTAGAGCTCATCATCTTTGCTGTTCAGCAAGAAATCATAAATCAGCTTAAAAGCATCCTTACCATAATAGTCGTCTGCATTAATAACTGCAAACGGTGCATCAATTAACTCTTTGCAGCATAAAATTGCATGTCCTGTGCCCCAAGGTTTTTCTCTGCCGTTAGGTACAGTGTAACCGTTTGGAAGGGCATCCACCTCTTGATAAGCGTAGCGAACGTCCATAACTTTAGAAATCCTGTTGCCAATAATTTTTTTAAAATCATCTTCAATTGATTTTTTAATGATAAATATTACTTTTTTAAAACCTGCATTTCGAGCATCAAAAAGTGAAAAATCAATGATAATTTCTCCGTTTGATCCTACAGGATCTATCTGTTTGAGGCCGCCATATCTGCTTCCCATTCCTGCAGCCATCACCACCAGTATAGGTTCTTTCATAAAGTACATCCCCATTTCTAGATACGAGTTTCGGATTTTTGCTACAAAAACGCATCAGCATGCATTAAGAATTTTTCGGTTGAAGAGTAGATTTGTTGTTATTTTTGTAGAGTAACAACATAAGCCTCGGTGTACAGCTGCACACCTGTCTATCTATTATTCTATCCCATACTCTTGTTTAATTAAATGTCCGATTGCTCATAATATTTGCACAAAAATACAACAAACATCAAAATCTTTTATCTTTAATGTGTAAAATAAAACGCAGCCTTTTTCTGTTTTGTCAGAATAAAGACTGCGTCATATGTATTATTTTTTCATTAAGACAGGGTAGCTTTTTGGGCTTTCTGCCCGTATTTTTACCGATGAGGCGTACTCAGTTGGAGTCATGCCGGTAACCTTTTTAAAGTGACGTGAAAAGTAGTGGATAGAGCTGTAGCCGAGATCATTTGCAATACCGGTAAAGTTACGAGTGCCTTCTCTTATAGCCTGCTTAGCGGCAGATATTTTCATTTTACCAAAATAGTCCATTACTCCGCCGCCGGTTTTTTCACGAAAGATTTTTTGTAAATAACTTCTGCCTAACAAGTTGTCGCGGCAAACATCATCAAGAGTAATTTGTTTATCAATATTTTCTTCCAAATAATATTGCACGCGTGCAAAAACATCTTGTCCTTCTCTTTCACGTATAGATGAAGTTATTTTGATATTTGTTTGAGGTACATCGTTTTTGCGAACCAATTGCAGTAGCATAAGTTCTAAACTCAGCTTAATAACTTGCTCTGAGGCAAACTGTCCTTTTTCGCTTTTTTCCAATGCGCGTAGATTAGGGTCATTTAATGGAGAAGAGAATGTCTGATTTGCCTCTTCAACAATTTTTGCTAAAAGGTCACGTTCTGAGTCGCTGACACGTAAAATCTTATCCTCGAAATACTTCATGGCGGGGGAATCGCATTTAAATGCTACCACTACTAGGTTTGGCGCTATCACACCATTTGCCCACAAATTGTGAAACTCCATTGGTTTATGAAAAATAATGTCGCCCTTTCTTAGCAGATAACAGCTTTCGCCTGCAGTTACTTCAACCTCGCCTTTGTCTACATACATAAACTCCCAAAAATTATGAACTTCGCCGGTGAAAAAGTAGTCGCTGGTATATTCAAAATAATGTACGGTTACCAGATAATCAATATTGATTTCTTTATTTAAAAATGTACTGACATAACCCATTATTACACCGCCTTATGTTATTTTGCACAATTCTCCATGTGAAATACAAAGTTTATGAAAGAAGTACAATAAAGTTATGCTAATACTATTATTTTATACTAAAATTAATTTGAATGCAATTATTTTTACATAATTATTTGATTACATACGAAGTATATTGTGCAAAATTAATACAAAAAATGATAAATCATTATTTGGCAAGAAAAGATAGAATAAGAATGTAGAGTAACAGCAAACAATAGAAAAAGAATTATGTGTGGCAAATAGTTTAAATTTGTACTTTAAGGCGGAGGCCTTAGCATAATGAAGAAATACTAGGAGGATTTATGAAATGAAAAAAAGATTTATGTCATTCATGTGTCTGGTTCTGGTTGCAGCAATGCTGTTTTCAGGCTGTGCGGGAAAATCCACATCTTCCAATGGCAATGCAACGTCACCTGCCGGTGAAAAAGTAAAACTAGTTTATTGGTCAATGTGGAACGAAACCGAGCCTCAAGGGCAGACCCTCTCCGAAGCTATCAAAGCGTATTCCAACAAAACAGGTGTAGAAGTTGAAGTTAACTGGAATGGCCGCGACATCCGTAAAACCCTTCAGCCTGCATTGGATGGAGGTACAGCCATCGATTTGTTTGACGAAGACGTTGAACGTGTAAATGATGTTTGGGGCAATTACCTGCTTGATGTTGAAGAAATGGCTGCAAAATCCTACGAAGCAACAGGCGGCAAACCATTTACAGACGTTGTAAGCAAAACACTTGTTGACCTTGCACGTTCGTTAGGTCCTAACGGAAAACTTTCTACAATTCCTTACCAACCGTCTACCTTTATTGTAATGTACAATAAAGATATCTTTGCGGAGGCTGGTATCACTTCTGTACCCAAGAATTGGACAGAATTTTTGGATGCATGTGAAAAGATTAAAAAGACCGGTAAAACCGCTATCACTGTTGATGATGCATACATGGCTGCACTGATGGGCTACCATATGGATCGTCTGATTGGTTTAGATGAAACCTTAAAGATTGTCGAGAAAAATGACTTCAGCAATCCTGCTGTTCTTGAATTTGGTAAACAGTGGCAGGAAATGGCTCAAAAAGGCTATATATCTAAAAATGCCGCTGCAAATATCTATCCTGCAGGTCAGCAAGAAATTGCAAACGGCTCTGTTGCTATGTATCTAAACGGTACTTGGCTGCCGAATGAAATTAAAGATTCTGCACCTGCAGACTTTAAATGGGGCTCTTTTGCATATCCTGCAGTTGCCGAAGCCGGTGACGGCCCTGAAGCGAACAACTTTGGTGCTCAATGCTTTGGCATTAATAAAAACTCAAAACACCCACAAGAAGCGTTTGATCTGATTGTTTGGCTGACTACAGGTGAGTGGGATGCCAAATTGGCAGAGAATTCTGTTGGCGTACCAATGGGTAACGAATCTAAATGGCCCGATCAGCTTGCAGATGCGAAAGCAGTTTTGGATAGCACTACCAAACGTATGCCTTGGGCTGTCGGTATGGAAAACAATCCCGACATTAACGCCAAAATCAAAACGAACTTTGCGCTTTTAATCAACGGAAAACTGGATGCTCAGGGCTTTGCAGAAGCTATGAAAAAATAACTATTGTATTTAGCATTGATTTATGCACATAGAAAGCGGCGGCACCGTTTTTACGCTGCCGCCGCTTTCTAATAAGTAAGGAATCTAGGGGGGTTCTTATGAAAAAGAACAAGACGATGATAGTTGCTTTTCTCACCCCGGCAGTGCTTACCTATGCTTTGGTATTCCTGTATCCTACCATTCGAACGCTCATTATGAGTTTTTTCAAGGTAGAGGGTGTAACAGATTCAGTTACAACATGGAGTTTTAACGGGTTAGGAAATTTTAAGACACTTCTAAACACCCCACTGTTTTTAAATTCAATGGGGAACATCGCAAGAATATGGCTGGTAGGCGGTATTTCCGTCATGCTTCTTGCATTGCTTTTTGCAGTCATTCTCACAAGTGGTATCCGTGGTAAAAGCTTTTTCCGTTCGGCAATCTATCTGCCCAATGTTGTTTCTGCGGTAGCAATGGGAACAATGTGGATTAACTATGTATATAATCCTGACTTTGGTCTTTTCCACGAAGTATTTTCTTTTTTGGGTATGGAAAAAACGGCTGCAACTTTGTGGACCGGGCCTGAAATGCTGTTTTGGAGCATGCTTATTGCATATTGCTTTGGCATGGTCGGGTATCATATGCTCATTTTTATGAGCGGTATCGAGCGAATCCCTGTAGATTTCTATGAGGCAGCAACAATTGAGGGAGCAAATGTATTCAAACGCTTTTTCAAAATAACACTTCCGCTGCTCAAAGGTGTTATTCGTACCAATATAGTGCTTTGGACAGTAAGCACGGTTGCTTTCTTTGTATGGAGTCAATTATTCTCGCCTGTTAACCTAAGTGTAAGCACCGTTACACCAATGTCTTACATGTATGAGTTGGTGTTCGGTTCTAGCTCTGCAGCTATCACCAAACGTGACTCGGGTGCGGGTGCTGCAATTGGTGTTATTATGGTTCTAATTGTAGTAGCAGTGTTTTTTGCAACCCAGCGTATCGTCAAAAATGATGATGTTGAACTGTAGAAAGGGGGATAAAACTATGGCTAAAAATAAAAATAAAATCAAGCAGCCGTTCAATTGGAAAAAAGAACTGCAGCTTGCACCTGGGTATTTGATAGTTTCTTTGTGGGTGCTGTTCACATTTGTACTTATCGGTTGGATTGTCCTCGCATCCTTTTCAACAACGCGTGAAATTTTTGACGGTAATTTATTTAAGTTTGCAACCGGTTTTCATCCCGAAAACTATTTAAAAGCTTGGAAAACGCATAAAGTCTCCAATTATTTTACAAACTCTTTGCTTTATACATTGGTTTCTTGCACCTTGGTGATTATAATTTCGGCACCTGCGGCATATGTGCTTAGCCGTTTTCGGTTTAAGTTAAATGGGTTGTTGCAAAATATGTTCGCAACTGCACTAGGTATCCCATCCATTATGATCATTATGCCTCTGTTTGCTTTGGTAACTGCTATGCAACTTACCAATTCTAGGGTTCTTTTAATTTTCCTATATGTTTCCATTAATGTGCCATTTACAATATTCTTCTTAACTACCTTTTTCCGAAATCTATCGGTCTCATTTGAAGAAGCTGCTGCAATTGACGGGTGCAGCCCGATGAAAACATTCTGGAAAATTATGTTGCCTCTTGCTCAACCTGGCATCATTACCGTTACTATCTTTAACTTTATTACGATTTGGAATGAGTATTTTATTTCACTTATTTTTGCAAATTCACCTCAGACACGTCCCGTCGCGGTTGGTTTGTATTCTATGATTCAATCAATGCGCTACACAGGGGATTGGGGTGGTATGTTTGCTGCCGTTGTTATTGTATTTCTTCCCACATTTATTTTATACATCTTCTTGTCCGAAAAAATTATTGCAGGTGTTACAGGCGGCGCTATTAAAGGTTAATGTCTATCTAAGTATGATAGCAATAACAAACTCAATTTAGTGCCTGCTTAACTAAATATTGCACAGGGAGAGTCCGTGCCATGCCGGTACGGGCTCTTTTAAAAAACAAATGATGGAGGAATCAGCCTTGAAAATTTATCAAACCGTTATGCGTATACCGGCGGCAAAATTGAAAGAAGAAAATCCACTGCCATATTTTCGCCACAGGAACCACAATAAACAGCTATTGAATGCAGGGCTTCTCGAAAGTGAATTAACTGGATTTGGCTATGAAACCGGTTTTCGTGTTCTGCCTTATAAAATGCAAGATCATTACAAAAGAGATTTGAACGAAACGGATTTAAATGTCATTATTCTAGAAAATAACTGCCTTAAAGCAACTTTTCTACCCGATTTTGGTGGGCGCCTATGGTCGCTTTACGATAAAGTTGAGGAACGGGAACTGATGTTTCGCAATCCTGTCTTTCGCATTGCAAATTTAAGTATTCGTAATGCATGGTTTTCTGGAGGTATTGAGTGGAATTTGGGGCAATACGGTCATACTTGTCTTACATGTGAGCCTGTTTATTTTGCCCGCTGTACCGATGATGAAGGCAATGAATTTTTGCGAATGTATGAATTTGAACGCCAAAAATGTCTGTTTTTACAGATTGATTTTCATTTACCTGAAAACACCAATTATCTTTCTGCGCATGTTAGCATTCAAAACAGCAAACAAGAGCCTGTTCCGCTATATTGGTGGACAAACATCGCCGTTGAAGAAAACCGTGATGTCCGTATTTTCTCAGGCAGTAAAGAAGTTATCTACATCAAGCCAGAAACACAGCTGTCTCAAGATTCTGTTCATGGTTTTGGTCATGGAGAAATGCCGTTTCTTGAAACATTAAACGGTCTTGATGCAAGTTACCCCAAGAATTTACCTTATTCCAATGAGTATTTCTTTCAAAACCCGGCACAGCTAAACTATACTTGGGAGGCAGCTGCTTACAATGACGGTACTGCATTTTGGGAGCGTTCTACAGAACGTTTGCGTTACCGTAAGATGTTCTGCTGGGGTAATCACCGCGGCGGTAATCACTGGAAGCAATTTCTGTCTGATGAAGTCGGCGGAGATTATCTCGAAATTCAAAGCGGTCTTTCACCTACACAAGTACATGGTGAAGATATTGCTGCAGGTGAACGATGCAGTTTTACACAGGTATTTGGCGGCTTACAAGTAGATACTAAACTTGCTAATGACGAGTGGAACAAGTCATGCGATTACATCTACAGCTGTGTTGAACAGTCTTTGTCTGCCGATAAGCTACTAGATTTAGATAAAAAATATGATAAGCTGATTTCTATAGTACCGGATGAGCTATTACATTATGGCAGAGGCTGGGGAGCGTTGGAAGCGAAAAGAGCCCCTGCTATAATCCCTAAAGGAATGCTGTTCCCAGAGTGCACTCTCGGCGATGAACAGCAGCCCTGGTTATCGCTGCTGGAGCAGGGTAAGATTGAGCCGCTTGAAGCAGACGAACTGCCTGTATCTTGGATTACAGATGTTTGCTGGCTAGATTTACTTAAAGCTTCACTGCAAAACCCTAAAAATCAGAATGCTACAATGTATCTCTATCTTGGCGTAATGCTTTATGAAAATGATATGTCTGAGCAGGGGATTGAAGCATTTTTGCGTTCGATTGAATTACGTCCTACTGCGCTTGCATATCGCTGCCTAGCTCAGGCAATGTTGCAGCAAAATCAACTGGAGAAGGCTTGTGATTATATTGCTAAAGCCATTGAGTTAGGAGGAGCGACTCAACATCGTGCTTTTGCCGAGGAGTATCTTTCTATCTTCAACACAGCGGGCAAGTATGAACAAGCATGGAAATTCTACAATGATTTGCCGGGTGCATTAAAAACCGAAGAACGTATGCGCATTTACGCTGCCGAAACAGCTTTTGCTTTGCAGCAATGGAGCTTTTTGGAGGCGCAGTTTGCCGATACTTTTGCAATTGTGCGCGAGGGTGAAAGTATGTTAATTGATCTATGGTATCAGCGTCAGGCGGTTATTTTGGCAGAACAGCGCGGTATCGCTGATTATAAGTCTCTTATCGATGAGGTAAAACAAACACTGGAACCTCCTTATAATCTCGATTTTCAAGCCACTCCGCCTAAAAAAATATAAATAAAAAACGGTCTTTCACAATATTGTGAAAGACCGTTTTTTGTTAAATAATTTATCTTCAAAATATAAACTATACATGTCGATTTTTCAATGCACGCATAGCAACAAACTTCCAAAGAAGAACTACTACAATAACAGTAATGATCATTTCAGGTATCATATAGCTGCCGTTATAGCTAATGGAATATAGCCAAACAGGCTGACCCTCGGGCGCATATACATGCCAAATTAAAATGCCTGAGATGATATGGCATATATAACGCAACAAAGTAACAGAAAATGCCCCTACACCTGCTCCCACAAGCTGGTTGCGAAAAGGCTTTGCAAAAAACGGAGCCAGTCCTAAAACAGTGTATGCAATTACATAGTCCAGTAAAACAACCATTGTAAACCAGAAGAATGTTTCTGTGGGCGGAGGATTAATTCCGCCAAGTAACATCTGTACAAGGCTACCTACAAACGACGTAAGCAAGCCCCATTTTACACCATGTCGCAGCGCAATAAATACAATGGGCACCATGCTTGCAAGGGTTACAGTACCGCCTTGGGGAAATTTAATAAACGGAATCATCTGCAATACGGCAGACATTGCTACCATAACGGCACATTCCGCCATAATGCGGGTCTTTTTAGTTTGAGTCATAAGTCCTAATCCTCCTGTGTCAAATAACACTTTAATTTAAAAAGAACACAGGAAAAAACACCATCTAGCGTAATGCCAAATGGTGTTAGCAATTAATATTTTAATCACTACCTACGCCAGCATTATCTGGATCAGGTTCAAGGGTTGAAACACAACAGCGTTACTCTCAGCCGATTTTTCATCAGCACCCCTGTATTCTTTTCGTTTCTAGTATACACGGCGGTTGTTGCGGTGTCAAGCGTTGTTTTGGCAACCGTAGTCACAAAGGTCGCGTACACAGCATATTTTGCATTGTGGATTACGGGCTTTGCATACAGCTCTGCCGTGTAATACAGTGCGGTGGCAAAAGTCATTGCTTTCTTCGGGCGGCAGTAATTCACGCAGCTGCATTTCACATTTATAAGGGTCTTTACCCACAGTTAAACCCATCAAATTAGTCAAACGGATGCAATGGGTATCGCATACTACAGCAGGCTTGCCAAATACGTCACCCAGTACAAGGTTGGCGGTTTTTCTTCCAATTCCGGGCAGCTTCAACAAGTCCTCCATATTATCCGGTACCACACCACCAAAATCTTCAACCAACATTTTTCCGGTTGCAATCAAATCTCTTGCTTTGGTTTTATACAATCCGCAAGACTTGATGATTTCCTCTACATCCGCTACTTCGGCATTTGCAAACGCTTGTGCATCCGGATATTTTTCAAATAGGGTAGGTGTAACAAGGTTTACCCGTGCATCGGTGCATTGGGCTGCCAAGCGTGTAGATATCAACAGCTGCAATGCATCAACATAATCTAGCGAACAAACTGCATCGGGGTATTCTTGTTTAAAACGTTCAATAATTTGTAGTGTCCTGTTTTGTAATGGTGTCATTGCATAACCTCCTGTGTAAAGCGACATAACTTTACATATAATCAATAAAAATCAGTAATATGCTCATTAATCCCTGTCATACTAGCTTTAATGGTTCTTGCTATCGTGAAAATCAACTAAGACCTTTAAAACTATTCTGCATTCAATGTAAAGCTAATTTACTTTACATTGAAGAAACCGATAGTTCATACTAGATTATCTCAATATTTTGTAATTTATAAATGATTATCAAGTATTGTTAAATTATACTGCAAAAGTAGTCTTTTTGCAAGTGCTTGCAATCTTGCTTTAAAGTGATAAAACTTTTTTATATTAAAGTGTTGACAAATTATTTTTTTCGGGTTATAGTATTTGCAATATCATATTTCAAAAGCGTGGATGGGGAACAAAATGCAATGTTTCAGTTTCAGAGAGTCGTTGGTTGGTGTAAAACGATACGAAAATTGTATATAACTCGCCCCTGAGCTGTCACCCGAATTTAAGTAGGCGTGAACGGTAAATCTCATCGTTAACAGAGATAGCATTTCCAATGAGCAAGCAACAGCTTGTGTTGCAGATGTGAACAAAGCGGATGCATATGCATCAACGAGAGTGGTACCGCGGAATTTTTAACTTCCGTCTCTTTTTTTAAGAAAGAGACGGAGGTTTTTTATTTTTAATGTAAATTTTGAAAGGAGCTTTTATGATATGAAAAACGTTGAAAAGTACAGCCGTGCTTATTTTGTGCCTCCCCAAACTTCAGTGAGATGGATTGAGAAAGATTATATCGATAAAGCACCAACTTGGTGCAGCGTAGACTTGCGCGATGGCAATCAGTCGCTGATTGTACCGATGAGCCTTGAAGAAAAACTGGAGTTTTTTCAATTTTTGGTTAATAAAGTTGGATTTAAAGAAGTGGAAATTGGTTTTCCGGCTGCATCCGATACAGAATATGAGTTTTGCCGCGCACTCATCGAGCAAGACTTAATTCCGGATGACGTTACGATTCAAGTGCTTACCCAGTCACGTCCGCATATCATAGAAAAAACCTTTGCCGCATTAAAAGGTGCAAAAAATGCAATTGTGCATTTGTACAATTCTACTTCGGTTGCACAGCGCGAACAGGTCTTCAAAAAATCCAAAAAAGAAATCATCGATATAGCGGTAAGCGGTGCAAAAATGCTGCAAGAATACTCTGAAAAAGCCCCAAACCCATATTTTTTTGAGTACTCGCCCGAAAGCTTTACCGGTACAGAGACAGAGTTCGCTCTCGAAATTTGCAATGCGGTTTTGGATGTTTGGAAACCCACAAAAGAGAAAAAAGTTATTATCAATCTGCCTGTTACCGTATCTCATTCTATGCCTCATGTCTACGCAAATCAAGTGGAATATATGTGCAACCATTTGAGCTATCGCGATAATATCATCGTCTCATTGCATCCTCATAATGACAGAGGCTGTGCGGTTGCAGATGCTGAAATGGGGTTGATTGCAGGTGCAGATAGGGTTGAAGGCACCTTGTTCGGCAATGGAGAACGTACCGGGAACGTTGATATCGTCACTCTTGCACTGAATATGTATTCACAGGGTGTCGACCCGCAGTTGAATTTCGAGAATCTTCCTGAAGTCATCGAACTGTATGAAAAAGTAACGGGAATGAAAGTTTACGACCGTCAGCCATATTCAGGTGCATTGGTGTTCGCAGCGTTTTCAGGCTCACATCAAGACGCAATTGCAAAAGGGATGCAGTGGCATGAGGAAAAGGGTTGCAAAACATGGACAGTTCCTTATCTGCCAATCGACCCCAAGGATGTCGGCAGAGAATACGAAACCGATGTTATTCGTATCAACAGCCAGTCCGGCAAAGGCGGTATCGGTTATATTCTTGAACAGAAATACGGCTACCGGCTGCCTGCAAAAATGCGAGAAGATTTTGGTTACACTGTTAAGGGTATCTCCGACCATCAGCATAAAGAGCTCAGCCCGCATGAAGTGCATCAAATCTTTAAAGAGCAGTATCTCAACTTCTTTACTCCTATTGACGTTACAGAAGTCCATTTTATACAAAAAAACGGTATCTATGCTGTTGTAACTGCTAAAGTGGGCGATGAGGTCAAAGAATTTACCAGCAACGGTAACGGACGTTTGGACGCTGTTGCAAACGCTTTGAAAAACAACCTTAATATGGATTTTTCGCTGCTTACCTACGAAGAACATGCACTTGAGCGCGGCACAAACTCCCGCGCGGTTGCATACGTAAGCGTCAGCTGCGGTAAAAAAGTTAGTTGGGGCGCAGGCGTTCACGATGATATTATGACTGCATCGGTTAATGCATTGGTCAGTGCAATCAATCGTGCAGGTCTGTGTCTTGTTGATAAAACATCATAAGAAAGAGTTGATATAAATGGGAATGACAATGAGTCAAAAAATATTGGCAGATAAGGCAGGTCTTTCTCAGGTAGCTGCGGGCGAGCTGATTTATGCCGACGTTGATATGGTGCTCGGTAACGATATTACAACACCTGTAGCAATTCGCGAGTATGAAGCTTACCATTGCGGTGAAGTTTTTAATAAAGATAAAATTTCGATTGTACTCGACCATTTTACCCCGAGTAAAGATATCAAAGCGGCGGAACTTTGCGCTACGTGCCGTGATTTTGCAAACAAAAATAATATCGAGCATTTTTATGATGTAGGGACAATGGGCATTGAACATGCTTTATTGCCCGAGCAGGGGATTGTGGCAGCAGGTGAATTGATTGTAGGTGCCGACAGCCATACCTGTACCTATGGTGCTTTGGGCGCGTTTTCTACGGGTTTTGGTTCTACCGATATGGCTGCAGCTATGGCAACCGGAAAATGCTGGTTTAAAGTGCCCGCCGCTATCAAATTTGAACTGACAGGAAAGCCTAGAGAATGGGTAAGCGGCAAGGATATTATTCTTTATATCATCGGTAAAATTGGTGTAGACGGTGCGCTTTATAAATCGATGGAATTTACCGGTGAGGGTATTCGGTATCTTTCTATGGATGACCGTTTTACCATTGCGAATATGGCGATTGAAGCAGGTGCAAAAAACGGTATTTTTCCGGTAGATGAAAGTACTCAAGCTTATATGAAAGATAGGGTAAAGCGTCCGTATAGAGTTTACTCTGCAGATTTGGATGCAATATACGATAAAACGTATACAATCGATCTCTCCGCTATTGAGCCAACGGTTGCATTTCCGCATTTACCCGAGAATGCCCGCCCTGCGAAAGATGCCACCGATATAAAAATTGATCAGGTAATCATTGGTTCGTGTACCAACGGCAGGTTCAGTGATCTTGCAATCGCTGCGGCTATTCTTAAAAACCGTCGTGTTGCCAAAAATGTGCGCACAATTATAATCCCTGCCACACAGCAGATATATCTTGATGCAATGAAAGCCGGATATCTCGAAACCTTTATTAAAGCTGGATGTGCAGTATCAACGCCAACCTGCGGCCCTTGTCTCGGTGGACATATGGGTATCATGGCGGCAGGCGAACGAACAGTTGCCACGACGAACCGCAATTTTATAGGGCGCATGGGGCACGTTGCTTCCGAAGTGTATTTGGCATCTCCTGCCGTTGCTGCTGCGTCCGCAGTGCGCGGCAGCATCTGTACACCCGATTTGTTGTAAAAAGGAGGGAAGCAAAATGGGAAAAGTGTTTAAGTACGGCGATAACATTGATACCGACGTAATTATTCCTGCAAGATTTCTAAATATTATGGACCGCAAGGAATTAGCCACTCATTGTATGGAAGATATTGATATAGATTTTGCGAAAAATGTACTTCACGGAGATATTATTGTAGGCGGAGCTAATTTCGGTTGTGGTTCATCGCGTGAGCACGCACCTATGGTGATTAAAGAAAATGGAATATCGTGCATTATAGCAATCAGTTTTGCTCGTATTTTCTACCGCAATGCCATTAACATCGGTATGCCAATTTTGGAATGTAGAGAAGCCTGTGAACGAATAGAGGTAGCGGATGAGGTTACGATAGATTTTGATACTGGATTGATAACCAACCATACTAAAAATGAAAACTATCAAGGTCAGCCTTTCCCGCAGTTTATCAAAGAAATTATTCAAGCAGGCGGTTTAATGAATTGGATTGGCAAATAAAAAGAAAAGGTGTGTTCTTAAAAGAGCACACCTTTTCTTTTTATTTTATGCATCATTCGCTTTAATTATTTATCCATTTTAGCAACAGCAAAAACCGGGGAAAAAACCACACCCACACCCGTTATTGCACCCGTTGTTGCACCCGTTGTTGCAGCCGTTATTGCACCCGTTGTTGCAGCCGTTATTACATCTGTTTCTACAACGTGATCCCAAAACTTCTTCTGCGAGTTCCCGACAAAGCCTGTTACTGCAATTTTCGCATCTATCTTTATCTTTATCTCTGCATCCGCATGACGGTTGCTCTAAAACTTCTTCAGCTAACGCTCTGGCACAAGAATTTCTGCAACGGCAACCATTTCTGCAACCATTGCAGTTGTTACCACAGCCGCCACAGTTGTTGCCACAGCCGCCACAGTTGTTACCGCAGCCGCCGCAGTTGTTGCCGCAGCCACCGCAGTTGTTGCCACAGCCACCAATACATCCGCAAGATCCAAACAAATTACACATTAATAATCCATCTCCGTTTCACGTACTTGTTTTTTTATCCTTTGGGGGACAATAACAGTCTATGCTAACGGTTTTCAAATGGTTCGAAAACGGATTACCACTAAGCGACTCAAAAAGACATTTTTATGCGACGATAAGCGACTAAAATTAAAGGCTCGCACCCGTTATACTAAAAATATCGCTAACAGACAAGACAGACAAACAGGCAGAGGGGGATGAAAAATGGTTGTGTATGTAGATATCCTTATCTGCATTAATCTAATTGTAAACTATTTTTTAATACTTGCCACATGCCGATTTTGTCAAAGAAAGCCATTGCGGTTACGGCTGTTTTTAGCAAGTTTTTTAGGTGCAATCTATGCTTTGGTTTTATTTGCGCGAGGGTTGCCGCCTTGGGTTTTGCTTGCATCAAAACTGATTATTTCCGCGGCAATGGTGCGCATTGCGTTTCGGTATATCAGTCCGAAACAATACATAAAAGAATACCTTGTTTTTTTTACCGTAAACTTTATTTTTGCAGGATTAATGCTTGCACTTTGGCTTGTGATTACTCCCAAAGGTATGCTGTTTAATAACGGAATAGTCTACTTTAATATATCAGCTGTAATGCTTATAGGCTTTACAGCAATTGCTTACGGAGCTACAGAAATTTTTACAAGATTATATAAAAAACAAGGAGCGGATACCACTATGTATTATGTCACCATTGAACTTGGGCAAAAACAAATTTTACTAACAGGCTTCTTTGATACGGGGAATACGCTCAAAGACGTATACACAGGATATCCTGTTGTAGTATGTGATTTTGAGGCAATCCATCCTATTTTGCCAAGCAGTATGGTTGATATTTTTTCAACTCCAATCGAACAGACTGATCATTTAGAACGCTTGATATCGACACATACAGGCAACAAATTCAAGCTGATTCCTTATACTGCTGTGGGATTCAGCGGAATTTTGCCTGCGTTTATCCCTGATCGCATGATACTGCAAAGTGGTAATCTTAGTTATCAGGTAGAAAATGTTTACGTTGCTGTTTCACGGCAAAAGCTTTGCAAGGGCGACTATGATTTGTTGCTTAATTCAGAAATGATGCCGCTTGAGCAATCTTACAAAAATAAAACAGATAAACTAAATGGATGGCTCAGATGTTAAATCAGCAGACATTTATATGGAATCAAAAATCTTTATATATAGCGGAATAATCGCAAAAGGGGTAGTGGTAATGGAAAGGCTTCTAACAATCGGATGTCAAAAATTCAAGGGAACATGGCTTTGGCGGCTTATTAGCGCGTTAGAACTCGGCGGAAAGGTTTTCTACATCAATGGGCCTGAAAGTCTGCCGCCACCGTTAACTCGCGAAGAGGAGGCGGTTGTGTTCACCGGGCTTGAAAATAACGACAGCAGCGCGCGGCAAGTGCTCATCACACATAATCTCAGATTGGTGGTGTACATAGCGCGAAAATTTGAATCCACAGGCATCGGTGTAGAAGATCTTATCTCTATCGGTACAATTGGGCTTATTAAGGCAGTAAACACCTTCTGTCCCAGCCGTAACATCAAACTTGCAACCTATGCTTCACGATGCATTGAAAACGAAATTCTTATGTTCCTGCGAAAGACGCAAAGTTTGAAAAATGAGGTTTCTATTGATGAGCCGCTTAATATTGACTGGGATGGAAACGAACTGCTATTATCGGATATACTCGGTACAGAGAGCGACAGCGTGAACAAAAACATAGAAAGTGATGTTGAAAAAAGCATTTTGCACGAGGCGGTCAATCGTCTTTCTGAACGAGAACGAAATATTATGCAGCTGCGGTTTGGCTTGCTTGATGGGATAGAGCATACCCAAAAAGAGGTTGCAGATATGATTGGCATCTCTCAATCTTACATTTCGCGTTTAGAAAAACGTATTATAAAACGTCTGAAAAAAGAACTGGAAAGAATTGTATAAAAACTTTCGACTTTTTCTTTTGGACGTGTTAGAATAGAAAATAGCGAATCTCCATAATTTTACAGGAGGATGAAGGAAATGAAAATGAAGAAAATTGTTGCTCTTTTCCTAGTTGCGGTACTGGCGTTAGTACCTTTGTCTGTATGTACATTTGCAGCAGACAACAGCACTACCATCACCATTTTTCATACCAACGATCAGCATGGTCGTTTTGTTGGTGATGAAAAAAACGGCATCGTTGGCATTGACCGCATTGCAGCTGTTAAAGACAGTGTTCCTAACAGTATTCTGATTGATGCAGGCGATGCAATTCATGGTCTTCCTATAGCAACGATCAATAAAGGCGAAGATGCAATTATGCTGATGAGTAAAGCCGGCTACGATTATATGACTACAGGTAACCACGATTATAATTATGGGTATCAGCGCCTGCAGGAACTAAAAGACAAAGCAAGCTTTAAAATTTTAGCATCCAATGTTACAAAAGACGGTAAATGTATTTTTGATGATACCGATATTAAAACCATAAATGGCGTTAAAATAGGCTTTTTGGGTCTTGCAACAGAAGAAACCAAAAGCATGACTATGCCAAGCAACGTGGAAGGTTTAACTTTTGAAAATGCCGTCGATACCGCGAAAGCTCGTGTATCTTCTTTAAAACAACAAGGTGCTCAGGTTATTATTGCAATCGCGCATCTTGGTGTTGTAGAAAATGGTGCTACCACATCGCAGGCTTTGGCACAAAAAACAGACGGTATTGATGTCATCATTGACGGGCACAGCCATACTGTTTTAGAGAAAGGCAACACTGTAAAAAACACCCTCATTGCTCAAACCGGGAACTATGAAAATAATTTAGGTAAAATTGAACTCATCGTAGATAAATCCGGTAAAGTTACCTCTAAAAAAGCAACTCTGATGACCGGTGCAGACTTATTAAAACAGATTCAGCCCAAAGCGGATGTTCAAAAGATGCTTACAGATATCACTGCTGAACAAAAAACAGTTCTCGATCAGGTTGTAGGCAAATCGGGCAGTAGTTTTTCGGCAGAACGAGCACCGGGCTTACGTACACAAGAGGCACCTTTGGGCAGCTTACTTGCAGACAGCAACCGTGCCTATGCAAAAGCTGATATCACCATTTGCAACGGCGGGTCTGCTCGTGCAGACATCAAAGAAGGTACACTTACAAAAGGTGATGTTATCTCGGTGTTGCCGTTCGGCAATAATGTACAGGTAAAGAAAGTAACACCTGTAATCCTTAAATCAGCACTTGAAAATGGAGTCAGCGGTATTATTTTAAATAAGAACGGCTCCATCGACCATGAGGCATCAGCACAGGGTAAATTCCCGCAGGTTTCAGGCTTTAAGTATACATACAACCCCACTTTGCCTGCAGGCAGCCGCATTGTAGACATTACGCTGGATAATGGAATGCATTTGGACTTGAAGGATAATACAACACAGCTTACAATATCCGGCTCCAACTTTTTGTTAAGCGGCGGTGACGGATACGAAATGTTTAAGCCTTTGCCTGTTTACCGCGAACTTGGTGCAGAGGATGAGGCGCTTGCGCAGTACATAGCAGAACAGGGGACAATCACAGCTCCTGCGCTTGGCAGAATTACAATCAGCACATCCACAAATCCGTCTACCGGCAGTTCTTACGGCGCAATCACTATGGGGATACTTTTTCTTGCAGTTGCAGCATCCCAGGCCATCGTCCATAATAAACGCAAATAATCAACAAAATAAAACGCCCCGAGATTTAAAATCTTGGGGCGTTTTTATATTACCTATATTACAAATCAAATGTCAGTGAAGATGCATGCTGCATTTGAGATAGCTGCACTGCAATCTGAGCTGCCAATGCTGCGTTATTATAAACGAGCTGAATATTTGCTTCCAAACTTGTTCCAGAGGTGATTTGCTTAATTTTATCCAGCAAAAACGGCGTTGTTTCTTTGCCTTTGATTCCGAGCTGATTCGCTTCTTTTACTGCCTCTTCTATTTTTGCTGTAATGTAATCATGTTCCATAGCATATTGCTGTGGTATTGGATTGGTAACCAGCATACCGCCTTTTAGCCCTAAGTCTTGTTTTGTTTTAAAAGCACTTGCAATTTCGGCAGGAGAATCCATCCGATAATCCACATAATATCCGCTTTCACGGGTGTAAAAAGCGGGAAGTTCTTTTGTTTGATATCCCAATACTGCAACCCCTTTTGTTTCAAGGTATTCCAGTGTTAAACCCAAGTCAAGAATCGATTTGGCCCCTGCGCAAACCACCATAACAGGTGTCATTGCAAGTTCTTCAAGGTCTGCCGATATATCCATGGTGGTTTCGGCACCGCGGTGAACCCCGCCTATACCGCCGGTGGAAAATATCGAAATTCCTGCAAAAGCTGCAATAATCATCGTGGCGGCTACCGTAGTGGCACCGTCTTCGCCTTTTGTAGCAAGAATGGGCATATCACGTCGGCTTGCTTTAATTACATCAAGCCCCTTTTTTCCCAGATGGGTAATCTCTTGTTTAGAAAGACCAACTTTTAATTTGCCGCCTATAATAGCAACCGTCGCGGGAATGGCTCCGTTTTGGCGCACAATCTTTTCTACATTAAGCGCCGTTTCAACATTCTGTGGGTAGGGCATACCATGCGAAATAATCGTAGATTCCAACGCGACAACAGGTTGTCCGGCATCAAGTGCCTGCTGTACCTCAGCAGAAATCTCAAGATAATTTTTGAAATTTTCCATATCCTCGTCTCCTTTTATTCAGATAATCTATTAAAACTGCTATTGATTCATGACAGAGAGAATGTTTTCTGTGCTGATATGCGGGCTGATTGTCTCCTTGCTTGCTACGCAAATGCTGGATGCCGCAAGACCCGCTCGCGCAGAATCCTCCAAAGATAATCCGTTTAAATACCCCCAAGCAAGCGCGGCTAAAAAACTGTCTCCGGCGCCGGTGGTGTTTACAACTTCAGAAGGGTAGCAGGGCAGATGTACACTTGTGGTTTTATCGGCACAGTAAACGCCCTCTGCGCCAAGCGAAATAAACACCTGTTTAACACCTAATTTTATAAAGTGCTGTGCTGCTTTTTTAAGCGAATGGTTGTCTGTAATAGCAATGCCTGTTAATAGTTCGGCTTCTAAACGATTGGGCTTTATTGTATGTATTTTATCCAGTATCCCTTGCAGTTTTGTTGCTTTTACAGTAGATACAGTATCCACAAACAGGGGGCAGCCGCAATTTTCGGCTAAATATTCCAACGTCTTCTGTGGGGCATTGGTATCTGCAACGCAAATACGTGCATTGCGTATTACGTCAATTTTGCGTAAAAGATATTCGGGCGTTATGTGTTTGTATATATCCATATCCGAAATAGCAAGTTCCATATCTCCCATATGGTTTGAAATAAAAAGATAGGTTGACGTTGCTTCGTTGGGGATTGTAAGCGAGTTGGTTAAATCAATGCCCAGTTCACGGCAGCTGCGGGCAATTTGCTGTGCATACAAATCCTCGCCCACTGCGGTTATCATCTTTACATTCTCGCCAAGCAGCGAAAGATTATGTGCTATATTTCGCCCTACGCCGCCAAGTGCCATACTAACTGTACCGGGATTGGAATCGCGCGGAATAAGAGGCGCATTTGGGTACCCATAAATATCAATGTTTGCACCGCCTACAACCACCACATAAGGGCTTGTTTGCACAATGTACCCTTTCCCTTGAATCAATCCTTTTTTCATCAGATTAGAGATGTGTACAGCTACCGAAGAACGGGTGATGCCTGCGCGCTGTGCAAGTTCTTGCTGTGAAATCAAAGGGTTTTCTTCAATCCAGTTAAGCAACTGGCGCTCCCGTTCGGTCATCAAAGAAATTCGCCTCCTAAACATAAGTTTATTACAGTAATCTTTTGTTTAATTATAACCTCATTTTTATAAATTATCAATATAAAATTTAAACAAATATATAAATTAATATTTATTATAACTAAACATATAGGAACTGAATTTTTAAAAACAAGCAAAATTGGATTGAAAACGGACCTTAAATGAAGATGAACTATAAATGCAAGTTGCCTTTATAAATAATAAAGGGACGCTGAAAGCAAATGAAATATCTCACATCCATCTGCGTTACTACAGCATCCCTATATTTTGCTACTGCATGTATTTTTTAACATGCTTCAGATTTGTTTTTTTATTTTTGATAAAGCGCCCTTCTCCAGGCGGCTTACCTGTGCCTGAGAAATACCAACCTCTGAAGCAACTTCCATTTGGGTTTTTCCCTGAAAAAAACGCAGCGATAAAATTCGTTTTTCTCTATCATTGAGGTTTGTAATTGCCTCTTTCAACGAAATTTCATCCAGCCAGTTGCTGTCATCATTTTTATCCCCCACTTGGTCCATTACATAAATTGTATCGCCTGAATCGGAATATACAGGTTCAAACAGAGAAACAGGTTCTACTATTGCTTCCAGTGCCAAAACAACATCTTCTTTTTTAACTCCCATATCTTCAGCAATTTGCTCAATAGTAGGCTCTTTTGAATATAAATTGGTTAAGCGTTCTTTGGTCTGCATTGCCTTATAGGCTGTATCTCTTAAAGAGCGGCTTACACGAATCGCGTTGTTGTCGCGCAAATAGCGTCGAATCTCGCCTATAATCATAGGAACTCCATAGGTGCTGTAGCGCACATCCAAGTCAAGATTAAAATTATCAATTGATTTAATCAGCCCAATGCAACCTACCTGAAATAAATCATCCATATTTTCCCCGCGATTCGAGAACTTTTGCACAACACTCAATACTAGCCTTAGATTGCCCTGAATTAACTTATCGCGCGCATTCTTATCTCCTTGCTGAGCTTTTGCAAGCAGTTCGCGAGTTTCCGTTTCTTTTAAAGTTGGCAGTTTCGAAGTGTTTACCCCGCAGATTTCAACCTTGTTCAGATACATTCACACACAGCCCCATTCTTTTATCTTGTTGCTCAAAAGTATTGGCGGGTGTGCAAAAAGTAATGCATTAAAAACCGCTTTCCAATTGTTTCTAAATATTTTCATAGGTCAACCTGGTTTCGGCATACACTATAGATAGGAAAGGCGAGGTGTTGTTATGCATTGCAGAGTGGCTGATCTGCGTTACCGCGACGTAATCAACATCAAGGACGGGTGCCGATTGGGATGTGTTAATGATATTGAGATTGACACTTGCTCGGCACGTGTATTGTGCATTGTTATTTATGGGCGGCCAAGATGCTTTGGTTTGCTCGGCAGGGAGGATGATATCATTATCCCTTGGGATAATATAGAAGTAATCGGAGAAGATACTGTATTGGTATGCTGCGATAATAAAAGTACGCAAAAAAGAAAAAGATTCTTTGAAAAATTTATGCAATAAATGCTGCAAAGCCCTTGCAAAATTAGGATAACTATGGTATACTAACACAGCGAAAATAAACACACACGTTTGTCCGCAATCCGCGCATGGTGCCATCTTTTTGCAGATGGTGGTAAGGATTTGAATCGGGCAGACGGCGGTAAAAACCGAAGGAGGAAATTTATTATGGCAGTAGTATCCATGAAACAGCTTCTTGAGGCCGGTGTTCACTTTGGACATCAGACAAGACGTTGGAACCCTAAAATGGCACAGTACATCTTTACAGAGCGTAACGGTATTTACATCATTGACTTGCAGAAAACCGTTAAAAAACTTGAAGAGGCTTACATGTTTGTACGTGAAGTATCTGCAGAGGGCGGCGAAGTTCTGTTCGTAGGTACCAAAAAACAAGCAGGTGATTCCGTTAAAGAAGAAGCAGAGCGTGCAGGTGCGCATTTTGTAAACGCAAGATGGCTTGGCGGTATGCTTACAAACTTTAAAACCATTCAGCGCAGAATTGCTCGTCTTGCTCAACTTCGCAAAATGGAAGAAGACGGTACTTTTGACCGTTTGCCTAAAAAAGAGGTTATCAAACTCGAGCTTGAGATTGAAAAACTCGAAAAATTCATGGGCGGCATCAAAGAGATGAAAAAGCTCCCCGGCGCAATGTTCGTTGTAGACCCCCGCAAAGAAAAAATTGCTGTTGCAGAGGCTAAAAAACTGGGCATTCCCGTTGTTGCTATTGTTGATACCAACTGTGACCCAGATGAAGTAGATTACGTTATCCCTGGTAACGATGATGCTATCCGTGCTGTTAAACTGATTGCTCAGACAATGGCAGATGCTATCATTGAAGGCAGACAGGGCAGCACAGCAGTTGCAGACGCATCTGCTGAAGAGAAAATTGCTGAGAACGACGCTGAATAATTTCGCATAATACAACCCAAAATGCCCGTGCCGTTCGCCCGGGCATTTTTAAAGTAATAGAATAAAAAATACAGTAGTATAATACAGGAGGAATATAATATGGCTTTTACAGCAAAAGACGTGCAGGCGCTTCGTGAAAGAACCGGCTGCGGAATGATGGATTGTAAAAAAGCACTGACTGAGGCAAACGGCGAGATGGAAAAAGCTATTGAGCTTCTCCGTGAAAAAGGTCTTGCTGCTGCTGCTAAAAAAGCAAGTCGTATCGCTGCAGAGGGTGTTGTTCTCGATTATGTTGACGAGGCTAAAAAAGTCGGCGTTGTAATCGAAGTGAACGCTGAGACCGATTTCGTTGCTAAAAACGAAAAATTCACAGCATTTGTTGAGAATTGCGCTAAAACTGTTGCAGAGCAGAACCCTGCCGATGTAGAGGCACTTCTTGCTTGCAAAGCATCCGGTATGGACACAACCGTTGAGGAAGAGCTGAGAGAAAAAATTCTTACCATTGGCGAAAACATGAAAATTCGTCGTTTTGCAAGATTCGAGGGTGAACTGGTTACCTACGTACATGGCGGCGGCAGAATCGGCGTAATGGTTAAGTTTGATACAGACGCTGCAACAGGTGCAAAACCCGAATTTAAAGAGATGGCAAAAGACGTTGCTATGCAAATTGCTGCAATCACACCTGCTTATCTCAATGAGCAAGCTGTTCCTGCAGAAATAATTGAAAAAGAAAAAGAAATCATGATGGTTCAAATCCAGAATGATGAGAAAACAAAAAACAAACCTGCTCAGGTTATCGAGAAGATGATAGAAGGTAAAATCAAGAAGTTCTACAAAGAGAACTGTCTTGTTGACCAGTCTTTCATCAAAAACGGCGATATTTCCGTTGGTCAGTTTGTTGCAGATACTGCAAAAGCTCTCGGTGGTTCTATTGCAATCAACACCTTTGTACGTTTTGAAAAAGGTGAAGGTCTTGAGAAGAGAGAAGACAACTTTGCAGATGAAGTTGCCAGCATGATGAAATAATTCCCTTATTGCTTAAACGCAGGGCGCAGAGAAATTTGCGCCCTGTTTTTTTGCGAGTGAAGTAAAACAGCATTATTTATTAAAAATTAGTGAATATAACAGAACAAAATTGTACTTCACTGTTAAATTTATCGGTAACCCTTTACATCAAGGTGTGGTTATTGTAAAATATAAAGAGATATGTTCAATAAAAATTGGATTAAAAATTTGCAGTCGTAACAAACTATATGGAGGAAACAACCAATGGCTATAAAATATAAACGGGTTTTACTCAAACTAAGCGGTGAAGCCCTTGCGGGAGAGAAAAAAAGCGGACTTGATTTTGATACTGTACTGAAAATTTGTGCCAGCATAAAGGATGCTTGGGACTTAGGCGCTGAAATAGGTATTGTCGTTGGTGGCGGTAACTTTTGGCGTGGTCGCTCCAGTGGAAAAATGGACAGAACCCGAGCCGACCATATGGGCATGCTTGCTACAGTTATCAATTCGCTTGCACTTGCAGATGCTTTAGAGCAATTGGGTGTTGATGTACGTGTGCAAACAGCCATCAGCATGCAGGCAATCGCTGAGCCATACGTAAGAGGTAAAGCATTGCGCCATTTAGAAAAGCGCAGAGTGGTTATTTTTGGTTGCGGCACAGGAAACCCCTATTTCTCTACCGATACAGCATCTTCTTTGCGTGCTGCCGAGATTGATGCAGATATTATTATGAAAGCCACTAAGGTTGACGGTGTGTACGACAGTGACCCTATGAAAAACGCAGATGCTAAAAAATACGATAACCTCACATTTGCTGAAATTTTAACACAAGAATTGGGCGTTATGGATAGTACGGCAGCTTCAATGTGCCGCGATAACAGCATCCCCATTCTTGTATTCAGTGTGGATGATCCGCATAACATTGTCCGCGCCATCCAAGGCGAGACTATCGGCACCCTTGTAAAATAACAAGCAGCCGTTGCTGCTATAAAAATATTAACATAAATTTATATACGGAGGTATCACTATGAAAGCTCATCTAAAGCCCTATGACGAAAAAATGACAAAAACACTTGATTCTTTGAACTACAATTTTGCAGGTATTCGTGCAGGCAGGGCAACCGCCGCTGTTCTTGATAAGGTTACGGTGGACTATTACGGTGTGCCCACAGCTATAAGCTCCATGGCAGCAGTTTCGGTTCCCGAGCCGAGGATGCTTTTGATTCAGCCTTGGGATAAATCCACACTTAAATCAATTGAAAAAGCGATTATGGCATCCGATATCGGAATCAATCCCAACAACGACGGCTCTGCAATTCGTTTGATGTTCCCTCCGCTTACCGAGGAGCGCAGAAAAGAACTCAGCAAAAAGGTAAGCAAATACGGTGAAGAAGCCAAAATTGCTATTCGTTCTATCCGCCGCGATGCGAATGAAAAATACAAAGCGATGAAGAAATCAACAGAAATTACCGAGGATGATTTAAAAATATATGAAGATGACCTTCAAAAACTGACCGACAAATACATTAAAGATATTGATAAAATGTGTGAAAATAAAGAAAAAGAGATTATGGAGATCTAAACATATCTTTTTTTGTTGTAACATAGAAATGAAAGAGGGGCAAACCGGCTGTTGAAGAAGGAATTTTTACAACCTGAGTATCTGCCGCAGCACATAGGTATTATTATGGATGGAAATGGCAGATGGGCAAAAAAGCGTGGTTTGCCCCGTTCTGCTGGGCATAAAAAAGGCGCAAATGTGTTTGGCGAAATTGCTCGTTACTGCCGTGATATCGGTATACGCTACCTCACAGTCTACGCATTTTCTACGGAAAACTGGAGTCGGCCCGAAAGCGAAGTACGTGAATTGATGAGTTTGTTAAAGCAATATTTGCGTGACACCAAAAAATACAAGGATGAGAATATCAAGCTTTTATTTTTAGGTGACCGTTCCGTGTTGGATGACGATCTTCGTTCCTTAATGTTTGAAGCAGAGCAGGGTAGCCGCAATAATACTGCACTTACGGTCTGTATGGCTATTAATTACGGGGGTAGAGATGAAATTCGTAATGCGGTGCAGCAAATTGCCCGCAAGGTGCAAAATGGCAGCCTTGCTGTTGAAGATATTGACGAAACCTGCATTTCGAACCATCTTTATACTGCAAATATCCCTGATCCCGACGTCATTATCAGACCGAGCGGAGAAAAACGCAGTTCCAATTTTCTTGCTTGGCAATCGGCATATTCCGAATATGTTTTTATGGATATCCTGTGGCCGGATTTTACAACGGATGACCTTAATTCGGCACTTTGGGAGTATTCCAAACGCAGCAGAAGATTTGGGGGTGTGTTAGAATGAAGCAGCGCATAGTTTCTGCAGTTCTCGGGCTTTTTGTACTGGGTTTTGTTTTGTTTTTTTATGAGACTGTTGTTTTCAATCTAGCCGTAACACTGCTGATTGTACTGGCGATATATGAGCTATTCAAAGCAGCAAAATTAACACAGTATAAAGAGCTTTTTGCTTTATGCCTTGCGTTTTCCATCCTAATGCCCTTTATGCAAATGAAACATCTTTCCAATCAACTTGCTCTTATTTGCGGAACGTATGCTTTTTTAATGTTTTTGGTGCTTTTGCGTTATCACAGCACATTGCATGTCGAGCAAATCGGTCTGGCATTTTTCTTTGCGCTGATGATACCGTTTTCCTTTTCTACGTTGCTGTTTATTCATAATCGCTACGAAATGTCGGTTAGCATATTATATCTGCTTATTACTTTGGGTGGTGCTTGGCTTACCGATACCGGCGCGTATTTTGTGGGCTGTAAATTTGGTAAGCATAAATTGGCTCCCAATATCAGCCCTAAAAAAACAATTGAGGGTGCAATCGGCGGTATCATCTGCAATATTGTTTGTTACTTTGTCTTAGCAATACTGTACACTAGTGTTGCTAAAAGTATGTTTGGTACTGTAATCCAGATAAATTATATTGCACTGGGCTGCCTTGCGCCGTTAGCATCGCTTGCTGGTATTTTAGGGGATCTTTCTGCGTCTGTCATCAAACGCCAATGCGGGATTAAAGATTTCGGTTCCATTATGCCCGGCCACGGCGGTGTTATGGATCGTTTTGACAGCGTTTTATTTGTAGCACCAACTGTATTTATGTATATCCAGTATGTGGAACTCTTTAAGATTGTAAGATAATAGAAGGAATTAAAAAATTGTGCCAGGCTGGGCGGCGGGCGGTGTGAATGGGAGGCTTCAACAGGCCGATTTTCTCCGCAAAGCGGCAACGCGTGGCACTATTTTTTTGAAGGTGACGTTATTGAAAAAGATTACGATATTAGGTTCAACCGGTTCAATTGGCGTACAAAGCCTGCAAGTGTGTAAGAATATGGGTTATCACATTGTTGCTCTTTCCGCAAATAGCTCTATTGATCAATTTGAAGCACAAGTAAGAGAGTTTTGCCCCCAATATGCCGTTTTGGCAGATGAGGCAGCTTACAACCGTTTTACCCGTCGTATTGCAGACCTACCGATAAAAGTTTTATATGGTGTTGAAGGGCTGTGTAAAATAGCAGCGCTACCACAAAACGATATTGTGCTCAACGCAATTGTGGGTATTGCAGGTTTAAAACCAACTCTTTCAGCACTTGAGGCAGGTCATGACCTTGCTCTTGCAAACAAAGAAAGCCTTGTAGCAGGGGGCAAATTGGTAACCGAGCTGGCGGAGAAAAGACATGCGCGTATCCTTCCTGTAGACAGTGAGCATTCTGCAATCTTTCAATGTCTCAGCGGTTTTGAAGGGCATTGCAAACCTCAAAAAATCATCCTCACCGCTTCGGGTGGCCCATTCTTTGGTAAAAAACGCGATGAATTGCAAAATGTAGAGCTGTCGGATGCGTTGAATCACCCGAATTGGAGTATGGGCGCAAAAATCACTATCGACTCCGCTACACTGATGAACAAAGGCTTAGAGGTTATAGAGGCAGTATGGCTGTTTGGAGTATCCCCCAAGAATATCGAAATAGTCGTTCAGCGCGAAAGCATTGTACATTCTGCCGTAGAATTTGCCGACCACTCAGTCATTGCTCAACTCGGTTTACCCGATATGAAAATTCCTATTCAATATGCACTTACATATCCTAAGCGTTTTCCTTGTGAGGTACCTCGTTTGTCGCTTAAAGATATTGCCAAACTTACATTTTACGAACCGGATATGGAAACCTTTGAGTGCTTGGCTGCCTGCATCGAGGCAATTACCCGCGGCGGGCTGTACCCTGCAGTGGTAAATGGTGCAAACGAGCAAGCTGTAAAACTGTTTTTAGCCGGCAAAATTCCATTTTTAAAGATTGGAGAATTGGTGCGGCGTGCATTGAATGAAATTGACTGCCCAATGGAACACTACCATTTGGATGATGTATTTCGTGCAGACCGGCTTGCGCGTGATTTTGTTCTGCAAAATGCCGATTAACCCCGTCTGTAATTAGAGAAGGATTGGTTGTGAAAGCAAGTGAATACTGTAGGTACAATATTGCTGGCAATTTTAATTTTTGGAGCTTTTGTATTTGTCCATGAACTTGGTCATTTTCTCTCTGCAAAAGCTTTTAACATGAAGGTAAATGATTTTGCGATAGGTTTTGGGCCTGCGCTTTTTAAATTTACCAAAGGAGAAACCACCTATGCGGTGCGTGCATTTCCGTTAGGAGGCTATGTTGCACTGGATGGTGAAGATGAGGAGAGCGATGATGAACGCTCCTTTCATAAGCAAAAGATATGGAAACGCTTTATCGTCATGGCAGCAGGCGGGGTTATGAACCTTTTGCTGGGGTTTATTGTGGTGCTCATTGTGCTGGGCATGCAGCAAACCCTTGGTACTACTACCATATCTAACTTTCAGCCACAGCCTGTCAGCAATTCTGTGTTACAGGTGGGTGACCAAATACTGAAAATTAACGGCTCGCGCGTGCATATCGACAACGACATTGTTTTTGGTCTGGTTCGTGATGAAGATGCCCGTGTAGATATGCAGATAAAAAGAGGCAATGAATTGCTTAACCTGCAAGTGCCGTTTCAAATGACCAAAAACCCTGATGGAACCAATTCTGTTTACATTGATTTTACTGTCTATCCGATGGAAAAAAACTTTTTCAATGTATCTTACAATGGGGTATTTTATACGGGTTCCATTGCTAAAATGGTTTGGATTAGTTTAGGCGATTTAATTTCAGGCAAGTTCTCGGTTAATCAGTTGTCCGGTCCGGTAGGAGTTACAGCGGTAATCAGCCAGGCATCTTCTATGGGGTTACGCCCTTTACTGATGTTGGTTGCGTTTATCACAATCAACCTTGGTGTATTCAATCTGTTGCCGCTACCTGCACTTGACGGGGGAAAACTGCTGTTTCTTTGTATCGAGGCAATTTTTCGTAAGCCTGTACCGCCAAAGTACGAAAACTATGTGCATACAGCAGGTATGATTTTATTACTTGGTCTCATGCTGTTTGTGACGTTTAACGACATTACGCGCTTGTTCTTTAAATAGCAGTTTACGCAGGAGGTAAAAATGTTTCACACAATTCCATCTAAATCGGTTACTATTGGGGGCATTACCATTGGCGGGGGTGCCCCCATTGCCATTCAGTCTATGCTCAATGTACCCGCCGCCGATATTGAAGGCAATGTATCGCAGGCAATTGCCTTAGAAAAGGCAGGTTGTCAAATTCTGCGCGTTGCTATTCCTAATAACGATGCAATTGCGCTCATTCCTGCCATCAAGCAAAAAATATCCATCCCTTTGGTTGCCGATATCCATTTTGACTATCGTTTGGCGTTGGAGTCGGTTGCGGCAGGAATTGATAAGATACGTATCAACCCCGGTAATATTGGTGATGATAGCCGAGTCAAGCAAGTGGCAGATGCCTGCAGGGCAAAGAATATCCCTATTCGTATTGGTGTAAACAGTGGCTCTGTAGAAAAAGAAATTCTTGCAAAATATGGTTCGCCAACGGTAGAAGCACTTCTCGAGAGTGCACAATACCATATTCAGCTGCTGCAAAAGTACGATTTTGATGATATTGTTGTTTCTATTAAAGCAAGCGATGTGCAAAAGATGATTGCTGTTTATCGCGCAATGGCACAGCTTTATGCTTACCCGCTGCACCTTGGTGTTACCGAGGCAGGCACCGAACGTATGGGGCTTATAAAATCTGCTATCGGTATCGGCAGCTTGCTGTGCGACGGCATCGGAGATACCATTCGTGTATCTCTTACTGCCGACCCTATAAAAGAAATTGCTGCTGCACAAGATATTCTGCGCAGTTTAGGGATGTATCACAAAGGGGTCCGGTTTATCTCTTGCCCCACATGCGGGCGTACAAGTATCAACCTTATTGGGCTTGCAAATCGTGTAGAAGAGGCGCTTGCAGGCTGTGATAAAGATATTTCTGTAGCCATCATGGGTTGTATCGTTAACGGCCCGGGCGAAGCACGTGAAGCCGATATCGGTATCGCCGGCGGTGTAGGAGAGGGTCTGTTGTTTAAAAAAGGAAAAGTGCTGCGTAAAATCCCGGAGGCAGAAATTATTGATGAACTTCTTCGCGAAATCGAAAAGATGTAGTACTATTGCACAAGCTTCGCTTGCAGCCGTGTTTCATACGGCTCATGAAAAATATTTTATATTTCTCATTGCAAATTAGAATAAAAATATTGGCAGGTGATTAAATGCAGGAAAAAAGTTTTCAAGATATCTTTGGCAAATTCGCACCCAAGAACGCCCCGCAAGCGATGCTTGAGGCGAAGATTTCTGGCATTGTGATCGATAAAGATTCACGTAGGATGACGCTTGATCTGCACCCTGCAGAAATAGTGGACAAGGATATCATTTTTTCGATTGAATCTAAAATAAAATCAGCTTATCAATTAAGCGATGTACATATTACAACGAAGTATCCTCGCGAATTTCTTCACGGAGGATACCTCACAAACATAAAAAAATATTTGCGCCATCACAATACAGTTGTAAACGGCTTTTTAAACGATGCAACTGCTTCTTTGGATGAAGAAAATGTTTTTCATATTAATTTGACACATGGCGGTGCCGAATTGCTAACCCAATTTGGCTGTGACCTTAAAACTCGCGAACTTTTAAGAGAAGAATTCGGCGTGGATTGTACGGTTTGCTTTACCGGAAACACCGAAATTACCGATTACACTGAAAGCTTTAACGAAGCTGTCAAACGTGATTTGGAGCAAATCCGCAGTAATGAAGGTGTTTTTACTGCAGAAACAACTCCCGATTTAACACCGAAGTCTAATGTAAAATCAAATGAACCCGTAAAGCCAAAATCCGCAGGGAAACGTACTGCAAATGATACTCTGCCCTACGATAAATCCACCCTTAAGGCAGTAGTTGGCAAACCCGTAAAGCAAAACCCAACACCGCTTGCTGAACTGAGCCAAGATAGCAGCCGTGTTACTGTTTGGGGCGATATTTTTCAGATAGACAGCCGAGAAACCCGTGCGGGTGACCGTATCATTATGTCTGTATACTTTACCGATTATACAAGCTCTAATATGCTGAAGATTATAGTAGAAAAAGAAAAATCTAAACCATACGAGAGCCTTGCTAAAGGCATGACCATCCTTGTAAACGGAGAAATGTCCTACGATAAATACGATCGCGAATACTCCATACGTCCTCGTGACATTAGCGTGGTATCAAAATACCAATACACCGATGAAGCCGAACAAAAACGAGTAGAACTGCACTGCCACACCAATATGTCCTCAATGGATGGTATTGCCAGTGCAACCGATTTAATCAACCGTGCTGCCAAATGGGGGCATAAAGCCATCGCAATTACAGACCACGGTGTGGTACAGGCATATCCCGAGGTTGCGGCAGCTGTTTCTAAAATTAATAAAAACGGCGGCGATTTTAAAGCTTTGTACGGTGTTGAGGCTTATTTTGTCAACGATATGATTCCTATTGTTGCGGGTAAAGCAAATTCACGTTTTGACGAAACAGTTATTGTATTTGACCTTGAAACAACAGGTTTATCCGCAGCTACCGAGCGTATTACCGAAATTGGTGCGGTAAAACTATGTAAAGGCAAAATACTTGACACATTTAACACTTTGGTAAATCCACAAAAGCCCATATCAGATAAAATTACTGCAATTACAGGAATTACCGATGATATGGTAAAGGATGCCCCTTTCGAAAAAGAAGCACTTCAGATGTTCTATGATTTTTGCGGAGATAATAAAGCCGTGCTGGTCGCACACAATGCTCCATTCGATACCGGTTTTGTAAAAGCGGCAGCACATCGCTGTGATATGCCGTATCATTTTTCACATATCGATACGGTGCCCATTTGCCGCTCGTTGTTCCCCAATATTAAAAACCATAAGCTCGATACGGTGGCGAATCATCTGAAACTGCCTCCGTTTAATCACCACCGTGCATGCGATGATGCAAAGGTGCTTGCCGATATTTTTAACCACCTCATTGAAATTCTTGAAAAAGAAAAAAATATACATACGATCGGTCAAATCAATACCGCGTTGTCTGGTACCGATTATAAAAAGGCGATGTCATATCACCAGATAATCCTTGTAAAAAACGCAACGGGGCTTAAAAATCTGTATAAGTTGGTGTCTTTTGCTCACATCAACTACTTTTTCAAAAAGCCGCGTATCCCTAAAAGTGAATTGATTAAATACCGCGAAGGTCTTATTATCGGCAGTGCGTGTGAGGCGGGCGAGCTATTTCATGCTGTCATCAACGGCAAAAGTTGGGGAGAGCTTTGTGATATTGCGCGCTTTTATGATTTCTTGGAGATTCAGCCCTTGGCAAACAACGAGTTTCTCATCCGTAACGGTACCGCAAAAGACCATGAGGAGCTTAAAAAGTATAATAAAACCATTGTTAAACTAGGCGAAACACTAAACATTCCCGTAGTGGCAACTTGTGACGTTCATATCCTTGATCAATCGGACAACATATTCCGTCAAATTTTAATGGCAGGGCAGGGCTTTCAGGATACAGATCTGCAATCCCCGCTTTATCTTCGTACTACTACCGAAATGCTTGAGGAGTTCTCTTATTTAGGTGCAGAAAAAGCATTTGAAGTGGTGGTTACCAACACCAACAAAATTGCAGACCAAATTGACGCAGGTATAAAACCCATACCGGGTGGCACCTTCACCCCCACGATTGATGGCTGTGAGGAGGATTTGCAAAATATCACCTGGACAAAAGCAAAACAGATATACGGCGAGCAGGTCCCCGAAATAGTATCAAATCGGTTGGAACGCGAGCTGGGCTCTATTATTAAGCACGGGTTTGCGGTATTGTATATCATTGCGCAAAAGTTGGTGTGGAAGTCTGAAAGCGAAGGTTACCTCGTGGGCTCGCGTGGTTCGGTCGGCTCATCGTTTGTTGCAACCATGGCGGGTATTTCAGAAGTAAACCCGTTGCCGCCGCATTATGTCTGCCCAAATTGCAAACACAGCGAGTTTATTACCGACGGTTCTGTCGGCTCTGGTTTTGATTTGCCACCGAAAAATTGTACCGAATGCGGAACCCCCTACAACCGAGACGGCCACGATATTCCGTTTGAAACTTTCCTCGGTTTCGACGGCGATAAAGCACCTGATATCGACCTTAACTTTTCGGGAGAATATCAGTCTCGTGCTCACCGTTATACCGAAGAACTGTTTGGTACTTCTCATGTATTTAAGGCAGGTACCATCGCTACAGTTGCAGATAAAACCGCATACGGTTATGTGAAAAAATATCTCGATGAAAAAGACCGTATCGTTCACAAAGCCGAAGAACAGCGTTTGGTCAATGGATGTACGGGCATCAAACGAACTACCGGTCAGCATCCGGGTGGCATGGTGGTTGTGCCCAACGATTACGAAGTGTACGATTTTACACCAATTCAGCATCCTGCGGATTCGGCAGATTCAGGCGTTCTCACAACGCACTTCGACTTCCATTCATTGCATGACACCATCCTTAAGCTGGATGAACTGGGGCATGATGTTCCCACGCTTTACAAACATTTAGAAGACCTCACCGGGATTAAGGTAATGGATGTTTCAATGAGTGATGAAAAAGTCATGAGCCTGTTCACTTCACCCAATGCATTAGGAGTTACCGCAGAAGAAATCGACTGCAATACCGGCACGCTTGGTATTCCTGAGATGGGGACACCGTTTGTACGCGGCATGCTGGAAGATGCACAGCCAAAATATTTTTCAGATCTGCTGCAAATTTCGGGGCTATCTCATGGTACCGACGTATGGCTCGGTAATGCGCAGGAACTTATCAAGAACGGCACTTGTACCATTTCCAACGTAATCGGTACGCGTGACAGTATTATGACCTATCTTCTGCACAAAGGGCTTAAACCCAAAAGTGCATTTAAGATTATGGAGATTACGCGAAAGGGTAAGGCACCTCAACTTCTTACAGAAGAATATATCAGCGAGATGAAAGAACATGGCGTACCCCAGTGGTATATCGACAGCTGTATGAAGATTAAGTACATGTTCCCTAAAGCACATGCTGCGGCGTATGTTATTGGTGCAATTCGGCTTTGTTGGTACAAAGTGTATCGTCCGGTAGAGTTCTATGCTGCAATGTTTACCGTACGCGGTGGAGATTTCGATGCAGAATCGGCAATTCGCGGGCATGGTGCGGTTAAGATGAAGATGTCCGAGCTTAAAATGAAGGGCAACGAGCGCACTACAAAAGAGGACGACCAGTACAATACGCTGCAAATTGTCAACGAAATGATGGCGCGTGGTATAGAATTTCTGCCTATCGATCTTTTCAAATCCACAGGCACCCGCTATACGGTAGAAGATGGTAAAATACGTTTGCCGTTTTGTTCGCTCAAAGGCTTGGGCGAATCGGCTGCCAAAGCATTGCAAGAAGCAGGCAAACAAGGGCCGTACCTCTCGAAGGAAGAAGTTGGTTCACGCGCCGGCGTGGGCAAGGCTGTTCTTGAACTGCTTGACTCGGTGGGTACGCTTGTCGGCTTGCCGGACAGCAGCCAAATGTCGCTGTTTTGATATTAAATATGAAGTAGGGAAATTATTTTTATGGAACAACTACAATTTCTCCCCTTTGATAAATCGATGCTTCAAGAATGCGTCGATTTATATCAGCAGGTTTTTTCGAAAGAACCATGGTTCGATTGCGACGAACGGTCGGATGTGGAATCTTATTTCATCAATTTTTACAACCTCAATAAATTTGCAGGGTATGTGTTAAAAAGAGATGATAAAATAATTGCACTTTCGCTTGGATTCTTAAAACCATGGATTAAGGGCGAAGAGTATTATATCGACCAGTTTTGTGTCGATTATAGTTGCCAAGGCAAAGGAATCGGGTCGTTTTTGTTAAATAGTATTAAAAATGACTTAGCCCAAAAGAATATCCACGCTATGATGTTAAACACAGAAAAAGATTATCCATCATACCAATTTTATATAAAAAACGGCTTTTTGTGCTTTCAAGATATTCGTGTGTTAGGTTGCGAATTTTAAATTTACAACAACATAACATGATTATGCTTATTTAGGGATGTTGACGGTTTTACTTTATTGTGGTATCATACTAAAGTAAAAGTGCTATTAAAAAACGAGGTGTATTTATGATAAGCATAACGAAAGCAGACGGAAAAGCAGAGTTTAAACTCATTCATCTTCTGCGCAGCAGAAGTACCGAAGTGGATAAACGTGTAACCTCGGCAGTTACCGAAATTATTGAAAATATAAAGGCGCATGGCGACCAGGCTGTACGCGATTATACTGTAAAGTTTGACGGGCAATGTCCCGACGTATTCGAGGTTTCACGCGAAGAGATCAACGACGCGCTTACCGATGCTGACCCCGTTTTTGTAGATGCACTGCTGAATGCGCAGGCAAATATCGCCGAGTTCCACACCCGCCAAAAGCAACAGAGCTTTATGGATGCAAAACCCAACGGCGTAATCATGGGGCAGCGTATTCGCGGGCTCAAACGTGTTGGTCTTTATGTTCCCGGCGGTACAGCCGCTTATCCCTCCTCTGTGCTTATGAACGCAGTACCTGCTAAAATTGCGGGGGTAGAGGAATTGATTATGGTAACTCCACCTATGAAAAACGGCAAAGCCAACCCCGATATCCTTACTGCTGCCGCAATTGCAGGGGTGGATCGTATTTTTTTAGTGGGTGGCGCTCAGGCAATTGCCGCTTTGGCATTCGGTACGGCGAGTATCCCAAAGGTCGACAAAATTGTCGGCCCGGGCAACATCTATGTGGCAACGGCAAAAAAACAGCTATACGGTACCGTTGATATTGATATGATTGCAGGCCCCAGCGAAATTTTGATTCTGGCAGACAGTACCGCAAATCCAAAATTTCTTGCTGCCGATATGATGAGTCAAGCAGAACATGATAAGCTGGCATCGGCTATTTTACTTACCACCGAAGAATCCATAGCACAACAAACGATTACCGAACTGAATTTACAAGTTGCAACACTTGCGCGCAAAGAGATTATTTTGGAGTCGCTCAAAAATTTTGGTGCAGTTATCGTCTGCCGCAGCACAGATGAAATGGTTGACCTTGCTAATTTGCTCGCTCCCGAGCATTTAGAGGTTATGCTCGAAAACCCCATGGAGTACGTGGGCAAACTCGATAACGCAGGCTCAGTATTTCTCGGAAAATATTCGCCCGAGCCACTTGGCGATTATTATGCAGGGCCAAACCATGTTCTGCCTACCAGCGGGACGGCGCGTTTTTTCTCGCCGCTTTCTGTGGACAGTTTTATCAAAAAAACCAGTTTTATCTACTACACCGAAGATGCTTTGCGAGATGCCCACGATGATATTGTGCACATTGCAAGCAAAGAGGGGCTTACAGCACATGCAAACTCTATACAGGTTCGGTTCTAAAATCTACGTAAAGAAAGGGGTATTTCATGTCCTATCAACTCAACGATAAACTTGCTTCGCTGGTACCATATCAGCCCATCAGCGGCGAATATAAAATTCGTTTGGATGCAAATGAGAGCTATCTTAATTTAGCGGATGTTTTTGCAGAACGCTTTGCAAATGTTGTTGCGAACCTTGATTTTAACCGATACCCCGACCCATATGCAGTAAAGCTTTGCAAGATATTTGCAGAACGTTATTCGCTGAGCCCCGATTTTATTACGGCAAGCAACGGATCAGATGAGATTATCGGGGTAATCGTTGCTTCTTTTTTAAAAAAAGGCGAAACAATGCTTACTCTTGCACCCGATTTTTCGATGTATGGTTTTTATGGTGAAATGTATGAGTGTAAAGTTGAAACGCTTAACAAAGAGGATGACCTCACGATAAACGCGGATACGGTACTGCAAACCCTTAAAAATACCAAAGCACGTCTATTTATTTTTTCTAATCCCTGTAACCCCACGTCGCTGGGTTTGAGCCGAGAAGATGTGCTTAAAATTATACAGGGAACCGATGCTCTGGTGGTTGTAGACGAAGCTTATATGGATTTTTGGGATCAAAGCATCTTAAATACTGCAAGCGAATACGATAACGTGATTGTTCTCAAAACCTGTTCGAAGGCGATGGGGGCGGCGGCAATCCGCCTTGGTTTTGCAATTGCAAACAAAACCCTTACCAATGCAATGAGTGCGGCAAAATCGCCTTATAACGTAAATGCGCTTACACAGGCGGTAGGAGAAGTAATTTTATCCGATAAAACATTGCTACAACGTCAGGTAAAAGATATTCTGAATTCAAAAAATGCGTTGCAAGCTTCTCTTTGTGCCATGGCGAAAGAAAAATCAGATATTATAAAGGTGTACAATAGCTGTACAAACTTTATTTTCATTAAGATGGTTGATGCAAAATCAGTTTACGCTGCACTGCTTAAAAAATCTATTGCGGTGCGGTGTATGGGGCAATATCTGCGCATTACAGCCGGCAGTGATGAAGAAAACAAAGAATTGCTCAAAGAACTCAACCATATTTTACAGTAGGGGGTGCATAGCGTATGAGAACAGCAGAGATTACAAGAACCACGCGCGAAACCGACATCACTTTGTATCTAAACCTTGATGGAACAGGAAGGGCAGACATTAACACAGGCATCGGTTTTTACAACCATATGCTCACTGCATTTGCCGTTCATTCAGGTTTTGACCTTACAGTAAAGGCAAAAGGTGACCTTGAGGTAGATTGCCACCACACCATTGAGGATGTTGGAATTGTACTTGGGCAAGCATTTGCTAAAGCCATTGACCGCAGTACGATTGTACGTTTTGGCAGCTTTTCAGTGCCTATGGACGAGGCGTTGGCAGAATGTTCTCTTGATATCTCGGGCAGACCTTACCTCGTATTCAATGCACATTTTAACGCCCCTTTAATCGGACAATACGATACTTCGATGACAGAACACTTTTTCCTATCTTTTGCAAACAATTCAGGCATTACTTTGCACATCAATGTACCTTATGGGCGCGATGACCACCATAAGGCAGAGGCAATTTACAAAGCAGTTGCACATAGCCTAAAAATTGCTGTACAGAAAAGTAATAATGGCGGTGTACTGTCTTCTAAAGGTGTTTTGTAAATACAAAAACAGCAGTTCCTAAATAAAAGGGCTGCTGTTTTTTATATGATGTTATATGATTTTTCCGTTCATAAAATCTTCTGCGAACCAAACTTTTTCTACATAAAATTCTTTCCCGTTTAAATACCCCAAATGTCCTGCATCGGTTATAAAATTGAAAATCAGTTTATGCGAATATAAGGCCTGATATTTATAGTTTGTCCCTTTATTATCCCGCGCAAATCCGTATTTTGTATCCCCCAGCAGCGGATGCCCGATAAATGCAAAATGCGCACGAATTTGATGTGTACGGCCTGTGAGCAAATCTACTTCAATCAATGAAAATCTTGGGTTTTCTGCAAGTACGCGGTACTTGGTACGAATGATTTTATTTTCCGGTGTTTTATATTTGGTGACCGTTACCTTATTCTCTGTGCTGTCTTTGGCAAGGTAAGCTTCTAAGGTAGCACTTTTCTTCTCAAGTGTTCCATGAATGACTGCAAGATATCGCTTAGTCAGTTCGCGGTCTTTGATTTTTTGGTTGAGCACGCGCAGAGTGGCAGCATTTTTTGCCGCAATAACAATTCCGCCTGTATTTCGGTCGATCCGATTGCACAATGCAGGTGCAAAAGAATGCTCTTCGTCTGGGTTGTACTCACCCTTATCAAATAAATAGTGCTGAATGCGGTTGATGAGGGTATCTGCCTGTCCGCTTTCATCCTCATGTACCACCAAACCGGGTTTTTTGTTCACTAATAAAATATTTTTATCCTCATAAACAATGTCCAGCGTAGTAGGTGCAAGTTTAAATTCACATTGCAGCGCTACATCGCTGAAAAACTCATCGTTGATGTACATATCAAGTACATCACCTTCATTTAGGTGGGTGGATATTTCACATCTTTTACGATTGAGTTTAATACGCTTTAGCCGAATATATTTATATAACAGCGGCTGGGGCAGGCGCGGTAATGCCTTTGTAATAAATTTATCTACACGTTGCCCTGCGTCATTCGAATTAATTATAAAACTGCGCATGAATGCCTCCCATAGATTGTAGTTTCAATACATTTTGTGCTAAAATTAGTATAACACGAAAATAATGATGATAAAAGACATTAATCTTTACTTCATCATGTATTTAAAGTATAATCTTAAACAATGTCATAAAAAGGAGAATGGTATGGATAATCCTCATGCAGGGCATCGTAAAAGACTGCGCGAACGCTTTATCCAAAACGGATTAGAGCATTTTCAAAAGCATAATATTTTGGAGCTTCTTCTGTTCAACACCATTCCTCGCCAAGATACCAACGAGCTTGCCCATAGGCTGATTGATGAATTCGGTTCGCTTTCGGGTGTATTTGATGCGTCGATTGAACAATTGATGAAGGTAAAGGGGATAGGTGAAAATTCAGCAGTGCTGATTAAGCTCATTCCCGCCATAGGTAAGGTGTATCTTGATGATAAAAACACAATCGGAACGATTCTCAAAACCACCAGCGAAAGCGGAAATTTTTTGCTACCCAAATTTATTGGCGAAACCAGCGAGCTCGTTTACCTGCTCTGCCTGGATAATAAAAATAAAGTTTTGGGCTGCCCGCTTATTTGCCGTGGTGATATAGTCAGCGCTAATTTTACTCCGCGCAGAGTGGTGGAAGCTGCCCTAAAATACGGTGCTACCTCAGTTATCCTATCCCATAACCATCCGCGTGGTTTTGCCCTGCCGTCAAATGATGATATTAACACTACAGAACAGCTTTACGAAACATTAAGGCGCGTAAATATTAAGCTGCTAGATCATATTATTGTAGCAGGCGAAGACTTTGTTTCTCTTGCAGACTCTGGCTTTTTTTATAAAAAGCTGTAATTCTAAAGATAATATCCGAAAGGATGTTTTTTCATGGTTGAACTTGAGAAGAAATATTGCATTACCGACAGTACAGCCTTTTATTGGGTAGAAGATTTTTTACGTGCTCAAGAGAATTATGCGGTTACATGTTTGGGCGAACAAATGCAAACAGATACCTACTATGACACACCTTCTGATGAACTGAAAAACGCGAACGTAACTTTGCGTATCCGTAAAAAAGCCAATGGCTCTACGCTGACTATAAAATGCCCTCTGCCCCATAACGGTGATAGTTCCTTCTCTGAGCGTATTGAGATAGAGCACGAGATTGCAAACGACGCCTTACAAGAACATAAGGAGTTTTTACAAGAACATTTGGGCTTTTTAAACTTAGAATCTTTTTTTGAGCAACAGCTTATTATAAAAAACAAAAGAAAAACTTTTCTTCTCAAAAGTAAAACTGCAGTTTTAGAGATGGTATTTGATAGAGTAACATATGAAGATGCTGTGGGAAAAACTGCATATGAATGCCAACTGGAGATAGAATTAAAATCTGGCTGTAAAGAAGAATTGCAGCAGCTTTGTGCTGCACTTGAACAGAAAGTTTGCAGCTTAATTCCAACAAAGCAATCGAAATACAACCGCGGAAGGCAACTTCTCTCATAAAGCACACGCTGCTTATAATGTGAAAATTATAAAAAACTGACGTGGTGCTCAATGTTTTTAACTTATAAAATAACGTTTGTCAATATTGTTTTTTCGGTAGTAGGTACATTATTGTCATGCTTTTTTATTTATGTTTCACAAATCATAGCTTTCTACTTTAAAAATGCTTGACATGAGCAGTACTTAAGTTTTAATATATAGCTAGTATTTAGGTGCAATGCGAAGTAGTGTTGTGTCGTATAAAATAATGATGAAACGTGATGAAACGTCTTGATCAAGTTGGTCAGGGCGTTTTTTGCCGTTTTGAAGGTTTTAGGAGGGAAAGTTATGAACATTTTTAACGCTCCAACTAAAATTTACATGGGAGCCCAAGACCTTTCAAGCGTGCTCAAAGGCTCGAAGCGGGTTTTTATTGTAACCGATAGTTTTATGGCTGAGAGCGGAAAAGTAGACTATATTCTCAATCAACTCTATCGCATGGGCTCAGAATTTCATATTTTTTCACGTGTCACCCCCGATCCCGACATTTCAATCATCACAAAAGGCGTTGAAGAAATTACAGAATTTAAACCGGATAGTGTAGTTGCGTTTGGTGGCGGATCTCCTATAGATGCGGCAAAAGCAATTGTGTTTTTTGCAGGCAAGGTTTATGACCTGCGCGACTGCCCTTTTATAGCTATTCCCACTACCAGCGGTACAGGCTCAGAAGTAACCTGTTTTGCAGTCATTTCGGACAAGGAAAAGCAAATCAAATATCCGCTGCTGGACGATGCACTGCTGCCGGATGCTGCTATACTGGATGCGAACTTAATCTTAAGTGTACCGCCGAATGTTACAGCAGATACCGGTATTGATGTGCTTACCCACGCAATTGAAGCTTATCTTTCTACCGCAGCTACCGATTTTTCAGATGCCGTTGCGGAAAAATCAATCAAACTTGTACAAAAGCATTTATTAACCGCTTATAACGAGCCCGATAATTTTGAGGCGAGGCAGGGGATGCACAACGCATCCTGCTTAGCGGGTATGGCTTTCAGCAACGCTTCATTGGGGTTAAACCATAGTATGGCTCATGCGTTGGGGGCTCAGGCAAAACTGCCGCATGGCAGAGCAAACGCAATATTACTGCCTTATGTTATGAGTTTTAATGCGGGATGTACGGCTGATGCTCTTACCCCTTCTGCAGTGCGTTATGCAGAAATTGCACGTATTTTAGGTATGGAGGCAAAAAGCACCAGACAAAGTGCATTGAACTTAATTCATACGGTTCGCAGGTTTGTAAAAAAACTCCATTTGCCTTCTACCATTGAAGCGGCGGGAGTTTCGGCCGAAGAGTTTGAAAAGATCGTGCATTCTATGGCAGAAAGTGCTCTATCCGATCGCTGCACAGCAACCAATCCGGTAGAATGCTCAGTAGAGAGCATCGAAAAAGTGTATCGAAAAGCATTTTTAGGAAAATTACCATAAAGCTTGACAGCTGAGCACCAAAGTGATAACATAAACAATATAATGAACTTTTAAATGATTATTTTGTACAATGTGCTAAGCAAATTGATGTGGCACATGTCATGTATTACAAATATAAGGAGCTAATAGCGTAAAAGAGCGATGGAGCTCCCAAGATAATCGGTATCTTGGGGGCTTTTATAATATCAAATCCCTATCTAAAGCGGGAAGGAGCTGTACGCTTTGTTTGAAGTTGAAGAAAAACAGCGTATTATACAGGAGTTTGTACCGGGCAAGCAGGTGACTTTAGCACATCTTATTGCAAACCCCGATAACGATTTACATAAAAAACTAGGGCTGACAGAATCAAAAGGTGCCATTGGTATTTTAACAATTACGCCAAGTGAGGCGGCAATTATAGCAGCGGATGTTGCAACCAAAGCAGCGGACGTCAGTATCGGATTTGTTGACCGATTCAGTGGTTCGCTTGTTATTACAGGTGATGTCGCAGCGGTGGAAGCTGCACTAAAAGCTGTTTTGGAAGTTTTGGGCGGTCAGCTCATGTTTTCCAAAGCACCCATTACAAAAACTTAAGGAAGTATTATGAAAAAAGTAATGCTAGTAGGCAAAATTTCGGCAGGTAAAACAACGTTGTGCCAGTATCTAAACAACCAGACACTGGCGTATCATAAAACCCAAACCATTCAGGTAATCGGCGATAATATGATAGATACACCGGGCGAGTATCTCGAGCGTAGAAATTACTATCGCGCGTTGATTGTTACTTCGGTGGAGGCGGAAGTTATTATGCTTGTACAAGATGCAACCGATGATTCTAACATGTTTGCGCCGCAATTTTCTACTATGTTTGCCAAACCTGTGATTGGGGTTGTAACAAAATGCGATAAAGCACAGCCCGATCAAATTAAGCGGGCAGAAGAATTTTTAAAGTTGGCAGGTGCTGCCCCTATCTTTGTTACCAGCAGTGTAACGGGGGAAGGCTGTGACGAATTATACGCTTATTTAAACATATGAGGTGGTGAGCAAATGGAGGATGCTGCAAGAAAAATACGAGTCATCATTGCAGATGATGAGCCAATTACCAGAATGGATTTAAAAGAAATTTTAGAAGCAGAGCAATATCAAGTAGTTGGCGAGGCAGCCGATGGCTTTGATGTTGTGGAGTTGTGTAAGCAGCTGCATCCTGACTTGGTGCTTATGGATATTAAAATGCCTTTGTTGGACGGGCTTTCTGCGGCTCATATTATTTTTTACGAAAATTTGGCAGATACCGTCATCTTGCTTACAGCATATAGCGAACGTGTATTTATTGATGAGGCAAAATCAGTCGGGGTTTCGGGTTATCTGGTAAAACCCATAGATGAGAAATCGCTCATTCCCAGTATCGAACTTTCGGTAGCACGAAGCAAAGAAATTAAAAAGCTGAAAAAAGATATTGCAAAAGTATCCGAACGGTTGGAGAACAGGGGAATTATTGAAAAAGCAAAAGGAAAAATTATGGAGCAGCATAATATGACCGAACAAGATGCTTACGACTATATAAGAAATTTAAGCTTAACAAAAAACCTCTCTATGCGGCGAGTTGCTGAGTTTGTCTTGTTAAAAAACTAAGAATGGGGCAGGGCAGCGGTGGATATTATAACGAGTTTGTGTAAAAAATACACCGATTTAAGCGAAGAAGAAATTGATATCATCAAGGGTATGACTTTTTGCTTGCAGCCTTTGGCTAATTTAGAGGATGCAGATATCTTTGTGGACTGTCCCGCTCGCGACGGAGATGCCATTGTGGTTGCCGAGGCAAAACCGCAGGGAGTACCATCCTCCTATAAAAAAAGTGTTGTGGGTTTGCTGGCAAAGCAAGAAAATGAGCCCGCAGTTGCACGTACATTTCGCTTAGGTGTTGCAACAAAACAGATGAAAGCCGTCACTCAAGAGAGTACAAATGTAATTCAATCGGTGGAACCTATCAAAAACAAAGATCGGGTTATCGGCGTACTTATCCGTGAAAAACGTGTAGATGATGAACGTGACGTGGGGGAACGTATCCATTTTTCTCAGCAAGGCTACGAAAAGTTTGCAGATGCGCTTTCTCGTATGGTGGAGGAAGATGGCTGGCTCACCGAATATATAGATGAAGCACTCATTATGGTTAATTATAAAGGAATTGTTTCATTCCGTAACACATTGGCGAAAGACCTTTATAAAGAGCTTGGGTATGTTGATGATATTTTAGGGATGCCGTATGAAAATGTTGTTCTCCACGGTTCAGAACTTAACAGCAGTGATAAGGACAGCAACTATTCTGCGGTGGAAGTAAGTATCGGCAAGCACTATTTAAACGTAAAGCAAATTTCATTAAAGAAAAACGACATCAGTTTTGCCGTTGTTATTCGCGATATGACTCCGATACGAGAGAAAGAAAAAGAACTGATTTTAAAATCTGTAGCAATTAAAGAGATGCACCATAGGGTTAAAAATAATCTGCAAACGATAGCAAGCCTTTTAAGGCTGCAAGTTCGCCGCAGCGGTAACGAAGAAACAAAAATGGTGTTGGGCGAAAGTATGAACCGAATATTATCTATCGCTACCACACACGAGCTTTTAGCACAAGGTGGTGTAGATCAGGTAAAAATCGGCGAAGTTATCGTCAATATCAAAAATAACACGGTGCGGTATTTTGCTAGTCCTCACTTTAATATCACTATCTCACTGGAAGGTGACGACTTCCATGTAGATTCCGATATAGCAACTTCTGTTGCTCTTATTATCAATGAATTGCTTCAAAATTCTCTTCAATATGCTTTTCAGGAAAAAGAAACAGGCACTGTTCGAATTATAGTCACCCATGGGGAGCTGTATTCTCAAATAGAGGTGATTGATAACGGCAGCGGCTTTGACGTTGAGAATGTAAAGCAGAACCGTTTGGGACTTAGCATTGTTTCTACACTGGTAAAAGATAAACTCAGAGGAAATTTTACCATTGAGTCCTCATCAGAGGGTACCATCGTAACTTTCAATTTTAAAAATCAAATAATGAATACACGGTTGGCGTGACGCAGCGCAAACCATATATAACCTGGCGATGAAGCTCGGAAAACAAGGGGTACCCCCTTGTTATTCCGAGCTCTTTTTTTACAGAAAGGTCGGCGATCGTTTTGAGAGAAGTAGTCCTCAGTGCAGGTATTGATATTGGTACTTCAACAACCCAACTCATCTTTAGCAAACTTACCATCGAAAATCTTGCAACCAGTTACACTGTTCCTAGAATAAGCATCGTAGACAAAGAAGTAATTTATCGCAGTGAAATATACTTTACACCTTTGCTCTCACCTACCGAAATAGATGCAGATGCTGTAAAAACCATTGTACGCGCAGAGTATCAAAAAGCAGGAATAAAGCCTTCGGACGTTAAAACAGGAGCGGTTATTATTACCGGAGAAACTGCGCGCAAACATAATGCCAATCAGGTGCTTGAAACATTGAGCGGGCTTGCAGGAGATTTTGTTGTTGCAACAGCCGGCCCCGACCTGGAATCAGTACTGTCGGCACGCGGAGCGGGAGCAGATAAGCTGTCTAAAGAAAAACGAATTACCGTTGCGAATCTCGATGTGGGCGGCGGAACGAGTAATCTGGCGGTATACTCCAAGGGAGTGCTAAAAGGGGTAGCTTGCTTGGATGTAGGCGGCAGGCTAATAAAAGTTGAAAGCGGAAAAATTACATATATATATCATAAAATACAGGAGCTTGCCAAACAAAACGGCATAAAAATTGAAGTAGGTGCAGCAGCCAACACTGCTGAATTACGCAAAATTTGTACTTTGATGGCAGAGTTGCTGGCACAAGCACTGCACCTTTCACCTCCAAGTGAATACTATAACCGAATATTCACAAATGATGGCAAAGAGCTTCCGCTTGATGCACCGATTCAGGCAGTTACTTTTTCAGGCGGGGTAGCAGATTATGTTTATAATCCTGCCGATAGAGACTTATTTAAGTTTGGAGATATCGGCATTATGCTTGGGGAAGAGATACAAAAAAATCCCCATTTTGCAAAAGTGGAATTTCTGCGTGCAGCAGAAACCATCCGTGCAACGGTTGTGGGTGCAGGTACCCATACCACCGAAATCAGCGGCAGCACCATATCCTATGCAAAGGATAAGCTGCCCATTAAAAACATCCCTATATTGAAGGTTTCGCAAGAGGATGAAATGTCGCTGGAGACATTGACATCTTCGATACGAAATCAAATTCCTCTATATATGCCACAGGGAAAGATGGAGCAAGTTGCCATTGCTTTTTCCGGCGAAAATCGCACCAGCTTTACAGAGATTCAATTACTGGCAGCAGCTGTTATTGATGGTGCGCAGGAAGTAATTCGGCACGAGTATCCCATCATTATCATCATTGAAAACGATATTGGTAAAGCGTTGGGTCATGCAATCAATGTTCAGCTAAAACACCAAAAAGATGTTATCTGTATTGATGGCATCCAAACACTCAGCGGCGATTATATCGATATCGGTGCACCAATTGCCGACGGGCGTGTGGTACCTGTCGTAATCAAAACCCTAATTTTTAACACATAAGAAGTTCAACCCGCTCAAAACCAGTCTGACTGTGCTGCGGGGAGGTTTGGTTTTGAGAGACAACAATTTTATCGCTATGCTCTGCATAGTGAGCGAGAGGTGAAAGTATTATGATTCTCAAGACAAAGTTGTTCGGCCACACTTACGAGTTTAAAACCCTTATGGAAGTTATGGCCAAGGCAAACGAGGAAAAATCCGGCGATAAGCTTGCAGGCATCGCTGCATCCTCGGCAGAAGAAAGGGTTGCCGCTAAGGTAGTTCTTTCCCATGTAACTCTCGGAGAGCTTCGCAATACTCCAGCTGTCCCCTATGAGCAGGACGAGGTAACCAGAATCATTCAAGACGCTGTGAACGAAAGAATTCACAACGAGTTTAAGAACATGACGGTTGCTGAATTCCGCGAATGGCTGCTAGACGAAAACACAACGGGTGATATGATTCGAAGAGCGTCCCGCGGTATCACCAGTGAGATTGTAGCAGCAGTTACCAAACTAATGGGTAACCTGGATTTGGTTTACGCAGCAAAGAAAATTAGGGTTTCTGCGCATTGCAACACCACCATCGGGTTACCGGGTACATTTTCCGCACGTTTGCAGCCCAACCACCCCACCGATGACCCGAAAGGCATCCTTGCCTCTACCATGGAAGGTTTCAGCTATGGTGTAGGCGATGCGGTGCTTGGTTTGAACCCGGTTGATGACTCGGTAGAAAGTGTTATGCGCTGCCTAAAAACGTTTGACGAATTTAAAAACAAATGGACAATCCCAACTCAGCAATGTGTACTGGCGCATGTTACCACTCAAATGGAGGCTGTTCGCAAGGGTGCACCTTCCGATTTGATTTTCCAATCAATTGCAGGTTCTCAAAAGGGTAACGAAGCATTCGGGCTTACAGCTTCTATGCTGGACGAGGCAAGAGATCTTATGCTACACGAAGGTACAGCGGTAGGACCAAACGTAATGTACTTTGAAACAGGCCAAGGCTCCGAACTTTCTTCCAACGCTCATAACGGATGTGACCAGTTGGTGATGGAAGCACGTTGCTACGGCTTTGCAAAGCGCTATGAACCGTTCTTGGTGAACACCGTTGTTGGTTTTATCGGCCCCGAATATTTGTACGATAGCAAACAGGTAATTCGCGCAGGCTTAGAAGACCACTTTATGGGCAAACTAACCGGTATTTCTATGGGCTGCGATGCCTGCTACACCAATCATATGAAAGCAGATCAAAACGATATTGAAAATCTCGCCGTTCTCCTTGTGAACGCAGGTTGCAACTATGTTATGGGTATCCCACATGGCGACGACGTCATGCTCAACTACCAGTGCACCGGTTACCACGAAACACCGGCACTCAGAGAACTGCTCGGTTTACGCCCCATCCGCGAATTTGACCAGTGGATGGAAAAAATGGGCTTTTCAAAAGACGGTAAGCTAACCGCTTTAGCGGGCGATGCTTCTGTATTTCTAACAAAGTAGGAGAGGGAGGCGTGAATAATGGATGCTAAAGATTTAAAAAAAATCATTGAACAAGTGCTCAGTGAGATGAATATTACACCGGACGGCGCCGCTGCCACAGTTGTTACCAATAAAGTAACCGCTGCAGCAAAAGGCACTACCATTGAGGACGGTTACCTCGATGATATCACGCAAATTGACCTGAGAAAGCAGTATTTGGTTCCAAACCCTGTTAACGGCGAGGCATATATGGAAATGAAGCAATTCACTCCATCACGTGTTGGCATATGGCGTGCAGGTGCTCGTTATTTAACCAGTACGTATTTGCGTTTTCGTGCTGACCATTCTGCTGCTCAAGATGCCGTTTTTTCAGATGTATCGGAAGAATTCTTAAAAGAAATAGATTTGTTTAGTGTTAAATCACGTTGCGAGAGTAAGGATGGATACATCACCCGTCCTGACCTCGGTAGGCAACTGGATGATGATGCGGTTAAAACAATCAAAGAAAAGTGCAAGATGAAACCTACCGTCCAGATTATGGTTGCAGATGGTTTGAGTTCATCCGCTATCGAAGCAAATGTAAAAGATGTTCTTCCGGCAATCATGCAAGGTCTTAAGAGCTTTGGCATTGATGTAGGTACACCGTTTTTTGTAAAATACGGGCGTGTTGGTGTGATGGACCATGTATCTGAGGTAGTTGGCGCAGAAGTTACCTGCTTACTGGTGGGCGAACGTCCAGGACTCGTTACTGCAGAAAGCATGAGCGCATACATTGTTTACAAGGCAACCGTTGATATGCCAGAGGCACGCAGAACTGTTGTATCCAACATCCACAGGGGCGGTACAATCCCCGTAGAGGCCGGTGCTCATATTGCAGAGATTATTAAAATTATGCTTGAGAAAAAAGCAAGCGGAACCGATTTGAAACTGTAGGTTAAGGGAGGAAAAACACATGAAAAGAGATCCGTTAAAGGCTTCAGTGCTTGCCACCAAGATCATTCCTAACGTTGACCCCGACTTGGCAAAAGAACTGAATCTTGCCCCCGATCAGAAGTCTCTTGGGCTTATTACTTCGGACTGCGATGATGTTACATACACCGCTCTTGACGAGGCAACCAAAGCCGCAGATGTTAAAGTTGTTTATGCAAAAAGCTTTTATGCGGGTGCAGCCAATGCAAATACTAAGCTTGCCGGCGAAATCATCGGCATTCTTGCGGGACCCAACCCTGCAGAAATTAAGAGCGGGTTGGCGGCTTGCGTGGATATGATTGAGAATGTTGCACACTTTGTGAGTGCAAACGATGACGATTCCATCCCCTATTATGCACACTGTATATCAAGAACAGGCTCGTACCTGTCTGCGGGCGCCGGTATTAAAGAGGGCGAAGCACTTGCTTACCTGATTGCTCCCCCGTTGGAAGCAATGTACGGTGTTGATGCCGCACTCAAAGCAGCAGACGTAAGAATGTGTGTATTGTATGCTCCGCCGTCCGAAACAAACTTTGGCGGCGCACTTCTTACCGGCAGCCAATCTGCCTGCAAAGCGGCATGCGAAGCATTTGCTGCAGCAATTGAGTATGTAGCTGAAAATCCGAAAGTTTAGGTAAGGTGATAGGATGAAAGCTTTAGGGATGATAGAGGTGTATGGATATCTGTCTGCAGTAGAAGCACTGGACAGTGCCCTCAAAGCCGCAAATGTCAATCTCCTAAGCGTAACAAAGGTTCGAGGCGGTTTAGTCACTGTTATGGTAACAGGAGATGTGGGAGCGGTTAAAGCATCCATGGATGCTTCAGCTGCCGCAGCAAGTCGTGTGGGCAAAGTGGTTTCCGTCCATGTCATTCCCAGGCCGGCGAGTGATATTGAAAACATGCTTTCCAGTAGCTCGAAACCACCCCAACCCCCATCGGATATCCCTCCGCCCAAACGGCAAGAACCTGTCATGCCTGCAAAAAATGAACCGTTATCGGTGAATGAGCCTGAACAGATGAAGCAAAATGTTCAGCCAGAACAAACGGATTTGGATAATGCAGGTGATATGGAAACGGTGGATTTGCAGTCTCTGACTCGTGAAAACATGGCAGATATGAAAGTGGTAAAACTACGAGAAATTGCACGTGCACTAAACTTAAAAAGCATGAGCAAAAAAGAGATTCGGTTCGCAAAGAAAGAAGAGCTCATCGAGCGGATTTGCGAATTCCAGAACAGGAGAGATGATTAGTGCAACTTTATGATAAGGATCTGCTATCCGTTCAGGAAGTTCGAGAACTAATTGAAAAAGCCAAGCAGGCGCAGCAAGAATTAAGTTGCAAAAGCCAGGCGGAAGTTGATCTGATTGTTAAATCAATTGCAAAAGCGGGCGTACGCAATGCACAACGCTTAGCTAAGATGGCGCAGGAGGAAACAGGTTTCGGGATTGTGGCGGATAAGACGATAAAGAATATTTTTGCAAGTCGTGGCGTTTACGAACGAATAAAAACAATGAGGACAATTGGCGAAATCAGTAGGGATGAAGACGCTAAAATTTATTCTATTGCAGTTCCCATGGGGGTAATTGCAGGCTTAATCCCTTCCACCAATCCCACTTCTACTACTTTATATAAGGCTGAAATTGCTATCAAAGCCGGTAATGCCATTGTTTTTTCACCACATCCAAACGCTCAAAAATCAATTTTAGAAACAGTTAAGGTTATTCGTCAGGCGGTGTCTGAGGCTGGCGGAAACGAAAACCTCGTTTCTTGCATTACCATTCCCACTATGCAGTCTACCGAAGTGCTGATGAGACATCCCGATACGTCACTGATTTTAGCGACCGGTGGGGCAGGCATGGTTCGTACAGCGTATTCGTCCGGCACACCGGCAATCGGCGTAGGCCCCGGAAACGGCCCTGCCTATATCGAGCGAACGGCAGATGTGCAGAAGGCTGTTAAAATGATACTCGATAGTAAAACTTTTGACAATGGTACAATCTGTGCGTCTGAGCAGTCGGTAATAACCGATACGGACATGAAGGATACTGTAAAGAGTGAGATGGAACGACAGGGTGCTTATTTCTTGACACAAGAGCAGTCAGCTCAACTTAGTAAGTTTATACTTCGTGCAGACGGTACAATGAACCCTATGATAGTAGGGCGCAGTGTTCAGGTTATTGCCGACCTTGCAGGACTGCAAATACCTGAAACAGCAAGAGTTATCGTAGCAGAAGAAAACGGTGTAGGGCGCGGACACCCTTACTCCAATGAGAAATTAGCACCAATTTTAGCGTTTTATACAGAAGATAATTATGAAAAGGTCTGTGAGCGCTGTCGTGAGATTTTGCATTACGAAGGAGCCGGGCACACATTTTCCATTCATACAAACGACCAACAAATGGTCGACTACTTTTCAAAACGCATCCCTGCCTCCCGAATCTTGGTCAATACCCCCAGCGCTTTGGGCGGAATTGGCGGTACAACCAGGCTGATGCCTGCTTTAACTTTGGGCTGCGGTGCAATCGGCGGCAGTGCAACATCAGATAACGTTGGACCAATGAATCTTCTCAACCTTCGTCATGTCGCTTATGGTGTAAAAGAAATTGAAGATATAAGAAGAGACAGCGTACAGGTTGATGCCGACAGCGACGAAATTACATCTGTTCAAATCGATGCCATTGTTCAAAAAATTATTGAACGGCTTCGTGCAATGTAAATTCCCTATGTAAATATAATGGTTTAAGGTAAAACAATTTAGGAGGTATTTAATATGGCAACAATGCAAGCATTGGGTATGATTGAAACAAAAGGACTTGTTGCATCAATTGAAGCTGCCGATGCCATGGTAAAAGCAGCAAATGTTACATTAATTGGCAAGGTTCATGTCGGCGGCGGGTTGGTAACCGTTATGGTACGCGGTGATGTTGGTGCAGTAAAAGCTGCAACAGATGCAGGTGCAGCAGCAGCAGAACGCGTGGGAGAACTTGTTTCTGTGCATGTCATTCCAAGGCCACACGAAGAAGTTGAGTTTATCCTCCCACACTTAGCAAATAATAGCGTTAATTAGAAATCCAAAATTTATAAATGTAAGGAGAATCCTATATGGCGACATTGCAGGCATTAGGTATGATAGAAACAAAAGGGCTTGTCGGTTCAATTGAAGCTGCCGATGCCATGGTAAAAGCAGCAAACGTTACTTTAATTGGTAAAGAGCATGTCGGTGGCGGGTTGGTAACCGTTATGGTACGCGGTGATGTTGGTGCAGTAAAAGCTGCAACCGATGCAGGCGCAGCGGCAGCAGAGCGCGTGGGTGAACTGATTTCTGTTCATGTTATTCCAAGGCCGCACGAAGAAGTGGAATTCATTCTTCCAAAACTGGAGAAATAACTTTGTATTTTAAATTGACCCGAAGAGGGGGCGAAACTGTTTGAAGGTAATAACTGAAGCTATATTGCGGGATGAATTGAGAAATACCCAGCCGGATACTTACTATATCCCTGAGGGAAAACTTCTCTCTCCTGCGGCGCGCGAATACCTGCAGCAGCGTAAAATCAAAATCTCTAAGATTAAGCCTAATTCTGCAGCTTCTCCGGAACCGGTTTCAACGCCGGTTCCGGAAATGCCCACGGTTCAGGTGGCCGAGGGGGTTAAACCAAAATTTGTAGATTATGTAACGGGTGCTTATTACATAGAAAAACCGGAGCATATGACACATCTTTATGGAAATGTACTGGTACCGAAAAACCACCCGCGTATTCTCTTCCGCGGTAAATTAGACAGCTTGCAAGCATTGGTGGTATTAAATCAGGCAATGATTGCAGAAGGAAATTGCAATGAACAGCTGCTGCGAGACCTCAGCAATATTCTTGGTATTTTGAGAGAAATGATGCGGTGCGATGTACTGGACGAAGAGTTCCGTAACGAGTATATTATAGGGCTGAGTCATGTCGAACTGCGGGAGCGTTCTCACGATCCGATGAAGTTTTATAAAGTGAAACAAATGGTACTTCCTGATTATACGATGGGAAAAGAATACGCCCTTTTGAACCAACTGCGTACTGCTGTACGTGAGTGCGAAACATCTGCCGCGAGTGCATTCCATATAGGCGGCAAGTATACCCGTAAGGATATTATTGAAGAACTGAATCGGCTTTCAAGTGCTTTGCACATCATGATGTGCAAGTATTTGGCAGGCGATTATCGGTAAGGTGAGGTGGACATCATGCAAAACCTAATGGACCAAATTGTTGGGGCAATTACTCGTTCAGGTCTTGTAGAGGTAGAGGTTTCTGCCAGACATATCCATCTTTCTGAGCGGGACATGCAGATTTTGTTTGGTGGTGGCGCATCACTTACCCCGAAACGAGATCTTTCTCAGCCCGGGCAGTACCTTTCAGAAGAAAGAGTAAACCTCATCGGTACAAAAGGACGTAAAGAACACGTTGCAATATTAGGCCCGGTAAGATCTTCTACGCAAGTGGAATTATCCAAAAGTGATTGTGTGGAATTGGGTGTTACCGCACCGTTACGCGAATCAGGAGATGTCAAAGGTTCCGGATCTATTATCGTGGAAGGGCCATGCGGAACCATTAATTTGACAGAGGGTGTGATTATTGCACAAAATCATGTGCATGTACCGCCAGAAACTGCTCAGATGCTGGAACTAAAAGATAAACAGCGCGTCTGTGTAGAAATTATGTCTGAACGACCCATTATATTTAAAAATGTGCTGATTCGTGTTCATAAAAACTTTACTTTTCGTATGCACATCGATTTTGACGAAGCGAACGCCGCTGCGGTTAACGGATTTACATTGGGTAAAATTATAAAATAAACAAAGGGGCATAACAGATATGATGGATTTGCAGAGGGTTAATGATTATATAAAAAAGGTAGAGCAATCTGAAACCACCACTTTTTTACCGGTTGGCAAAAAGTTTAAAGTAGGTGTGGATTTGGGTACCGCCTATATTGTCATTGTAGTTCTTGATGAAGAGAACAACCCTGTTGCTTGTGAAAAAAAAGCGGCAAACGTCTTAAGAGATGGTGTAGTCGTCGACTATTCTGGAGCTCTTAACATTGTTAAAGAGCTTAAAGCAAAGTTGGAAAAACGCCTTAATACAGAGCTTACGCAATGCGCTATAGCTATGCCCGCAGGAACGGACGCAAGCGTACGTACTCACACTTATGTGGCAGAGGGAGCGGGCTTTGAAGTAACCAATGTGTTAGACGAACCAACAGCTGCAAATTCCATTTTCCAAATCGATGAAGGTGTGGTAGTAGATATCGGCGGCGGCACTACTGGTCTTGCGATATTGCAAGGTGGTAAGGTCATCCGTATAGAAGATGAACCCACAGGAGGCACACACCTTACATTGGTTCTTGCCGGTAACTTTCACATTCCCTTTGAAGAAGCTGAAAAAATCAAGCAAGATTATAGTCGGCACAGAGAAATTTTACCCATAGTAAAAGCTGTTTTGGAGAAAATGTCGGGAATTGTTAATCGCTATATCGACAAAACTCAAGTAAATACCATCTATTTATGCGGCGGTACTTGTTGTTTAACAGGGATTGAAAAAGTTTTTGAACGCGAAACAGGAATCCAAACCATAAAACCTCAAAACCCGTTTCTGGTTACTCCTACAGGCATTGCAATGAACTGTGAAATTGGGTAGAAAGGAGGAAAAGTATGGACTTTAATACCTTAGTAGATGCAATAGCTTCAAAAGTATTAGCGCAAGTTGAACTTACAGAGCGCGCAGAGAAATCCTTTATTTCGTCAGCAGCGAAAGCTAATTACCAAAAACTTTTAGTTTTAACACAAAATCATGGTATCTGTTGCCACGAAATACTCAAAAGTAAGCGTCTTGCAGAAAAATTTGCAGCAGAATGTGCATTAGAAAAAAACTACAATTGCGACATCAACGATTATGATGTGCTTGTTGTTTTTAACTTAAATAACGAGGCTCTTTCAAAAATTTCTGCCGGCATCTGTGATAATGCATATGTATCTTTAGCAGTTCAGGCGATATTAGCAGGAAAAAAAATCTATATAGTACGCGAGGATGTTGAACTGTTTGATTACAAGAACACTGCGCCTACCCCCTATTACAATATGATGCTTCAAAAAATCAAACTTTTGGAGGATTCAGGTGTAATATTTTGCTCAGCAAGTTCAATTGTAGATACTATTTTGGGACATGCAGCAAAATACGGTAATGCACCTGATTGTGCCATCTGTGAAAAAGAGCAAACACAGTTAAAGAAAAAAGTGATTACCGAAAAAGATGTTACAGCCTTACATGCAAAGGGAATTACTGTTCTTAAGGTAGGGGTAAAGAGTATTTTAACCGACCTTGCAAAAGACTATGCCCACGAGCGGGGTATTACTATTGTACGTGAGTAAAAGCCAAATAGACGGGGGTAACAAGATGCAAATTGCTAAAGTCATAGGCACAATATGGGCAACCCGCAAGGAGGAACGCCTGTCTGGGCTAAAGCTCCTCATTGTAAAGCCCATTCATATCTTGGACGAAAAGGAGTGGCGCAGCCCGTATGTTGCGGCAGACATCATTGGTGCAGGTGTTGGTGAAACAGTACTTGTTGTTAGTGGCAGTTCTGCCCGCAGCGCAGCGGGTGATATGCATATTCCTGTAGATGCCACAGTTGTAGGTATAGTAGATGACAAAGAAATTGATACAAGCGTTTTAGATTGAATTTGCCTTTAAGGGCGGTGATAAACCATGAACTTAATCGAAACAGTAAAAGCAGCCGGCGTTGTAGGCGAGGGCGGTGCGGGTTTCCCCACCCACATTAAGCTGGAGGCGAAAGCAGACTGCTTTATCATCAATGCAGCAGAATGTGAACCACTCATTGAAACCGACAAATATCTGTGCCGTACTTTTGCTGATAAGCTGGTTGCAGCGATTCATCTTGTAGGCGAACATCTGGGTGCACAACGCAAAGTCATTGCATTAAAAGGCAAATATCAAACCGAAATAAAGGCTTTGCAAGAAGCTATTAACAGGTCTAAATACAAAATAGAAATATTTGAGATGACTACATTTTATCCTGCCGGTGATGAGCAAACAATGGTACATATGGTATGGGGCAAGTCTGTCCCTGAACGCGGAATACCCATTCAGGTGGGCGCGGTAGTCAGCAATGTGGGTACTTTGCTTAATATTTATGATGCAAACGAAGGCATTCCTGTTACAAATAAGTACCTTTCTGTGGTAGGCGAAGTACAAATGCCGATTATGCTAAAAGTACCTATTGGGACATCAGTATCGGAGTGTATTACAAAGGCAAAACCTACTGTACAGGAGTATGCTGTCATTATTGGCGGGCCGATGATGGGCAAAGTATACAATAACAAGCAAGAGATTGATTCTTTGGTTATTACCAAAACTACCGGAAACATTATCGTATTACCGATGGAGCATTATTTGGTTAAGCACAGCACCTTGCCTATGAGTACCATTCGTGCTCAAACAAGAAGTGCTTGTATCCAATGCAGAATGTGTACAGATTTGTGCCCGAGATATTTGATTGGTCATCGCATTAGACCGCATTTGGTAATGCGCAATTTTTACCGCGAACTTCTGATTACAGATGATATTGAATTTGAGCGTGCTTACGGAGACGCGGTTAACTGCTGTGATTGCGGGGTTTGCGAAATGTTTGCTTGCCCGATGGGGCTTTCGCCAAGAAAGGTAAACGGCTACTTTAAAGCTCGAATCAGAGAGCGGGGAATACAGGTAGAGCGTAATTTGGCCCCTGTAGCGCGTGAGGAGATAAACAATAAAAGAACCCCCACCGAACGATTGGCTGCTAGGCTTAATCTTGCAAAATACTACGGGAATCACGTTAAAGACTGCTTTGAACTTACACCCAAAACAGTGAAGATTCCTTTTCAGCAACATATCGGTAAACCAGCTGTTCCGATAAAGAATGTTGGAGACCGTGTACGAAAAGGTGATTTACTGGCAGCGGCGGCTGAGGGTGCGCTATCCGCTAACATTCATTCCAGTATTGATGGTGTGATTTTGCAACAAGACACCGTTTGTGCTGTAATCAGCCAGAGCGAGGAGGGATAATTGCATGGCAAATGCAATTGGCATGATCGAACTATCGAGTATTGCCAGAGGTATCGAAATCAGCGATTTTATGGTAAAAGCGGCACAGGTTGAAATTGTACGGGCGTCTACAGTTTGTCCCGGAAAGTATATTATCCTTATTGCCGGATATACGGGTGATGTGACGGCATCTATGGATGAAGGTAAAAAACGTGGCGGCGAATGTGTAGTCGACACTTTACTCATCCCTAATATCCATCCGCAATTAATCCCTGCCATCAGTATGACCAATCAGGTGGAACAGCCCGGAGCTGTTGGCGTATTGGAGTTTTACTCCATTGCATCGGCTATCCGTGCTGCAGATATTGCAGCAAAAGCTGCTAATGTTACCTTAATCGAAGTGAAAATCGGCTATGCTATCGGCGGAAAGGGCGTAGTTGTCTTAACCGGAGACGTTGGGGCGGTACGTGCCGCGGTTGCAGCAGCAGAAAAAGGCATTGATCTTTTGGTGGGCACTACGGTTATTCCAAGGCCGTCACCCAAATTGTTTGAAACACTTTTGTAGCGCAAAACGCACACACTCATTCAAAATTTTTTATTGAAGGAGAATTAGTATGTTTCAAGAATTAATAGAGAGAATCACCGATCTATCCGTTTTTACAGATAGCATACAAGCTTATATTTCCAACCTGTCCATAAACTCGGTTATTATGACAATTATGATGATTTTTATGGTTGTCGGTGCTGTTGATAAAATCCGCGGTAATAAATTGGGTTATGGTGCAGCATTTGACGAAGGTTTTAATGCAATGGGGCCTTTGGCAATTGCCATGGTAGGTGTTGTAGCAATGGCACCCGTTCTTCGTGTATTGCTTCAGCCCATTATTGCTCCCATTTATGGGCTGTTTGGTGCAGACCCTTCTATGTTTGCAACTACTCTGCTCGCATGCGATATGGGCGGATATCCGCTTGCAATGCAGCTCGCTGCTAACGAAACGATTGGTAATTTTGCAGGTTTGATTCTAGGTACTATGATGGGGCCAACAATTGTATTTACAATCCCTGTAGCACTTGGTATTATCGCCACGAAAGATCGTCCCTATCTGGCAGCCGGCACGCTTGCAGGCTTAATAACAATCCCAATCGGTTGTATCGTTGGCGGTTTGGTTATGAATTTAACTCCGTATAAAATCGATTTCCTAACAATCATCATCAATCTTATTCCGGTTATCATTATTGCAGGTCTGATTGCAATTGGCCTTTGGTTTAAACCCGGTTCTATGATGCGTGGCTTTAACCATTTTGGTAATGCAGTTACCATTATCATTACCATCGGCACAGCTATTGCGGTATTCCAATATCAAACCGGTATCCATTTTCCTCTCTTTAACATGATGGTAGAGCCTCCCGAGGGTGGAGGAAACATTCCGCTTATTGACGGTATCATTGTTGTAGGAACAATTGCAATAGTTCTAATTGGTGCATTCCCAATGGTTGAATGGATTAAAAAAGCCTTTAAGAAACCTTTGATGAAGGTGGGTAAAGGTCTTGGAATGGACGAAGTTGGTTCTGCAGGCTTAATTGCAAACCTTGCCAACAACATAGCAATGTTTAATATTCTTGGTGATATGAACCCGAAAGGTAAAGTTCTCAACGTTGCATTTGCAGTTTCAGCTGCTTTCGTTTTTGGCGATCACCTTGGATTTACCGCAGGTGTCAATAAAGAGATGATTTTCCCTGTTATTGTCGGTAAATTGGTAGCTGGTATCACAGCATTGGTTCTTGCAAATATTCTTTCACCTAAACTGCTCTCTAAAATTGATAGTGGAGCATCGGAGGGTAAATAATGAACGTAAGTGAACAATTAATTCGTGAAATTGTCGAGAAAGTTCTGCTTGAAGCTCAAGGTCAGCCTCCCTTTGAAAAACACGTAGATAAAAGCGGAGTGCTGGTAGTAAAAACAGATACCGTTAAAACGGAGCCATTTGAGCAAAAGGGTGTCTCGTTAAAAGACATTGTCACCCTCGAAGAGGCTCCGCGCATGGGTGCCGGTATTATGGAGCTTGATCATACCTCTTTTGACTGGACTTTAAGCTATGATGAGTTTGATTATGTGATTGAAGGCAACTTGGAAATTGAAATTAACGGCAATGTCATATCTGGCAAAAAAGGAGATATCCTCTATATTCCTAAAGGAAGCCATATCCATTTTCAAACACCCGATTATGCACGTTTTGCTTATTTTGTTTATCCTGCTGATTGGCAATCTCAAAAATAATAAGCTCAAGTTTTAATGCATTGACAAATAAAAATAAAAAACTTATAATTTAATAACAAGTTAATATTGCAGTACATAGGTGTTGTTTCTTTGATAGAAACACTTAAAAGGGAAGATGGGTGAAAATCCCACACAAAGCCGTTGCTGTGTAAGCGTAGTGATTTTCAGTTGCCACTGGTTTTATCTGGGAAGGCGAAAATCGCGTTTGACGTTTGAGTCAGAATATCTGCCTATGTACATCACACAAAAACTTCTTCGTTGCTAAGAAGGTGTGGTTTTATAAGCCGTACTATATTTTTTATAGGCTTTTGAAGCTGTACCTTTTTAAGGGTACAGCTTTTTCCTTTGTATATTGATATAAACAGCATCGTATGATTTAAAAAAGTTTGCATAATAATTGTCGGTAAGCCTTTGTTTGAAAACCGCTGAACAGTGTATCGATGACAGATACCAATATAGGTTTTCAAATCTTCTTACAAAAGCACGTAGCTGCAGCTGCGTGCTTTTTTGTCTATTTAGTTTATAGTACGGTTTTACATTATCTACATGCATGCTTGACTCTATTTTTCTAAAGTGGTATACTTATCATCAGAACATTTGTTCTGATGATAAGTAATCAACAGTTATATAAATGCAAAAATCAAATAGTTAAGTTCCATTGACATGAAACTGGAATGTGATAACATTATATTGCTACGGTAATTGCCGTAAAGTAAGCTTAAAAAATTTAAGGAGGTAGCAAATTTGCCTGATAAATTTGAGTTGGTCTCGCCATATAAACCAACAGGTGACCAGCCTCAAGCAATTAAAAAATTGGTAGAAGGGATTAATGCAGGGGCACATGAACAATCGCTTTTGGGTGTTACAGGTTCAGGCAAAACATTTACCATGGCAAATGTAATTGCGCAGGTAAATAAACCTACCTTAATTCTTGCACACAACAAAACATTGGCAGCACAGTTATGCAGTGAGTTTAAAGAATTTTTCCCCAATAATGCTGTAGAATATTTTGTCAGTTATTACGATTATTATCAGCCTGAAGCTTATATTGCAGGCACCGATACTTATATCGAAAAAGACAGTGCAATCAACGATGAGATTGAGCGCCTGCGTCACTCTGCTACTGCCGCTTTAGGAGAGCGGCGAGATGTTATCGTAGTGTCAAGCGTATCGTGTATTTATAGTTTGGGTGACCCTATTGATTATAAAAATATGGTTATTTCTTTGCGTTTGGGGCAGACAAAAGATCGTGACGAATTAATCTCAAAACTTGTTGAAATTCAATATGAGCGCAACGATATTAATTTTATTCGTAACAAGTTTCGTGTTCGCGGTGATGTTGTCGAGATATTCCCAACTTACTCCGGCGATACTGCGGTTCGCGTAGAGTTCTTTGGGGATGAAATTGAACGAATAAGTGAAATAAATACGCTTACAGGCGAAGTGAAAACAAATGTGAAAAGTGCAGTCATTTATCCTGCCAGTCACTATATTATTCCGCGTGAACGTATGGAAAAATCGATTCACGAATTACAAACTGAATGCGATGAGCGAGTTCGTTACTTTACCGGAAAAGGTAAATTTATTGAAGCACAACGCATTGCAGAGCGCACAAACTATGATATAGAAATGTTAAACGAAATTGGTTTCTGTAAAGGGATAGAAAACTATTCGCGCGTACTTTCTGGTAGAGCTGCGGGTAGTATGCCCACTACATTAATTGATTACTTCCCCAATGATTTTCTTCTTTTTGTAGATGAGTCGCATGTTACGCTGCCTCAAGTACGTGGTATGCATGGCGGCGATTATGCACGTAAAAAGAACCTTGTTGACTATGGTTTCCGTTTGCCGTCTGCTTTTGATAATCGGCCTCTTAATTTTGATGAATTTTATGGAAAGATTAATCAGGCTGTTTATGTTAGTGCTACTCCAGGACCGTTCGAGAAAGAGCATTGTGTGCAAACGGTAGAACAAATCATTCGGCCAACCGGTTTGGTTGACCCCGAAATTATAGTCAAGCCTGTCGAAGGGCAGATTGATGATCTTCTATCTGAAATTAATATGCGTATTGCAAAAAAAGAACGTGTGTTGGTAACCACACTTACTAAAAAAATGGCAGAGGACTTAACCACCTACTTTGAAGGAATGGGTATTAAAATTAGATATATGCACCATGATATTGATACCATTGAACGTATGGAAATTATCAGAGACCTTAGGCTTGGCGAGTTTGATGTACTGGTGGGTATTAATCTGCTAAGAGAAGGCCTTGATATACCTGAGGTTTCATTGGTTGCAATCTTAGATGCAGATAAAGAAGGATTTTTACGTTCTGAAACCTCTTTAATACAAACAATCGGGCGTGCTGCACGTAACGCCGAAGGCATGGTTATCATGTATGCCGATTCCGTTACAAACTCAATGGAACGGGCGATTACAGAGACGGAACGTCGACGTAAGCTTCAAATACAGCATAATAAGGATCATGGGATTACCCCCCAGACAATTGTTAAAGATGTACGTGACATTCTTGAAATTTCTTCAAGGGATTCTACAAACAATAAAACGAAATCAACGAAGAGGTTAAGTTTTAAAGAACGAGAGGCATTGATTGCAAAATTAACTGCAGAAATGAAAAATGCTGCTAAAATATTGGAATTCGAGCATGCAGCTTACCTGCGTGATAAGATTAAAAAGCTAAAAGAGCAGCAAAAAATATAGCATTGCAATTGGGTGCTGATGATTGTCCCCCAATAAAACCAGCACTTGCAATGACCATTATGTAGCATAACATTGTTTGGAGGAAGATATTTTGCCGATTAATGATAAACTTATTATAAAAGGGGCTCGCGAGCATAACCTGAAAAATATTAGTCTGGAAATTCCACGTGACAAGTTTGTGGTCTTTACAGGGCTTTCAGGGTCGGGGAAAAGCTCATTAGCTTTTGACACAATCTATGCCGACGGTCAGCGCCGCTATGTAGAAAGTCTGTCAAGCTATGCTCGCCAGTTTTTAGGGCAGATGGAAAAACCCGATGTTGATTCAATTGAAGGACTTTCACCTGCTATCTCAATCGATCAAAAAACTACATCGAAAAACCCGCGTTCCACGGTGGGGACAGTCACCGAAATTTACGACTATCTTCGTTTGTTGTATGCACGCATTGGCATTCCGCACTGCCCAATTTGCGGCAGACCAATTCAACAGCAAACAGTTGACCAAATGGTAGATCAAATATTGTCATTGCAAACCGGTACCAAAATTCAGGTTCTTGCACCAGTTGTACGCGGGCGCAAGGGTGAACATGTAAAGGAATTTGAAGCTGCTAAACGGTCAGGATATGCAAGAGTGCGTGTTGATGGGAATATCTATGACCTTACCGAGGAAATCAAACTTGAAAAGAACAAAAAACATTCTATTGAAATTGTTGTGGACAGGCTAGTCGTAAAAGCCGATATTAAATCACGCCTCTCCGATTCGTTGGAAACAGCGGTGGGGCTTTCTGGCGGACTTGCTGTAATTGACGTAATTGGCGGAGAAGAAATTATGTTTTCGCAAAACTACGCTTGCCCCGATCATAATATCAGCATTGAAGAACTTGCCCCGAGAATGTTTTCGTTTAATAATCCTCAGGGCGCGTGCGAAAAATGTACCGGCCTCGGTACTTTTATGAAGGTGGATCCAGATCTTGTTGTACCAAATAAAAAGCTTTCTGTCCGAGAGGGTGCAATAAAAGCAAGCGGATGGTATTATGCTGAGGGTGGTATGGCGCAAAGTTATTACGAAGGTCTTGCAAATCATTATGGGTTTTCGCTGGATACACCCTTTAAAGACTTACCTCAGAAATGTAAAAATTTATTGCTTTACGGTACTAACGGTGAAAAATTTAAAATTTTCCGAGATGCTGGATCAATGCAAGGGGAATACACCACAGATTTTGAAGGTGTAATTAACAATTTAGAACGTCGGTTTCGGGTTACAACCAGTGAATGGATGAAAGCAGAACTGGCTATATACATGAGTTCAGAGTGCTGCCCCGATTGTCATGGAGATCGGCTAAAAGATGTTTACCTTGCAGTATTGGTTGGCGGTATAAACATCAGCGATTTTTGTAAAATGTCGGTTGTTAAGGCTCTCGATTTTCTAGACAAATTGCACCTTACTGAACGAGAACAGATGATTGCGGCGCAAATAGTGAAAGAGATTCGAGAACGTCTTGGCTTTTTACAAAGCGTAGGTTTAGAATACTTAACATTATCCCGTGCTGCCGGTACGCTGTCCGGCGGCGAAAGCCAGCGCATCCGTCTCGCTACACAAATTGGCTCGAGCTTGATGGGGGTATTGTACATTCTGGATGAACCAAGTATTGGACTGCATCAAAAAGATAACGATAAACTGATTTCAACTTTAAAACGGTTGCGTGACTTGGGTAATACGCTGATAGTTGTGGAACACGATGAGGATACTATGCGCAATGCCGATTACATTGTTGATATAGGGCCGGGGGCGGGAGTGCATGGTGGTAAAGTTGTTTGTGCAGGTTCACTGGACGATATTGAAAAATGTGATGATTCTCTTACAGGGCAATATCTCAGCGGGCGTAAAAAAATTCCTGTTCCCTCAATTCGCCGCAGCGGCAACGGTAATTGGATAGAAGTAATTGGTGCTAAAGAAAATAACCTCAAAAATGTTGATGTAAAAATCCCCTTGGGTACTTTTACAGTGGTAACAGGTGTTTCTGGCTCGGGGAAAAGTTCTTTAGTGAACGAAATACTTTACAAAAAACTGGCTTCTACACTTAACGGGTCACGTATTCGTGCAGGTAAACATGATGATATTTTGGGGATTGAAAACCTTGACAAAGTTATAGATATCAATCAATCACCAATCGGAAGAACCCCACGCTCTAACCCTGCAACTTATACAGGCGTCTTTACCGATATCCGTGATTTATTTTCATCCACCAATGCGGCAAAAATGCGCGGTTACAATTCAGGCAGATTCTCTTTTAATGTAAAAGGGGGACGCTGTGAAGCATGTGAAGGAGACGGAATTATTCAAATTGAAATGCATTTTTTACCAGACGTTTTTGTTCCCTGTGAGGTATGTAAAGGGAAACGCTATAACCGCGAAACGCTTGAGGTAAAATACAAAGACAAATCCATTTACGATGTTTTGGAGATGACTGTGGAGGAAGGCTTACTGTTTTTTGATAATCTGCCTAAAATTAAACGTAAATTGCAAACGCTTTATGATGTTGGGCTTGGTTACATCAAAATCGGTCAGCCTGCTACAACTCTATCGGGTGGTGAGGCACAGCGGGTAAAACTTGCTACAGAGCTTTCAAAACGCCCTACTGGAAAAACAATTTATATTTTGGACGAACCTACAACCGGTTTGCATACAGCAGATGTTCATAAGTTAATTGAGGTTCTCCAAAAGCTGGTTGAGACAGGCAACTCTGTTGTATTAATAGAACATAATTTGGACATGATAAAAACAGCTGATTATCTTATTGATCTGGGGCCGGATGGCGGTGATAAGGGCGGTGAAGTTATATTTACCGGCACTCCTGAAGAAATAATAAAATGTGAAAGATCTTATACCGGTAAATATTTAAAAAAACTATTGCAAAACAAATAATTTCTAGTATTATTATAAATAAGGCGTTTGAAAATGAGATGTCCTAGTTTTATATTTACAAAGCTATACCTGAGTGGTATAATATAGACATCCTATAAAAACAATAACAGGGGGTACAACTCAATGGAAAAATATGTTTGCTCAGTATGTGGTTATGTTTATGATGAGGCAGAGGGCGATCCCGATAACGGTGTAGCACCAGGCACAAAATGGGAAGATGTTCCTGAAACTTGGGTTTGTCCGCTTTGCGGCGTAGGCAAAGATATGTTTGAGAAAGCATAAATTCTTTTATTGAGGGGCAAGTCGCCCCTCAATCTTTTTAAGTTTAGACATCAGACGCTGAGAAATTGAGTCAGGCTAGGCTGCGGCTTCGCATAGCCCAATTTGTCAGTGTCTAAATGGAGTTTAACACTATGGAGGTAAACGCTATGTCATCTCGAAAAGTAACCGAAAATATCTATTCAGTAGGCATTTTAAACCCTATCATGAGAATCTTTGATGTTGTTATGACAACCGATTACGGTACCACTTACAACTCATTTATCATTAAGGGCAGTGAAAAAACAGCTTTAATAGATACCTGTCATCTTACCTATTGGGAGCAGTATCTAAAAAACATTGAAGAAGTATGCGATCCTTCAAAAATCGATTATATCATTTTAAATCATTGTGAACCTGATCATTCCGGCGCTTTGGCTAATCTTGCAAAACATTGCCCCAATGCAGAGATTGTTGCTTCACAAGCAGGTTCAATCTATTTAAAAAATATTACCAATATACCTGATTTTAAGGCTCGCGTGGTTAAAGATGGTGATACTCTTGACCTTGGAGGAAAAGAACTGAAGTTTATTTCTGCGCCGTTTTTGCATTGGCCAGATTCTATGTTTACTTGGTGTGAACAAGAAAAAACTTTGTTCTCGTGCGATTTTCTGGGGTGCCATTATTGCGAGCCTCATGATTTCGATTATAATATAGCTTATCCTGCAAAATATGAAGATGCATTTCAGTATTACTATAAAGGGATTTTTGGTCCGTTCCCTACTTATGTACAAAACGGATTAAACAAAATCAAAGATTTGGATATTGAATATGTTTGCAACAGCCACGGCCCTATTCTCACCAAAGGCTGCCGTTTAGATTATACAAGAAAAATGTACAATGAATGGAGCCAACCTCGCAAAAATCCCGTTACAACTGTGCCTATTTTTTATTGCTCCGCTTACGGAAATACTGGATTAGCAGCAGAAGCGATTAAGACGGGAATTAACGAAGTTATTCCTGACGCAAATGTCACTATTTATGATATAAACAACCACAATATGGCAGAGCTTCAATCTGCACTGAACAGCTCAGATGCATTTGCAATCGGCAGCCCAACCATTAATGCAGATGCCGTTGCACCTGTGTGGAACTTATTAAGCCATGTGGATGCCATCAATAATAAAAAGAAACCTGCCTTGGCTTTCGGATCTTACGGATGGAGCGGAGAGGCTGTGCCTAACATTATTGCAAGGATGCAGGGGTTAAAATTGAAAGTTTACGAAGAAGGTTTTAAGTTCCAGTTTGTACCTTCTGAATCAGACATTGAAAAAGCAACTGAAATCGGCAGAGAATTTGCAAAAACAATATAAAAGCAACAAAAAGGCTTATTGCAGAATAATATCTGTGATAAGCCTTTTATTATACTTCTTCTTGAACAAATGGGTTAAAAATGCTATAATTTGATGATACATCTTATCATTCGGGAGGATATGCTTTGTCTAATAAGAAACACGTCGAAATGACAGCAGAAGATCTGCAATATCAATACGAATATATGGCGAAAGTGAAAAACATTTTGCAGCATCGTTATCCGCATCCTCCTATGGCGCATGTGCATTCTTTTGGCTGTCAGGCAAATGTCAGCGATGGCGAAAAAATAAAAGGTATGTTAGCGGAAATGGGATACGGTTTTACCGATATTACCGATGATGCTGATTTTATCCTTTATAATACATGCGCTATTCGTAAAGGTGCAGAAGATAGGGTGTTCGGCAATGTTGGTGAATTGCAACATAATAAACGTAACCGTAAAGAAATGATTATTGGGCTGTGCGGCTGTATGATGCAGCAGAAACATGTGGCAGAGAAAATTAAAAAAAGCTATCCGCATGTTGACCTTGTATTTGGCACCCATGCCCTGCATAAATTCCCCCAGTTACTTTATGAGGCACTTACCCAGAAACAGCGTGTATTTTGTGTAGAAGATAGCGACAATGTTATTGCAGAAGGTTTGCCTATTCGTCGGGATGGAAGATTTAAGGCATGGATTCAAATTATGTATGGATGCGATAATTTTTGCACTTACTGCATTGTGCCGTATGTTCGCGGCAGAGAACACAGCCGCCGCCCTGAACAAATTGTTGCAGAAGCACGTGAATTGGTTCATCAAGGATACAAAGAAATTACCCTTCTAGGTCAGAATGTGAATTCTTACGGCAAAGGATTGGAAGGAGAAGTATCTTTTTCTAAACTTTTGCGCATGATAAACGATATAGAAGGTGACTTTCGTATTCGTTTTATGACAAGTCATCCAAAAGATTGTACCCATGAATTAATTGATACAATTGCACAGTGTGAAAAGGTATGCAGGCATATCCATTTGCCGGTACAAAGCGGCAGCAACCGTATTTTAAAGCTTATGAATCGCCATTACACACGTGAACAGTATTTAGAACTGGTACGTTACGCAAAGGCAAAAATGCCCGATATAACTTTTACCAGTGATATCATTGTAGGGTTTCCATCTGAAACTCATGAAGATTTATTGCAAACCATTGATCTAATCAAACAGGTTGAATACGATGCTTTGTTTACATTTATCTATTCGAAGCGAAAGGGTACAAAAGCTGCCGAAATGGATGACCCTGTAACTGATAAAGAAAAATCGCATTGGTTTAAAGAGCTGCAATCAGCGCAAACTGAAGTTGGCAGCCGCCATAATGCAGCACTTGTGGGCAAAACCCTTCGCGTACTGGCAGATGGGGTTGCAAAATTGGGCAAAGGATACCTTACAGGGCGTACTGATAGTAACGCAGTGGTTGATTTTAAGGCAGAGGAAGAATGGATTGGCAAATTTGTAAATGTTCACATTACAAAAGCACTTAGCTGGGCTGTGCTCGGCGAAATTGCAGATTAACACAGTGGCAAACAACCGCATCTGTCACCGCGCGGGACAAGAGCGGAATAAAATAAATTTTAATACTGCGCGCGGAGGAAAGGAATCAATATGGATGTTATTAAGTTAACAAGAGAACTAGGTAAAGCAATTCAGGAGGATGACAACTACAAACTGTTTACCGCCGCAAAAGAAAAAGCAGATAGCGACGCTGGACTTCAAGACCTTATCGGCAAATTTAATCTCAAAAGAATGGATATGAGTAATGCTGTTAGCTCTCAAGAGCCTGATCAAGAAAAACTTGAAGCACTTGATAAAGAGCTGAAAGAGCTTTATGATACAGTAATGAAAAACCCCACAATGATAGAATTTAATGCCACAAAAAAAGCTGTAGATAATATGATGAATTTCATCAATCAAATTCTTACAGCAAGTATAAACGGAGAAGACCCTTTTACAGTAGAAGAAGCAACCCATGAGTGTAGTGGAAGCTGTGGTTCTTGCGGTGGATGCCATTAATTCAAACGACATTTTAACTATGACACAGGAGGAAGAAAATTGGGTAAGATTTCACCAATGATGGAGCAATACAACAGTATCAAAACGAAACACAAGGATCATATTCTGTTCTTTCGCCTGGGTGATTTTTATGAGATGTTCTATGACGACGCTTTGCTTGCATCGAAAGAACTGGAGCTGACGCTTACAGGCCGCGACTGCGGGCAGGAGGAACGTGCGCCTATGTGCGGCGTTCCTTACCACAGCGCCGAAGCTTATATTGCAAGGCTTATAAAAAAAGGATATAAGGTTGCTATTTGCGAGCAGACAGAAGATCCGTCATTGGCAAAAGGCTTGGTGCAACGAGAAGTTATCCGTGTTATTACACCCGGTACAATTGTTGAAACCAGTATGCTAGATGAAGGCACCAACAATTTTATTGCAAGCATATTTTGCGATACCAAAGGTTTCGGTGTATGTTTTACCGATATTTCAACCGGTGAAATCAATACCACCGAATACATAGGGCGAGATGCCCAGCAAAAACTCATAAATGAATTAGGAAGGTTTTTGCCCAGTGAAATTATTTTTAATCAAAGTTTTCTCGACTATAAGCAAGTAACATCCTTTATCAAGAATAAACTTGGGTGTTCTGCAAATCTTACCGATGATGATGAACAGATTATCGCATCGGCACGTAAAATTATTACAACACATTTTAACGTTCAGCAACTTTCTGAGTTATCACTCGAAGATAAACCATACTGTGTAAATGCAGTAGCAATTTTGTTGCGCTATCTCAGCGATACGCAGAAGATTGGCTTAGAACGTTTGCTTTCCATTGATTATTACAATGATAAGCAATATATGAATTTGGATATTATAGCCCGCAGGAACCTAGAGCTCACTGAAACTATGCGTTCAGGTGAGAAAAAGGGCTCGCTTTTGTGGGTTTTGGATAAAACAAAAACGGCTATGGGTAAGCGCTTGCTGCGAACTTATATTGAACAGCCGCTTATCAACCCGGCAGCCATTGATAAACGGCTAAATGCGGTAGATGAATTGTACCAAAACAGTATTCAGCGAAGTGAAATTATCGCTATCCTCACAGGTATCTTTGACTTAGAACGCCTTATGACTAAAGTAGTATTCGGTAATTGTACTCCGCGCGATTTAAAAGCATTGGAATGTACTGCATCTAAGTTACCGGGTTTAAAAGAATCGGTAATAGATTTCAAATCTGCTTACCTCAAACAAATATATGAAGGCATTGATGTTTTAGCAGATATATATGAATTGATACACCGCGCAATAAAAGATGAGCCGCCTGTCACAATAAAAGACGGCGGAGTAATTGAAAAAGGCTATAATGAAGAGCTTGACAATCTGCACGATATTGTATTCAATACCAAAGAATATCTTGCTAAGATTGAAGCCGAGGAGCGCGAAAAGACAGGAATTTCAAAACTTAAAATAGGTTATAACCGCGTTTTTGGCTACTACATAGAAGTTACCCGCTCCAACTCCGAAAATGTACCCGACCGTTATATCAGAAAGCAAACGCTTGCCAACTGTGAGAGATTCATCACAGAAGAGTTAAAGGTTCTTGAGGAAAAAATCCTCGGAGCTAACGAAAAAATTGTTCGGTTGGAGCAACGGCTTTTTGAGGAGGTGCGCACTTATGTTGCATCTCAGTTACAGCGAGCTCAATCAACTGCAAATGCTATTGCTCGGCTGGACGTGTATTCGTCGTTTGCAGAGGTATCCTCTCTGCGCGGTTACAATCGCCCCGATATTACTATTTCAGATGAGCTTATCATAAAAGACGGTAGGCATCCTGTAGTAGAAGCATTGCTTACAGGTGTACCATTTGTTGCAAACGATTGTTATCTTAACGGTACCGACAATCAAATTAATATTATTACCGGGCCCAATATGGCAGGTAAATCTACTTATATGCGCCAGGTTGCACTAATTGTGCTGATGGCTCAAATAGGTTGTTTTGTACCTGCATCATCTGCAAAAATAGGTATTGTAGATGGAATTTTTACACGTGTCGGTGCATCGGATGATCTCGCTTCAGGTCAATCTACATTTATGGTAGAGATGAATGAGGTTGCACAGATTCTTAAAGGTGCTACCAACAAAAGTCTGCTTATTCTTGATGAAATAGGCAGGGGAACATCGACTTTCGACGGAATGAGTATTGCACGCGCTGTAATTGAGTTTATTGCTGATAAGAAAAAGCTGGGTGCAAAAACACTTTTTGCAACGCATTATCACGAACTTACTGCACTGGAAGATGCACTTGATTCAGTGAAGAATTACAATATTGCTGTAAAAAAACGCGGCGATGATATTACATTTTTGCGTCGAATTGTTCCTGGAGGCGCAGATGACAGTTATGGTATCGAAGTATCCAAGCTTGCCGGAATACCAGATGTCATCATTGCAAGAGCACATGAAATTTTAACCGCTCTTGAAAACGGTACTTGCGTACAACCAACTATTAAAGCGCAAAGGCAAAATCAAGAGCAATACGAAAATGCTCAAACATCGCTTCTCTCGTTGGCTGAAAGCCCTGTTATTGAAAAGCTTAAAACAATTGATGTAAACACTTTAACACCAATTGAGGCTCTGAATGCACTTTATGAATTAAAAAATATGTTATCATAATAACAAGGAGGTGCGGGACATTGGGAATTATCAATCAGCTGGATCGGCATGTAGCAGAGTTGATTGCAGCAGGTGAGGTTGTAGAGCGTCCTGCATCAATTGTAAAAGAGGTTGTGGAAAATGCAATTGATGCAGGCGCCACAGCTATAACTGTTGAAATTAAAAATGGCGGAATGACTTTTATTCGTGTTACCGATAACGGCAGCGGAATCTGCCGTGATGATGTTAAGATTGCCTTTTTAAGCCATGCAACCAGTAAAATCCGTACAGAAGAAGACCTTGATGGTATTATGACAATGGGTTTTCGCGGAGAGGCACTTGCATCAATTGCTGCTGTTTCCAAAGTAGAGCTTCTTACACGATGCGAAGAAGAACTGGAAGGTACACGATTTGTTATTGAAGGCTCTGCTGAGCAAGAAATCAGTCCTGCAGGCTGTCCTAAAGGCACAACGATTATTGTTCGTGATTTGTTCTACAATACCCCTGCAAGGCTTAAATTTATCAAAAAAGATACTTCAGAAGCAAATGCGGTTGCGGGAGTGCTAGATAAAATTGCCGTATCGTATCCGGAAGTCTCTTTTAAATTTATTAGAGATGGTGTGCTCAAATTAAACACTCCCGGAGATTGTGATTTATTATCTGCAGTTTATGCGGTATATGGAAAAAATTTTGCAAAAGGTCTTACAAAACTGCAATATAACAGCGGCTTAATTTCCATCCATGGTTTAATTACCAAACCGGAATACAGCAGGGCAAATCGATCCATGCAAAACTTCTTTATCAATAAACGTTTTGTCAAAAGCCGTACCTGCGCAGCTGCCCTTGAAGAAGCCTATAAAGGCGCAATTATGATTGGCAAATTTCCTGCCTGTATTTTAAATCTTACGATAGAACCACACACTGTAGATGTTAATGTACATCCAGCTAAAATAGAAGTTCGATTCGAAAATGAAAAAACAATTTTCGATTTGGTCTATTTCGGTGTTAAGAATGCGCTATCTACGTTAAAAGCACCTGAAATGGCAGCTTTACATAAGTCTGCACCGATAAACCGCATTCCGCAAAATGAATTTGTACAGCAAAGGATGTCTGCTCAACAATATCAAGAAATGGCCACTGCCCAGACAGAAAAAAGTTCGCAAAACAACGCAAATCGTGCTGTTTCGCGCTCTGGTTTTGTTAAAATGGATCAAGGGTTAGGTAAACAGATGGTTATGCAAGACAGCAACAATTTATTTTCCGGTTATCAAACAAAATTCAACCCATCCGAATTGGATATGGATTTAGCAAATAGAAAGCCATTACACATCCTACAGAGTATGCCAACAAAACCCCCTTTAACTCAACAATCGGATGTTGTTTCGAAAACCAATCCTTATTCTTCCACACAAAAAGATGAGAACAGCCAGTACGAAAACGCAAGAATGGTAGGCGAAGTTTTTTCCACCTATATTTTGTTAGAAAATCAGGACAAGCTGTTAGTAATTGATAAACATGCGGCACATGAAAGAATTTTGTTTAATAAAATTAAAACTCAGCAGATAGCCCAATTCAGTCAAACTTTGCTTTGCCCCCAAACAGTTACATTATCGCGTGACGAATATGCAGTAGCAATAGAACATTTTAGTGTTTTGGCACAATGTGGCTTTGAAGCAGAAGATTTCGGGGGCAGTTCGCTATTGGTGCGTAGCGCCCCTATGTGGCTGAAAGACAGTGATGTATCGGTTGTAATTAGCGAGTTATGTTCAAACTTAAAAAATCACAAACACGATATTACTCCCGAAGTTTTAGATAGTCTTTATCATTCGGTAGCTTGTCGTACAGCTGTAAAAGGAGGAAACAAAAATGCAGAATTGGAGCTTTCTGCCATTGTTCAGATATTAAAGGAAGATGCTTCGATTCAGCATTGCCCGCACGGTAGACCAGTATGTGTCACCATGTCCAAATACGAGCTGGAAAAGCAATTTGGCAGGGCATAACGGAGGAATACATGCTTAAAAAAATACCGCTTGTTTGCGTAGTAGGGCCGACTGCCTCAGGCAAAACCAAACTTTCTATTGAAATTGCCAAACTCTATAACGGCGAGGTTGTTTCGGCAGATTCTATGCAGATTTATAAATATATGTCCATCGGTACGGCAAAGCCCACTATTGAAGAGATGGACGGAATACCGCATCATTGCATTGATTTAATTACACCTGATAAAACCTTTAGTGTAGCAGAATATGTAGAATATGCCAGAACGTCGATTGCAGATATCGCTGAAAGAGGGAAGTTACCTATTTTGGCAGGTGGTACAGGGCTTTATGTGAACAGTTTAGTCGATAATATAACATTTACACCTACACCCAGCAGCACAGAATTACGTTCAGAATTAAAAAAACTTGGCGATATACATGGTAATGAGTATCTTTGGCACATGCTTAATAAAATTGACCCCGAGCTTGCACAGAATTTACATCCTAATAATCAAGGCAGGGTTATACGTGGTATAGAGATATACCGCCTTACCGGTGTGACCATGACTGAACATCAAAGGTTATCGCGCTTGCACAAATCGCCCTATAATCTTTGTATGTTGGGGCTTAACTATAGCAATCGTCAAACCTTGTACGATCGTATCGATTTGAGGGTTGATTTAATGGTGAAACAAGGTCTTTTAGATGAGGTTCATGCATTAATCGACAAAGGTTATTCAAAAACTTCGGTACAGGCAATTGGCTACAAAGAGTTTTTTGATTATTTGGAAGGAAAAACATCTCTTAACGAAGCAGTGGAACGCGTTAAACAAGAAACTCGTCGATATGCAAAACGGCAGCTAACTTGGTTTCGAAGAGATCGTCGAATTCATTGGTTAAATATAGATGAGTTTACTGATTTTAATCAGCTGATGATGGAAGTATCTCAACTGATTGACAAGAGAAAAGGAGTGAATTGATCATGATAAAAAACGGAAATTTGCAGGATATCTTTTTGAATCAGGCTCGAAAACAAAAAACACCGCTCACAGTTTATCTTACCAATGGGTTTCAACTCAAAGGTGTTGTAAAAGGGTTTGATAGCTTTACAGTGATTTTGGATTGTGAGGACAAACAAAATCTTGTTTACAAGCATGCAATTTCAACCATCAATCCGGCACGAGCAATTGATATGACCAACTCGAGCGAGGAAGCTGAAGACTAACCCTTCTTAGACTGATGGAGTAGGAGAGAACCTATGGAAACCCTATCAAGTAAAATTTTAACCGCTTTACTTTCACTATTTTTACTGCTATATGTGGGTTATCAAGGGTATCGTTACTATTATTCACCTATTAAAACAGAAACCGTACTCAGCTACACTGTACAAGATACTAAGCGAATAAAAGGTTTGATAGTGCGCGATGAAACTGTAATTGATGATTCTACCGCCGGAGTAGTTGCGTATTATAATGATGACGGTGTTAAAGTAACCTTTGGTACTCCTATTGCAGAAGTTTATGCAAGCAAAGAAGATGTCATCAATAAACGCTTAATTAAAGACTTTGAGGATGAACTTAAAAAACTTCAAGGCATCCAAAATCCGGGTAATAACTATTATCTCAATTCAGATGCTATATCAAAACAAATTAACGAAAACCTTTATGCGATAATCGAAAGTAATGAATCGCATAAGGTAGTAGATATTACTTACAAAAAATCTGAATTATTGACGAACCTAAATAAAAAGCAACTTGCAACAGGGGTTGTTAAGGATTTTTCCAATAAAGAAGATGAACTCAAAAGCGAAATAGCGAATCTTGAAAAAGCAGTTTCAGGTACATCAGAAATTATCACTGCCGATCAAGTTGGTTATTTTTCCAGTTATGTTGATGGGATGGAGCAAGAGTTAACTGTAGAAAAACTTGATAATATCACAGTGGAACAGATACAAGGTTACATCGACCATAAATTTGAACAGGATAATACCAAAGTTGGAAAAATTATTAGCCAAAAACCATGGTGTTTTGTTGCACTTATCCCAAAGGATGAAGCCATTAATATGCGCGAAGGCGTTAATCTGAATATTGACTTTGGTATAACTTCTTTTACCGATGTACCGGCAACCATTCTATCTGTACGAGAACAAAAAGACGACAACAAAGTTATTGTTACGATGTCCTGCGATTTTATGAGTCCGCAGCTTACCAGAATGCGCAATCCTTCAGCAGAACTGAACTTTCAGGTTTATACTGGTTTAAAAATACCGGATCAGGCTGTACGTTTTTTAAATAATCAACGCGGAGTTTATGTAAATACAGGCAGTGAAATCCAGTTTAAGACGATAGATGTCATATACGAAGGTACAGGCTACGTGCTAAGCAATATAGATATATTAAAAAAAGAACAAGTTCAGTTGTTTGATGATATTGTAGTGGAAGGGACTGATCTAACGGATGGAAAACCTATCAATTGACGATAGTGCTTTAAAAAAAAACATCGAAATCGTTCAGGAAAATGTACGCAAAGCTGCTCAATCCGTAGGGCGGAACTTTGAAGATATCACAATACTGGCAGCTACAAAAATGCAGAATGTTGATGTTATCAATCGTGCAGTTTCTTATGGTATTGCATATATCGGTGAAAACCGTGTACAAGAACTAATGGCAAAATACGATGGATATAACAAAGAACATATATCTATACAATATATTGGGCATTTACAGGTTAACAAAGTGAAATATATTGTAGATAAAGTGGATATGATTCAGTCGGTAGACAGTATGAAGCTTGCGGCACAGATAGATAAATATTGTGCAAAGCTTGGTAAAATCATGGATGTTTTAATCGAAGTGAATATAGGCAAAGAAGAAAACAAACATGGCGTTTTTTTGGAAGATTTAGTTCAATTCTTAACGGATATTACATATTTTAAGCATGTTCGTGTGAGAGGGTTGATGACGATACCCCCTATCTGTGATAATATTGAACAAACTAGGCAATATTTTAGCAGTTTATACAAAGAGTTTCTTGACATTAGAGCAAAAAAAATAGATAATATTTATATGGATTTTCTTTCTATGGGTATGTCTGGTGACTATATGTGCGCTGTAGAATGCGGGGCAAATATAATACGGATCGGAACCGCCTTATTCGGTTCTAGAAAAAAACAGGAGGAATAAATCTATGGGACTTATGGATAAATTCAAAGACTTCATGGGCTTTCCAGAGGATGACTACGACTATGAAGAAGATGAGTATGATGTAGCCTCTAATGGCGAAGCATATCAATCCGCACCTCAATCCGCATCGGCTGCCCCTGCCTATACCGCTGATATACCAAGACGAAGCAATAAAGTGGTTAATATTCATGCAACAACGCAGCTGCAAGTAGTTTTAGTTAAGCCGGAGCGTTTTGAAGATGCAAGTTCTGTTGCAGACCACCTTAACGAAAAACGTACAGTTGTGCTTAATCTCGAATCTACCAACAAAGACATCTCGCGCCGATTGATAGACTTTTTAAGTGGGGTTGCCTATGCAAATAACGGGCAAATAAAACGTGTAGCCAATAGTACATACATTATTACTCCGTACAATGTGGACATAATGGGTGATTTGTTGGATGAACTCGAAAACAATGGAGTCTACTTCTGATTATGAATTTATCGAACCTCTCGCAACAAGAAAAATATTTTTTAGCAAAGGTGTCTGACGCTTTTCAAGCGGCGGACACCAAAAGCTATGTCAGGATGATAGGTTTTCTTGACGAAAGACAGCAAATAATGGCGAACACCATTGCTCTGCAGCAGCACAGAAATAATTTTATTCTATTTGGCGGATATAATAATGCAAATCGAAAGATATTGGGTATATTCCCCAATTACATCGATTTAACCCAAGAACCGAACAGTTTATTTGACAATATAGACTCAATTACCTTTCGTTACCGTTCCGAAGACGTCCTTTCGCACCGTGATTTTTTAGGCGCTTTAATGAACCTTAACATCACTCGCGAGTCGATAGGAGATATCTTGGTCGGTAAAGGGATTACTGTGTTGTTCGTGATGCATACCGTAACGCAGATTATTCTGGATGAGCTTTTCAAAGTGGGTAGGGTAGGTGTACAGCTTGAAGTTGGTATGCCTGATGTTTTACCACTTGAAGAGCATTTCTTTGAAATAAAAGATACGGTCAGCAGCCTAAGGTTGGATTGTATTGTATCTACATTAACAAAATTAAGCAGAGAAAAATCAACAAATTTGATTGAACAGGGATTAGTTACCCAAAACTATGAGTGTATACAAAATAATTCCCATCCTGTTTGTGAAGGAGATATAATTTCTATTCGCGGTTACGGTAAGTTTATTGTAGCTCAATCAGGAGCAGTTACGAAAAAAGGACGCATTCATGTGCTTTGTAAAAAATATTTATAAGGGGGATTGGCATGTTAACTTCAAATGATATAGTAAACAAAAAATTTGACCGTTCTGCCATTGGCGGATATCGTAATGATGATGTTGACAAATTTTTAAATGAAGTTGCTCACAGTTTTGATGAGTTAGAAGAGCAAAACAAGGATTTAGCTAAAAAGCTGGAGGTTTTGGCTGAAAAGCTGGAAGAATATCGCAGCGACGAGGAGAGTTTACGCTCAGCACTTTTGGGTGCACAAAAACTGGGTGACAGTGTAATTCGTGAATCAAAAAATAAAGCAGAAATTATTATGCGTGATGCCACTATTAAGGCAGAACGCTTGATAAATACGGCTCGTGACCAAGTTGAAAAAGAAAAGATGGTATTTATTAAAATGCAAAAAGATGTAGCTGCATTTAAGAACAAACTACTTGCCATCTATAAACAGCATCTTGAAATCATCAGCAGTTTGCCTGATGATCCAAATAAATCACCTGCAAAAGAGCATTCACAGGAGCCGAAAAATGACACTTCAAAACAAGAAGCATCTGCTGAAGAATCTGCGCCGCAGAACACAGAAAATTCTGTTTCGCAGCCTCCATCAGCCGTTTCTGAAGAGGCAAACCATGCCCCTGATGAGTCTGTATCATATGAAACTGTACAGCCTTCTCACCGTCCGAATGGACAAAAGTTTTCTGTTGTCAAAAAGCAACCAGTGCCCCGTTACGAACAGGAAGATTATGAGGAGCCTGCTCCCAAACCTAAAAAATTCATTCCTGTACCGCATCGAGAGGACCTTGAAGAAGATAATAAAAGGTCACCGTATGCTGAAGAATATTATGAAGATTTCGATGACGAAGAAGATAAAGTTGACAATATGGAATCTAAGAAGAAATCCAAATTCGGCACTTTAAAATTTGGTGCTGGCTACGATTTAAACCGCGAATAATGCTATTTTAGATAGTTAATCAATAAGGAGCGAGTAGTTAAATGTCTCAGGATTATAATCAAACCTTGAATCTTCCAAAAACTGATTTTTCAATGAGGGCAGCATTGCCCCAACGTGAGCCTGATTGGCTTAAAACTTGGGAAGAAGATCGCCGTTACTACAAAATGATCGAGAAAAATGCTGATAAACCTTTGTATGTATTGCATGATGGCCCTCCGTACGCAAATGGTGATATTCACCTTGGTACAGCGTTAAACAAGGTTCTTAAAGATATTATTATCAGAAGTAAAAATATGACCGGATACAAGGCACCGTATATTCCGGGATGGGATACACATGGTTTGCCTATTGAACTAAAAGCAAGAAAAAAAATCGGTGGTGACCAAACAAAGCTCTCACCAATCGAACTTCGTAAGCACTGCCGTGAATTTGCACTCGGCTACGTCGACCAGCAAGCAGAGTCTTTTAAACGTTTAGGATCTATCGGTGATTATGATCATCCTTATCTTTCGCTTCAGCCGGAATTAGAGGCAAAGCAGATTGAAATTTTTGGCGAGATGGCAAAGAAAGGGTATATTTATAAAGGCTTAAAGCCGGTCTACTGGTGTCCTACATGTAATACCGCACTTGCAGAAGCAGAAATCGAGTACGAGGAAGACCCTTGCCATTCAATTTATGTAAAATTTAATGTTGTTGATGATAAAGGAAAGTTCTCTGCTATGGGAATTGATCCGTCCAACGTGTATTTTGTAATTTGGACTACAACAACCTGGACATTACCCGGGAACCTTGCAATTTGCCTCGGTGGAACATATGAATATAGCGTAGTTAAAGTAAATGATGAATATTATGTTATGGCAACCGAATTGCTTGCCTCTGCAATGGCTGCAGCAAAAATTGAAAGCTACGAAACAGTAGGAACTATACCGGGCAGCGACCTTGAGCATATTACCTACAAACATCCTTTTCTTGATCGTATTTCGCCTATCATACTGGGCGACCATGTTACATTAGAAAGCGGTACAGGCTGTGTTCATACCGCTCCGGGCCACGGCGTTGAAGATTTTGAGGTATGTGTCAATCATTACCCCGATATTCCAATTATTGTTCCGGTTGACAGTAAAGGCGTTCTCACCGAAGAAGCAGGGCAGTTTGCAGGGTTATCTACTCAAGATGCAAATAAAGCAATTGCTCAGTATCTGGATAAAACCGGTTCTTTGTTTGCACTGCAAAAAATTATTCATCAGTACCCGCATTGCTGGCGTTGCCATAGTCCAATCTTGTTCCGTGCAACAGAGCAATGGTTCTGCTCTGTTGAAGATTTTAAAGAGCAAACAATTAAGGCCATTGAGGGCGTTGAGTGGATTCCTGATTGGGGAGAGGGCAGAATTATTAACATGGTTCGCGACAGAAGCGACTGGTGCATTTCGCGTCAGCGTGTATGGGGTGTGCCAATTCCGATTTTCTATTGTGACGATTGCGGAAAATATATCGTAAACGATGAAAGCATCAAAGCTGTTTCAGAATTATTCGGCAAAGAGGGTTCCGATGCATGGTATCTAAAATCTGCTGAAGAAATTTTGCCGGATGGTTTTACCTGCCCGCACTGTGGAGGAAAACATTTTACAAAAGAAAAAGATATTATGGATGTGTGGTATGATTCTGGTATTACTCACGCTTCTGTTTTAACTGAACGCGGCGATCTCACGCATTGGCCTGCTGATCTATATCTCGAAGGGGCAGACCAATATCGCGGATGGTTCCAATCCTCGTTATTAACAGCTGTAGCATGGAGGGGAGCAGCACCATATAAAGCAGTTTGTACCCATGGTTGGGTTGTAGACGGCGAAGGCAAGAAACAATCAAAATCTCTTGGCAACGGTATCTTGCCTGAAGAAATCATCAAAGAATATGGCGCAGATATCCTGCGTTTGTGGGTTGCTTCTTCTGACTATCATGCAGACGTCAGAATTTCCAAAGAAATATTAAAGCAATTGTCAGAACAATATCGTAAAATCCGTAACACCGCAAGATATATTCTTGGCAACGTATATGATTTTGACCCCGATACAGATTCTATTGCATTTGCTGATATGGTTGAATTGGATAAATGGGCAATTGTAAAGCTGAATGAACTTACCGAAAAAGTAAAAGAGGCTTACAATAAATTTGATTTCCATGTTGCGTTCCATGCAGTGCATAATTTTTGTACAATTGATATGTCAAACTTCTATCTTGATGTAATCAAGGATAGATTGTATTGTGAAGCTGCAACAGACACCAAAAGACGTTCTGCCCAAACAGCTATCTATACTGTACTCAGTGGCCTTACTCGTTTAGTATCGCCGATTATACCTTTTACTGCCGAAGAAATTTGGGCCTCCACGAAACATGGTAAGGATGAAGACGGAGCATCAATTATTTTCAATCAAATGCCCAATCATTATGATGTTGATGTAACGGAAGCATTTATGGAAAAATGGAATAGGATTCACATTATTCGCGATGATGTAAACAAAGCTTTGGAACAGAAAAGAAATGCGAAGCAAATTGGAAAATCGCTTGAGGCCAAGGTCATTTTGCACTCCGATGCTGAAATGTATGAATTTTTAACATCTGTTAAAGAAGAACTTGCTACCGCTTTTATCGTTTCTGAAGTTGAGTTGGTTCAAGATGAAAAAGGCGAATATGCTAGCGAAATTGAAGGGCTAAAAATCTCTGTTGTTCCTGCAGAAGGTGAGAAGTGCGAGCGTTGCTGGATTTACAGTGATACAGTAGGTAAATGTTCCGATCATCCGACACTCTGCGCACGCTGCGCTTCTGTGCTCAAATAAGTTTTTTATTTGCGGTGGGTCAAAAATATGACACACCGCAAATTTTGCTCTCGAGCTGTTTGGTTTATCTTTTCTGAAACGACTTAAACTCCCAGAAGCAATTGGAGGAAAAATCATGGTTATTATCGCTTTGATCACCGCATTGGTCCTAATTGGTGTGGATCAGGCAATCAAACAATGGGCATTGGATACGCTTGCGCAAGTAGATACAATTCCATTAATACAAGACGTACTGCATCTAACTTATGTAGAAAATTATGGTGCAGCTTTTAGTATTTTGCAAAACAAAAAATGGTTTTTGATTGGCGTTACTTCGCTAATTGCAATTGGAGCAATTGTACTTTTGCTTTCGAAAAAGCTTAAAAGCAATTTGGCAATTTGGTCGGTTGCACTGATTATTGCAGGCGGTGTTGGTAATTTAATCGATCGTATTGGGCGCGGTTTTGTTGTTGACTACGTTGACTTTAGACTAATAAACTTTGCGGTTTTTAACTTTGCCGATTGCTGTGTTGTAGTTGGTACCATTTTATTAGCTATTTATATTTTATACTTTGAAGGCAAGGACAAACATTTGGCAAAAGAAAAAAATATATAGAAAAACGGGGAAAGTCATGCCAAATAAGCTTGAATTTAGTATATTGCCAGATCACAATTCTGTTAGAATTGATAAATGGCTCGCAGAAAATGTACCTGATATTACGCGCACTACAGCCCAACGCCTGTGTGATGAAAATCTGGTATTAGTATGCGGCAAAGTAGTTAACAAAAATTATAAGCTGCGTACAGGTGATGTGTTGGATGTAACTATTCCCGATCCGCATGAACTTAATGTTGTTCCGCAAGATATTCCGTTGGAAGTTGTTTATGAAGACCGTGATCTTTTGGTTGTAAACAAATCAAAGGGGATGGTGGTTCACCCTGCAGCAGGGAATTATGATGGAACGATGGTAAATGCACTATTGTATCGCTGTAAAGGGCAACTTTCCGGCATTAATGGGGTTATCCGACCGGGGATTGTACATCGCATCGATAAAAATACAAGTGGATTGTTGATTGTTGCAAAAAATGATAAATCTCATACGGCTTTGGCAGCACAAATAAATGCACATACCTTTACACGAGTTTATGAAGCAATGGTTTACGGAAATGTAAAACAAGACAAAGGCACTGTCGATGCACCTATTGGGAGACATCCGACTTTTCGTAAAAAAATGTGTGTGATAGAAAAAAACTCACGTAGTGCAATAACACATTATGAAGTAATAGCTCGGTACAACGGTTTTACACATATACGTTGTCGCCTTGAAACAGGCAGAACCCATCAGATTCGTGTTCATATGGCATATATTGGGCACCCCGTAGCCGGAGATGATGTTTATGGCCCTAAAAAGGTAATTAAAAGTTTAGAGGGTCAATGCCTTCATGCGAAAGTAATAGGGTTTATTCATCCAACAACCGGAGAATACATGGAGTTTGAATCAGAGCTTCCTCTGTATTTTAAAAGTTTTCTTAATACTTTAAAACAGTGAGGTGATAGAAATATTAAAACCATTTAGCCATATCTTATTAGTCTCTGATGTTGACGGAACAATTGCCCCCAAATTTGATGAAATACCTCAGCGAAATATAGATGCGATCAAACGCTTCCAAAAACAAGGCGGACATTTTACTGTTGCAACGGGGCGGCATTTAAATTTGGTTCAGCATCTTGTTCAATTATTTAATATTAATGCTCCGCTAATTTTAGTAAATGGCTCTTGTATTTATGATTTAGAAAAACAGGAGTTTATATACAACAAATATTTGCCTTCAACTGCAGTCAGTTACATAAAGAACTTTATGAATCATCCCAAAATCGCCAATATTCGTATCATGGGTGAAGATGAAAAAATGTATTCTGTATATGCTCGAAAAGATGTTGATATAAAGAGCCCAGACTTTATAAAGTATCCCATCACTTTTACATCCGTTGATGAACTGGTCTCAATAAAATGGCGTAAAGCTCTCCTTATTACCGCTGAATCTGAGGCACCCGAAGTTCGTGCATACGCAGACGACATGAAATATCCCGATGTTGACTTTGTTGCCTCAAGTGGGTTATATTATGAGATGATCCCCAAAGGAGTTTCAAAGGGGAATGGCGTTAAACTAGTAGCCAAACAATTGGGGATAGACTTGAAAAATGTTGTTGCTATTGGAGATTATAATAATGATTTGGATATGCTGCGTGCAGTCGGGTTAGCGATTGCCCCTCAAAATGCCGTTGACGCGGTCAAAGCAGTTTCACATCTATTAGTGTGCAATGCTGCAGATGGTGTTTTGGGCGATGTTGTAGAATATCTAGAAAACAATATTGCGGGTAAATAATTTAATATATGGAGGACAGAAAATGAATGATTTGAAGAAACTAGAGCTGAAAATAGCCGCTTGTAAAATTAGAATGGGCGCTATTACCGGTGTATACCATGCAAAATCCGGTCATCCCGGTGGCTCTTTGTCTGCTGCAGACATCTATACTTATCTTTATTTCAATGAGATGAATATAGATCCCAAAAATCCGAAGATGGAAGATAGAGACCGTTTTGTATTGTCCAAAGGTCATTGTTGCCCGGGTTTATACGCTACATTAGCGCTAAAGGGCTATTTCTCTATGGATGAAATGAAAAGTCTGCGCCATATCGGTGCAATGCTGCAAGGTCATCCGGACATGAAGGGGACACCTGGAATTGATATGAGTTCAGGCTCTTTAGGGCAAGGTATTTCTGCTGCATGCGGTATGGCAAAAGCTGCAAAGATGGATGGAAAAAGCTACAGAGTTTATACTTTGCTTGGCGATGGCGAGTGCGAAGAAGGGCAGGTTTGGGAGGCTGCAATGTTTGCAGGTTTCAATAAACTTGATAACCTTTGTGTGGTTGTAGACAACAATGGTTTGCAAATTGATGGACCTATTGCGCAGGTTTGCAATCCTGAACCACTTGATGAAAAATTTGCAGCATTTGGGTTTGAAGTAATCAAAGTTAATGGTCATGACTTTGATGAACTGGATAATGCATTTGCAAAAGCAAGATCAACGAAAAGTAAACCTACAGCAATTATTGCTAAAACCGTAAAAGGCAAAGATGTCTCCTTTATGGAAAATCAAGTTGGATGGCATGGTTCAGCACCTAATGCAGAGCAATATGAAGTAGCAATGAATGAATTAAATAGTATACTTTCCGGATTGGAGGGCAAATAAGATGGCAGAAGTGATAAAAAAGGCAACCCGCGAAAGCTTTGGTATGGCTGTAACTGCGTTAGCAGAAAAAAATAAAGATATTGTTGTTTTAGATGCAGATTTAGCTGAAGCTACTAAAACAGTTATGTTTAAAAAGAGATTTTCCGAAAGATTTATTGATTGTGGCATTGCAGAGTGTAATATGATTGGTGTTGCAGCGGGTATGGCAACCTGTGGCAAAATCCCGTTTGCAGCATCGTTTGCGATGTTTTCTGCAGGTCGTGCTTTTGAGCAAGTTCGTAACTCAGTAGGATATCCTAAATTGAATGTAAAAATTGTAGGCTCTCATGCCGGCATCTCAGTAGGAGAGGATGGAGCAACCCATCAGTGCTGCGAAGATATTGCATTGATGAGAACTATTCCGGGTATGGTAATACTAAATCCTGCAGATCATTACGAAATGACCGCTGCAGTCGAAGCTGCTGCTACGCATTATGGTCCAGTTTACATTCGTCTTGGCCGTCTTGCAGTAGAGAGTTTTAATGACCCTGATAAAGGTTACAAATTTAAGCTAGGCAAAGGCATCACACTGCGTGACGGTAAAGATATTACAATTATAGCAACTGGTTTGATGGTTTCTGAAGCATTAAATGCAGTGAAAATTTTGGAGCAAGAGGGTATTGATGCAAGACTTATTAATATCCATACAATCAAGCCAATCGATCGCGACATTATCATAAAAGCTGCAAAAGAAACAGGTAAAATTGTTACTGTTGAAGAGCATAATATTATTGGCGGATTGGGCGAGGCTGTTTCCAGCGTATTGTGTGAGGAAATTCCTACACCGGTTGTTAAAATCGGTGTAAATGATTGTTTCGGTCATTCAGGCCCCGCTGTTGATTTACTCAAAGAGTTTGGTCTCAGCACCGATAACATTGTTGCTACTGTAAGAAAAGCTTTAAACAAGTAGATTGATAGACTGGATTTTAACATTATTAAAAAGAAGATACTGAGGTTAATCCTCAGTATCTTCTTTTTTGGTAGTTTTTCGTGCCTTTACACCAGATAATGGATTTCGCTTTACGGCTTCTTCCAATTGTTTGTTAGAAACATGTGTATAAATTTCTGTAGTGCCTAAGTTAGCGTGTCCCAACATGTCCTGAAGCAAACGAATATCCACACCGCCATGCTGATACATTAAGGTTGCCGCAGTGTGTCTTAATTTATGAGTAGAATATCCTTTCCCACTCAATCCTGCTGTTTTTAGGCATTGATCCACAATCTGCTCAACACGGCGATTACTGATTCTTCGGCCTTGCTTTGAAATAAATAATGCATTCTTATCCGCAGTCTGAACTATCGGTCTAACTTTTTTATATGCAGCAATAGCATCAAGGCATGCCTGGTTTAAGTATAATATTCTCTCTTTATTGCCTTTTCCGGTAACCTTTAATGTATTATCATCTTTAATATCGGTAAGATTAATACCAACTAATTCTGAAAGACGCATGCCGCAGTTTAAAAAAAGAGTAATGATGCAATAGTCCCGCGTTTGATCTTTGCCATCAATATGAGTAAGTAAATCAAGGCTTTCCTCCAAAGATAGATATTTGGGCAAGCTTCGTTTAATAGACGGCACCTCAAGATTAAGTACAGGATTTTCTTCAAAAACATTTGCTTTCGTGGTAAGATATTTATAAAAAGAACGCAGGGAAGAGACCTTACGCGAACGAGTTTTAGCATTGTTATCGCGATTAGATAAAGCATAATTCAGATATTCATAAATATCTGACAAAGTAATTTCTTTAATATGCTCAAGTGTTATATCAGCTATTTTGATATTAGTGGCGGTGGTTTTTTTATCGACTAAACCTTTATGTTTTTTTATAAAACGTAAAAAGGTTCTTAAATCAATGTAATAAGCTTCAACGGTGCGCGAAGAGCGTCCTTTGATTGTTTCCATATAAAACAAGAAGTCTTTTAAATACTGAGGACAGTCATCTAATATTTTTGAATTCATGTATTTTATCATCCTTATCCGATTTTCATCCTTCCAATTTCGCTAAATATGTATTTAGCGAAATTGGAAGGATGAAAACATTATAACATACCTATAATCACTTGTAAACAGCTAATCTTAATCTTTATTTACATAACAAAGGAATGATAGAGCCAATATCCGTAACAGGCTCATCTTTACATAGATTGATGATTTCTATCTGATTTTCCTCTAAAAAGATTTTCAAGGTATCATAATATGTAAGGCGCTTTACATCACCATAAAACGCCAATTTGTTTTTATCTATTAGACCACAACATCCACCTATAAAGCCTGTATTGTAGCCACTTAAATTTATTTCTCCTGAAGGGATTTTTAATACGTTTAACCCAGAGTTTACACCCGCTTGATATATTGATGGATCTGCTGTTATCATAGTGTGCTCATCTATTATACAAGTGCTGCATTTAGTATAGCCTTGATTGACATGTATAAATCTGATAGAGTTTTGATTAAAATATTGCATCAATTTTGGCTCGCAACTGAATTGATTGCCAAATGCTAACGCTCCTATCCTCACAACATTAAGTGCAACATCATTGGGGTATTTCTTTTTTAAATCTTTTACTGCATAACTAATTTCAAACCCCAAATAGCGAAGTTTTTCTTCATCACAAATATCTTTCTTAGCCAAAACCAGTTTGTTTTTTCCTAAATGATGAAGCAACATATCGGTATGAGAATTAACAGGTAAGTCTAGATCATGGCAAGGAGAAATTAATATACTATCAATTCCTGTTTTGGCAAGTTCTAGCTCTAACGACTTATTCTTGCTTGAGATGGCAACAACTTTTACAAAAGATTCAGGTAAATTTGGGATATTGATAAATTTCAAACCTTTTTCCTCTCATTCATAGCGCAATGCGTCAACCGGCCTTAAATTTGATGCTATCCAAGATGGATATACTCCGCATATTACACCTGAAACTACTGCAAAAGTAACTGTAAACAAAATCATTCTAACATTTAGCAGCACTTCAATGTGAAACAGCATACACCCTATTAAAGCAAGAAGAACTCCAACAACCACACCAATCATACTACCTATGGATGAAATTGTAAACGCTTCCACAAGAAATTCACTCATGATTATACCACGGCTAGCCCCAATAGATTTTTTGATTCCGATTTCGCGCGTTCGTTCATTAACACTTACTAACATGACCGTCATAATACCAAGCCCTGCTACAACTAAAGAAATACCCGCAATCGAAGATAATATGGTAGCGACAATGCTCAAAAGATTATTCAAATTATCTTTTTGCTGTGCAATATTTTCTGCATTATACCCTCCCCTTGTTCGATTTGCATATTCAAGCCCTTTTACAATATCTTTTGCGGCTTGGTCAACAACTGCACTATCGTGCACTTTTACAGCGATTCGGTCAAAGCTTGAACGACCTAATAAACGCTGCATGGTTGTGTAAGGTACATATACAAACATAGGTAAATACTCGCCTATCAAGTTTTGCATTGCATTTCCGCCTGATTGCACTACCCCAACTACAGTGAAATCTTCATAGCTGCCTCCAATCAAAATTCGCATTTGTTTACCGACAATATTTTCTCTGCCGTAAAAGCCTTTTGCAGTGTTTGAATCAACTAAACAAAAATTACTTTCGGATGCTATATCATTTCGAGTAAACAAATTACCATAATTAGGAGATAAGGATATAATTTGATTAGCACCTTCATCGATTCCCCATATTGCTACATTTGCGACTAGACCACGCATTGATAAGCTAGAATACTCCACAATAATAGGAATTGCACTTTCTACTTGCCTCATGTTCTCAATTGTTTCAAGGTCACCTTGTTGCAACGCAAGATCTGTCCGTTGCTTACTAACACTAATTGATAGTGACCCTAAGCCAAGGCTGTTTAGTTCATTGTTTATTGCAAATTTTCCAACATCACCGATCGTTGAAATTAATACAACAGACGCAACACCTATTGCAATACTGGCAACAGTAAGAACAGTGCGAAGTTTTTTTCGGCCTAAATTTCGCAATGCACACTTTATATATTCTCTCATATTACAGGATCTCCTTGCATTATTGCATAAGCGATTTTGTTTTCATCAGTAATATCATTGGGATTGGTAACAACGCTTTCATTTTGAGTTAACCCCTCTGTTACTTCAACTGAATTTGAAAGCTCCTTCCCTGTTTTAATATATCTTTTCTGTAATCGATTTTGAAAATAAACAAACACATATTCGCGGTTATCTTCTTGTTGCTGTACAGCTTCGTACGGAACAGTAATCATCTCTCTTCCGGGTTGTGTTGCAATCACAGCTTTAGTAGAATATCCGGGTTTTAGACCTTTATCGACATTTTTTATAGAAAGTTCAACATCTACTACTGTCTGCTGTACTGTTCCACTAATGATTCTGCGTGCAGTTGGATATATCTTTGATACCACTGCATTATAATGCTTGCCGCCAAAGCCTACTCCCGTAAGAAATGCTTGATCTCCAACCTGAATTTTTGCTACATCAGCTTCATTTACAGATACACGTGCAATGTAAGCACTATCATCACTTACAACTAACACAGGTTTAGTAGTAAGTGTCAATACATCGGTTTGCATGTTTACAGCAGTTATCACACCATCCATGGGCGCATTAATTTCATGTGGAATAAACCCTGCTTTGTTTTGCTGGATAGGTACATTTTTGTATTCTGTCATAACCGATTGCACATCTTCTTGAGTAAATCCATATCTAGCAGCCAATGCACTGATGTCATTATTTAAGACCTTTTGTTCATTATCCAAAGTAGATACCGATGTACCTTGTGCCAAAGCAGTTTGTGTTAGCTCTGTATTAATTGCAGCCAGTTTTTGCCCCTTGTATACCCTATCACCGATTTCTACATTGATTTGGCTTGCAATTACAGGTGTTTCAAGATAAATTTCTTTCACACGTTTTTCTATGATTTCCCCATTACAATGGATTGTATTTTGATATGTTTGAGATTTTACATAAGTTATGTTCACCTTTGTTATTGAGGATAAAATCATTGATGGTATAAATGCTATGGATAAAACGAAAAATACTGTTACAGCAGATAGCGCAATCTTTAGTCTCATAAACCTCATTCCTTTCAATATCTTCACACAGTTATTTTGTCATAGAACAGCCGGTTTATGAAAGAAAAAGAAAGTTTTGTTATAATCATTTGAGAGGGGTTCATTTTTAATGTTGATGATTCCATGCGATAGAAATTGTCAAAACCAGCAGGACGGATATTGCTGTTTAGAGGGGATCACCAGTGTCACCAATCCCCACGAAATTACAGAAAAAGGATGCCTCTATTATGTGCGCGCAGCAGCCTCAGCTTGCAAAGATGAACCTGTTTGTAATTATACAAATGTACGCAAAAATACCCGTCATTTATGACGGGTATTTTTTAAAGTTTAATATATTTAAAAGCCTCACTTATAGAACGTATGCCAACAATTTCAATATTGTACGTTGCTATATCTAGGCCTTTGAGGCAGGCTTTGGGCACGATACAGCGTTCAAAGCCCATACGCTTTGCCTCTTTAATACGCTGTTCTATACCTGTAACGGCTCTCAATTCACCAGCAAGGCCTATTTCACCAAATGCTATCACATTATCGCTGATAGGTTTATCAAGCAGGCTGGAAATTAGCGATAGTGCAACTGGAAGGTCAACAGCAGGCTCATCTAGTTTTAGTCCTCCAACTACATTGATATATGCATCAAGATTACCGAAAAAATAGCCTCCCCTTTTCTCTAATACGGCAATGAGCAAAGCTGCTCGATTGTAATCAAATCCGGTTGACATTCTACGTGGTACACCAAAGCTGGATTTAGAAACCAATGCTTGAATTTCGGCAAGAATTGGGCGCGATCCCTCCATTACACAAGCAACGCAAGTACCTGAAACTCCACTTGGTTTGCCTGAAAGAAGCATCATGGAGGGGTTTTCTACCTCACGCAACCCCTTATCACACATCTCGAATACGCCAATTTCGTTAGTAGAGCCATAACGATTTTTTACAGCACGCAAAATTCGATAAAATAGATTACGTTCGCCCTCAAAATAAAGCACTGTATCAACAATATGTTCCAAAACTTTAGGGCCTGCAATCGCGCCGTCTTTATTCACGTGCCCTACAATGAAAATGGATACATTCTCGCTTTTGGCAAGGCGGGCAAGAATTTGTGTGCACTCTTTGACCTGTGATACACTCCCACAGCTTGAACTGATGGTTGACGCTACCATGGTTTGGATTGAATCTACAATAACTACATCAGGCTTGTTTGCCTGTATTGCGCTTACAACATACTCAATATCGGTGTGTGCCATCAAGAGCAAATCATTTGTAGTAACCCCCAAGCGATTTGCTCTCAGCTTTACCTGCGCTCTACTCTCCTCTCCTGATACATACAATACTTTTAAATTATTGCATAGATGTTCGCAAATTTGCAGCAGAATAGTTGATTTGCCGATGCCCGGATCACCGCCAAGCAAAACCAAACTGCCACGTACAATACCGCCGCCCAATACACGGTCAAATTCATGAAGACCTGTTTTATAACGGTGTTCTTCGCTTGAATCTACTTCATTCAGGCTTGATACATAGGCAGCGTCATATTGCACCGAAAACACAGGTAACTGCTTACTTACAGCAGATGCTTTTAATGGTGCGCGCGTTTCTTCGGCAAAGCTGTTCCATTCTCCGCAATCTGGGCATTTCCCGTACCATTTGGGTGACTCAAACCCACAATTATTGCACACAAATACTGTTTTAATTTTTCCGGCCATATATACGTCCTCCTGCGGTAAAAACCGCTATGCCTAATCTTCCGCAAGACCTGAAACTCCATTTTCAAAGTAGCTCATCAAAGCAGTATATATAGTAAAAGCCACTTTTTGCTGATATTCTTCAGTCGAAAGAAGTTCCGCCTCACGCGGGTTAGATAAAAAACCACATTCTACCATAACTGCCGGGCATGTAGCATGGTGTAAGATATACAAATTTTTTTGAGCAGGCTTTGTTTCTCTTTCATTTTCCGGCTGTAGTAATGTTTTAAATTGTTTGCGTAAAGTTTCAGCTAGGATTTTACCCTCCTTGTTGTTAGTACTGTAAAAAATCTGAGTACCATAATATTTGCTTTGTTCAAATCGATTTTGATGAACACTTACGAAAATTGCATTTGGCGTTTCTTCTGCAATTTTGAGGCGGTTTCTGATATCCGATACTTTTTGCTGTCGTACAGAAGTATATTGCGGATCATGAATGGAGACATCGTCATCTCGTGTCATTACCGTATTATAGCCACCTGCTTTAAGCATGGTATTTAACATAATTGAGATTGATAGATTAATATCCTTTTCGATTTCTTTATGGACACCAACTGCCCCTCCATCCATGCCCCCATGCCCAGCATCAATTACAATAGTTGGATGTGTTGTTATGCTAGCAATTACAGGCTGTGTTTTGCTCAATTCCAACATTATTCCGTAAGCAATCGATAACCCCAAAAAAGACAATATAATCGTTATCAGTAAAAATTTTTTCTTAATGGCTTTATTCAACCCGCATCACCCCGATAAAGGCTATGCGAAATAGTGTTGCAGTTATGCCTACTGAGTTTAATTATACTCTAAAAAATACTGGCACTAGACACTCTTTGTATGTAAAAATAGTAAATCAAACCCATTTTATGCTTCTACAATTCTTTTATTGCGCCACTTGCCACTTTTCCAGCGAAACATAAAAATAACAGCTCGGATACATTCATCCATCGCCATACCAATCCAAATACCTACCAGTCCCATATCCAACAACACGCCAAGCACAAGCGAGCCTCCAACCGCAATCACCCATTGGCATACAATACCAACTATGGTTGGGTATCGGATATCCCCTGTCCCCTGCAACGCACGAACTAAAACGATGTTGACAGCTCTACCTACTTCAAGGAAAATTTCAATTCCCATAATTATTTTGCCTAATGAAATCACTTCAGGATTATCAGTCAATAACCGGAATGTATAACTACTGAACAAAAATAATGTTGTTGAAATTAATAACGATATTTTAACAGCTGAATTCAATGTTTTTCGCACACCAAGATAGGCTTCATCCAACATTTTTGCACCAATAAAATACCCGACAACAATCTGCTGTGCCTGGCCGATTGCAGAAGCGTACAAATAAGATAGCATTGCAAACATGCCTGCATATACCTTGGTATTAATTGTTATAGTTCCAAAGGTATTGGCAAAACTCATAATTACTATTTGTGAAAAGTTATATGAAAGAGATTCTCCTGCAGATGGCAAACCAATAGCAAGCAGTGATTTTAATTGCTTCACCGGGAACGGTTTGGGCCATCGAACAGAAATTTTAATATGTGATTTTTTTATAAAAATGATAATAATCAAAACAACACCAACAAATCGACTAATATTACTTGAAATAGCCGCTCCTACAACGCCTGATTTGGGAATCAGAAAGGTGTTGCCTAAAATATTTAGCAAATTAATAACTACCGAGATATACATGGATTCTTTCATCCATGCATTACTTCGAAAAAAAGCAGAGAATGTCAAAAAAATTGCCTGAAAAGATATAAACGCACCAATTACACTTATGTATTGACTTGACTCATGCATAAGTTCTTTCGGAACATGCATCCACTGAAAAATTGGTTGATTGAATACCACTAAAACTCCGCTTACAATAAGACTAAATAGCAAATTGACAATGATGGCAATAGTATAGGTTTCGGCCACTCGTTGATAACTATTTGAACCTAGATATTGTGAAACTAAAATTGTGGTAGCCATACTGATAACACTAAATGTCAGTAGCAGTACATTCATGATCTGATTAGCATTCCCTATAGCTCCGACCGAATTTTGTGAATATCGGCTCACCATAACCTGATCCATATTACCTACTAACATTTGCAAAACAATCTCAATAAATATTGGCCATGTTAGTTTAAGCATGGTGCGCCTGTTCGTGTATTGTTCAAGATTATTCATGTGTTTTCCCCAAATCAAATCAAATTTCCTTGTACAGCTTATATAAAGTATAACATATCCATATAATTGTTCAAGGTATATACTTATAATTAAATAAAGAATAAAAAGAGATGAACAGATACTGTTCATCTCTTTTTATTCTTGGAGGCGCCACCCGGAATCGGACCGGGGATAAAGGTTTTGCAGACCTCTGCCTTACCGCTTGGCTATGGCGCCACATTCTATTATATACTAAAAGGCACTTAGCTATTACTAAATGCCTTTTATTTTTGTTGGAGCGGGTTACGAGGTTCGAACTCGCTACCTCCACCTTGGCAAGGTGGCGCTCTACCAAATGAGCTAAACCCGCAAATGGTGCCTTCGGTCGGAATCGAACCAACGACACGAGGATTTTCAGTCCTCTGCTCTACCAACTGAGCTACAAAGGCATATCGCTTTAGAGAAAGAAAATGGCGACCTGGATGGGGTTCGAACCCACGACCTCTAGCGTGACAGGCTAGCGTTCTAACCAACTGAACTACCAGGCCAAATGTGGTGGGAACAACAGGGCTCGAACCTGTGACCCTCTGCTTGTAAGGCAGATGCTCTCCCAGCTGAGCTATGCTCCCACATCATTTATCTCTTTGCCCCGAGCGACGAAATTTATTATACTATATATATCAGATAATGTCAATGCTTTTTTCAAAAATTAACTATTATATTTAAGCTTCAAATTTTAGCATTATAATCCTCTTATAATAAAAGCAATTTTACGTAAAATAAGGTTATCAAAAACAACAAGAAGGAGTATGGTTAATTAATGGATAATCGAAAAAAGAGTAACCGTAAGATAATTGACCCCAAAGGGGACGCAGTTCTCCATGGCAATCGGGCAAGGATTGACCCTAAAAAAGATGTAGTTAGTGAATATACCTTTTATGCAGGTATTCAGCGTGATTTTATGAATGCTCAAGCAAATATTCCAATTACAAACAATGAAAATGTAGAAGAAATTAAAAAATTTGGTGAAGAAAATAAAAAGTAGTCAAGACTACGCTTAAAAAAGCGCACAGATGGTTTTTCTGTACGCTTTCTCCATTAATACTTTACAAAAATAGTTGTTGCGTAAGCTACAATCATACCATTATCTTCTTCAACAACATAAACACCTGCGCCTATATGCGTAAACTCTTCGCGACAAATATTTTCATAATGAGATGGGCTACTCTTCCACTCTTCAAACCACCAATTAGCATCTGTATGTAGTTCAACGCGTGGATCGTTATATTCTACATTTGCTAAATTTTCCCCTGCTGAAGCATATTTAATTGGTACATCCTCTCTTAACACCGTTTGCCACGGGTCACCGTTAGGTCTCGTATGGTCCCAAACCCCGCTTTTATAAAGTTCTCGGCTGCGAATACGGGCAGCTGAGCGTAAATTTTTATCGTATTCCAGCTTGCTAAGTCCTAATGACTCCCGCTCTGCGTTAATTTCAGCTATGATTCCCTGCTCAACATCTTTAAGATATTCATCTCCTGTTATATCAGGGATCTCCTTCTGCGCATCTTCTTCTTGACTGGAAGCCTCTGCTTTGGATGAAGTTGTTCGGGGTTCTGTTGGCTTATCTTGATTTATTAGCTTTTCCGGATACACTTGCTTTATAATGGCCTGTAATTGATCTTGATTTTTCAACGCATTTCCACAAGCTTCCATAAATTCACTGTGCGAAATATTAAAGAATTTCAAAAAGCTATATATGTTAATATTACACTGTGTTCTGCTGGCATGCTCATCTCGCCATTGTTCGTATTTATCGACACCTACTATTTTTATAAGCTCATCGCTTATTTCATGCTCCCATGTATGCTGGCAGAGATTATTAATTGTTAAGCCATTGGCACCCTTTGTTCCAACCTCTATAGCCTGATTTGATATTGTTTTATCAGTCGTAAACACGTATTCATTTTCGGTTTTATTTATTTCTTTTAAATCATGCTCCGTTTTTTTATCGTCTGCTGCGATGGTAAGTCTATAACTGTTTCCACCTCCGAATTGTAAATGGTATATCGTAATGGTTTCTCCAATATAACGTCCTATGTATATTTCATAAGGAACATTATCAAGAAAACTACGGTAAAAGCTCTCTACTTGGTCAATGCCTAGAGTTTTGTCCGCCAATTCTATAGCAACATTTTTGTGTTGTTTAACAAACTCTTCTGCCATGTTATTCAGCATCGCTGCTTTAACTTCATTTTTAATATCTGTTTCGGGAACTATTTGTACAGCAGAAGATTCTATATTGGGAAACGAAGATGGAACCTCCTGTTTCTGTTT